>JBMOMW010000071.1:0-43706 GCA_049325255.1 Pseudomonadota bacterium | reverse complement strand
TGCGCGCCCCGCAGATCGCCCTGCACCGCGAAACCAGCATCGCCACGGTGAACACCCAGCTCAAACAGATTTACGCCAAAACCGGCGTGGACGGGCAAATCGCCCTGATCCTCAAACTGCTCGGGCGGCGAGGCTTTATTTAGACCATGATGATTTCAGGTTGAATCAGCCCTCATCGTCATCGCGAGCGGCGAAGCCGCGTGGCGATCCAGAGTCACAACCACAGGCCTTGCCATGAAGCGCCTGCGCGGCGAGAGTGAAGCAATGACGAAGTGTGTGGCAGTTCCACATGGATCATGCCGCTAAAGCTCGGCCCAACTGCGCAGCAGGTTTGAATAGACTTTCGACAGGCGGTCAAATTCGGGGCTTTTGCCATCTTGTCTGAAAAGGGCGCGGCGCACCGTATCCAGTTCGAACAGCATTTCGCGTTGCCCCGCATCGCGCACATAACTTTGCGCCCAGCCCACTGCCGCATCGCGTATGCCGCGTGTCACTTCACATACCCGGTGCAGGCTGGTGGACGGGTAAATTACGGCTTGCCCGGCCTGCAATTTGAAGACCTGCTCGCCGGAAGCGGATTCGATCACCAGTTCACCGCCGTCATAACTGTCCGGCGGGCTGAGGAAGAGTGTGAAGGAAACGTCAGACCGTATCTCACCGGCCTTGCCGCCTGCGCGGCCCATGATCGCGTCATCCGCATGGCTGCCATACGACATGCCGGTTTCATAACGGCTGAACAGCAGGGGCCGGAACCGCCTTGGCAGGACCGCCGAGGCAATTACGCTGTGTGCGGCAATCTGCGACAGAATTTTCTGCTGCAGCGCCTGCGCCTGCGGCTGGTTTGCAGCGATCTGGAGATTGTGTTTGATCCGCCGGGCATGCCAGCCCGCAGTCTCCCTGCCATCCACAAACCGGCTGCCGGCAAACAGCGCCTGGGCTTCCTGTAACAGTTCGGCTGGCAGCATATCCGCGATGCACAAAATCACTTGTTTCTCCTGTCCGCTGGACGAATGCCTGATTATACTTCCATACTGGTCTGGTTTGATGTTGGAATATCTTTATGTTGCAACAGGGATATTTTGCGACTAATTATCAATATCATAAATATGCTTATCGAAGGATTTTCCCGTGGCTGAAAACAGAACAAGGATCTGGTTCGGGGTTGGCGCCTGTTTATTGTTAAATGCCAATGGATTACCGGCTTTGGCGGCGGACGGTAGCCCATCTGCCATGGCGGCCGGCGCGCATCAGACGCATGCAATGAACATGGAAGGCGGCGAGGGGGGAGAAGGGGGCGAAGGTGGTGAGGCCGGGTACACCAACGAAGACCCGGATCAGGTCTTCGCCGTAAATCTGCTGCTGACCAAGGGGCATCTGCATATCGCCCATGAAATGGCGGGGCTGGGCAACTGGGATTATGCCGGGGCCCATGCCCAGCATCCGGCGGCGGAAACCTATGACAATCTGAAACCTGAACTGGAAAAGCGCGGCGCGGCCCCGTTTGAGGCAGAGCTTGACGCGCTGGTTGAGCAAATCATTGAGAAAAAAACCGCCGCCCAGATCGCTCAGGCCTATGACGCCGTGATCGCAAAAATTGACGCCGCACATGGCGTGATTGAAGCGGGCAAGCGCACATCGCCATCTTTCACCATGACCTCCGCCATGGCCCTGTTAAAGCAGGCCAGCGCGGAATATGCGATCGGGGTAAAGCAGGGCAAAATTGTAAACCTGCAGGAATATCAGGACGCCCACGGATTTATCTTCGTGGCCGATCAGATGATCGCGGGCTTGGACAAAACCTTGCCGGGCATGGCGGAGATCACTGCGGAACTGGCAAAACTGAAAACAGTCTGGTCTCCATCCGCCCGGATGGATAGCATGGTGGCGCCAGAGGCGGATATTCTGGGCGGCATTTCCCGCATCGAACTGAAGGCGGGAAAAATCCGGTAAAAGCCGCGGGCGGCATGCTATAGCCCTGTAAAAGGCTGTCCATGAACATGAAAACCGCCGCGCCACACTGTCTGTTACAGATCATTCCTTCGCTGGATGCAGGCGGGGCCGAGCGCGCCTGTCTGGATATTGCGGGCGCGGTACATGCGCAGGGCGGGCGGGCGCTGGTTGCCTCAACAGGGGGCCGGATGGCGGTGGAGCTGGCGGGTCTTGGGGGGGCGCTGGTATTGATGCCGGTGGCCAGTAAAAATCCGCTAGTGATGCTGGCCAATATGTTCCGGCTTGCATCCCTGATCCGTACACAGAAGGTTGATCTTGTGCATGCGCGGTCCCGCGCGCCAGCATGGAGCGCATGGGCGGCGGCGAAAATTACCGGCGTGCCGTTCGTTACAACCTTTCACGGATTTTATGGCGCGGGAAATATATTCAAGCGCCTTTACAACAGCGTGATGCTGCGCGGCGTCCGGGTTATCGCCGGATCGCATTTCATGGCCGCGCATATTCGCGCAACCTACCATCCGTTGACGGATCATATTGCCGTTATCGCGCGCGGCGTTGACGTGCAGCGTTTTGATCCCGCCGCCGTCACCCTAGCGCGAATGGCGGCGTTGCGCCAGGCATGGAAAATTCCCAATGGGGCGCGGATTATTTTGCTGCCTGCAAGGCTGACAAGATGGAAGGGTCAGATCCTGTTTATTGAGGCGCTGGCAAAGCTGGACCGCCGGGATGTGATTGGCGTTCTGTGTGGCGACGCACAGGGCCGGGATGGTTATGAACAGGAAATCCGGGCGGCTGCGCGCCGTTATGGAATCGAGGCGCAATTGCGCATTACCGGCAATGTTGCGGATATGCCTGCCGCCTATAGCGCCGCGCATATTGCGGTTTCGGCTTCCAGTGACGCCGAGGCGTTCGGCCGCGTGCCGGTAGAAGCGATGGCCATGGGCTGCACGATCGTTGCAGCCGATCATGGCGGGGCGGCGGAAACGCTGCGATCCGGCGCTGGCGGCCCGGCGTTTGGCATTTTATTTTCGCCGGGGGACGCGGCGGGGCTTGCGGCGGCATTGGCGCAGGCGCTGGCGGCCCCGCGCGGCGGCGGGCCGGAACAGGTGGCGGCGGCGCGCGCCCATGTGCTAGCGAATTACTCCACGTCAAATATGTGCGCGCAGACATTGGCGCTATACCGCGACGTGCTGGTGAAGTCATGAAGCGGATACTGGTCATCAAACTTGGCGCGCTGGGGGATTTTGTTCTGGCGATGGGGCCGTTCAGGGCGATCCGCGCACATCATCCGGGGGCGCATATTACCCTGCTGACCACGCCCGCCTTTGCCGCCATGGGCGAGGCCTGCGGATATTTTGATACGATCTGGAGCCATGGCCGTCCGGCGAAAAGCGATCTTGCCGGTCTGTGGCGGCTGTATCGTTCGCTGCGCGGCGGACAGTTTGAACGGGTATATGATCTGCAAACCTCTACCCGGTCGAGCCTCTACCGGAATTTCATGCGACAAGCGGAGTGGTCTGGCGTTGCGGCGGGGTGCAGCCACCCGCACGCCAACCCGAAGCGCAATTTCATGCATACGCTGGACCGGCAGGCTGAACAGTTGGCCATGGCCGGAATTGCCCGCACGCCCCCCGCCGATCTGTCCTGGGCGCAGGTGGACCCTGGCCGCTTTAACCTGCCGGCTAGCGGGAAATATATCCTGATGGTTCCCGGCGGCTCAAGCCATCGCCCGGAAAAACGCTGGCCCGCGCGGCGTTATGGCGAACTGGCGGCCTTGCTGTCTGAACGCGGATTGCAGACCATCATCCTGGGGGCAGGGGCCGAACGTGATCTGGCGGACGAAATCGAGGCCCTGTGCCCATCCGCGGTCAGTTTTGTGGACCGCACCAGTTTTATGGAAATTATCACCCTGGCCAGGGGGGCCAGATGGGCCATCGGCAACGATACCGGCCCCATGCACCTGATCGCGGCGGCGGGATGCCCGTCGGTGGTGCTATTTTCCGGGGCCAGCGACCCTGCCCTGTGCGCGCCAAGGGGGGCAGATGTCACCATATTGCGCCACGATCCATTGGCGGCTCTTGCGATCAGCGAGGTGGCAACCCAGCTTAATCTTCTGTAAGATGATTTTTCTGAAATATTCACTTGCGATTAAGCTGCTGGTGAATATTGTCTGGCCGGAACTTACAAACAATCGAGAGGTTTACACCATACGCCGACCAATGTCCGCGACGCCGTCCCGCGAGGGACCGCGCGTAAATGAAGAAATAGATGTGCCGAATGTCCGGCTGATTAATGGCGAAGGCGAGCAGGTGGGGGTTGTCACCACCCGTGCAGCCATTCAGGCGGCAATGGATGCGGGCCTGGATCTGGTAGAGGTGTCGCCCAACGTCGATCCCCCGGTATGCAAGCTTCTGGATTATGGCCGCTTCAAATATCAGGCCCAGAAAAAAGCCAATGAAGCCCGCAAGAAACAGAAAGTCGTCGAAATCAAGGAAATCAAGATGCGCCCGACCATCGACATCCATGATTATGGGGTGAAGATGAAGGCGGTGCAGCGCTTTTTCGAAGAAGGCGACAAGGTAAAAGTCACCATCCGATTCCGGGGCCGCGAATTGTCGCACCAGGAACTGGGCATGAAACTGCTGGAACGGGTGCAGGTAGACACCGCCGCCAATGCGAAAGTGGAACAGTGGCCCAAAATGGAAGGCCGCCAGATGACGATGGTCATGGCCCCCAAATAGGGGGCTATCGCATATGAAATTTTGTATGCTGGATGTAGCTCCCTCTCCCCTCGTGGGAGAGGGTTGGGGTGAGGGGGCAATGGAATAAAGTAAAGCCTCTATATTACGCACATAAATGCGCGCACCCCTCATCCCCTGAAGGTGCAGGTACCAATATGGCCTTCTCCCACACCAGGCTACGCCAAGCATCGCTTGGCGAGAGGGGAGAAGGAAAAGACCGACTGCATATGCGATTCCCCTGCCCAAATAGGGGTCTCGGGGTCGTGGCGCCAAAATAGGGGCTTTCCCGATTGCCCCCAAACGCCAATGATGCTGCAACCGGTTTGCTGATACATCTCCCGGATACGGCGTCACCATATCCGGGAGATATGGCCGCCTGTCAGACGATATCGCCCGCAAAAGTGAAGCCGGAGGCAACCCCTGTCAGCTTGATAAACACATCATCCGCAGCAACTCCAGTGCCTGAGCCTGTCGTTTCAAAATACACATAGGTGTCGCCGCCAAACACGGCAAACGAAACGCCCAGATCGGTGGTGTTGACGGTTGCCATCGCTGTGGCGATTTGCGCCGCGGTTGAACCACCCGCTAGCGCGTCCACCGCAGTTTGTACGGCGGCTTGCTGGGCAGATGCCACCTCGGTCACGCCGCTGAACAACAGCTTGTCGGTGCCAGTGACAAAATCCGTGATCATGTCACCGATGGTAATGCCCGAAGCCGTGGCGCCAGCAGATGCGTCGAAGATGAAGGTGTCATCGCCGCCGCCGCCTGCCAATATATCCGCGCCGCCGCCACCGGTTATATTGTCATCAATTGTGGTGCCGGTAATGGTGTCATCCCCGGCGCCGCCATTGATGTTGATGATGTCCGTGCCGCTGACGAAGGCGGCATGGAAAACGGTGTCAAAAGGTGTGTTGAACTTAAGGCCGGAGAAATCTCCCGTTCCAGTCACGTTAATGATCAGTTCCGCACCTGTCGTGGTGGCCCCAACGGCCGGGTTAATGCTCTCATTGATAAAGATTGACTGACCGCTTAACTGCGCGCCGTCAAATGTGGCGCTTACGGCTGTGGCATCTTTGGCCCTGATCCTGACCTGTTCAATGCCGAAGTCCGTCAATTTTCCGCCGCCGTTCAGCCCGCTGAAATCCGTCGAGACTAGAGCAATGAGTGAATCCGTACCGGCGCCGCCATTGATGGCAACGCCTGCCGCCGTGCCGCCGCTTGTCGCAGTGAAGAAGAAGGCGTCAAAGCCATCATTGCCACTCATATTATCGCCAGCAGAGAAGTTGAAGAACCCTTCACCGAAGCTGGAGCCGGTGATCGTGTCTGCTGCGGCGTTGTCGGCGAAGATATTGATGCGATCACCATTAGCGGAATCAAAGGCGTTAGTGGCTGCTGATGGCGAGGCGTCGGCGAAACTCAGTTTTGAGAAATCATTGACGCCGCTGGCGACGATGCTCAGCTGCGCAAATTTACCTGCGTCCCCGGCAAGCGCGGGATTGGGATCGGTATAGGAATTGATCGCTATAGCCTGATCGTGCAACTGGCTGCCCGCGAAGATGGCGAAAGTGTCAAAGGCGCTGGCGCCGGATTTTGCGTTGGTGTTGATGAACACGCGGTCAATCGACATGGAGGCCAGGGTGGCTACGCCCGCCAGTCCTCTGAAGTCGGTTGAGTAATAGGCAAGAATGCCGTCAGAACCAGCGCCGCCATTCAGCGTATCGCCCAGCGCCTGGTCGACCGCCGGGTCACCCGACACGCTAACTGTCGGACTGAAACTGCCGAAATAGACGAACGCATCATTGCCATCGCCGCCGTTCAGCGTATCCGCGCCCAGGCTGCTGAAGATAAAATCGCTGCTGCTGGTGCCGGTGATGTCATCGGCCCCGGCGCTGGTGAAGATTTTGATAAAGTCCGTGCCGCTGGCGAAGGCGTTGTTGGAGCCAGTGAACGCTTGCTCAAAAGTAAGACCGGCAAAACTCTGGGCGCCTGCTGCGTTGATCGTTAATGCTGCGACGTTCGCGCCCGGATTAGAGCTATCAAAGGAATTGATAGAGATTGTCTGGCCGTTCAATTGTGCGCCATCAAAGGTGGCGTTAACTGCAACAGCGCTCTTGGTTGCAATTAATACGCGCTCCAGAGAGCCGGATGTCAGCGTAGCGCCGCCATTCAACGCCGAAAAATCTGTCGAAATGCCGACGACTAGACCATCGCTGTCATTCCCGCCATTAATGGTCAGGCCCGCCGCCGTGCCGCCGCCCCCAACAAAAACAAAATCATCAATGCCCGCATCGCCGTTCAACGTATCCCCGCCGGGGCTGACGAAGAAACGGTCATTGCCGCCGCCGCCGTTTATCGTGTCATTGATGCTGGTGCCGGTGATATTGTCATCCCCGGCGCCGCCATTGATGTTGATGATGTCCGTGCCGCTGACGAAGGCGGTGGAGTTGGAGTATATCTGGCCAAACGTAAGCTTCGAGAAATCCTGCGTGCCCGAAGCGTTGATGTTGAGCGTCGCCACATTCGTGGTGTCGCTTGGGTCGCTCGAATTTTTGGCGGTGTTGATCCTTATCGCCTGACCGGTCAGCTGCGCGCCGCTCAGGGTGGCGGAAACAGCGTTTGCCCCCTTGTGGGTGATGATGACAGCTTCGAGGCCATTGGCCGTCAGCGCCGCGCCGCCGTTAAGGGCGGAGAAATCGGTTGAGGCCTGGGCGTTGATATTATCCACGCCGGCGTCGTCGCCGCCATTGATGGTGACGCCAGTTGCCGTGTCGCCAGCCCGGAATATGAATCCGTCCGAGCCGCCGCCGCCATTCATCGCGTCGCCCGCCGAGAATCCGAAGAAGAAGTCGGTGCGGCTGGTGCCGGTAATGGTGTTTGCATCTGCGTTGCCGGAGATAAAGACACGGTTATTGAGCGCGTTAAAGGCGGTGACATCGGCGCTGGTGGTGTCGATTTTACTGAAGGTAAGCTTCGAGAAATCATGCGCCGCGCCGTTGGCGACAATGCTCAGCGCCGCGAATTTACCGGTGTCCGCCAAAGCCGGATCGTTATAGGCGTTGACCGCGATTGTCTGATTATCCAGCTGGCTGCCATTGAAAGTGGCGTAGGTGTCGAAGTCAAACGCGCCGCCCCCTTCCGCCTTGATAAGGATGCGCTCAATCGAAATGGCGGCGTCTGTCAGCGGCGTAGCGCCGTTGGACAGGGTTCTGAAGTCCGTCGAGAAATAGGCCAGCAGGGTATCATCGCCCGCGCCGCCATTGACGGTGTCGCCCAGCACATAGCTGTCCGACGCATCGCCCTTCACGCCGCTGCCAAAATAGGTGAAGATATCATTGCCATTGCCGCCGTCCAGCGTATCGGCGCCCAGGCTGCTGAAAATGCGGTCATTGATGCTGGTGCCGGTGATATTGTCATCCCCTTTGCCGCCATTGATGTTGATGATGTCGGTGCCGCTGGCGAAGTAGTTAAAAAATGTAAGTCCCGAGAAAGTCTGTGTGCCCGAAGCATTGATCGTCAGTGTCTCCACGGTCTCCACGCCTGCGGAATTTCCCAAAACCGCAATGGCCTGACCAGCCAGTTGCGCACCGGTGAAGATGCCAGTATTTCCGTTGCCTAAGCGTACATCCTGTATATTGGCGTCCGCCAGGGTGGCATTTGTCAGGCCAGAGAAATCAATGATGGTGCCCGGTGCGCCGCTTACGCTAAGTGCATTCGGGTTAAGTATACTCGGGTCGGTGCCACCAAAAATGGTGTCGCCCACGACGTCGGAAGTGTTGAAGTAGTGGAAGGTGTTGGTGCCCGCCGTACCGCCCCGTAGAATATCCGCGCCCGGAGAACCGTAAAAATCGGTACCAATGACAGACGGGCGATTGGGCCCGGTGATGTCATCGTCCCCGGCACTTCCGAAAATGAAGATTTCATCATTAACGAAGGCATCGACGCCACTGGCGTCGGATGAATCGGCAAAGTCAAGTTTCGAGAAATTCTGTGTTCCGCCACTGGCGTTAATCGCCAAAATCCCACGAAAAAAGGTGTCGGGCGTATCCGGGTCGTTGAAGGCGTTAACCACTATCGCCTGGTCATGCAACTGGCTGCCAGCGAACTGCGCCTGGACGAGTGTGGCCCCCTTCGAGGTGATCAATATCCGCTCGATAGAGGCATCGCTCAGTGGCGCGCTTCCCAGAGAGTGAAAGAAGGTGGGGGGAGAGCTTACTCCGTTTACTAAAATCGTATCCATCCCATCACCACCATTGATGATCTCGCCCGGACCAACATCGCCAGTGGTGAACAGGAAAGTGTCATCGCCATCGCCGCCATTCAGCGTGTCGGTTCCAGCCAGGCCATTGATGGTGTCATTGCCGCCAAGCCCGTTGATCACATCGGCATTGGGTGTGCCATTGAGCGTGTCGTCACCAGCCGTGCCTTCGATGGAAGCGGGTGGCGGCGGCGGCGGCGGCGGCGGTGGAGGCGGAGGTGGCGGAGGTGGCGGAGGTGGCGTCTGATCCACCACGGGTGGCGGGGTCACCACGGGCGGCGCGATGATGTCGTCAAATTCCTCCAGCGCGCTGGTGATCGAAGATGGCGCCGCGGTTACGTCCGTGATCGCTTGCCTTGCTATCTCCAGCGAAAACTCAACATTCTGGCTCTCCATCAGCGCGGTAAACGCTTCCGCGACGGTCACCTTGTTGGCGACCACGACGGCGTCATCGCCCTGCGCGCCGCTGACAATATCCTGAATGATATTGCCAAGCGAACGGCCCGAATTCAACTGCGTTCTCCAGTAATTCATCCCCTCGGCGTCGATCTCTGTCCGGTTGAAAAGATTTACATATATGGCCGAAAGGAAAGCGTTCTGCGCCACTGTATTACTTGCCAGACTTTCGCTTGTCAGCGGGCCATACAGCGCGATTGCCTCGGTCTGGACGCTGAAGCTTTACGCGATATCGGTAAGGGGCATTCCGGCATTCGCCGCCTCGACCCAGTACGCCAGCCCTTCCGGGTCAGCGGCGCGGTTAAAATATGCTACATATAGACTGGAAATGGATTCACTTATGGTTGGCATGTTGCACCTTCCGGGTTGGAGTTAATGTTCCGCTTACTGTATGAATGCGGATAATTCTGGCGGGGTGCATGCATGCCGTCATCCCCAGGATTAGGTATGCGGGCTTGAAATTTTACGTTTTTTTAATATTTCTATGGTTAACGCGATTGGGCCGCCCCCTTTGTTCTGAGCGACCCGCTGCGCCAGCGCCTGCGTGGCGAGAGCGAAGGATCCCCCAGGGTGGAACTCGGGGCGGCTCAGGATTGACAGTGTGGGGCGCGGCATGGATTACCCGGACAAGCCGGGTAATGACAATGAGAAGCTGGTCATTGCCCCACCCCACTCTGTCATTGCCCCACCCCACTCTGTCATTGCCCCACCCCACTCTGTCATTGCCCCACCCCACTCTGTCATTGCCTCACCCCACTCTGTCATTGCCCGGTTTATCCGGGCAACCCAGACCCAAACACAGGCCCCTGGGCGTGGCGAAGAATCCCCCCAGGGTGGAGCGTGATGCAAGGGGCGGGGAACCCTTCGCCCCGCTCAGGACACGGTATGCGGGAGATCCTTCGCTCTCGCCACGCAGGCGCTGGCGCAGCGGGTCGCTCAGATGACACGGTAGGGATGGTCAGGACACCGTAACAAAGCCCTATCGCCGCCCGAGCAGTTTGAGGATCAGGGCGATCTGTCCGTCCACGCCGGTTTTGGCGTAAATCTGTTTGAGCTGGGTGTTCACCGTGGCGATGCTGGTTTCGCGGTGCAGGGCGATCTGCGGGACGCGCAGCCCCTCGCTCAGCAGCAGCGCCACCTCGGCCTCGGCCCGGGTCAGGCCGTGAAGGGCCATCAGGTTTTGCAGGCTGGGGCCGAGCGCTGCCGCCGTCACCATGAAGGCCACCCTTGCCGTATAGGTGACATCAAAGAACACAGGCACGTTGAGGCCATCCACCGGCGTGACAGTTAGCCGTAAGCTGGAGGCGGGGCCGCGCAGGATCAGTTCAGGCGGCGCGACGCCAGGCTGGAGCGGCTTTAACGCCGCCGCCAGCCGGTCGTCATCGGGCGGATGGCGGGCCGTCAGGCGGCCCTCGCACACCGTTAGCGGGCCGCCGCTATCCAGCATGCATTCCGCCGCCTTGTTCAGCCGCAGCACCCGCCCGTAATGGTCCAGCAGAAACGCCGCGCCCAGCGCGCCGAACGCGGTCTCAAACAGGCCGGCCTTGCCGCGCAGCCCCTCCAGTTCGCGGTAGATTTGCAGGCCCCGATTGAGATGCGGCGCAAGCAGGCGCATCAGGTTTTTGTCGCCATCGCTATATTCCTCGCCCGATGGCGGGCGATGGACAAGAAAATCACCAACCTCTCGCTCCGATGCATAGAGGATAGAGATCAGCGGCTGGCCCATGTCGCAGGTCTGCCGGAGGAAATCATTGTAAAACTCGGAGCGGAACCAGGCGGCGCGGTCTGTAAACATCTCCACGTCGCATGTTATCTGCCCCTGCACCAGCGATGGCATTTTCGTGTAATTGGCCGGGCCCGATGGATCAAGCTTGTGAAAATGCGCATTGTAAGGTTTTAAGCATGATGCATCCAGCGTTGAGGCGATAAAAAGGTGTTTACCTTCGGACCATTCCCGCACCTGCAAAGATGCCTGTGCCGCATGAAATTCCGTCCGCAGGGTTTGCAACACAGAATCCCAGCCGTCTTCCCCGAAGGCCGAGGCGTAGATGGTCTCGATCAGCGTTCCAATCCGGGCTTCGTCCATGGCAACCCCCAAGAGCGGTCCCTAGTGGTATGATAGTGGGTTTGTCTCTATCCGCACTCACTTTGTCATTGCCCGGTTTACTCGCCTTGGCGAAGCCGGAGCTTTGCTACGGCGCAGCCAGGTCCGGGCAATCCAGATAACCTATCAGGGCCTGACCACGAGGCATGGATTACCCGCCTAGCGGGTAATGACAGCAATACGGGACGTGCAAACCTAAAGTCATACCGCCCTAATCCGCCCCTAATGTCTCCTCAGAGGAATTGTGTCAGAATAAAGGCCTCCTGTCATACCCAGGATTAGGTATGCGGGATTAAAATTTTATGTTTTTTTAATATTTCCATGATTAACGCGATTGGGCCAGGCAGGATTGACGCATGGCCCCCGAACAGGCGGCCTTGGGATCATGACCGCCTCCCGGCCTTGACACGGATGGTGGGGCCTATTGCAGTAAGGAATATCCTTACCGGAGTCGCACCCCCATGATCACCAGTAAAATCAGCAGCAAGGCGCAGACAACGATCCCGCTGGCGGTGCGCGAGGCGCTGCGCGTCAGGAAGGGCGACGCCATCGCCTATCATATCGAAGAGGGCCGCGTCATAATGACCAGGTCGGCGCCGGCGGCTGCGGATGATCCGTTCGCTACATTTGGCGAATGGGCGTCGGAGAATGACAGCAAGGCTTATGACGGGCTTTAAGCTTTGGGACGTGGTCAAGGCGCCGTTTCCCTATACGGACCGCCCGGTCCGTCAATACCGTCCCGCCATGCGCCGCGTGGTCGAGCAGGAAGGCGGATGCATCGTCTGGGGCGGGGCGGTCGCCAAGACGGCGGGGCTGGCGTTTCACGCACCGCTTGGCGCGCAGGTGGAAAAAGGCATGCCGCTCTATACGGTGCATGCGGAATCAAAGGGCGAGCTTGCCTATGCGCTGGACTATGTCGCCAGTCATCCCGGCGTGATCAGGCTGGAGGCCGATGCATGAAACCGCTGCTGCTGGCGCTGCCCGGAAATGAAGCGATTGGCGTAAGCCTCGCGGCGGCGCTTTCTGCGGAATACACCCTTCCCGAAATGCGCCACTTTCCGGATGGCGAAACATATGTGCGGATCAGCGCCGATGTGCAGGGGCGAGACGTCATTCTGGTATGCAGCCTCGACCGGCCGGATGCGAAGTTTCTGCCAATGATTTTTCTTGCGGAGACCGCGAAGGAGCTGGGGGGCGCGTTCGGTTGGGCTGATCTGTCCCTATCTTGCCTATATGCGGCAGGACACAAGGTTCAAGCCTGGCGAGGGGATCACATCCACCTATTTCGCCAACGCTTTGGGGCGGCATTTCGACTGGCTGGTCACGGTGGACCCGCATCTGCATCGCCACAAAAGCCTGCCGGAAATATATACGATGCCGGCGGCAGCCGCGCATGCGGGCCCGACAATCAGCGGGGCGGGGACAACGGACATTATCGCCGTGGGCATCCATGGCCTGTTCGCCGGGCAGGCCTATGACGATCTCAGTGTTGCCGGAGTTCAGAAAATCGTCACATGCAATATTGTCTTGCATCCCAGCAACGCCATCGACATCACCGCCCTGCTCGCCAAAACGGTAGAGAAATTAATGCGCGCGCAGAAAGGCGATGGCGGTTGATTCAGATCAATGCGCGAATACCCGGTCAGGGTTTAGCTAATCTGGCTTGAACGTTGAAAGGCGTTCGTTTCAAGATGGTGTAGGGAGGCTGCGGTGAAATTTTACACTCTTGCGCTTGGTCTTGCTATGTTCATGCTTGTTGCAGACTATGCCGTAGGCCAGACGGCGGCGATAGAGCACAGCGAAAAAATGCGCGCCATGCAGGAGGACATGCACCAGATGGAGAAGGATCTGGAAGCGCACCGTTCCATGCCGCATTGCATGCCGGTCATGAAGGCGCACTGCCAGGAGATCGCTGATCTGGAATATATGGAAAAGCGCATGAAGCTCATGCGCACCTACATGCAATATTGCGCTGTAGACGAAAATGATTGCCGCATGCCGGAAATGACCGGCGAGATGAAAGCCATGCGTGAAAAGATGGACGCCCTGAGCCTTGAAATGATGCCACCCGGCGGTTTGCAAAACAGTATCCGGGAGACACCCCATGCCCCGGAAAAATGATCCAGCATATCGTAAGGGCGCAAGCTGGCTGTTCTCGCGCGCCGGAATCGCAACGCTCGTGGCGCTGCCGATTCTGGGATTGCTGATTTTCACTGGTCACGGCCTGCATTTGCTCGGCTGGCTGCCTTACCTGCTGATCCTGGCCTGTCCGCTGATGCATTTTTTCATGCATGGCGGACAGGGCAAGCATCGCCATTCTTCTGAGGAGAAATAGCCATGGACCATGCGCAAGATATTCCCGCCTATGGATTGTGGGGGCTGGCGATCCTGAACTCCGTTATTTTTATTGGTTTCGCGTTCAGTTTTTTCAAACCTCAAACCTCAACCGACTGGCGCTCGTTTGGCGCTTTCAGTTCTTTTCTGGTGGCCCTCTTCGTGGAGATGTACGGATTTCCCCTGACGATCTATCTGTTTTCGGGCTGGCTGCAATCCCGCTATCCGGACGTTAGCTGGTTATCGCATGATGCCGGACATTTGCTGGAGACGCTGTTCGGCTGGAAGGCCAACCCGCATTTTGGGCCTTTCCACGTCCTGAGCTTCGTGTTTATCGGCGGCGGATTTATGCTGATCTCAGCAGGCTGGAAGGTGCTGTACGAGGCGCAGCGCCGCCATGCGCTCGCAACAACAGGGATCTATGCCTATATCCGGCACCCGCAATATGTGGGCTTTATCGCCATCATGTTCGGCTTCCTGCTGCAATGGCCAACCCTTCTCACGATTGCAATGTTCCCGGTGCTCACTTTCATGTATCTGCGCCTGGCGCGGATCGAGGAAAAGACTGCCGGGGCCGAGTTCGGTGACGCATACCAGCGTTGGGCGGCGGTGACGCCGCGCTTTTTTCCGCGCCTCACAGGCCGCCAGCCGCCGGATATTCTCACCCATGGCCGGTAAAAAACCATGACCGGCGCAATCTTCACTGCAAAAGCGCTGACCAAGATCTACACTTCGGGCGAGGTTGAGGTGCGCGCCTTGCGCGAGGTAGACCTTGAGATACCGGCCGGTGAGGTGGTCGTATTGCTGGGGCCGTCGGGCAGTGGAAAATCCACGCTGCTGAACATTCTGGGCGGGATCGATCATGCGACACACGGCACGCTGTTTTTCCGGGATATGGATTTAACGGCGCTGGGTGATCGCGGCCTGACGGCCTACCGCCGCAAGCATGCGGGCTTTGTGTTTCAGTTTTATAATCTGATCCCCAGCCTTACGGCCTATGAGAATGTTGCGCTGGTTACCGAGATCGCCGAAAATCCGATGCGCCCGGACGAGGCGCTGGCGCATGTCGGTTTGGAAGACCGGATGCGTCACTTTCCGGCCCAGCTTTCCGGTGGCGAGCAGCAGCGCGTCGCTATCGCGCGCGCCATCGCCAAGCGGCCCGAGGTGCTGTTGTGCGACGAGCCGACCGGCGCGCTGGATTCCAAAACCGGCATCCGGGTGATCGAAGCGCTGCTCGAAATCAACGCTAAACTGGGCGCCACGGTGCTGATCATCACCCATAACGCCATTATTCAGGACGTTGCGCATCGGGTTTTGTTCTTCGCCGACGGGAAAATCTCCAGAACACACAAGAACGAAACGCGCCGCACCGCCGCCGCGCTGGACTGGTAAGTCCCGTGCGCGCGCTCGATATCAAATTGTTCCGGGATCTGTGGCGGCTGTGGGCCCAGGTGCTGGCAATCGCACTGGTGATTGCGGGCGGCGTGGCCTCGCTGGTGATGGCGGTCGGTTCCTACCGCTCGCTCGAAGAAACCCGCACCGCCTATTATGAGCGCCATCAGTTTGCCGATATATTCGCCAATGTTCGCCGCGCACCCAAATCGCTGGCGGCGCGGATTGCGGAAATTCCAGGCGTCGCCGCGGTTGACACGCGCATTGCCAAGCTGGCGCTGCTGGACATTCCCAATTTTCGTCAGCCCGCAACGGGCCAGTTCATTTCACTGCCCGAAGACGAAAAACCCGGACTTAACCATCTTTATATCCGTTCAGGCCGCCTGCCGCAGCCCGGCAGCCTGGAAGAAGTCGCCGTCAACGAAAACTTCGCCAATGCGCACGCCTTCATGCCTGGCGCGCGTTTCTCGGCGATATTGAATGGGCGCAAACGCGAACTTGTGGTGACCGGCGTGGTTCTTTCACCCGAGTTCATTTATGCAATTGGTCCGGGCGATATGATGGTGCCGGATGACCGGCGTTTCGGGGTTATCTGGATGTCTGAACGGGCGCTGGCCAATGTATATGATCTTGAAGACGCCTTTTCCTCGGTCACACTGAAGCTGTCGCGCGAGGCGTCTGAGGCGGAGGTGATTGAACGTCTTGATGCGGCTCTGGACCGCTATGGCGGACGCGCGGCCTATGGCCGCAAGAATCAGGCCTCGCATGAGTTTCTGGATCACGAGCTTGACATGCTCAATAATATGAGCCGCACCCTGCCGCCGATTTTTCTTCTGGTTGCGGCGTTTCTGGTCAATCTCACGCTCAGCCGGCTGGTGGCGCTGGAGCGTGAACAGATCGGGCTTTTGAAGGCGGTGGGCTATGGCAGCCTTGCCATCGCGTCGCACTATATTAAATTTGTCATTGTCATCGTCTTGATCGGTGTGGTCATTGGCGGCGTGGTCGGCGCCTGGCTTGGCATTTTGGTCACAAAACTGTTCGGCGATTTTTTCCGTTTTCCATTTCTGGTTTTTATTCAGAATCCTGATCTCTACGTCCTGGCTGGCGGATTGAGTCTCGCCGCTGCAATTCTTGGCGCCGTGCGGGTGCTGCGCGATGTCGTGACGCTGCCGCCAGCGGTTGCCATGCAGCCGCCCGCACCCCCGGTGTTCCGCCATTTTTTACCCGCACGGTTTGCGCTGGGCAGGTATCTCACGCAACCAGTCATGATGATGCTGCGCAATATCGCACATCATCCGTTCCGGGCGGGTTTCACGCTGCTGGGAATGGCGCTGGCGACGGCGATACTCGTCGTGTCGCTGTTCACCAGAGACACGATGGAGCAATTGATCGATGTGACGTTCTTCATGGCCGACCGCCAGGACGCGACGGTAAGCTTCATCGAGAAGCGTCCGCAAAATGTGGTCAATCAGGTGGCGCGGCTGCCCGGCGTTCTGGCCGTCGAGCCGTACCGTCAGGTTGCCGCGCGCATCCGCTTTGGCAATATCGAACGCCGCATAATGCTCAGCGGCAGGCCGCCTGATTCTGATCTCAGCCGGATCATTGATGTCGATCTGCGGGTTGTCGCACTGCCGGAATCCGGCCTGGCGATCTCGGATATGCTGGGAAAAGTGCTTGGGGTGCATGCCGGCGATAGTGTCGAGATCGACCTGCTGGAGGAGCGGCGCAGAACCGTATCCCTGCCCGTTGTCGCGATGGTCGAGGACTATTTCGGCATCAGGGGGATGATGGACGCCGGCGCGCTGGCGCGCCTGATGCGCGAGGCGCCCGCAGTGGACAGCGTCCAGATCAGTTTCGACGAGAACCTGCGCGGACCTCTGTTCGATGCGCTGAAAGCCATGCCGGTGGTCAGCGGCATGGCGCTGCAACGGGTTTCCCTGGCGAATTTCCGCGAGACGCTGGCCTTGCTGGTCACCTCAATGGCGAGCATTTATACCGGGCTTGCCGCAACCATCGCATTCGGGGTTGTCTATAATGGCGCGCGGATCTCGCTTTCGGAGCATGCAAGGGAACTGGCCACACTGCGCGTCATCGGCTTCGGACGCGGCGAAGTATTGCGCATCCTGCTGCTCGAACTGGCGCTGCTGACACTGATTGCGCAGCCGCCGGGATGGGCCATCGGCTATGGTCTGGCCTGGATCATGCGGACCAATTTAGCGGGCGAACTGATGCGGGTGCCATTGACGGTCAGCAACCTTACCTATGTACTGGCCAGCGTGATTGTGATTGCCGCAGCCGTGCTTTCCGCCCTCGTCATGCGCCAGCGCGTCAACCGGCTGGACCTTGTAAGCGTCCTCAAAACACGGGATTAAACCATGCGCAGTATATGGATTAAACGGTCACTCGGCGTCTTAAGTTTGGGGCTGGCAGTAGCAGGCATCGTCTGGCTGGCATGGCCGCAACCCGTTCCCGTTGATTTTGCGGTGGTCACGAAAGGCGCGATGGAAGTTACCGTCGACGATGAGGCAAAAACCAGCGTGCGTGAAGTCTATACCGTCTCCGCGCCGGTTTCCGGAAAGCTTCTGAGGACGGCGCGCGATGCCGGGGATCAGGTGATTGCAGACGAGACAGTCGTGGCGGTAATGCAGCCGGTGACCCCGGCGTTTCACGACGCCAGCACGCACGAGCAATTGCTGGCGGCGGCGGCCGCCGCCGGTGCGGCTGAAAAACTGGCCGAAGCCGAGGTGCGCAGAATTGCAGCCTCGCTCGACTTTGCCCGCAAGGAACTTGACAGGGCGCAAGCGCTGGCGCGCACCGATGCGATCGCAGTAAGGGCGCTGGACAAGGCCAAATTTGACGCCGAGGCCAATGCGGCGGCGCTGGCCAGCGCAAAGGCGCAGCTTGACGTCCGGCGTAGCGAACGCGCGAGTGTCGCGGCGCGCTTGATCGACCCATCCAGCGTTCCCGCGCAATCAGATTCCGCATGCTGTATCCAGATACGCTCCCCCGTGGCGGGCCGTGTGCTGAAGATCATTCAGGAGAGCGAAACCATTGTGCAGGCCGGTATGCCATTGATCGAGATCGGCGATCCCAATGATCTTGAAGTTGTCGCGGAACTGTTGTCGACCGACGCCGTTCAGATCAAAACCGGCGCACCCGTGCGGATCGACGGCTGGGGCGGCGCGCCGCTTCAGGGCCGGGTGCGCCGCATTGATCCGGCGGGGTTCGTCAAGATTTCCGCTCTGGGCATCGAGGAGCAGCGGGTGCGCACCTGGATCGATTTCACCGGTCCGCCGGAAGCGTGGGCGAAGCTGGGGCATGACTACCGTGTCATCGTGCATGTCAGCATCTGGCAAGGCGATAATGTGCTGACAGCGCCAGCCGGGGCATTTTTCCGCAAGGGAAATGATTGGGCGGCGTTCACCATCCGCGATGGCCGCGCGCGCAGCACCCTTGTCACCCTGGGGCAACGAAACAACCAGACTGCGCAGATCATATCTGGCCTTTCCGAAGGCGACAAAGTCGTGCTGCACCCCAGCGACCGGATAAGCGAGGGCGTTGCGGTCGCACAACGCGAGATCGAGTGAAGGAGTCATTATTTGCCTCTTCGCTTGAGAGTTCTGCCGGCTCCGTCGGGATAGTTGAGTGTAAGTGTCTTGGACATCCGGATACGATTTGCGATGCTCTTGCCGGGGCACTCTCGCGCAATCTTTGCCGCGAATATCTACCCCGGTTTGGGGAGGTGCTGCACTATGATGCCGGCAAGGCGCTTCTTTGTGGCGGGCGTTCCGCGTCCGCCTTTGACGGTGGCGTAGATTGCCGGGATGACGATCAAGGTCAGAATGGTCGATGACACCATACCGCCGATCATCGGCGCGGCGATGCGCTGCATGATTTCAGACCCCGCGCCGGAACTCCACAGGATCGGCAGTAGCCCAGCCATGATAGCCACGACCGTCATCATTTTCGGCCGCACCCGTTCGACAGCGCCGGTCATGATGGCTGCCTGTAAATCCGCCCGTGTAAGTGCGCGCCCCTCGCGCCTGCATTTGGCCAGCATTTCATTCAGCGCCTGATCCAGATAGATGAGCATGATAACGCCGGTTTCGGCGGCAACTCCGGCCAGAGCAATAAAGCCAACTGCGACGGCAACGCTGAGGTTAAATCCCATCCACCAGACCAGCCACACCCCGCCGATCAGCGAAAACGGCACCGAGAGCAGGACGATGAGGGTTTCCGTCAGGCGGCCAAAATTGAGATATAGCAGGACAAAGATGATCGCGATGGTCAGCGGCACGACAAGCATGAGACGGGCTTTGGCGCGTTCCAGATATTCGAACTGGCCGCTCCAGACCGCACGATAGCCCGGGGGGAATTCCACTTGCCCGGCGACCGCGCGTTGCGCCCGCGCCACAAAGCCGCCTATATCGCTATCGCGCGTGTCGACATAGATATAGCCGACCAGTTGGGCATTTTCCGTCCGGATGGTGGATGCGCCCTGCGCAAGCGTAATGGCCGCGATCTGACCGAGTGGGATCATTGCGCCATCGGGCGTGGCAACCAGCACCTCATTGCCGATGGCTTGCGGATCAGCGCGCAGGTCGCGCGGATAGCGCACATTGACGCCAAAGCGCTCGCGGCCCTCGACGGTCGTGGTGACGGTCTCGCCCCCCAGTGCGGTGCGGATGGTGTCCTGGACATCGCCGATCATCAGGCCATACCGCGCCAATGCGGCGCGATCCGGCTGAATATCAAGGTAATAGCCGCCGCCGATCCGCTCAGCAAAGGCGCTGGTAGTGCCGGGCACGGAGCGCAGAACCGCTTCTATCTGCCGGGACAGACGGTCAATTTCTCCGACGTCGCCGCCGAATACCTTAACTCCGACGGGTGTGCGTATGCCGGTTGACAGCATATCGATGCGGGCCCTGATTGGCATGGTCCATGCGTTGCTGACGCCCGGAAATTGCAGTGCGCGGTCCATCTCGGCGATCAGTTGATCGACACTTAGTCCCGTCCGCCATTCCTGTTCGGGTCTGAGCGTAATCACTGTCTCGGTCATCTCAACAGGAGCGGGATCGGTGGCCGTACTGGCGCGCCCGGCCTTGCCGAAAACCGAGGCCACCTCAGGAAAACTTTTGATGATCTTGTCCTGTGTCTGTAACAGTTCCGCCGCCTTGGTAAGCGACAGCCCGGGCAGGGTGACCGGCATGTATAACAGCGTGCCTTCATTGAGCGTCGGCATGAACTCGCTGCCCAGCCGCGCCAGGGGCCAGGCGGTGACACCGAGCGCCACCAGCGCCACCGTCATGGTGATCCAACGCCAGCGTAACACCGTTGCGATAATGGGCCGGTAAATCCAGATAAGGAACCGGTTCAGCGGATTGCGCTGCTCGGGGATGATCCTGCCACGCACAAACAGCAGCATCAGCACCGGCACCAGGGTCACCGAAAGCAGGGCGGCCCCCGCCATGGCAAACGTCTTGGTATAGGCCAGCGGTTTGAACAACCGGCCTTCCTGCGCCTCCAGCGTAAAGATCGGCAGGAACGAAACGGTGATAATCAGCAACGAGAAAAACAGCGCCGGCCCAACCTCAACCGCCGCCTTGATCAATGTCTCTCTGCGTGGGATATCGGGAGACGCGCGTTCGAGATGTTTATGCGCATTCTCGACCATGACGATGGCCGCATCGACCATCGCGCCGATGGCAATGGCGATGCCGCCAAGGCTCATAATGTTGGAGCTGATGCCAAAAAGATGCATGACAAGAAAAGCAATGAGCACGCCAACCGGCAGCATCAGGATGGCGATAAGCGCGCTGCGAACATGCAGCAGAAAGACGACGCAGACCAGGCCGACAATCACGCTTTCCTCGATCAGTGTCCGCTTCAGGGTGTCGATGGCGCGGTTAATCAGATCGGAGCGGTCATAGACCGGGATGACGGAGACTCCCTCCGGCAGGCCTGGCGCAATCTCGGCTAACTTCTGTTTGACGTTGCGGATGACATCGAGCGCGTTCTGCCCCTGGCGTTGCAGGGTGATGCCGCTGACCACTTCTCCCTCACCATTTAGCTCGGCAAGACCGCGGCGTTCATCCGGGCCGATCTCGACCCGCGCCACATCGCGCAACAGCACCGGCGTTCCGCTTTCAGATTTGAGCATGATCTGCTCAATGTCGGATGCGCCGCGCAGATAGCCATGGCCGCGCACCACATATTCGGTCTCGGTCATTTCCACGGTGCGGCCGCCGACATCCTGATTGCTGCTGCGGATGGCCTTGGAGACGGTTGCGAGCGGGATGCCATAGGCCTGCAGCTTTTGCGGATCGATGATCACCTGATATTGTTTGACGAAGCCGCCGACACTGGCGACCTCGGCCACCCCATCGGCCGTGGCGAGCGCGTAGCGGATCAGCCAATCCTGCAAAGTGCGCAGTTCGGCCAAGGTCCGCTGGGTTCCGAGCACGGCATATTGATAGACCCAGCCGACACCGGTGGCGTCCGGCCCCAATGAAGGCGTAAGGCCAGGCGGCAGACGCGCGGCAGCGAAATTCAGATATTCCAGTACGCGCGAGCGCGCCCAGTAAATATCCGTGCCTTCCTCAAAGATCACATAGACAAAGGAGACGCCGAAATTGGAAAATCCGCGCACCACCTGCGAACGCGGCACCGCCAGCAGCGCTGTCGTCAGCGGATAGGTAACCTGATCCTCCACTACCTGCGGCGCCTGTCCGGGATATTCCGTGTACACAATAACCTGGGTGTCGGACAGATCGGGAATCGCATCGAGCGGCATCTGCACCACGGCATAGATTCCCGCTGCAATAATGAAAGCCGTGGCGAACAATACCAGCAGCATATTGCGCGCCGAAAGCGCGATGATCCGCGCGATCATTTGGGGTCACCTGCGGGATTTGTAAAGGCGTTGAGCGCGGCCTTCAGATTGCTTTCGGCATCGATTAGAAAATTGGCGCTGGTCACGACCATCTCGCCAGCTTGCAGTCCGCTGCGGATTTCGTAAAAACCGTCTGCCTGCGCGCCGAGTTCGACGACACGCGGCTCGAACCGCTCTTCGCCATGCGCCACAAGAACGGCTTGGCGTGTTCCACTGTTGAGCACCGCAGAAACCGGAACAGCCACTACTGCGCCAGCGCTGACTGGCGCAGTCAGTTCCACATTGGCGTACATATCCATCTTCAGGCGGCCATCCGGATTGGGAACTTCGATGCGGACTTTGACCGTGCGTGTATCGCGCGCAACATCGGGATAAATGAATGCTACCGTGCCAGTGAACGCCTCGCCGGGATAGGCGACAACGTTAATTTTAGTCATCGCCCCCTGACGGATAGCGGCAAGGTCCTGTTCGAAGACATTGGCGATCAGCCACACCGTAGATAAATCAGCGATCTCAAACAATGTGTCACCGGCGGTAAACCGCATGCCCTCGATGACCCTTTTCTGCATCACCACCCCGTTCGAAGGGGCAAACAGCGTAAGCCTCCGCGCCGCGCTCGCGTCCCGTTCGAGGCGTTCGATTTGCTCCTGGGAAATATCCCAGTTTTTTAGCCGTTGCAGCGCTGCGTTCGCAAGTTGCGTTGCCGAGGCGCGAACGTCCGCGCTGGCGCCTGCCATATCGTGCAAGGATTGCCGCGCGAGAAGGTATTCCTGCTGCGCGGCAACAAGTTCCGGCGCATAGAACTGCATCAGCGGCTGCCCGCGTTGCACTGCCTGGCCGGTGGCGTTGACCAGCAGCTTTTCGATAAAACCGTCGAACTTTGTCGTGACGATCGTCAGCCGGCGCTCATCCGGCTGCACCGTTCCGGCGGCGCGAACGGTGCGGGTCAGTTCGCGCAGTTTGACCGCTTCGGTGCGCACGCCCAGACGCTGCACCTTCGCCAGGCTGACCGTAACACTGCCGCTGTCGTCAGGCTCCTCGCCTTCATAGACGGGGAGGTAATCCATCCCCATGGAATCCTTCTTGGGCACCGGCGAGGTATCCGGCTGCCCCATCGGGTTGCGGTAATAGAGAATTTTTGGTTTCTGCACTGCGGTCGCGGATTGTGTTGCCGTCATCGACGGTTCCACGCGCTGGCCAAACCAATAGCCGCCGATTGCGGCGCCACCGGCAACCAGCACACCCAGCATAGCTAAAGCATTACGGTTCATAGACTGCCTCCGATAATGCGCTCAATCTCGGCGAGCAGGACTTGCTGTTCCGCCTGCACCTTGAGCAGTTCGAGCCGGATCTCTTGCGTGCGATGCGCCGCGTCCAGCACCGCTGTCACATCGCCACGGCCAAACTGATAGCCGCTCAATGCAGAGCGGTACGCCGCTTGCGTTTGGGGTTGCAGGCTGGTAGTCAGCAACGCTTCGGTTTTCTGCGTGGCTTGCAGCCCTGTCAGGGCTTCTTCCAGACCGCCTTGCAATTGCAGCAGCGCAGCGTCACGCCGCATTTGCGCGGCACCGGCCATCAGAGTGGCTGCACGGATATTTTCTTTACGAAGGCCCCATTGCAGGGGCAACCGGATACCGGCAGACGCCATGACCCCTGCCGGACCATCCTCGCGATCAATCGCGCCAATGCCGAGAGTTATATCCGGATAGCGGTTCTTTTCGGCAAGGCGGCTTCTATCTTCGGCCGCCGCGATCTCATAACCAACGGATGCAAGCATCGGATTATTTTGCCGCGCACGATCAAGCAGACGATCCATTTCAAGCACGCTCACTGATGGCAGCGGCGGCAAAGCGACGGGCTCAGCCAGCTGCGCGCCCGGCGCCCGTGCCAGCAACGCATTGAGTTGGCCACGCGCGCCGCGCTTGTCGCGTTCAATCGCCGCCAGCGCCAGATCAATACGGCCGCGCTCAAGCGCACTGCGAATAGCGTCCGATTGCGATCCGATACCCTGCGCGTAACGGCTTTGCGCGCTTTGCGCAACACTGTGCAGCAGCGCATGCATATCGTGCGTCACTTCGATCTCGCGCGCCGCGCGCCAGTATTGCGCGAACACGGTTTTAATTCGCGCATCCAGTTCAATGGCGGCCGCTTGTTGCTGGCTGCGGACACTTTCTGCCTCGGCTTGCGCGATCTGGCGGCGCAGGCGCCGTTTACCCCAGAGCGGAAACTCCTGCTCCAGCGAATAGATCATCTTGTTGATGCGATCGCCGCCGGTGCGGTCCACTTCGTCGGAAGTGATCCTGAACACCGGATCGTCAAGCGTCCCAGCCGCCGCCGCCCTCGCAAGCGCCGCTTCGCTTTCCAGCGCCTTTGCAGCAAGTTCGGGGTTAAGCTGACGCGCCATAACAAGCAGTTCATCGACAGTTGCGCCCGGAACTGCGTCACTGGCTTTGACGGATAACGTTGCCGCGAACACCGCCGTCAGAGTGATCCCCATGACGGCAGTGATGCGGCGCACTGCGCCGCATCTATGCGGGCGCATGTTACTGCGTGACCGCAATCGTGACGGCGCCGGTGATGGGCTGCGGTTCGCCCTCCACCTGTGCGGTCAGGTTCAGGGCCCAGTTTCCAGCCATCGTGGGGTGTGCTTCAAACAGGTAGATGCCCGGCTCGCTTGCAGGCAGCGGCTTTACCGGCGCTGTCATAGCTGCCATTCCGTCCGGCCCCATATCGAGTTGCGTATGGATAATTTCGACGCCGGCCGCAGGTTTTCCATCGGCCACGGTAACCAGCCGGAGCCTGACCAGCATTGCAGTGCCGGTTTTCTCAGGTTGCGCGGCCAATTCGAAACGATAGTCTTCGGGTGCTGCGCGGCCAGCCAAAGGGGCGGATATTAAAAGCAGTGATAAAATAGCGGAATTACGGAATCTGGACATGTGATATCCCTCATAACCATCCGTACAAAGACGGTGGCGTGCCTGAAGATCGACCGCTGTTGATCGAACAGCGATCAGCTCGAATCAGTTCAGGCCTGGGGGATGGGAGGGGAATGTTCAGGTTTGACGCTCACACCGTCTGGCGTGGCGTTCAGGGAGAAATAGTCAACAGTCCCCCAAAGATACGGCTCAGAAACCGCGAGCGGGGCAACTGGCGTGGCGGCGTTCACAAGGCAACCCGTACTGTTGATGCAATTCGGCGTCATGCCATTGCACGGCGGGGCTGGTTGATCGCAATCGCCACCCATGTCCATGGCGGGCATGTCCATGGCGGGCGGCCCGGCCGAAGCCATGGCCGACCCCGCAATTTGCAGCGTCAATCCAGAGATGACGGCAAGAGCCAGAAAATATATGGCTAAACGTTTCAGCATGCCGCGAACATAGGCGCATAGCATTAACGAATCAAGTCTGCCGATGTACAATGGAATTGGCCGTCACACCCACTGGCCGAAATGGCCGGACTTTCTCTTCGCGCGGAATGAAGCTGTTCTGGCATTAGATAGCCGTCCAGCACCCGCCTAATAAGCCAGCAATTTATCCGCACCAAGCGTTGCAGTAGCGAGTTCGTCCATGGAACTGCGCTGCGCTCCCTCCAATATATCCGCGCTGGTTAGCCCGCGCGCATCCATGCAGGTTCCGCACAGCAGGATCTGCCCCTTGGCCGCGAGCACCCGCTTCAGCATGCGCTCGATATTGTAGTACCCGTCCGGCGTTTTCTGGTCCGCCTTTGCGGCGCTCACGGCGTCCGCCATCAGGAAGATGGTGATCTCAGTCGCCGGGTCATTCTTGAGCAGCGCATGGGCGAGGCGCAGCGCGTTGTAACAGTGCTCAGTTCCATAAGGCGGGTCGTTCAGAATGAATAGTGTCTTCATTGGCTTCACCTCCGGTTCAGGACGGGTGGCCCTTCAGGATTGTCCACCCGCCGCCCGGCCTTCGACCGGCAGACCATTCCGGTTCCATCGCTCCATGCCGCCGCGCAGCACATGGACATCACGAAAACCAGCCTCGCGGAGCAACGCCGCTGCGTTGGCCGAACGTTTGTCGGTGCGGCACACCAATATGACCGGCCTGTCCTTGAACGCTTTGACCTCGATCAACCGGCCAGGCAATTCAGCGACCGGTATATTGAGCGCTGCGCCAATGTGGCCAAGGGGCCCCGTAAACTCGTCCGGCCCGCGCACGTCGATTAGGGCAATGCCGCTGCGTTCTCTGAGTTGGCCCGCAAGCCCATCCACCTCGATCCACCGAAACGGCTCGCCGCCACGCAGGCGGCGTATCAGCCGGGGCAAGAAAGCAATCGCCGCGAGGAGCGCCAATGCGAGCAGGCTATAGCGGATGGCCGCCTCGTTGCCTGCGAGCGCCTCCCGGCCGGCATGCCCCAGCCAACTGTAGGCGAGTGTGCCAGGGATCATGCAGATGAGCGATGCGAGAACGTACTGCGGCAGAGGAATGCGCGTCAGGCCTAGCGCATAGTTGAGCAGATTGAACGGGAATAGGGGCACCAGGCGCGTAAAGGCAACGAAACGCCAGCCCTCCGCCTCGACGCCGGCAATCAACTGCTCAAGCCGTCCGCCAGCCTTGCGCCTGACCCAGTCCTTCGCGAGGTAACGGGCGGTGAGGAAAGACGCGGTCGCGCCCAGCGTCGCGCCAGCGAGGTTGAAGACCGTTCCCCACAGCGGGCCAAACAGCATGCCGCCAGCCAGACCGAAAATGGCGCCGGGAAGGAAGAGGACCGTTCCAATGGCAAAGGCGGCGATATGGGCGAACGGCGCCCATGGGCCGAGATCGCGTATTGAACGCTCGATCAGCGCCGGATCGATACCGTCCCGATGCAGCGCCAGCCAGATCGCCGCGCCAGCTATGGCGAGTGTGAGCAGGAGGCGCGGCAGGAGTGTGCGCATCGTCATCCGGCATTCTCCCTCTGGCCTAACGGATAAAGGCGGGCGTCTTCGCGGAACGGCTGCGCCAGCATGCGGTCCAGTCTGAGCTCGCGCGGATCACGGAACTGCCCGATGCCGATCGTCATTTCCTGGTGCCCGGCGGCGGGTTGCGCATGATAGGTTCCAAACAGCCGGTCCCACCAAGGGGCATTGAAGCCGAAATTACTGTTGGTCTCGCGAGGCAGGACCGAGTGATGCACACGGTGCATGTCCGGCGTGACCACGAACCAGCGCAGCACGCCATCAAGCCGCTCAGCAAGGCGAACATTGCCATGGTTGAACATCGATGTCGCGTTGAGCAGCACCTCGAAGATCAGCACCGCCACCGCTGGCATGCCGAGTGATGCGACGACACCGAGCTTGATGGCCATAGACAGAAGTATCTCAACGGGATGAAACCGCGCGCCTGTGGTGACGTCGAACTCGAGGTCGGCATGGTGCATGCGATGCAGCCGCCACAATGCGGGCACGGCATGGAACAGCACATGCTGAAAATAAATTGCAAGGTCAAGAAAAATTACCGAGGCGGTGATTGCGAGCCAGGCCGGCGCCTGGAGCGCGTGAAATAGTCCCCAGCCCTGCGCCTGGGCGAGCTGGGCCACCCCGACGGCGGCGGTTGGAAAAACAAGCCGCACAAGCAGCGTATTAAGGGCGACGATGCCGAGATTGCCCGGCCAGCGCTGAAGGCGTCCGATGGCCTGGGGCCTCCGGGGCGCCAGCATCTCCCACAACGCCATTGCCGCAAAAATGCCGGCGAAAGCGCTCAGACGGATGGCGGGTTCGTACAGGAGCAGGGTCTCGGGCATTGTCACCTCTCACACGTAACGGTCTTGACAAACGGGGGCGTTCATGAAAAATAATCAAGTATTCTATTGAATGATATAATAATGATTGGCGAAGCATGTCAACTGAAAATCCCAAACAGGCCCTGTTCGCCCAATTTTCAGCCGTGGCGAAGGCGGTTGCGCACCCGCACAGGCTGGAACTTCTGGAGCAACTCGCGCAGGGCGAGCGGAATGTAGACGTGTTGGCGGATCGCATCCGGGCGTCTATCGCCAATACGTCGCAGCATCTCCAACATTTGCGCCGCGCCGGTCTTGTAAGCGCGCGCCGCGACGGCAAGTTCATCTTTTACGGGCTGGCGGACGCCCCTGTCCTCGACTTGCTGGCGTCGCTGCGGCGTATCGCAGAACGCCAGTCGGCTGATGTTGAACGTATCGTGCGCAGCTACTTTAATGAGCGCGACAGTCTGGACGCCGTCTCACGGACGGAACTGCTGGACCGTCTCGAAGCGGGCATCGTGACGGTGCTCGATGTGCGGCCCGAAGACGAGTTCGCCCTTGGCCATCTTCCCGGCGCCATCAACATCCCGTTGGGCGAACTCAAACGGCGCCTGGCCGATCTTCACCCTGAGCATGAAATCATCGCGTACTGCCGCGGACCATACTGCGTACTGTCTTATGAAGCCGTCGCCCTGTTGAGAGCGCGCGGCTTCAATATCCGCCGCCTGGAAGACGGCCTGCCGGAATGGCGCGCCGCCGGCTTGCCGGTGGAAATTGGTAAGTTCACACTTCCTTAAAAAGATTTGCGTAGCGTTACGCATTGCATTATACGGGCGCCATGAACCGCTTCTTCGCACTTCTGTGTGTTGTTTTCTCTCTGGTGCTTGCGCCCATGGCGCACGCCGTGGGGCCGGATTCTTCCGGCTCAGGACACAATTTCACGGATCATTCCTCCTCCAAGAAGCAGGATAAAGACAGTCTTGCCGCGTCCGAGCATCATTGTATCGCCGACCGCACGCAGATCGCCGCCGCCCAGGATACGCGGCAAGAAACTTCATCAGTCTTTGTTGGTATTGAGCAAACCAATCCGGCCTCGATTACCGTGGGGCCGCTGCTGCACCCCCCCTCTCGCGCTTAATCCGCTGACCACGGCCCGCGCCGTGCGAAGAGTGCCGCCTTGCGCTTCTCGTGCGCGTGCGTCCTCTGTTTTATCAATGGATACCGTGAGGGAATTTCATGTTTCAAAGATCTTTTGTGTGGCTGCTATGCGCCACGCTGTTAAGCAGCAATGCCACATGGGCGCAGCAACGCCCGCAGGATAATATCACCATTTCCGCGGAACAGGCCAAATCGCTGGGCATAAAAACTGTCGCGCTGTCCCCGGTGACGCAGGGTGCGGGTGCGGGCTACCCCGCCAGAGCCGTTATTCCGAATAACCAATTGCGTGTGATCGGCGCGCCACTCGAAGGCATTGTGGAAGCGGTGCTGGCCGCCGCAGGACAGCCTGTGGAAAAAGGCCAGACATTGGCCGAATTGAAAAGCCCGTCGCTGGTGGATGAGCAACGCCAGTTGCTGAACGCCTTAAGCGCGGCGCAGGTTGCGCGCAGCGCGCTCAATCGCGATGATGAACTGCTGAAAGAAGGCATTATCGCCAGAAGCCGTTATCAGGCCACCCGCAGCGCCGCCACGCAGGCTGAAGCCGATCTGGAGGAAACACGCCAGACGCTGGCCCTGTCCGGCATGCAGCCGGAAGAAATCACAGCGCTGGAAAACAGCCAGAAAATTACCAACACCATACGCATCGTCTCACCGCTGGATGGCTTTGTGCTGGAACAGATGGCGATAGCCGGTCAGCGCGTTGCGGCCGCCGACCCCTTGTATAAAGTCGGTTCTCTGACGCCGATGTGGGTAGAGCTTCAGTTGCCCGCCGCGCATGCCGTCCGCGTGAAGCTTGGCGATCTGATCAGCATACAGAATTCTGGCGCCAACGGGCGCGTCATTTCAATGGGCAAAAGCCTGGACGCCGCCAACCAGACCATCATGGTGCGCGGTGAGATCACGCATAACGCAGACACATTGCATCCCGGACAATTGGTGGTCGCCGTCATCGAAGTGGCGGGCAGCGGCGCGAAACAGTGGCAATTGCCGCCCGCCGCCGTCGCGCGCCAGGATGGCAAGCCTTACGTCTTCGTGAAAACGCCGGATGGCTTCCGGGCGCAGCAAGTCACTGTAGAAAATGAAAGCGCAACGGCTGCCACCATCAGCGGCCCGCTCAAGGATAGTGACCTGGTAGCCATAGACGGCGTACTGGCCGTCAAGGGCAAATGGCAGGGCCTGGGAGGGGGTGAATAATGTTATCCCGGCTCATTGAATTCGCGCTGACACAGCGCATGCTGGTGTTGCTGGCGACGGTGCTGCTGATCGCGGGTGGCGCTTACGCCTTCCAGAATTTGCCGATTGACGCATTCCCCGATGTGTCCCCGGTGCAGGTGAAAGTCATCATGAAAGCCCCCGGCATGACGCCGGAAGAGGTCGAGGCGCGCATCACCACGCCGATCGAAGTGGAAATGCTTGGCATTCCAAACAAGAAAATTTTGCGCTCGGTCACCAAATACGCGCTGACCGACATAACCATAGATTTCGAGGACGGCACGGATATTTACTGGGCGCGCAGCCAGGTGGCAGAACGCCTGAACAACATCATGGGCGACATGCCGCCCGGCATCAGCGGCGGTCTGGCGCCGATCACCACGCCGCTGGGCGAAATGTTCATGTTCACCATTGACGGCGGTGATTTATCCCTGACCGAGCGGCGCACGCTGCTGGACTGGACCATTCGTCCGGCCCTGCGGACACTGCCCGGTGTGGCGGATGTCAACGCGCTGGGCGGGCTGGTGCGCACGTTTGAGGTGGCGCCCGACAATGCAGCCATGCGCGCGCGCGGCGTCACCATGGCGATGCTGCAGGAAGCGCTGGAAAACAATAACCGCAATGACGGCGCGGGACGATTGCGGGACGGCGAGGAAGTGTTGCTGGTGCGTTCCGAAGGCAGCATTAAAACGCTGGAAGACACCGGCAACATCATCGTCGCCAAACGCGACACGGGTGTCGTGCAGGTCCGCGATGTGGCCGAGGTGCGCATCGGCAGCATGACCCGCTATGGCGTGGTGACCATGGATGGGAAAGGCGAGGCGGTGCAAGGGCTGGTGCTGGGCCTGCGCGGCGCCAATGCGCAGCAGGTGGTTGATGGCGTGAAAATGAAGCTCGCCGAGATGGCGCCGATGCTGCCGCCGGGTGTGAAGATCACGGTGTTTTACGACCGCAGCGAACTGGTCGACACCGCCGTTGGCGCGGTCTCCAGGGCCCTGATGGAAGCCACCGTGCTGGTGATAGCGTTGCTGATTCTGTTTCTCGGCAACTGGCGTGCGGCGGCGGTGGTGGCGTTGACGCTGCCGCTGGCGGCGTTGTGCACCTTCATTCTGATGCGGCAGTTCGGCATGTCGGCCAATCTGATGAGCCTGGGCGGGCTGGCCATCGCCATCGGCCTGCTGGTCGATGCGGCGGTGGTGGTGGTGGAAAACATCGTTTCCCATCTGGCGCACGACAAAGAAGGCGGCGCAGAACTGCCGTTTCTGCATATCGTGTATCGGGCGGTGCGCGAAGTGGTGACGCCGGTGACGTCGGGCATCCTGATTATCATTATCGTGTTTTTGCCACTGCTGACGCTACAGGGGCTGGAAGGAAAGTTCTTTATCCCGGTGGCGCTGACGATTATTTTTGCTCTTGGCGGCTCGTTGTTATTGTCACTCACGGTAATCCCGGTGCTTGCCTCCTACCTGCTGAACCAGGTTCCGCATGGCGATCCCTGGCTGGTGCGCAAGGCCAATGCGCTTTATGTGCCTGCGCTCAACTGGGCGCTGGCGAATACGCGCACAGTCTATATGGCGGCGGGCGCCGGACTGACGCTGACGGTGGTGATTTATCTCCTGATCGGAAAAACCTTCATGCCGACCATGGACGAAGGCTCGATGATTGTCGGCATCGAAAAACTGCCATCGGTCAGCCTGGAGCAGACGGCCGCGCTTGATACGCTGATTCATCAGGCCCTGATGAAAGGCGTGCCGGAAATCACCAGCATCGTGGCGCGCGCGGGTGCGGACGAATTGGGCCTTGATCCGATGGGCCTCAATCAGACCGACACCTATCTGATGATGAAGCCGCGCGGGGAATGGCGTGAAAACGATGTGGATTGGATGCAGGGCGAGGTGCGCAAGGTGCTGGACGAGCTGCCCGGCATTTCCTACAGCTTCACACAACCCATCGATATGCGCGTGCAGGAAATGATTATCGGCGTGCGCGGCGATGTGGCGGTAAAAATCTTTGGCCCTGAAATTGATACGCTGAACCGGCTTGCCAGCGAAGTGGAAGCCGCCCTCAAAACCGTCAATGGCAGTGAGGACGTGTTTACGGTGCTGAACGAGGGCATGCAATATCTGCAGGTGCAGATTGACCGCGTGGCGGCGGGACGGTTGGGGCTGGATGTCAACACCATCGAGGACGCGCTGCGCATTCAGATCGAAGGCCGTCAGGTTGGCGTGGTTCTGGAAGGCAACCGGCGGACGCCCTTGCTGTTGCGCGGTGACGATGCGGTGCAGTCCTCGCCCGCGCTGTTCGCCAGCCTTACCCTGACTTTACCCGATGGTGAAAATATTCCGGTATCGGCGGTGGCGAAGCTGGTGCGTGTTGGCGGGCCGGTGAAGATCGACCGTGAGAACGCCCAGCGCATGGCGGTGGTGCAAAGCAATGTCACAGGCCGTGACCTGGTGGGCTTTGTCGAAGAAGCCAGGCAGAGTGTGGCCGATAAGGTTCCGTTGCCGGAGGGCTATTCGCTGAAATGGGGCGGGCAGTTCGAAAACCAGCAGCGCGCCGCCGCGCGGCTTGGCATTGTGGTGCCGGTTGCGCTGGGGCTGATATTTCTGCTGCTGTTTTCCACCTTTGGGTCCCTGCGTCAGGCGCTGCTGGTATTGAGCAATATTCCCTTCGCGCTGATCGGCGGCGTTTTCGCGCTGTTCATTTCCGGGGAATATTTATCGGTTCCGGCATCCGTCGGATTTATTGCGCTGCTGGGCATCGCCGTGCTGAACGGCGTGGTGCTGGTGACCTATTTCAACCAGCTTTATGCTCAGGGCATGCCGGTCGCACAGGTGGTAGTGGAAGGCGCGCTGCGACGGTTGCGGCCCGTGCTGATGACGGCGAGCATCGCTGCGCTGGGTCTGGTGCCGCTATTGTTCGCCAGCGGCCCCGGCTCGGAGGTGCAAAAACCGCTGGCCATTGTGGTGATCGGCGGACTGGTCACCTCGACGCTGCTGACGCTTATCCTGCTGCCAATTTTATACCGTGAATTCGGCGTACCGCGCCGGGAGGTGTCACATGCAAACGCCTGATTGTTTACTCACGCTGGTATTCCCGCGCGGCCTGGAAGACCAGATCATCGATTTCATGCTGACCCATGAAGCGCAAACCTCCGGCTTTATTTGCGGTGCGGTTAACGGCCACGGCGCGAATGCGGTTTATGCCAGCATGGGGGAAAAAGTACGCGGCATGGCGCAGCAGATGCGCCTGACCGCCGTCATCCGCGAAGTGGACGCCAGGGCGCTGCTTGCCGGTCTCAAAGCCAAACTCGGACAGGCGAACATTGTTTACTGGCTGTCGCCACTTATTGCGTATGGGAGTTTTGCATGAACCGCCATCTTGCCATCAGTTTGATGTCCGTATTGATGAACGGCGCAGTTCTGGCTGCTCCCTCCGCAAATTCCATGCCGGAGCGGCCGGATCTGCCGCCCCCGGAAATTGTCGCCAAAATTCTGGAGGAAAGTCCTGCCGTGCAATCCGCAAAAAGCGGCATCGCATTGGGGCAGGCGAATAGGCGCAAGCTGGTGTCCGGACCCTATGAATTCAATGTGAACGCCACGGGCCAGCAACGCGAGATCGATGGCGCACGGGGCCGCCAAGATGAATGGAGTGTCGGGATTGACCGGCCATTCAGAATACCGGGCAAGCGCGGCCTTGATACCGATATCGGCGATGCCGGCATGAATGTGGCGCAACTCGCCTATGGGGATGCGTATCACGAAGCGGCGCGCACACTGCTGGCGCAATGGTTCGATTGGGTGAAAGCAAAGTCAGAAGTAGCGCAATGGCAGACCCAGGCTGAACTGTTTAACAGGCAGCGTGATGTGGTGGCCAGGCGCGAAAAACTGGGCGATGCGGCGAAGCTGGACGCATCAACAGCGCAGGCCGCGAGTACGCAAGCCGAAGCTTCATTGAAACAGGCGCAAGCCCGGCTGCAAATCGCCGCCAGCATGTTGATGCAAAATTACCCCGGACTACAACTGCCGGAAAATATAATATTGGCCGGCCCCGCGCCGATTGAAGGCAGCCTGGAGGAATGGCGCGCAAGAATCCTGAGCGATAATCACGAACTGGAACGCGCCAGAGCGGGATCGCAGCAGGTCAAACTACAGGCGGATCGCGCGCGGCTCGAGTTAATGCCTGATCCCACGGTCGGAATGCATTACGGCTCGGACCAGGGAGGTGACGAACGGTACTTGGGTATCCGCGTTTCCGTCCCGTTGCCCGGCGGTGGCGGCCGGCGCGCCGATTCACAGGTGGCGCAGGCTCAGGCAGCCATCGCCGCGCAACAGGAGGCGCTGACTTACCGCAACATGCTGAACAATATAGCGACCGTGCACGCCGCCGCCGTTTCCGGTTACAGCAGTTGGCAAAGCGCCAGGCTGGCGGCGGAGACCATCGATCAGAACGCCATGAAAATGGCGCGCGCCTATGAGCTGGGTGAAATTGACCTGACCGATCTGCTAACGGCCCAGCGCCTGAAAGCCGAAGTGACGCTCAGCTACAATACAACGCGCATCGAGGCGATTGAGGCGCGCTACCGGCTACTGCTTGATGCGCATCAGCTATGGCTGCCGCAGGAAGAGGAGGCTGGCCATACGCCATGAATAAAAACCTGATGATTGCCATTGCCGCATTTGCGCTCAGCGCCCGCGCGTCACCGCCGCCAAAAACACTGGATCAAAAACTGCAAGGCGCGAACACTGAGGAAAGGAAAGAAGTGCTTCGGCTGGCCTGTTTGAACGAGGCGGAATGGCCGGCATACCACTCTCCCGCCTACAAGAACGGCAATACAAGGGTAAAACGGCGTCTTGAACGTGGCTATGATCCCGAAGTAAGTGACATGAAGGCGCTGTGCCGCAAAATGGATGCGCTAGCGGATGCCGGCGCGAAGAAAAAGGCACCCCCAGAGGTTTTAGCAGGTTTATGCGCCGAAACAGTGTCGGATAAAAAACATAGAAGCAGAAGAGGCGGCGCAGACCACGCGCGGAGAATCGAAAAAATCTGCGCAGCAATGACGGGGCAAAAAATTATAGAGGATTAGCCATGACTGCTAAGGCCACGGGGTGCCGGAAAAGCACTTACATTGTTCAAAAAATGGACTGCCCAACCGAGGAGCGCCTGATCCGTAATCGCCTGGAGGGCATGGGGGGCGTGCAGGAGTTGCGCTTCAATCTGATGCAGCGTGAACTGACCGTCTCGCACTGTTTGGAGGACGATGCGCTGGTTTTTGCGGCCCTGCAGGCGCTTAAGATGGAACCGCTGCGCCAGGAGGGCGACGGCGGTGCGCCTGGCGCCCATATGGCTGGCGTTTCCACCCGAACCAAATTTCTGGTGGGATTTTCCGGATGCGCCGCCATAACCGCAGAAATTATTGGCTGGACAACGGATAATGAACAATCGCCAATAGTGATTGGGCTTTCTGTCCTGGCCATCGCGCTGGGCGGCAGTGATACGATCAAAAAAGGCCTTGCCGCCTTAAAAACCTTCACACTCAACATCAACTTTCTGATAATGATCGCTGTGGCCGGAGCCATGCTGATCGGCGAATGGCCGGAAGCTGCCGTGGTGACGTTCCTGTTTGCGCTGGCGGAGCTGATCGAAGCCTACTCGCTCGAGCGTGCGCGTAGCGCCAGCGCGGCTATACTCTCTTGACTATGTTGTATCGCTCGGCGAACTGCCTCTGTCGTTGTGGCGCGGCCGTGTAATATTTGTCCCATAGCTTGTCCCTCCGTAAATGGCTGTATCTTACACCATCATACTGTGGGACTAAACATCTAAACAAAGCCCTATCATCGCCCGAGCAGTTTGAGGATCAGGGCGATTTGCCCGTCCACGCCGGTTTTGGCGTAAATCTGTTTGAGCTGGGTGTTCACCGTGGCGATGCTGGTTTCGCGGTGCAGGGCGATCTGCGGGGCGCGCAGCCCCTCGCTCAGCAGCAGCGTCACCTCGGCCTCGGCCCGGGTCAGGCCGTGCAGGGCCATCAGGTTTTGCAGGCTGGGGCCGAGCGCCGTTGCCGTCACCATGAAGGCCACCCGTTCGCCATGCAGGGCGCTGGCGAAGAGCGGAATATTGCGGCCCTTTACCGGGGTGATGGCCAGTTGCAGGCCGGCGGCCATGGCCCCGCCGCGCAGGACGATATCAGCGGGCGCCGCACCGGGCCGGGAGGGCGCGAACGCCGCCGCCAGCACTGCGTCATCCGCCGCATGGCGGGCGCCCAGGCGGCCGTCGATCAGGCTCAGCACGCCGCCGTCTTCCAGCAACTGTCCGGCGCCTTTGTTCAGCATCAGAACCCTTCCCGAGGCGTCCAGCAGAAACGCCGCGCCCAGCGCATCGAACGCGGCCTCGAACAGCCCGGCTTTGCCGCGCAGCCCCTCCAGTTCGCGGTACATTTGCAGGCCCCGATTGAGATGCGGGGCAAGGGCTGTCAAAAATTTTATATCTTCGTCGTTATATTCTTCGCCTGATGGTGGGCGATGGATGATGAAGTTGACAATTGTATCCACTGATCCGCCGAATATGGCCACCATCGGTTGACCCATATCGAAATGCCGGACGAAATCACAATAGATTTCTGTCTTAAGATATTGGGTTCTGGGCACAATTTTGTCTCCGCTAAGAACCTGCATCGGTACAATTGATTGCGCTTCCAAAAGGGAGGACGAGAAAAATGGGTCAATCTTATGATAATGAGATTCGTACCTACTGTTTGCTGAGTGGTCAGAAATAGTTGATGCGGTAAAAAAAGGGATTCCCGACTCTTTTTTCCAAAGCAAGGTTATGGCCTGCGACGCGTGAAATTCCGTCCGCAGGGTTTGCAACACAGAATCCCAGCCATCTTCCCCGAAGGCCGAGGCATAGATGTTCTCGATCAGCGTTCCAATCCGGGCTTCATCCATGGCTCTTCCCCCAAGAGCAATCCCTAACGGTTTCCAGGGGGGGGAAGTATGGCGGAACAAATCCTCTCTGTCATACCCAGGTTTAGGTATGCGGGCTTGAAAATTTACGTTTTTTTAATATTTCTATGGTTAACGCGATTGGGCCAGGCGGGATTTGCCGGATCAAGCACTGCCGCATCATGCTGCCCCCCGGAAGAGTCAATCGCATTTTAGGGAATTTGCAGGAATCGCCGCGCAATCGCCATCACCTGTGACCGCCGTCACGGTTTCGCAGGGGAAGGTGGGGGATACCCGGCCAATTCAGGCGGCGCCAAACCTGCCCTGCGGGGCCAGACGCAATTCCGGCCATGGGCAAGTTTCTAACACATGCCGTTACAAAGGTAAAGTTATTTTTTACGCATCATGTACTTTCATGTGTGGCCGTCGCCGCCTGACCCCGCATTCACGCTCAGCACATGCCCGGCCAGATAGAGCGAGCCGCAAATAACCACCCGCGGCGGCGCGGCGCTAAAACTGGATATTTCACTTAGCGCCTGCGCCAGATCAGGCGCTGTCCGCGCCTGCAGCCCGGCCTTGCTGGCGGCATCCGCCAATTCGTCCGGCGTCATGCCGTTTTCCGCATCGGGAATGGCAATGGTGTAAACCCCACGCGCCAAACCGCTGAATGCGGCAAAAAAACCGGGCGCGTCCTTGGTCGTCAGCATGCCACAGATCAGATAGAGCGGCAGCGGATGGCGTTCCTCAAGTTCAGCAAGCGCACTGGCGACAACCACAGCCGCCGCCGGATTATGTGCGCCATCGAGCCATAATTCCGCCCCCGAAGGCAGCATGTCCAGTAACGGCCCATCCCCAAGCCGCTGCATCCGGCCAGGCCATTCAACGCTGCGCAACCCCCGTGCAATGGCGTCGCTGCCAATTTTGAAGTCTGGCAGCGCCAGCACGGCGGCAATTGCCGCGCCCGCATTGTTTAACTGATGCTGCCCCACAAGCGCCGGCAGCGGCAGATCCAGCAACCCGTCGGCATATTGAAACACCAGGCGGCCATGTTCGGCATAGGTCATCCAGTCCTGCCCATGCACCAGCAGCGGCGCGCCAAGTTTTGCCGCACGCGCTTCAATAATTTCTGCCGCCGCTGGTTTTTGCGGGCCAATGATGGCGGGGGTTCCAGGCTTCAGAATGCCGGCTTTTTCGGCGGCGATTTCCGCCAGCGTTTCACCCAGAAACTGCTGATGATCCAGATCAACCGGCGTAATAACGGTTACCGCCGCGCGCGCAATCACATTGGTGGTGTCCAGCCGCCCGCCCAGCCCCACTTCCAGCAGCAGGATATCGGCGGGCGTTCTGGAAAATGCAAGCAACGCCGCGACCGTGGTGATCTCGAAAAAGGTAATCGGATCGCCTGCATTGACCCGCTCGCATTCCAGCAGCCGCGCGCACAGCTCCGCTTCGCTGATCAGCTCCCCCGCCAGCCGGATGCGCTCGTGAAAGCGCTGCAGATGCGGCGAGGTGTATACATGCACCGCCAGGCCCGCCGCTTCCAGAATCGCCCGCATGAAGGCGACGGTCGAGCCTTTGCCATTGGTGCCCGCCACATGAATGACTGGCGGCAAATGCAGATGCGGATTATCCATCTTTTCAAGCAGGCGCGCCATGCGCTCCAGCGAAAGGTCAATGACCCTGGGATGCAGATGCAGCATGCGCGCCAGTATGGCGGCGCTCTCATCTGGCGGGCGCTTTGCCGGCATTTTGGAGGGCATGGTTTGCGCCTTTAGATCCTGGGGGGCGCGGCAAGCGCGATGGGACTAAACGCGCCATTGCTTTTGCGGCGCTCGGCTTGCGGCAAGTGCGGCTTGTGCATCAGCATATGCAATATGCGCGACAGGGTTTGGCGCAACTCCTTGCGGTGCACGACGATATCGATCATGCCTTTGTCGCGCACCGTCTCTGCGCGCTGGAATCCTTCGGGCAATGTTTCGCGGATGGTTTGCTGGATTACCCGTTGCCCCGCAAACCCGATCAGCGCATTGGGTTCTGCAATATGCACATCCCCCAGCATGGCGTAGGATGCTGTAACCCCGCCGGTGGTGGGATCGGTCAGCACCACAATATAGGGCAGGCCCGCCTCGCGCAGCATCTGCACGGCAATCGTTGTGCGCGGCATCTGCATCAGCGACAGCATGCCTTCCTGCATGCGCGCGCCGCCCGACGCCGCAAACACGATCAGCGGGGCGTGCAGCGCCAGGGCTTTTTGGGCGGCGGCGATCAGCATTTCACCCACCGCCATGCCCATGGAACCGCCCATGAAGCTGAAATCCTGCACCGCCACAACGCATAACAGGTCATCGATATTTCCGCTGGCCGCCAGCATCGCTTCATCGCGTCCGGTCATGCGTTTGGCTTCTTTCAGGCGTTCGGGATAGCGTTTCTGGTCGCGAAATTTCAGCGGGTCCGGCGCCACATGCACCTCCGGCAGCCATTCATAGCGCCCGCCGTCAAACAGTGAATCCAGCCGCGCCCTGGGCGTCAGCTTCATATGATGATCACAATTTGGACAGACATTTTGCGCGGCAATCAGATCGCGCTGGAAAATCATCTGATCGCAGGCGGGGCATTTATCCCACAGGCTTTCGCCCGTGTCGCGCATGCGAAACACGGCCTGAATCTTTGGGCGCACAACCCGGGTCAGCCAGTTCATGGGCTTGCTTTCCATCTTATGTCAGCTCCCGTGTCTTTCGAACGCCGCCCGCAAGCCCGGCAACAAATTCATGCACATCAGCCGCAATCGCGTCCGGCGCCTTACCGGCTTTTCTTGCCGCCGCCACACGGTCAACAATGGCCGTGCCAACTACCACCGCATCCGCAAAGCGCGCCACATCGGCCACATGCGCCGCCGTCTTTATGCCAAAGCCAACCGCCACCGGCAGCGCACTGTGACGCCGGATGCGCCTGACCGCTTCACCCACCTGGCCCGCATCCGCGCTTGCCGTGCCGGTGATGCCGGTGATGGAAACATAATAGACGAAACCGCTGGTATTGTTAAGCACGGCGGGCAGGCGCCGGTCATCGGTCGTGGGTGTCGCAAGCCGGATAAAATTCAGTCCGGCCCGGAGCGCGGGCAGGCACAGCTCTGTATCTTCTTCCGGCGGAAGATCGACGACAATCAATCCATCCACTCCCGCCGCCAATGCGTCAGTTATGAAACGCTCAACGCCATAGCGATAGATCGGGTTGTAATAGCCCATCAGAATAACCGGCGTATCCGTATCCTGTTTGCGAAAACGGCGCACCAGTTCAAGCGTGCGTATCTGGCTTGCGCCATTGCGCAACGCCTGCAACCCCGCCGCCTGGATGGAGGGGCCATCCGCCATCGGATCGCTGAACGGCATGCCCAGTTCGATCAGATCGGCGCCCGCCGCTGGCAGGCCGCGCAGAATTTCAAAGCTGGTTTCATGATCGGGATCACCCGCCGTAATAAACGTGACCAACCCGGCGCGCCCGGCGGTGCGCAGCGCTGCAAAACGCGCATCAATCCGTGTACTGCTCATGACAATTGCGTTCCCAGCATGCGCGCGACCGCAAAAATATCCTTGTCACCGCGTCCGCACATATTCATGCACAGCAGATGATCACGCGGCAGGCCCGGCGCCAGCTTCGCCACATAAGCCAGGGCATGGGCCGGTTCCAGCGCCGGAATAATGCCTTCCAGTCTGGTGCATAGCTGAAACGCCGCCAGCGCTTCGTCATCGCTGGCCGACACATAGTTTACACGCCCCGCCTCGTGCAGCCACGCATGTTCCGGGCCGATGCCGGGATAATCCAGCCCTGCGGAAATCGAATGCGCGTCGGTGATCTGGCCATCCTCGTTCTGCAACAGATAAGTGCGGTTGCCATGCAACACGCCGGGTTGCCCGCCCGCGATGCTTGCTGCATGCAGGCCCGTTTCCAGCCCCTTGCCCGCCGCTTCCACGCCATACATGGCGACGCCGGGATCATCCAGAAACGGATGGAACAGGCCGATGGCGTTTGATCCGCCGCCAATACAGGCGACCAGACTATCCGGCAGACGCCCTTCGCGCTCCAGCATCTGTTCGCGCGCCTCGCGCCCGATCACCGATTGAAAATCCCGCACCAGCATCGGATAGGGGTGCGGTCCCGCAGCGGTGCCGATAATATAGAACGTGTCCATGACATTGGCCACCCAGTCGCGCAGCGCCTCGTTCATGGCGTCTTTCAGCGTCGCGGTGCCGCTGGTTACCGGAACAACTTCCGCGCCCAGCAGCTTCATGCGGAACACATTGGGCTGCTGGCGTTCAATATCCGCCGCCCCCATGTAAATCACGCAGGGCAAGCCAAAACGCGCCGCGACCGTGGCGGTCGCCACGCCATGCTGGCCCGCGCCGGTTTCGGCAATGATGCGGCCCTTCTTCATGCGCCGCGCCAGCAATATCTGCCCCAGGCAATTATTGATCTTGTGCGATCCGGTATGGTTCAGCTCATCGCGCTTGAAATAGATTTTCGCGCCGCCAAAATGTTGGGTCAGGCGCTCTGCAAAATACAGCGGGCTGGGCCGCCCGGCGTAATGGCTCAGCAGATCGTCCAGCTCCGCATGAAACGCCGGATCGGCTTTGGCGGCGCTATAGGCCGCCTCCAGATCAAGGATCAGCGGCATCAGCGTTTCGGCGGCATAGCGTCCGCCGAAAATACCGAAATGCCCCTGCGCATCGGGGCCAGAACGAAAACTGTTGGGTTTGGGTACAGTCAAAACAAAAAATCCAGTTACAAGCGTTTGGCGGCTTCAACAAAGCCGCGAATTTTCACAACATCCTTGATCCCAGGCTGGTTTTCCACACCCGAGGACACGTCTATCATTTTAGCGCCGCTGATGCGAACAGCCTCGCCCAGATTTCCGGCGTCAAGACCGCCGGACAACATCCAGGGCCGCGTCCATGTCTGCCCTGCGATCAGTGTCCAGTCGAATACCAAGCCATTGCCGCCAGGTAAAGCATCCTTCGTCTGCGGCGGCTTGGCGTCGAACAGCAACATATCGCTGACCGCTTCATAGCGGCGGGCGCGATCAATATCTTCATGTTGCGCAACAGAAACCGCCTTGATCACCGGCACGCCAAACCGGGCGCGAATTTGTCCCACCCGCTCGACTGTTTCCGCCCCATGCAGTTGCAGATAATCCAACGTCACCTGCGCCAGCACATCGGCAATGGCGGCGTCATCGGCATCCGCAAACAGCCCCACTTTGGCAATGCCCGCCGGAACGCCGCGCGCCAGGATTGCCGCCTGCGCCGCCGTCACCGCACGCGGTGAGCGGGCAAAGAACACGAAGCCCACAAAGTCCGCCCCCGCGCCGATGGCGGCCCGTACGGTTTCAGGGCTGGATAAACCACATATTTTCACTTTGATCATGGAGGCGTTATAGCAGAATGCCGCCCGCACAGGCATAGTGTTACTGGTGCTATAGACAGGGCCTTGTTTCTGTGATACTGTGAAAACATGAAAAATATCACAGTATCTGTGGATGATGAAACCTATCGCCGCGCCCGCATAAAGGCCGCCGAAAAGGATACTTCTGTCTCCGCTCTGGTAAAACAGTTCCTCAACGATATTGCCAGCGGCGAAACGCAAAATGAGCGGCTGAAGCGTGAAGAGAAGGCGCTTCGCGCCGCCATCCGGGACTTCCGGGCTACGGACAACATCTCACGCGACGAACTGCATCAACGCGAACTTTAGCTTTGTCCGTTTTCCTTGACACCAATATCCTGATTTATTCCATCAGCACCGCCATGGATGAAACGGCGAAAGCAGTAAAAGCCATGGCTTTACTTGAAAGGGACGATTGCGTTCTGTCTGTACAGGTCTTGCAGGAATTCTATGTGCAGGCAACGCGCGCCTCGCGCCCTACGCCACTGCCACACAAGGCAGCGGCAGACCTGATAAGGACATGGTTGCGATTTCATATTCAGGACAACACGCTATCCGTCTTTCAAAGCGCACTGGAGATCAAGGCGACGCATGGGTTCTCATATTGGGACAGCAACATCGTCGCATCCGCTATTGCAGCAGGGTGTACTGATCTTTATACGGAAGATCTCCCGGACGGGCGCCAGATAGAGAATGTGCGGATTATCAATCCATTTCGCTCATAATTCCGCCTTGGACGGCGCCACTATAATTGCAGCAGCCTCCGAACCCGATCTGCGCTGCCCCAGCCACACCGCAAATCCACCGATCAATATCCCGATAAACATCGCAGCCAGTATCACCAGAAACAGCGGCGCTTCCATGCTCCATGCCTCTGACCTCGGGGGGATGGGATCAAAGCTGACAGTAACGAAAGACCGGTTGGCAAGCGCCAGCAGTGACGCGAATAGCGCCGCCACACCGAATAAAATCTTGCGCAGACGCTTCACTTCAATACCGCTTGTCTTATGACTTGTTGGTCCGTTTGGGTCAAAATGGATAGCCACCTCCGGGGCGGCCGCCCCGGAGGTGGCGGAAGGGTACGGATCGTCATACCGCTGGTCGATAACGGACCGGGTTA
>JBMOMW010000070.1:0-4640 GCA_049325255.1 Pseudomonadota bacterium | reverse complement strand
CATAGCTTGTCCCGGAACAAAAAAAACGCCGGAGCAAACGGCGAATATGAACGCAAACTGACAGAAATAAACCCCGCCAATCCCTGAAAAACCAGATTTACGGCAGGTTTTTCAGCAGCCTGTTAGGTCATAAACTCATAAAACTGATTTGGGAATCCGCTTTATGAGTTTATGACCTAGAGAGCAAAGCCAGTACAGCTTCGGCGGCGCGATGGCTTGGCGGTGACTGGCCTGCGCCAAGTTCCTGTAATGCTTTGCGCATACCAGCGCGTTGCCGTTCAGTGGCAGGCGATGGCCCCAACAACAGGGCCAGTTCGCGCGCCAGATTTTCCGGTGTGCAGTCTTGCTGCAACAGTTCCGGGATCAGGCTTTCATTCAGGATCAGATTGACCAGATTGACATAGGAAATTTGCAGCACACGCCGCGCAATCATGGCCGTCAATGGACTGACTTTATAGGCCACCACATGCGGCGTGGCGCAGGCCGCAAGTTCCAGCGACACGGTGCCGGATGCCGCAAGCGCTGCGTCACAGGCGGAAAAACCTGCAAGTTTTTCAGCATTGTCTTCAGTGAGGATCACCCGTCCCGGCCAGTTCGCCGCCGCAGTGCGAACCTGTGCAGCGACATGCGGCAGGGTTGCACAGAAGATGTGCAGTTGCGGCATATCCTGATACAGACGATGCAAAGCTTCGCCAAACGGCGCCAGCAATCGGGAAACTTCACCGCTCCGGCTGCCGGGAAGCACGCCTAGCAATGGCGCGTCTGCGGGTACAGCATGACGGGCGCGAAATTCAGCGCCCGCCTGGGCAGACGGCATCCGCGCAACCACCGGGTGGCCGGCAAAGCTGCACGGCAGACCCTGCCCGATAAACAAGGGCGGTTCAAACGGCAACAGCGCCAGCACCAGATCAATATAGCGGGCAATCTTGCGCGCCCGGCCACGCCGCCAGGCCCATATTTGCGGGGCGACATAATGCACGATGGGAATATCCGGCGCATATTTGCGCACCTGGCGCGCCACGCGAAAACAGAAATCAGGGCTATCAATAGTGATCAGCATATCCGGGCGCGCCTGTAAGGCCTGCCCCACGGCCTGGGCGATGCGCAGTTGCAGTTGCGGCAATCTGGGCAATACTTCCGCAACGCCCATGACCGAAAGATCGGTCATGTCGAACAGGCTTTGATGCCCAGCCTTTGCCATTGCCGCGCCGCCTACCCCGAATGCTTCGACAGGCCGCCCGCTTATCTGTGCAAGCGCATGTAACAATTCCGCGCCAAGCGCATCGCCGGACGGCTCGCCTGCAATCAGCATCAGCCGTAACGGCGCGAAAACCATCAGCTATTTTCCCCGGCCCCGTTCAGGCCAATCAAAAACATGCCTAGCGCATCGGCCTCGCGGATCATGGCGCTCACATCCACCAGCAGCGCCCCGCCCGCTTCAAAGACAATGCCCGCGAGGCCCGCCTCCGCCGCCAGACGTAACGTGGTCACCCCGATGGCCGGCATATCGATGCGCCGTTCCTGTCCGGGTTTTGGCAGCTTTACCAGCACCCCGCGCCGCCTGCCACCATTGGTTTGCGGGGTGGCGCGCAGGCCCCGGGGTAATTGGGCGCAGCGGGCCAGCATGGCGTCTGTGCCTTCGGCCGCCTCAACCGCCAGAACGACGCCGCCACATACTACAGCTCCCTGCCCTATATCCAGCGCACCGGTCTGACGCGCCACATCCAGTGCGCGGGCAATATCCGCCTGATCGTCCGGGCAGGGCTGCACCATCCCCAATATGCCCGCCGGTGCGCATATATCGGCCAGCACCTCATGGGCGCCGGTTACCTTGAAACCGTGGCGTTCAAATTCATGCACCAGGGCGCGTAAAAGCTGGTCATCGCCGCCCAGCGCCGCGCGGGCATAGCGCGGTAAAAACTGCATGCCGCCCCAGTCCAGCTTCAGATGGCACAAATCGGGCCGCCGCACCGCACCGATAAAGACCACTTCTTCGCAGGCATGCTGGCGCAGCGCGCGCATCAGGGCGCCAACCGCACCAATGCCAACCCATTGGTGCGGGAAAAGAGTGATTTCACGGGAAGCTGCACCAATGATACCTGCGATAAAGAATGGTCGCCCTTCCGCCTGGCATTTCTCAGCCAGCATCAGCGGAATTGGCCCGCTACCTGCAATGATGCCCAGAGGTTTCATCACAGGGTTATGGCGCTTTGAAGCAGCAGTGAATCACAACATTTTCCAGACGGTTTCATATTCCGAACCAGTATCATATCCATCAGGCATTCAAACGCCTGTAAACAGCCGGAGCAGAATGATCAACTATTTCGATGCATGGCCAGACAGTCAAAAAACCGCCTTTACGGTAATACAGGCAAAATCGCCTGCTGCGCCCAATATTTATGCTCATTGCCTATAAATTGCGCAATTTCGGGATTGTTTCCTGCGTTGGTTGGGGGTAACAATCGCTGAATTCCTGCCAGTAACATGCTATGCATAACTGGCATGACACATGCAAATTAAGCCCCCAAACGCCGAATTCCGCCTAAAGTCACACAGACAGTAACAGGGATCTGAACGAACATGAAAAAGATCGAAGCGATCATAAAACCGTTCAAACTGGATGAAGTGAAGGAGGCGTTGCACGAAATTGGGCTACAGGGCATAACGGTCATTGAAGCCAAGGGGTTTGGCCGCCAAAAGGGCCATACCGAGCTATATCGCGGCGCTGAATATGTTGTCGACTTTTTACCCAAGGTTAAAATCGAAATTGTTTTGTCGGACGATATGGTGGAACGCGCCATTGACGCCATCAAAAGCGCTGCCCACACAGGCCGGATCGGTGACGGCAAGCTGTTTGTCAGCAACATCGAAGAAGCTTTGCGTATTCGCACAGGTGAAACCGGCGAAGAAGCGTTATAATACCACTTTTACAACAGGGAAGAACACATGTCCGACGTCAATAAACTTATGAAAAACATCAAGGAAAACGATGTCAAATTCGTTGACCTGCGCTTTACCGACCCGCGCGGGAAGTGGCAGCATCTGACCATGGATGTTGGCGTATTCGATGAAGACATGATTGCCGAGGGCATCATGTTTGACGGCTCCTCGATTGCCGGCTGGAAGGCCATCAATGAATCCGACATGACGCTGATGCCCGATCTCGGCACCGCTGTGATGGATCCGTTCATGGCGCAAAACACACTCGTGCTGATTTGCGACATTCTGGAGCCCTCAACGGGCCAGGCCTATAGCCGTGACCCGCGCTCGACCGCCAAGGCGGCGGAGGCCTATCTGAAATTCACCGGTCTGGGCGATGCGGCCTATTTCGGCCCGGAAGCGGAATTCTTTGTGTTTGACGATGTGCGTTACAAAGTTGAAATGAACGAAACCAGCTTCATGATCGACAGCATCGAAAGCCCCAGCAATACCGGCACCAAATATGATGGTGGCAATCTGGCCCACCGTCCCCGCGTTAAAGGCGGCTATTTCCCTGTGCCGCCAATGGATACGCTCCAGGACATGCGTTCTGAAATGCTGGCCATCATGCGTGAAATGGGACTGGACACGGAAAAGCATCACCATGAAGTGGCGCCCGCACAGCACGAACTGGGCATGAAATTCAGCACCCTGACAAAAATTGCGGATCAGATGCAGATCTACAAATATGTCGTCCATCAGGTGGCTGCATCCTATGGCAAGACAGCGACCTTCATGCCCAAACCGCTCTATGGCGATAATGGTTCGGGCATGCACGTACATCAATCGATCTGGAAGGGCGGCAAGCCCACATTCGCCGGTTCGGGCTATGCCGATCTGTCGGATACGTGCCTGTATTACATTGGCGGCATCATCAAGCACGCCAAGGCGCTGAACGCGCTGACCAACGCCTCAACCAACAGCTACAAGCGGTTGATTCCGGGCTTTGAGGCGCCTGTGCTGCTGGCCTATTCGGCGCGTAACCGTTCCGCATCGTGCCGCATTCCATTTGCGCAAAACCCCAAGGCCAAGCGGGTTGAAGTACGCTTCCCGGATTGCACCGCCAATCCGTATCTGGCCTTTTCGGCGATGCTGATGGCCGGTCTTGACGGCATCGAAAACAAGATCCATCCGGGCGAACCCATGGACAAGGATTTGTATGATCTGCCGCCGGAAGAACTGAAAGAAGTGCCGACCGTGTGTGGCAGCCTGCGCCAGGCGTTGGAAGCCCTGGATATAGATCGCGCCTTCCTGAAAAAGGGCAATGTGTTCAGCGACGAACAGCTCAATTCCTATATCGAACTGAAGATGGAAGAAGTGCATGCGTTTGAACACACCCCGCATCCGATCGAATATCAAATGTATTACAGCGTCTGATATGCGCTGTTAGCGAACGCGAAGCCCGCCCTTGCCGGCGGGCTTTTTGTTGCCTGGAGTCTGTTCCATACGAGTTCAGCCATTACCCACTTTATCAATCGCTGTCGAAGCGTGGCGATGACGGCCGGGCTGTTGTGATTCAATAAAGCTGAAATAGGCTCTAGCAGGCTGCTGAAAAACCTGCCGTAAATCTGGTTTTTCAGGGATTGGCGGGGTTTATTTCTGTCAGTTTGCGTTCATATTCGCCGTTTGCTCCGGCGTTTTTTTTGTTCCGGGACAAGCTA
>JBMOMW010000069.1:0-43932 GCA_049325255.1 Pseudomonadota bacterium | reverse complement strand
GCCGAACGTAACCGCGACGCGCTATGGCAACGTATCGGTAAACTGCTCGAGCACTTCAACCCGGACGAATGTCAAAACTATATCCGCCACGCCGGATACGCTTCAATATGATCACAAATTGCTCTAGTCGTTGCCCGGCTTGGCCGGGTAATCCAGATAACATAGCAGGGCCTGTCCGGGTAATGACAATGAGAGAGGGTGGTGTTGATTCAATCCACTCACAAAATGCACTACCCCCCCACCAGCAGCGGTTTTGGATCAACGGCTTTTGCGCCCTGGCGGATTTCGAAATGCAGTTGGTCCTGGGGTACACCGCCGCTGCGCCCGGCTTTTGCAATCACCTGTCCGCGCCTGACGGTAGCGCCTTTTTCCACCAGCAGTTCAGAATTGTGCGCATAGGCGGTGACCCAGCCGCCTTCATGGCGGATCAACAGCAGATTGCCATAGCCGCGCAGGCCATTGCCCGCATAGGACACCATCCCATCCCCCGCCGCAATGACCGGGCCGTTCGGCGGCATGGCGATATTGATCCCGTCATTATGCAGCCCGTTCTGCTTGGGCCCGAAATCCGACAGGATCGGACCTTTTGCCGGCCACAGGAAGCGCACCACCCTGGATTCACGCGCAGGCGTTGCCGCAGGAACGGCCGCAGGCAGCGCTGCCGTTTTTTCCAGCGCCTCTATTGGTTTGCGCACGGGCGCCGGAGGCGGCAGCGCCGGAACCGCATCGTCTTCCATTGAAAGTGCGCCGGTTTGATCCTCGCCTGAATCCGGCGACGGCTCCGAAGGGGACGGCTGTATTACCCCGGCTTTTGCTGTCTGAATAACCACGTCTTCACGCTTTGAAGGCATGGAAACCGGCGGCGCCAGCACTCCTGACGCGATCTGCTTTTGCGCACTGGCGGCAGGAGGCGGTGGCGCACCCGGCTGACCCGGCAACCGCAAAACCTGTCCCGGTTTGATGATAAAGGGCGGCGCCAGATTATTGGTCTCCACAAGGGCCTGCAACGCGGTTTGGTGATAGCGGGATATGGCGTAGAGCGTATCGCCCGGCCGCACGACAACACTTCCCTTCCCATGCGTTGCTGCAGGATATTCAGGAACAGGCGCACCAGCCCCGCCTATGATCACCGGCGCGGGCGTGCCACGCGGCGCGCACGCCCAGAGCCCCGACGCCAGCACCATAGCCAGAAAAATATTAATTCGAATGCGGAGCATTTTCTCCCACTCGCCCATTTCATTATCTAGCCCTACCGGGCCGACGGGCCATCTACCGCAATTCCGGGCACCATCGGCACGAAACGCACAGGCAGTAATTCTTCCGTATCATAACCAGATTCGCTACGGGTAATGCGCACAATATTCTGCGTATCAAAGGTAGGTCCGATCGGGATCAGCATAAATCCCCCCACCGCCAACTGTTCCAGCAACAGGGGCGGTGGTTCCTGCGCCGCCGCAGTCACCAGAATGCGCTGAAATGGCGCCTGTTCGGGCCAGCCTTTATAGCCATCGCCAAGCCGTGTCGAAATCGTATGCAGGCCAAGCTCCTTGAAACAGGCCTCGGCGCTATGCAGCAGCGAGCGGTGCCGCTCAATCGTATAGACCCTGCGGCACAGCCGCGCCAGCACCGCCGCCTGATAGCCGGAACCCGTGCCGACCTCAAGCACCACCATGCGCTTGTTCAGCTTTAGCTCCTGGCTCATGAAGCCAACAATATAGGGCTGACTGATGGTCTGGCCCTGGCCGATAGGCAACGCAATATTTTCATACGAACGTTCGCGCAGCGCTTCGGGCACAAATATCTCGCGCGGCGTGCGTTCAATCGCCATCAGCACAGCCCGGCTGGTTACGCCCTGACGGCGCAATTCCATAATCAATTTTATCCTGGCCGGTTCCAGATCGGACATGCCCGGCACCCTTCCCGTTTCTATCAGGCTGCAAACTCCCTGCGCAGCGAACGCAATGTCTGATCGTGGGTTAAATCCAGATGCAGCGGCGTCACCGAAATATTACCCGCATAGATCGCATGCAGGTCAGAACCCGCCGCCGGATTGCTGCGGATGCGCTGAAACCCGGTCCAGTAATAGGGGATGCCGCGCCGGTCCACCCGCTTGTCCATTTCCAGCAGCGACTGATCGCGCCTCCCCTGACTGGTGATTTCCACCTTCAGTTTCTTGGCGGCTTCTTCATCGGGGAAATTGATGTTGATCAGAACATCTTTGGGCCAGCCTGCCTTGATCAGCTTACGGATGATAAGTGGTGCGTGCCGCTCGGCGGTTGCCCATTTGATCACGGGTGAATCACTGAACCCCCATGTCTGGCTTAGCGCGATGCTGGGCACCCCCAGCACCGTGCCCTCCATCGCCGCCGCTATCGTGCCGGAATAGGTCACGTCATCGGCAATGTTGGCGCCCCGGTTCACGCCAGACAGCAACAAATCCGGCAATCCGTCCTTCATGATTTCGGCAATCGCCAGCACCACGCAATCGGTAGGCGTCCCGGAGACCGCAAATTTGCGTTTACTGATTTGCCGCAGGCGTAGCGGATGATGCAATGTCAGTGAATGCGACGCCCCGCTCTGTTCTGTTTCTGGCGCGACAATCCAGATATCACCGGTCAATTGTCTTGCAATACGTTCCAGACATTTCAGCCCCGGCGCATTGATACCGTCATCGTTTGACAGCAGAATGCGCGGCTGTTTGTTGGTGACCCTGATTGCTGCTTTTGCCATGCTATTTAATCACTTCCAGACCACCCATATAGGGGCGCAGGGCTTCGGGCACGATCACCGAACCATCCGCCTGCTGATAATTTTCCAGTATCGCCACCATGGTGCGCCCCACGGCAAGGCCGGAACCATTCAGCGTGTGCACATAAAGCAGGTTTTTGTCATCGCCGGGGCGGTAGCGCGCCTGCATGCGCCGCGCCTGAAAATCCCCGCATTGCGAACAACTGGAAATTTCCCGGAACGCATTCTGCCCTGGCAGCCACACTTCCAGATCATAGGTCTTGGTTGCTGCAAACCCCATGTCGCCGGTGCACAGCAGCATCACCCGGTAATGCAGCCCCAGGCGTTTCAGCACTTCCTCGGCACAGGCCGTCATGCGTTCATGTTCCGCATCGGCCTGCCCCGGCGCAACGATGCTGACCATTTCCACTTTGGAAAATTGATGCAACCGGATCATGCCGCGCGTATCACGCCCCGCCGCCCCCGCCTCCGCGCGAAAACACGGGGTGAATGCGGTGAAGCGCAGCGGTAATTCCGTCTCGCTCAAAATGCTTTCGCGCACCAGATTGGTCAACGGCACTTCGGCGGTGGGGATCAGCCACATATCATTGGTCGTGCAAAACTGATCCTCGGCGAATTTCGGCAATTGCGCCGTGCCGAACATCGCGTTATCACGCACCATCAGGGGCGGGGCAACTTCGGTATATCCAAAATGCTCTGTATGCAGATCAAGCATAAATGCGGCCAGCGCGCGCTCCAGCTTCGCCAGTGCGCCTTTCAGCACCACAAATCGCGCGCCTGACAGCTTTGCCGCCGCCTCGAAATCCATCAGGCCCATGGCCTCGCCCAGGTCAAAATGCTCTTTTGGCTTGAAGGAAAATTGTGGCGGCGCGCCAAAGCGGCGCACTTCCTTGTTGGATTTTTCGTCCTTGCCATACGGCACATCCATCAGCGGCAGATTAGGAATGCCGCCCAGAAGCGTATCCAGCTCCATCTGAATTTCCCGCTCGCGCGCCTCACCATCCTGCAAACGCTGTTTTAGCTCGGCCACCGCGTCAATCAGCGTCTGGGCCGCCACATCATCACCCCTGGCCTTGGCCGCGCCGATCTGTTTGGAGGCGTCATTGCGCGCCTTCTGCAACTCCTGAAGCTCCGTGACAAAGGCGCGCCGCTGCGCATCCAGCCGCAGCACTTCGCGCGACATCGGGGCCAGCCCGCGCGACGCCAACCCCGCGTCAAACTGTTCCGGGTGGTCGCGGATGAATTTCAGATCGTGCATGCGCTCATTTAATCCTTGCAGGCGATTCGCTTATTCGGCTTCTGGTCCGGCTCTTTTACGCTCAATCATTTGCACCAGAAAGATCGAAATCTCATACAGCAGCAGGATCGGCACAGCGAGGGTAATCTGGCTGATCGGATCGGGCGGCGTCAGCACGGCGGCCACCGCAAACACGCCGACAATCGCATAGCGCCGCTTTTCGCGTAAGCCGCCGCTGCTGAGAATGCCCACCCGGCCCAGCAGGGTCAGCAGCACCGGCAGCTGAAAGCACAGGCCAAAGGCAAAAATAAACGTCATGATCAGGCCAAGATATTCATCCACCTTGGCCTCAAACTGAATAGGCAGACCCAGCCCGCCCGCGCCCCGCTCAAAGCCCAGAAAGAAATTCAGCGCCAGCGGCATGACCATATAATACACCAGCGCCGCCCCCATCAGAAACAGCACCGGCGTCGCCGCCAGGAATGGCATGAAGGCGCGCCGCTCATTCTTGTACAGGCCGGGCGCCACAAAGGCGTAAATCTGCACGGCAATAAATGGAAACGAAACGCACAGCGCCGCAAACATGGCGACCTTGACATAGGTGAAAAATATTTCCTGCAGGGCGGTGGCGATCAGCCGCTTGTTGCCGCCCACTGTTGCATCCGCATAGGGCTGCACCAGAAACGCATAAATTTCTTCCGAGAAATAATAGCAGATGGCAAACGCGATCGAGAAATACACCATCGACTTGATCAGGCGCGAACGCAATTCAATCAAATGATCAAGCAGTGGCGCGCTGCTGGCCTCTATCTCGTCCTGGCTCATGCGAAACGGCCCCGATCAAGCCCGTGGCGCAGGCGGAATATCCTGTTCAATTTGCGTAGAGGCGACTGGATCAGATGGCTTGCCATCAATGCGAAACGGGTCCAGCGGTTGCCTGAAACTGTCAATATCCTTGCGCAATCCGTCAAGTTCCGCCTCGCGTCCGATTTCTTCAATATTATATTGAAATTCCCGCGCCATGCGCCGCGCCTTGCCCATCCAGCGGCCAACGGTGCGCATCAATTGCGGCAATTCTCGCGGGCCAACAACAATAATCGCCACCACCGCGATCACCAGCAGTTCCTGCCAGCCTACATCAAGCATGACGGCGCTTAGCTTTTTGTCGCGTCATTGTCTTGCTTGATCTGTGGCGGCGCATCATCATCCGCCATGCCCTGACGGAAACTTTTGATGCCTTTCGCCACATCCCCCATCAGATCGGAAATTTTGCCGCGCCCAAACAGCAGGACGACCAGCAAGGCAACGATCAATATGTGCCACATGCTCAACATTTTGTGTAACCACTCCCGGTTAGTACATCAACTCAAAGGCCAAAGCGCGATGGGTTGCAGTGGACCATTCCAACGACAGTGTGACCCCGGACTTGTTCCGGGGTGACAGACCGGGTTTGTGGCGCCGGCACACCTAAAATCATCGCATATGGACACAGTGTGTCAGAATCCCTGCTGCAACGCAATGAAACCAAATCAGGGATATGCGGCCGGGCTGCCCTCGCGACCGCAGCGGCATGGGAATACCAGCGCCGCTGACGCATCAAAGCTGATTGCGATCTGCGCACCGGCGGGCGGGCTGGACACCAGCGGCGCACGGGCCTGCATACGTGTGCCATCGGCCAGGGATAATTCCAGCAGCCGGTCCCGCCCCTGCGGGGTCGCGCGCAGGACGATGGCGCTGGCCTGGTTCGCCGATCCATCCACGGGGCTAAATCGTAACTGTTCGGGACGGATCAGCACTTCGACCCCTACCCCATCGGACAAGCCATTTGCGGCCACATCGCCAAGGGGAGTTGTAATATGTCCATTCTTCACCTGCCCGTGCAGGCGATTAAAACTGCTGAAAAACTCCGCCGTTTCGGCGTCCGCCGGATTGAAATACAGCGCATCCGGCGTACCGGTCTGCACCAGCCGCCCCTTGCGCATCAGGGCTATACGATCAGCCAGCAGCATGGCCTCTTCCGGGTCATGGGTCACCATCACCGTGGCGGCCCCGCTTTGCGCCAGAATGGCGACGGTCTGTTCGCGCACTTCATCGCGCAGCCGGCGGTCCAGACCCGAGAACGGCTCATCCATCAGCATGATTTTCGGGCGCGGCGCCATGGCGCGCGCCAGCGCCACCCGTTGCTGCTCACCCCCGGAAAGCGTATGCGGAAAAGATTGCGCATAACGGGTCATGTCCACCGCTTCCAGCGCCGCCATGGCCACATCCCGGCGCGCCGCACGCGGCATCGCCGACAGACCAAACATCACATTGTGCAGCACGTCCAGATGCGGAAACAGCGCATAGTCCTGAAACATCAGGCCGACACTGCGGTTTTCCGGCGCAACAAAGCCTGACGCCCCCGCAACTTCCAACCCATCGATAAAGACCTGACCGGAAGTTTGCCGCACCAGCCCCGCAATAATACGCAACAGCGTCGATTTACCACAGCCCGACGGCCCCAGCAGGCAGACAAACTCCCCCGCCGCAACATTCAGGGACACATCCGCAACCGCCTGCACCCGTCCATAGCGGTGCGAGATATGATTCAACGACAGGCGCGGCGCAATTTGCGTCGCTATCGCATTTATCCCCGGTTCTGATGTTGCTGTAGGCATGGTACCCTTTATAATGAGCTAATCCTCAATCTGACAAAATCATTATACCCGATTAGTTGCAACTAATTATTAATACCGAAAAGCCATCAGACCACAATGCTGTGAATAATTCCACTATATTGTTGAAATCAGGGAGACTTTTCTCATACCCGGAGCGGATCGACATCTGATCTTCAACCGTTTTCTGATCGACTTGAATCACCCTCCTCTTGCATCCCGCTGAGGGGAGCAGGACATGAAGCGGGGTGTGCGTTTCAGCCTGGATGAAATAGTCTCGCCCCATGATTCTAATTTTAACTTTAGCCGTTCATCCCCGCGCGCGGGGATGCGCGGCGCCATACACATCCAGCAGCCGCGCCGCATCCACCTCGGTGTAGCGCTGGGTGCTGGTCAGGCTGGCATGGCCCAGCAATTCCTGAATGGTGCGCAGATCGCCCCCTGCCGATAATAGATGGGTGGCGAAGCTGTGCCGCAGCGCATGCGGCGTGGCGCTGTCGGGCAGGTCAAGCGCACCGCGCAGGCACTGCATGCCCAACTGCACAATGCGCGGGCTTAAACGCTTGCCGCGCGCGCCGACGAACAGTGGATCGCCGGGGCTGAGTTTATAGGGGCAGTGCGCCAGATAGGCCTGCACCGCCTCGGCCACCACCGGCAATATGGGCGTCAGACGTTCCTTGCCGCCCTTGCCCAGAATGCGCAGCGTATCGCCGAAGGGCGCGGCGCTCCGGTTCAGGCCCAGCGCCTCGGACACCCGCAAACCGCAGCCATACAGCAGGCTCAGCACCGCCACATCGCGCAGGCCGATCCAGGGTTCGCCGGCCAAATCGCCCGCATCCGCCACCGTGCGCAGGGCCTGCTGCGCGCTCAGGGGTTTGGGCACCCCATGGGGAATTTTCGGCCCGCGCAGGCCGCCGATCGCCGGATTTTCCAGTACGCCGGTTTTCTGCAGAAAGCGGAAAAAATTGCGCACCGCCGAAATGGCCCGCGCCAGCGACGCCGAGGTTAGCCCATCGCCCCGCCGATGCGCCAGCCAGGCCCGGAAATCCGAAATTTGCAGGGCCTGCAACTCCGCCCGCCCGGCCTGCCCCCCCAGATGCGCCTGCAAAAACCCGAAAAAATCCCGCACATCCCGGCCATAGGCCGCAACGGTATGGGGACTAAGACGCCGCGCATGCGCCAGATGCGCCAGCCAGCCCGCAATATGCGGGCCAACATCATCGGCGGCGGCGACCGGGACCAGGGCGGGTAAATCAGGCACTTGCCCTCACCAGATCATAGGGATTTTTTAACCGTGGCTTGATCCGTGGCCCCCTGGCGGCATTTAACTCCTTTCCTGCTAGATAGGTTCGCCCGCGCTTTTCACCAACCGGTTCAATCAATTCGAGTTCGGACAACTTTCTCAGGTCACGCGAGGCGATAAAGGGCGTCACGTCAGCGTCTCTTTGATATCTAATATTTGTCAGGCGCATGCCCCGTGCGGCTTCAACCAGCGGAGCCGCCATACGCTCATCAAGTTTTTCACGATTGATGATCAGTTCGACCCGTTCGAAAAGAGTGCTGAGTTCCTGATTACGCCGGATCAGGGTTGCTGCCTGATAATAGTGCGCCCGGAGGCAGAAACGAACCCATGGCAGCGCATCATTGCCCGGATTCCATTTGCCCTCGCCAGTGGCGGCAAGGATGGCGTAATATGGTTCAGTATTCTTCCCCAACCATTCTTCAATGCTGCAAAATACCGGATGCAGAATGCCTTCGCGCGCCAGCACCAGCGTTTGCAGAGCGCGCGCCATACGCCCATTTCCATCCTTGAACGGATGAATCATCGTCAGATTCAGATGCGCCATGGCGGCTTTGATCATTGGTGATGACCGGGACGGCGCGGCCAGATAATCCACCAGTTCCTGGATCAATCCGTCAACATCATCCGCGGGTGGCCCTTCGTAAACGGTTTCATGGTTTTGGTTCACCACAAAGATGACGCCCGGACGCCACTGCCCCGGATGTTTGTCCAGTGCGTGTTTGATCATCATGAAATGCAGCGATTTTAGAAATTGTTTACCGAATGCGAAATAGGGATCCTGCGCCGCTTGCATGATGTAGCTCAGCGCATCGCGATAGCCGCTGATGGCCTGCCAGGTTTCTGTTCTTTCATCCCGTTCCCGTGGCGGTTCGTTTTCAATGGCGGCTATCGCCTCGTCAATGCTGACATGATATCCCTCAATACTGTTTGATCCCTGAATGTTGCGCGCCAGGGTGCTGCGCAGGAAGCCTTTCCAGCGTTTTGGGCTATTCCGGGTAACCATGGCCAGCCGTTCGCGCTGGTCGCGGATAAGCTCCAGCACGGCGGCGTCTTCACCAGTTAAAAGGGGTTCAGCGTAAATCATGCGCGATAGTAAGATATTATTACGCAAAATGCAAAATAATATTACGCAAAATGCGAATATATATCCAGCTATTGCGCAGGGGGGTGAAACGCATGTGAGGTCTCTTCTGTCATGGTTTCCATACTTGACTTGATCGCTGTTAAGGCTATAGTCCGCGCCACTTTATAAGGGACGCCTGCGCAACACAGTGCAGGTGGCCTACGCGCCATTGAATTATCTCATGTTTTTGGGAAAATTGGGCGCAGATCGCAGGAATATGGATAACCAAGCATGTACGCAGTAATTAAAACCGGCGGAAAGCAGTACAAAGTCGCTTCGGGCGATGTGCTGCGCGTCGAAAAACTTGAAGGCGAAGCGGGCCAGAGCATCACTTTTGATCAGGTGTTGCTGGTGGATGACGCGGGCAAAATCACCATTGGCGCGCCACTGGTTTCGGGCGCCTCTGTCACCGCTGAAATCGTGGCGCAGGCGCGCGATCCGAAAATTCTGGTGTTCAAGAAAAAGCGCCGTCATAAATACCGCCGCAAGAACGGCCATCGCCAGTTGCAGACGGTGCTGCACGTAACCGGTATTAAAGCAGCGTAAACGGAGAGATTGAAACATGGCGCATAAAAAAGCAGGCGGCTCCTCACGCAATGGCCGTGACAGTGCAGGCCGCAGACTGGGCGTAAAGAAATTCGGTGGCGAACATGTCATCTCAGGCAACATCATTGTGCGCCAGCGCGGCACCCAGTGGCATCCGGGCGAAAATGTCGGCATGGGCCGTGACCACACCATTTTTGCGGTAACCGAAGGCCATGTATCGTTCTGCTCCGGCAAGGGTGGCCGTCCGTGCATATCGGTAATCCCGATGCAGGTCGCGGCTGAATAAAACTGGATGCACAGCCATCCAAATGATGGCGATCTGATACGAGAGGGAGATGGATCGCCATCTCCCTTTTTTCATTTGCGGTAATAGCTACCGCTAACTGGCGTTAACATGAAATTTCTTGATCAGGCGAAAATCTATCTCAAGGCGGGCAATGGCGGCGCGGGCGCGGTGTCGTTCCGGCGTGAGAAATTTATTGAGTTCGGCGGTCCCGATGGCGGCGATGGCGGCAATGGCGGGCATGTCTATGTCGAATGCGTGGACGGGCTGAACACGCTGATCGATTTTCGCTATCAGCAGCATTTCAAGGCGGGCACCGGCATTCACGGCATGGGCCGCAACCGCACCGGCGCCAATGGCGCGGATGTGGTGCTGAAAGTTCCGGCAGGCACACAAATCTGGGATGCGGACGAAGAAACCCTGCTGGCGGATATGACCGTACCCGGACAAAAAATCCGGCTGCTTAAGGGCGGTAATGGCGGCTGGGGCAATGCCCGTTTCAAGGGGCCTGTCAATCAGGCCCCGCACCACGCCAATCCCGGGCAGGAATCGGCGGAGCTATGGGTCTGGCTGCGGCTGAAACTGATTGCCGATGCAGGCCTTATCGGTCTGCCCAATGCAGGCAAATCGACGTTTCTGGCGGCGGTCAGCCGCGCGCGGCCCAAGATCGCGGATTATCCGTTCACGACATTGCATCCGCAGCTTGGCGTCGTCTATTGCGACGGCGAGGAATTTGTCATGGCCGATATTCCCGGTCTGATTGCAGGCGCGCATGAAGGCGCGGGGCTGGGCACCCGCTTTCTGGGGCATGTGGAGCGCTGCCGCATCAATCTGCATCTGATTGACGGCACACAGGAAAAAATCACCAAAGCCTATCGCACCATCCGCCATGAATTGCAGGAATATAGCCCCGAACTGGCGGCCAAGCCGGAATTGCTGGTGCTGAATAAATGCGATGCGCTGACACCGGAACAAATTCGCAGAAAAAAAGCCGCATTGGAAAAAGCCAGCGGCCAGACGGTCATGACCATCTCCGGCGCAACGGGACAGGGCGTGCAGGAAGTTTTGCGCGAATTACACGCTGCCATTAAACGCGCCCGTGCGGTGGCGGCGGTTGAAAACAATCCCGAACCCGTGGCGCAGTGGAGCCCATGAGCCCGGTTGCCGCGAAGCGGCTGGCCAGGGCCAAGCGCATCGTCGTCAAGATTGGTTCGGCGCTGCTGACCGATTCTGAAAGCGGCGCATTGCGCGATCAATGGCTGCGCGCGCTGATAGACGATGTGGCGGATTTACGTAGCAATGGCGCGCAAATGGTGCTGGTGTCATCGGGCGCGATTGCGCTGGGGCGCGGCATTCTGGGCCTGCGCGGAAAAACATTGCGGCTGGAAGAAAGCCAGGCCGCCGCCGCCGCCGGGCAGGTGCATCTGGCGCATGCCTATCAGGCCGCACTGGCTGCAAAAAACCTGCCCTGTGCGCAGATATTGCTGACGCTGGAAGACACTGAACAAAGACGGCGCTATCTCAATGCGCGCAATACCTTCAATACGCTGTTGAAACTTGGCGCGGTGCCGGTGGTGAATGAAAATGACACCGTGGCGACCAGTGAAATCCGCTATGGCGATAATGACCGGCTGGCGGCGCGTGTCGCGCAGATGATCAGCGCCGACTGCATGGTGCTGCTGTCCGACATAGATGGTCTGTACACGGCTGATCCTGGCCTTGACCCCGCAGCGCGGCATTTTGCAGAGGTTCCCAGCATCACGCCAGAGATAGAAGCAATGGCGGGCGGTTCCGGTTCCACTGTCGGAACCGGCGGCATGATCACCAAACTGGCGGCGGCAAAGATTGCAACCGGCGCCGGCTGCGCGATGGCCATCGCCAATGGCCGTATTCTGCATCCGCTGCGCGCGCTCCAGGAAGGCGCGCGCTGCACCTGGTTTCTGGCGCATGGCTCGCCCGCCGCCGCGCGCAAGCAATGGATTGCGGGCGTGCTGGAACCTGCGGGACGTTTGCTGCTGGATGCAGGCGCGGTAGAGGCGCTGCTGGCCGGAAAAAGCCTGCTGCCCGCCGGTGTGCGCGAAGTCATCGGCGAATTTAGCCGGGGTGACGCCGTAATTGTGCTGTCACCGAACGGCGCTGAAATCGCCCGTGGCCTGTGCGCCTATGCGGCCAGGGACGCGCGCCAGATTGCCGGGCATAAAAGCGGTGAAATTGAACGCCTGCTGGGCTATCGTGGGCGCACGGAAATGATCCACCGGGATGATCTGGTAATTACGGGCGGAGGCAAACACACATGACCATCACCGACATTAACGAAGCGCGCCGCGAACCGCAGCGTAAGGCAGATGCGGCTTCCGCCAGGCCATCGCGTGAGCTTTCCGCTATCGAAATCGCAACCATCATGGACGAAATCGGCCGCCGCGCGCGCGAAGCCGCCGCGCATCTGGCCAATCGGGACAGCAAGGCGATGGAATCCGCCCTCTATTGCGCCGCCGCCTCGATGCGCGCCAATGTGGATCTGATCCTGAAAGCCAACGCAAAAGACATGGCGGCGGCGCAGGCGGCTGGTCTGCCCGCCTCGATGCTCGACCGCCTGAAGCTGGACGATGCGCGCATCGCCGCCATGGTGCGCAGCCTGGATGAAATCGCCGCCATGCCCAATCCGGTGGGTCAGGTGCTGACCGGATGGGATCGTCCCAATGGGCTGCATATTGAACGGGTCAGCGTGCCGCTGGGCGTGATCGGCATCATTTATGAAAGCCGCCCCAATGTGACGGCGGATGCGGCGGCGCTGTGCCTGCGCGCGGGCAATGCGGTGATCTTGCGTGGCGGTTCGGAAAGCTATTATTCCAGCCGCGCCATTCATGACTGTATTCTGGAAGGGCTGAACGCCGCGAAAATTCCCGAAGGCGCGGTGCAGCGGGTGCCGACCATCGACCGTGCGGCGGTGGGTTATATGCTGGGCAATATGACGCAATATATTGACGTGATCGTGCCGCGTGGCGGGCGCAGCCTGACCGAGCGCGTGACGCGCGACGCCCGCGTGCCGGTGATGGGGCATCTGGATGGGCTGGTGCATGTTTATGTGGATGGCAAGGCCGATCTGGAAATGGCGCGCAAAATTGTGATCAACGCCAAAATGCGCCGCACCGGAATTTGCGGCGCGGCGGAAACCTTGCTGATTGATCGCCGGTGTGCTGCAACGCATCTGCCGGTGCTGGTGGCCGATCTGATCGGGGCTGGCTGCGAAGTGCGCGGCGCGGAGGATGTGCAGGCGCTTGATGCGCGCGTCAAACCGGTGGCCGAGGCCGACTGGACGACGGAATATCTGGACGCGATCATTTCCGTTCGCATCGTGGACGGGGTGGATGAAGCCATCGCGCATATAAGGCGCTATGGCTCGCAACACACCGAATCCATCATCACCGATGACACGCCAACGGCCGAGCATTTCCTGTCGCAGATCGACAGCGCCATTGTCATGCACAATGCCTCGACCCAGTTCGCCGATGGCGGCGAATTTGGCATGGGGGCCGAGATCGGCATCTCCACCAGCAAGCTGCACGCGCGCGGCCCCGTGGGCGCGGCGCAACTTACCAGCTACAAATATGTCGTGCGCGGATCAGGCCAGACGCGGGCGTAACATCAGTGACCCGTGAAGCTCTTTACCCCGGTATGCGGGTCGGGCTGCTGGGCGGGTCGTTCAACCCGGCCCATGCAGGGCACCGCCATATCAGCCTGATCGCCCTGAAGCGATTGCGGCTCGACCGTATCTGGTGGCTGGTCAGTTCGCAAAACCCGCTAAAACCGGTGGCGGGCATGGCCCCACTGACAGAGCGTGTCGAATCCGCCCGGAATATGGCCGCGCATCCGCGCATCCTGGTCAGCACCATCGAACAGCGCCTGCGCACCACTTACACCAGGGATACGCTGGCCGCCCTGCAGCGCCGCTGGCCGGGGGTGCAGTTTGTCTGGCTGATGGGGGCCGATAATCTGGCGCAACTGCCCCGCTGGCGCGACTGGAACCAGATCATGCGCCTGATGCCCATGGCGGTGCTGGACCGCCCAGGCAGCGGTATTAAGGCCCTGCACGGCAAGGCGGCGCTGCGTTATGCCGCCGCCCGGTTGCCGCTGACGTCCGCCACCCGTTTGGCCGGCCAGCCTGCCCCTGCGTGGATTTTCATCCCCTGCCGCCTGCACCCGGCCAGCTCCACCGCGATCCGGGCCAAGAGAAACGTCTGAGAAAAATTCGGTTACTTTGCAATTTTATGTTAAAAAGGTATTTTTTTGTTCATTTATTTATAAAATAAATTGACTTTTAACATAAAAACTGCAAATATTGCGCATGATACACAGGATCGTTATAGAGAATTTTTTCTCCGTCGCGGACCGGCAGGAAATCGTCCTGAAGGCGCCCGGCAATGCACCAGACATGCCTTGCTTCAGGTCATCCCACGCCGACCCGGATGCGCGTTTGCCTACAGTTGTGGGTTTTTTTGGCCCGAATGCCTCTGGTAAATCGACCATTTTACGGGCGGTAGTGGCGGCGGCGGCATTTGCCCGTGATAGTTTTATACTTCCCATTGAAAAACCGATACCACTTTTTCAACCCTATATGCGTAGGGATTGGATGAGAAAACCCTCTATCATTGAAGTTGAATTTGACGGTCACATTGCGGCAGACCAGCCGGCGTCAATATTTCGATATACACTTCACATTGCCCACAATTATGAGACCGCAGATCCCAGTCCGGCCAAGACGGTGGCGTACGAAGCGCTGTTCCATTCTCCGAGGGGGAAATTCCGCAAGATATTCGAGCGAAAAGGTCAGAATTTTAGCTTTGGCAGGGAATTTGAGATTTCAGCAAATGATCCACGGGTGCAGAGCATTCGCTCCAATGCCAGCATAATCAGCGCCCTCGCACAGTTAAATCATAAACCGTCAATGGATTTCAAAGCGTTCCTGGCGGGGATTGTGACAAATATCGCTGGTTACGATAAAGCTCTGGGGCATGCTAACCAGACATTGCCATTCTATAGCGAGAACCCGGCCCTTCTGGAGCATCTGAATCATGAACTGCGGCGGCTTGATGTCGGACTTGAAACAATGATGATCGAACGGGGAAATATGGGCCTTTATGCCAAATTCAATCACGTTGGACTTGATCTGCCAATTTACATGAATGAGGAATCGGCGGGGACCCGGCGATTTATCGAAATTTTCCCCAGACTGCAATATGCGTTGGAAACTGGCTCCGTTGTCCTGATCGACGAGCTGGATATGGATTTACATCCATTATTGATACCGGAACTGTTCCGGTGGTTTGGTGATAAACAGCGTAATCCTCGCGGGGCGCAATTGTTTTTCACAGCGCATAATCCCGCCCTGCTGGACGAGTTGGAAAAAGAGCAGATTTTTTTCACGGAAAAACCGGGTGGCGAGCCGACCCGAATTTATGGCGCGCGCGACATCAAGGGCCTGCGACGCGAGCCTAGCCTGATGAAGAAATATCTTGGGGGCGAGCTTGGCGCCGTGCCCCATATCGGCTGAGATATGGTAACGCGCTCTATACCTAAAAGAACCAGATTCTTTTTTGCTGTAGAGGGGGAAAGCGAACAGTCATTTATAAAATGGTTGCAGGGATTGACGGATGAGCGAGGTCTGTCTGTTCATCTTCATAGCCGTCCACTGGGCGGGGGTGGCTATGGCTCAATGCTTAAGCAAGCGGACGTTTATCGTGAACGCGGTCTATCCAATGGAAGATATAAGGGCAGTTTTCTTTTGGTCGATGAAGATCGCGCCACCTCCGGTGATGACTGGTCTATAGAAAAGTTGAGGCAGAAAGCCTTTGGTCTCAATATAAGTCTTTGCTGTCAAAGACCAAATTTTGAAGCACTGCTTCTACGTATGATGCCTGGGAAAGAACATTCGTCACCAGGCGTCCGCTGTGGCGTCACAACTCGCCGCTGCATGGCCCACATACAGAAAGCCAGTCAATGCCCGCGATCTTGGGGGTAAATACTCCCTGAATGACTTAACGCGCATTGCCAGCCTGGAGCCCGATTTGCTGGGCATGCTAAAAACTATTGGATTAATTCAGTGATTTATCCGCCGCCGGAATGAAGCAATATCTTTTTAGAATTAACCATATGGCCTATCGGATGTAATTATTTTGCAAAAACTCCCCGCTATCCTTATTCTATAAAGAATCCTTAACCAAACTCAGAGGAACCCCCTGACCCAAGATAGAGCCGTCGCGCACCGTACAGCCCATCCCGATCCGGAGGAGCTTAAGCGGCTTGTGCTGAATTCACTGGACGACGACAAGGCCGTGGATGTCGTTTCCATTGCGCTGGAAGGAAAATCCAGTATTGCCGACTATCTGGTGATCGCCAGCGGTACGTCCTCGCGCCATGTCGGATCAATTGCCGGGCATGTGGCTGAAAAAATCAAACAGGTCTATGGCGACAATTGCCGCGTGGAAGGCCTGCGCCAGGGCGACTGGGTGGTGATCGATGCGGTGGATGTGATCATTCACATCTTCCGGCCAGAAGTGCGGGAATTCTATAATCTCGAAAAATTATGGTCGGTGGCCATGCCGGCGCATATTGAGCCTGCAAACGCATTTGGCCTGCGCGCCGTATAAAATCATTCATGCGCATTACGATTGCCGCAGTTGGCCGCAGCCAAAAGACCGGCGCCGATGAAACTGCGGCTGCCAATATCTATCTGAAAAACGCGGAATTGATGGGCGCACGCCTGGGACTTGGCCCAATGGTGCTGCGCGAGGTTGAAGATCGCAGCAAACGCAGCGGTCAGGCAGATGCCGCCCAGCGCAAGGAGCGTGAAGGCGAACTGCTGTTGGCCCAGGCGCCAGAGGGGGCGACCCTGGTGGCGCTGGACGGCCGGGGGCGTACGCTATCCAGCGAGAAATTCGCCGGATGGCTGGGACAACACCGGGATCAGGGCTGCCGCAATCTGGTATTCGTCATTGGCGGCGCGGACGGCTTAAGCGATCAGGTGATCGCCCGCGCGCACCTGCAAATCTCGCTGGGGGCCATGACCTGGCCGCATATGCTGGTGCGCATGATGCTGGCCGAACAAATTTACCGGGCTGTAAGCATTCTGGCCAATCATCCCTATCATCGTGCGTGAGGTGAATAAATGATGGCTGGCGCGCCCGCAAATCGTTAAAGCTGATTCTGTTCCAGCCTTTGCAGTAATCACAGGTAATTCAGTATGCGTGTTGATCCAGGGGGCGCCGTGTCAGCGGAACGGTCGATTCCGTACCGTGCGCTGGCCATGCTGGCGTGCCTGTCCGCACTATTTGTCATTTACGGCAGCCTGCTTCCCTTTGAATACCGCGATGCGCCGCCTGGTTTCACATTCGGGGATTTTTCCTATCTCAATTGGACGAACCCTGAAAATTACAACCAAGTCGATTGGGTAACCAATCTCATTCTTTATGTGCCAATCGGATTTTTCGCCTTTGGCGCTACGAGCCGCCAGAAGTCAGGCGGGGCAATCTTGGCGGCGTTACTTGGCGCCAGCCTGGCTATCTGTATTGAATTTTTGCAGATATGGGCCGCGCCTCGCACGGCTTCCCTAAATGATATCGTTGCAAACATCACAGGCGCTGGCGCCGGCATACTTGGCTGGGCGCTGTGGGGTAGGCTGATCGTAAGCGCGGTGCAGAACACCCTGTCCGGTGGCCCCAAAACATTGACTGCGGGGCTTGGTTTATACCTGCTGGTTTATAGTTTCATTGCGCTGTTTCCGTTTGATTTTCTGGTCAGTGCGGATGAGATCGCGACGCGGCTGGCGGACCCGAAGGCGTTCGTATGGGCGCCGGAGAATTTATTGGGCGTCCGCAGTCTGGCGTCGCTGATTTTGAAAATTGCGCTCATACTCCCATTGGGGATGGCGATTAAGCTGATCTGGAATCGCGGTGTTGCCTCGGCGGTTCTGGCGGCCTTTGTGCTTACCGGCGGGATCGAGGCGCTGCAATGGCTTGAATATTCAGGGCGCGTGGAAGCCAGCAGTTTTGCAATTGCGATACTTGGCGCGGCGTTGGGTCATCAGATTACAGATTTGCTACCCAAGATCATGCTGCGCCTTACCCCCTGGTTGAAAGCGGGTATCTGGCTTGCTGCGCCACTCTATCTGGCGATACTACCTGTTTTGCGCGGCTGGCATGCCGGTTTCGCCGGCCAGAGCAAAATCGAAGACGTGCTCGCATCCATGCATTGGATGCCCTTCCACTACTACTACTTCACCACTGTACCACATGCCTTTTCCAGCCTGTTGAGTCTTGCCGTCAGTTATGCGCCGTTAGGCGTTTTCATATGGGCGATCCGGATACTTAAAGGCAAAGCAGCGGGAGAAAGGCAGCCGCTGGGATTTAGCGCATTTGTGGCCATCATATTTGCGGGGGTAATAGAAGTAGGGGGTCTCACCACTACCGGGCTACGACCAGACCTTACCAATATTTTGATAGCTGTGGCTGCAGTAATGTTGACGCAACGCTTCTGCGGGTGGGCGGCCCGGCTGGGGTCAGATTTGTCAATACCGGAAAGCAAGGTACAGGTTGCGCCACAAGACAGGCCTTTCGCTAAAATCAACGCTCAGTCTGCAATGCATTTTGTGACGCAGCGGCCAGCGCTGATTCCATACGCATTTTCTTTGCTGGCGATCACGCTATGGTTCATTGTGGATTTTCCAATCCTGCGCCTGCCAATAGCAGCGGCTTTTACACTGTACGCCATTTTCCTGTGGCGCAGGCCGATGCTGTGGCTGGTGGCCGTGCCGGCGCTGTTGCCGGTCTTTGATCTGGCGCCCTGGTCAGGACGGTTTTTCTTTGATGAATTTGATGCCCTTGTGCTGTTAACAGCGGGCATTCTCGCGCTGCGCGAAAACGGAGCGGAACCGCCGCCTCCGCTTTCACGAAACCTGAAACTGGTTTTGACGCTTCTGGCCCTGTCATACCTGCTCAGCTCACTTATACAGCTTTGGCCACCGCCGCCCATAACGCCCAATTCATTTGCTGACTATTTTAGCCCCTATAACAGCTTACGGGTCGGCAAAGGATTTGTGTGGGCGCTGCTGCTGTTTAACCCGCTAAGGCGCGCCATGACCCAGGACAGCGACGCCATGCACCTGTTGTTGCGTGGGCTTTTGCTGGGCCTTTTTGGCGTCAGCGTGGTTGGGGTGTGCGAACACTGGATTTTTGCGGGACTGTTTGAATGGAATTCTGACCACCGGATCGCTGCAACATTTTCCAGCATGCATACCGGTGATGGCCCCATTGATGTCTGGCTGGCTGTATCGATTCCATTGCTGGGAATATTGCTGCTTGATCGCCGCTGGTGGGCGCTATTGCCTGTTACCATAGGCATGGGGCTACTATCATTCTATACTTTGATGGCCACGGCCTCTCGCGGCCCCTTTATCGCGATCATAATTGCGTATGGCGCAGGCATGCTGGGACTGTTGGCGACCCGCCCGGGCTGGCGTCGTGGATTTATTACCGTCGCTTTGGGATTAGGTTCTGTTGTTCTGATTTCGGTGGTGGGTGTGCCCATGCTTTCCCGGACATATATGGGGGAACGTTTTGAGGGAACTGCGTCGGACGCTGAAACCCGGTATAATCATTGGCGCGCCGCTTTGAACCTGCGGGACGATACTTTTGCGACAAAAGTTTTAGGGATGGGGCTTGGCAGTTTTCCACGCATTAACCAGGCAAGTAAGACGATTGAGCTACGCTCATCCCGCATTGATTTTATCCGTGACGGGGCCGATGGCTTCATTCGAATGTGGTCGGGCATGCCCCAGTATATGTTTCAGGCAATCGACATCGATGCGGATAGCGCCTATCAGGTAAGCGTCAGACTTCGTACATCCGAGCCAAACGCCTCTTTGACCGTTGCATTATGTGATAAATGGCTGATTAGTTCATATAATTGTACCTATGCTATGTTTCAGATTCAGGAGAATAGTGAGGAATGGCAAACCTATAAGGGAAAAATCAAGACTGGTAAAATTGGGCACGGCGGATCTGTCTCGGGGTTAGCTTTTCCCCGGCCAACCCGATTGTCGTTTTGGATTAACAATGCACCCCTGCATGGCGTTGATATCGATGCAATCAGCATTACGAATGAGAATGAAATCAATCTCGTTGCGAATGACGAGTTTGCCCAGCTTTCTGATCGCTGGTTCTGGACAACAGATGCCCATATGGAAATGCATACAAAAAATCTGGTGGTGGGCCTGTTAATTGATCAGGGGTGGCTTGGGCTGCTGGCGGTGGGGGCCTTATTGGCGCTTACACTTGCAGCGCTGGCGCGTCAGATTGCAGCGGGAGACAGGCTTGCGGCGGTGCTGCTGGCGGCGCTCACAGGTTTTCTGGTAACGGGGATGACCGTAAGCACGTTTGATCAACCGCGCCTTGTTTTGATGTTCTATATTTTGTGCCTGACCATCATTTTTAGACCGGCAAAGGCTGCGGGCGGAACCCATTTACCGGGCGGTAACCATTCTGGCCAATCATCCCCCGCATCGTAGCGGATATATTGCGCAGATGGACTTGTTGCGGCGCAAACAGTATTTTACGGATAATCCCGCGTGAATCGTTCACGGCAAAACAGGTTTTGATTCTTGCGCAATTTCTTGATCAGAATATTCCTAATGACCAGCCTTTGCTGGCCGTTATGGATTGCGCCGGTCATCGCGCAATCTGAACCTGATAATGCAGACCCGGAACTTACCGCAAAACTGGTGCAGACCGCCATGCTGATCCAGGCGCGCGAACAGGACGTTCTGGACAGTGAAACCCGGCTGGATGAAATGAAATTGCGGCGGCGCAGCCAACTTGCCCGGTTTGACGCGCAGCGCGGTGATCTGTCGCAAATATTGGCGGCCATGCAAAGGCTGGGGCGTCAACCGCCCGCACTGCTGCTTGCCCGCCCGGAAGCGGCGATCACGCATGTGCGCGGGGCCACGCTGCTGGGGGCGGTGATCAAGGGGGTTGAGCAGGAGGCCGCAGTTCTGCGCGAGGATCTGGCTGAAATCGACCAGCTAGAGGCCGTGATGGCAGAGGAGCATGATCAGCACCTGACACGGCTGGCGGAGCTTCAGGAAGAGCAAAAATCATTGGCCGATCTGCTGGTTGAACAGCGCGGCCAGCAAACAGCGCTGATAGAGATGGCCGCCGCCAAAGCTGACGCCATGGCCGCCCTGGCGAAAAATGCCAAGGATGCCGGCGATCTGCTGACGCGGCTGGAAAAAACAGCCAATGCCGAAATCAAACCGGACGGCCAGCCGCGCCCCAGGCCGCCACTGGCCCAGCCGGGCGTTCCCACAGAAGAAAACCAGGAAGCGCAGGAATATGCGCTGCTTTCCCCCGCGCCACCGCTCGTCCCTGAAACGGCGCGTCCCGTGCTTTTCAGTGCGGCCCGGGGCCTATTGGCGATGCCCGCCCGGGGCAAGATTGTCGCCAATTTTGGCGCCAGAGATAATACAGGCGCCACCCGCAGGGGAATGAGCATCCGCACCCGCGAAAGTGCGGAAGTTATTGCCCCATTTGACGGAAAAGTGGTATTTGCAGGGCCTTTTCGCGCCTATGGTCAATTATTGATCCTGGAAGCAGGCGAGGGATACCATATATTACTCTCAGGCCTGTCATTGGTGCATAGCGTCGTTGGGCAGAATGTGACACAAGGACAACCGGTTGGACGCATGGGTACCGGCCCAAAGGGCGAGGCGTCAACGCAATCTGCCTCTGGCGGTGGATCAGATCTGCGCGATCTATATGTCGAATTCCGCAAGGATGGGAAACCGTTCAATCCCATGCCCTGGTTGAAAGTCAGCGAAAAGAAGGTAAGTGGCTAATGTTCATGCAATCAAAAGGTAAAACGCGCCTGTTGGCAATGGGCGCAATGCTGGCTTTCATGGCGGCGCCCGCCAGTGCGGCGTTCGCCGCCAGTGCGGAAACCTATGAACAGCTTAATCTGTTCGGGGATGTTTTCGAACGGGTGCGCAACGATCATGTCGTCGAATCCAAGGACAATGAACTGGTCGAAGCGGCCATCAATGGCATGCTGGCGTCACTGGATCCGCATTCCAGCTTTATGAATGCCGACGCCTATCGCGATATGCAGGTGCAGACGCGCGGTGAATTTGGCGGGCTTGGCATCGAAGTCACCATGGAAAATGGCGTCGTCAAGGTGGTGACGCCCATTGATGACACCCCCGCCGCCAAAGCTGGAATTCAGTCCGGTGATTATATCACCCACCTGGATGGCAAGCAGGTCATGGGCATGAACCTGAAACAGGCTGTCGATCTGATGCGCGGCCCGGTGAACACACCGATCAAACTGAGCATTGTGCGTGAAGGCACAGCGGAACCTTTTGACGTGGTGCTGAAGCGTGCGGTGATCACGGTCCAATCGGTGCGCGCGCGCCGTGAAAAGGATGTCGCCTATATTCGCATCACCGCCTTTAACGAACATACCAATGACGGTGTGGTGGAAAACCTTGAGAAGCTGAAAAAAGAAATTGGCGCGAATTTTCAGGGCGTCGTTCTGGATTTGCGCAACAATCCCGGCGGTCTTCTGGATCAGGCGATTGCGGTCAGCGATACGTTTCTGGAACGCGGCGAAATCGTTTCCACCCGTGGGCGCCACGCCGATGACATTCAGCGTTTCAGCGCCAGCAAGGGCGATCTTACCGGCGGCAAGCCGGTGATTGTCATTATCAATGGCGGTTCAGCCAGCGCGTCTGAAATTGTCGCCGGCGCCCTGCAGGACCACCGTCGCGGTATCGTGCTGGGCACGACCAGTTTCGGCAAAGGGTCGGTGCAAACAATTATTCCGCTGGCCGGCAAGGGCGCCTTGCGCATGACCACCGCGAGGTATTTCACGCCGTCCGGCCGTTCCATCCAAGCGACGGGCATTGAACCGGACATCAAGGTTGAGCAGGCAAAGCTTGAAGTGGTTGAACCCCAACGCCTGCGCAGCGAGGCGGATTTGCCAAGCCATCTGGATGGCGGAGCGAAAAAGCCCGCAGAGGAAAAGCCGCAAAGCAAGGATACGCCAGCAGTTGCGCCAGCCACGCCGGATAAAGCGCCAGCCAAAGACGCGCCGGACGGCAAGCCCGAAGCGAATAAAGTCTCGGGCGAAGCGCCACCTGCGGATTATCAGCTAAGCTATGCGCTGGATCTGTTGCGCGGCATGTCCCTGATGGCGCAGCGGGCAGTGAATTAATGGGAAACAGTTGCTGATGGTCAAAATTGGCGCGTAAACCTGCCCAGCGTGGACGCTCTCGCCCGTCCCGAAATGTAAAACCCGAAGCGGACGATGAAGCGCCCCGTTCCGGGTTGAGCCCGTTACTTATCGTCACATTTCTTCTGCTCGCTTTGCTGGGCGGGGTGATCGGCTGGCTGGCGCTGGGTGATGGCGGCGGGGCCGTGCCCAGTGTTTCCCTGACGCTGGATGCAACGGCCAATGGCCAGGTCGAAGAACTGATGGCGTCGTCCCCCAGGCCGGTTACCGTAACGCCGCCTGCCGCTAAGCCAGCGGCAATTCCTGCTGAAGCTGTTAATCGCCGTACATTACCGGTTAGCCTTTCCGCAGACGGGAAAATCAGTCTTGCCCCGGTTCCTGATCCCATGCTGGTGGAACAGACCGTAATCGGGCCATTGCCACGCATCGCAGAGGATGGCGCGCGCGCATGGCATGTCTATGCGCACCCTGCCCCGCCAGCAAATGGACGGCCAAGGATTGCCGTGGTGATCAGCGGCATGGGCTTAAGCGAGGTACAGACGCGGCTCGCTATGCAGCGCCTGCCCGCGCCGGTTTCACTGGCCTTTACCCCCTATGGCGAGCAATTGCAGGAATGGGTGGCGCAGGCGCGTGCGGCGGGGCATGAGGTGCTGCTGGAACTGCCGATGGAGCCTTATGATTATCCGGAAAATGACCCCGGCCCGCATGCGCTGCTGACCAGCCTGTCGGCGGAAGAAAATACCGACCGGCTGGAATGGCTGCTGTCGCGGTTTTCCGGTTATGCAGGAGTTATTAATTTTTTTGGTGGAAAGTTCTCTACCGCTGAAACAGCCCTTGGCCCGGTTATGGCTGAACTGAAAGGACGGGGACTGATGATTGTCGATAATCAATCGGCGTCGCGCAGTAAAATTTCTGATGTCGCCAAACAGATTGATCTGCCATTTGTTTCCGCGACATCGCAACTGGATACGGATTTGACTGCCGCAGGCATCGATGCAAAATTGGCGGATCTGGAAAAAAAAGCCGTTGCAGAAGGTTTCGCTGCCGCCGTTGGATCGCCCTTTCCGCTGACGATTGAACGTATCAATCTGTGGGCGGAACAGTTAAACGCAAAAGGAATAATTCTGGTGCCGGTTACAGCGTTAATTTCCAAGGACCGAAAATGAGCGGGTTAACCCAGTTCGTCAGTGACCGGTTGCCGGAAAAATACCGGCCCTGCGCCGGTATTTTTTTGCTGAACCGGCGCGGACAGGTGTTTGCCGGACGGCGTAATGATGTGGATGCGAATGATGTGATTGGCCGTCTGATTGACAAGCCCTGGCAATTGCCACAGGGCGGCATTAACCCTGGCGAAACGCCCGCGCAGGCCGTCATGCGCGAAATGCTGGAAGAGATTGGCACGGATAATGCGACCATACTGGCGCAAAGCCGGCAGTGGCATTGCTATGATCTGCCAAAGGAAATTGCGGATATGAAATGGGCCGGAAAATATCGCGGACAGGCCCAGAAATGGTTTGCCCTGCGTTTTGACGGCGCGGACAGCGAGATTAACATCGCCACAAAGCATCCGGAATTTGACGCCTGGAAATGGGTGGACATTGAAGATGTGTGCGATCTGGTGGTTGCCTTCAAGCGCGATGTCTATGCGCGCGTCGTTGACGAGTTTCGTCCGTACGCCACGGCCCTGCAACACACGGCGCGTGCATGAGCGTTAAAAAAGCTTTGGGCAAGCCAACAATCCTGATGGTGCATGGCGCGTTTGGCGGCGGCTGGGCGTTTGAAAATTTCCAGAGTTATTTCGAGGCGCGCGGCTATCGCTGTGTTGCACCGGATTTGCGTCACCATGACGCTGCGCCGGATCGCCAGGTTTCCATGGAGCTTGCCCGCACCAGCCTGAAAGATTACAGGCGCGATCTTGAGGCGCTGATTGAAACGCTGGATGGCGAAATAATCCTGATGGGCCATTCGATGGGCGGGCTGTTGTGTCAGATGCTGGCGGCGCGCGGGCATGGCGCGCGCATGGTGTTGCTGGCCCCCTCGCCGCCAGCGGGCATCATTCCGGCATCCTCAATGGAAATGCTGACGTCTTTCGGTGTTTTCGCCAGCGGCATGGGCTGGGGACAGAACATTCTGGCGCCGGACAGGAAGACGGCGGCGGACCACGCGCTGGCGCACATGCCGGGCGATACCAAAAAAGTAATCCTGGACAGGCTGACACCGGAATCGGGTTATGCGTTATTTGAAATCATGTGCTGGATGATGGACCCGCAACAGGCCAGCCGCGTTGACCCGCGCAAGGTAATCTGCCCTGTGCTGGCGCTTGCAGGCAGCCATGACCCCATTAATCCACCGGACACCGTGCGGCAAATCGCCCGGCGTTATGGCCCGCGCGCAGACTATTATAGTTTTGATAAAGTCAGCCATTGGCTGCTTGATGGGCCAAACTGGCGGAAAGTCGCTGAACATTGCGCCGATTGGCTGGAACGGCCCCTGAAAAAAGAGCCGGGCAATGCAGCAGCCGATGCAACCATCAGCGGATAAAGCGCGCCTTAAACGAAGCCTGGGGCTGGGTTTGCTTGTCCTGTACGGGGTTGGCGTCATTATTGGCGCTGGCATCTATGTGCTGACCGGGCAGGTTGCTGGCGCCGCCGGAATGGGGGCGCCGCTGTCATTTCTGCTGGCTGGATTGCTGGCGGCGCCCACGGCCATCAGCTTTGCAGAACTTTCCGCGCGCCATCCCGAGGCATCGGGTCAGGCCGCCTACGCGCATAGCGCATTTGGCAATAGTTTATTATCGCGTTGCGTCGGTTTTGCCATCGTTGCGGTGGGTATTCTGGCTGCGGCGTCCATCGCACGCGGTTGTGCCGCCTATCTGACGGGGCTGTTGCCAGTGATTCCCATTGCCGCTGGCGGCGCGCTTGTTGTGATGCTGTTCACTGGCGTTGCGTGCCTGACAGTGGCGAACAGCGTGGCTACCGCCGCCGTCATGACGGTGATCGAGATTGGCGGACTGATTTATGTGATTTCTGCGGGGCTATATCAGACGCATGCCTATACCCCGCCAGCATTTGTGTTTGCGCCGGATGCGATTGCTTCGGGCGCCTTTATCGCCATGTTCGCATTTCTGGGGTTCGAGACTCTCGCCAATATGGCCGAAGAAACCCACGACCCTGGCAAGACGCTGCCCCGCGCCATTCTGCTGTCATTGGGTATTGCGACCACTTTATATGTGATTGTCGCCTATGTTGCCGTGAACGTTGCGCCGCTTGATGTGTTGTCAAAATCTCCAACGCCACTGCTGGATGTCGTGATTGGTTCACCCATCGGTAACGCCGCATTATTCAGCATCGTTGCCATGACCGCTACCGCCAACGGCGTGCTGATTGAAATTCTGATGGTGTCGCGCATGATGTATGGCATGGCCGATCGCGGCTGGCTGCCGCATCAGCTTGCCCATGTCTGGCCACGCACCCATGCGCCGGTGCGCACCACGCTGATTACCGGCGTCATTCTGCTGGCGCTGGTTATACCGTTTGATGTGGGCGAGTTGGCCGCCGCCGCCAGTAATATGCTGCTCAGCGTTTTCATTGTGACCAATCTGGCATTGATGCGGCTGCACCACCGGGAACCGCGTCCGGACCTTGCGATCCATGCCCCGCGCTGGATTCCGCCGCTGGGCGCTATTGGGGCGGCAGGGCTGTTAGCGGCGCAGCTTTTTTAGGGCTACAGGCTGCCTTGCAATGCACGCAGGCTTTCCAGTTGCGCCTGGGCGCGGGCGCGGGCAATGTCGGATTTGGCGTCGGCCACATCTTCTTCGGCGTCTTTTATACGCGCGCTGAGCGCAGCCGCGTCGAGGGTCGCCAGATCAATGGCTTCTTCCGCAAGCACGGTCAGCCCGGCTGCGGTAACTTCGGCAAAACCGCCGCGCACGAAAATGCGTTGTATGCTTTTTTCGTCATGCACCGAAATCACTCCGGGACGCAGGGTTGACACCAGCGGCGCATGTCCGGCCAGCACGCCGAATTCGCCTTCGGTTCCGGGCACAACCACCATATCCACCTGTGCAGACAGCAGCAGGCGTTCGGGAGACACCAGTTCAAAAGTCAGTCTGTCGGCCATGATTTATTCCCTATCCAAATCCAGAGTGTCATTCTGAGGGAGTGAAACGACCGAAGAATCTTGCGCCACTCGCGCGAGATCCTTCGCTTCGCTCAGGATGACATATTTCCAGAGTCTGCTTATGCCGCTTCCGCCGCCAGACGTTCGGCTTTCTTCACGGCTTCTTCCATGGTGCCAACCATGTAGAAGGCGTTTTCCGGCAGATGGTCGTAGTCGCCTTTGCACAGCGCCGCAAAACCCTTGATGGTGTCGGCCAGATCGACGAACACGCCGGGTGATCCGGTGAACACTTCGGCCACAAAAAACGGCTGGCTCAGGAAGCGTTCGATCTTGCGGGCGCGGGCCACGGCCAGCTTGTCTTCTTCGGACAGTTCATCCATGCCCAGAATGGCGATAATGTCCTGCAGCGATTTGTAGCGTTGCAGAATCTGCTGCACCAGACGCGCGGTATTGTAATGTTCCTCGCCCACAACGCGCGGGTCCAGCATGCGCGAGGTGGAGCCCAGCGGATCCACCGCCGGATAAATGCCTTTTTCCGAAATCGCACGGTCCAGCACGGTGGTCGCATCCAGATGCGAGAAGGATGTGGCGGGCGCGGGATCAGTCAGATCGTCGGCGGGCACGTAAATCGCCTGCACCGAGGTGATCGAACCCTTGTTGGTCGTCGTGATGCGTTCCTGCATCGTGCCCATGTCGGTGGACAGTGTTGGCTGATAGCCCACGGCGGACGGAATGCGGCCCAGCAACGCCGACACTTCGGAACCCGCCTGGGTGAAGCGGAAAATATTGTCGATGAAGAACAGCACGTCCTGGCCTTCTTCATCGCGGAAATATTCGGCCTGGGTCAAACCGGTCAATGCTATACGCGCGCGCGCGCCCGGCGGCTCATTCATCTGGCCATAAACCAGCGCGCATTTCGAACCCGTGTCTTCGAGGTTGTTCACGCCGGATTCCAGCATTTCATGATACAGGTCATTGCCTTCGCGGGTGCGTTCGCCGACGCCCGCAAACACCGAATAGCCGCCATGGCCCTTGGCGATATTGTTGATCAGTTCCATGATCAGCACGGTCTTGCCCACGCCCGCGCCACCGAACAGGCCGATCTTGCCGCCCTTGGCGTAAGGGGCCAACAGGTCCACGACCTTGATGCCGGTGACCAGAATTTCGGATTCGGTTGATTGATCGACAAAAGCGGGCGCTGGCTGATGAATGCCGCGAAACTTGTTGGCCTTGACCGGCCCGCGCAAATCCACCGGCTCGCCGATCACATTGACGATGCGGCCCAGCATTTCGGGCCCCACGGGAACCATGATCTGGTTGCCGGTGTCGGTTACTTCCTGGCCACGCACCAGACCGTCTGTCGCGTCCATGGCGATGGTGCGCACCGTGGATTCACCCAGATGCTGCGCCACTTCCAGCACCAGCCGGTTGCCGTCATTGGTGCATTCCAGCGCGTTCAGGATTGATGGAAGATGCCCGCCATCAAAGGTGACGTCGACGACGGCGCCGATGACCTGGGAAATACGGCCAACAACATTGCTGCTCATGTTCTAATCCTCGTATCTGCTTACAGCGCTTCCGCGCCGGAAATGATTTCGATAAGTTCTTTGGTGATCGACGCCTGACGGGTGCGGTTATAGGTCAGGTTCAATTTCTGGATCATCTCGCCCGCATTGCGGGTGGCGTTGTCCATGGCGCTCATGCGCGCGCCCTGTTCGCTGGCGGCGTTTTCCAGCAATGCGCTGAAAATCTGCACCGAGACATTGCGCGGCAATAAATCAGCCAGAATTTCGGCTTCGTCCGGTTCGTATTCATAAGACGCGCCGCCCATGTCAGACGCACCGCCCGCAACCGCCGCCAGATCAATCGGGATCAACTGGCTGGCCGTGGGAATTTGCAGAATGACCGAACGGAAACGGCTAAAGAACAGGGTGCAGACATCGAATTCGCCGGCTTCATACATGGCCAGCACCCGCTCGCCCACTGCGGCGGCATTCACAAAGCCGATATTGCGGATATTATTGTGCTCGATGGTGTCGATGATCAGATTGCCATAAAGGCGGCGCAGCGCATCGCGCCCCTTGCGGCCCACGCACAGGATTTTGACCGTCTTGCCTTCGCGTTGCAGCTTAATAATATGCTCGCGCGCCAGACGTGCGATGCTGGAATTAAAGCCGCCGCACAACCCGCGTTCGGCGGTCGCCACCAGCAGCAGATGCACCTGGTCGCGGCCCGTGCCGCTCAACAAGGGTGAAACGCCCTCGCGCCCGGCAACGCCTGCCGCCAGATTGTTTATCACCCGGCCCATACGTTCCGTATACGGACGTGACGCCACGGCTGCATCCTGCGCCCGGCGCAGTTTGGCGGCGGCCACCATCTGCATCGCCTTGGTGATCTTCTGTGTTGAGCGCACAGAGGCGATGCGGTTTTTAAGTTCCTTGAGGCTGGCCATCAGCTATCCTGTTGGTGCGCTATTTTCAGGCGAACGATTTGGTGAACGCGGTCAGAATTTCGCGCAGTTTGGCGTCGGTTGCATCCGAAATGGCTTTTTCATCGCGGATCGCTGCGATCACGCTCGCATGCTTGTCATGCATGTGGCGCAGCAGGCTTTGTTCATAACGGCCAATGGCCTCAACGGCAATGCCATCGAGAAAGCCCTTGGAGCCGCTGAACAGCACCACAACCTGTTCTTCCACGGTCAGCGGCGAAAACTGGTTCTGCTTCAGCAGTTCGGTCAAACGCGCGCCGCGCGCCAGCAGTTTTTGCGTCGAGGCGTCCAGATCGGAGCCGAACTGCGCAAACGCCGCCATTTCACGGTACTGCGCCAGCTCCAGCTTCATGGAGCCGGACACCTGCTTCATCGCCTTGATCTGCGCGGCGGAGCCCACGCGCGACACCGACAGGCCGACATTCACCGCAGGGCGAATGCCCTGGTGGAACAGGCCGGTTTCCAGAAAGATCTGGCCATCGGTAATCGAAATCACATTGGTCGGAATATAGGCCGACACGTCATTGGCCTGGGTTTCAATAACCGGCAAGGCGGTGAGCGAACCCGCGCCATTATCATCATTCAGTTTGGCGGCGCGTTCCAGCAGGCGGCTATGCAGATAGAACACGTCGCCCGGATAGGCTTCGCGCCCCGGCGGGCGGCGCAGCAGCAGCGACATCTGGCGGTAAGCCACGGCCTGCTTGGACAGATCGTCATAGATCATCAGCGCATGCATGCCATTGTCGCGGAAAAATTCGCCCATGGTGCAGCCGGTATAGGGCGCCAGAAATTGCAGCGGCGCCGGGTCGGATGCGGTGGCGGCGACCACGATGGTGTATTCCATCGCCCCCGCTTCGGACAGCGTCTTGACGATCTGCGCCACAGTCGAGCGTTTCTGGCCGATGGCGACATAGACGCAATACAGCTTTTTGGATTCGTCGGTACCCTGATTGATCGACTTCTGGTTCAAAATGGTGTCAATGGCGATGGCGGTCTTGCCGGTTTGCCGGTCGCCGATGATCAGCTCGCGCTGGCCACGGCCCACCGGGATCAGGCTGTCGATGGCCTTCAGGCCGGTCTGCATCGGCTCATGCACGGATTTGCGCGGGATAATGCCCGGCGCCTTGACTTCCACACGGCGGCGCTCGGTGCTGGCCAGCGGCCCCTTGCCGTCAATCGGATTGCCCAGACCATCGACCACGCGGCCCAGCAGGCCCTTGCCCACCGGTGCGTCTACGATGGCACCGGTGCGCTTGACCACATCGCCTTCCTTGATGTTGCGGTCATCGCCGAAAATCACGACGCCGACATTGTCGCTTTCCAGGTTCAGCGCCATGCCTTTGGTGCCTTCGGCAAATTCGACCATTTCACCGGCGCGCACCTTGTCCAGGCCATGAATGCGCGCGATGCCGTCGCCAACGCTCAGAACCTGGCCGATTTCGGAAACCTCAGCCTCAACGCCGAAATTCGTAATCTGCTGTTTAAGGATCGCGGAAATTTCCGCAGCCTGGATGTCCATCAGCCAACCTCTTTCATAGCAATCTGTAAATTGTTCAGTTTTGTGCGCAGCGAGCCGTCAATCATGCGGCTTCCCATGCGCACAATCAGCCCGCCCAGAATAGAATTGTCCACATCCGCCTGTAACTGCACATCGCGGCCCGCCGCCTGTTTCAGCGCGGATTTGATTGATTCAATCTGTGCATTGTCCAGCGCATGGGCCGACGTGACCCGCGCCGACACCTCGCCGCGATGATTCGCCAGCAGGGCGTTGAATATCGTGATCATGGCCGGCAGCACAAACAACCGGCGTTTTGAGGCCACCAGGCCGATAAAGCGCGTGGTCAGGTCTTGCGCCTTCATGTGCGACAGCACGGCGGCCATGGCCTTGCCCTGTTCGGCGCGGCTGAATACCGGGCTGCGCACCAGGCGCGCCAGATCAGCACTTGCGCCCAGCATCGCTGTCAGCGCGGCCAGATCCCCCGCCACCGCATCCAGTTTGCCCGCCTCGCGCGCCAGTTCAAAAATAGCGGTCGCATAACGCCCGGCAAGCCCCGAAACGCCCGCAACCTGTTGTGTCTGTTCAGCCAATTGAGGCCCCTCAATCGCGCCCGCCACAATCCGGCAGGCAAAAAACTAACCGCATGAATGTAAAAGGCTTTTTCCGGCAATGGGCGAACCCACGAAACCCATGCCCTTAAAGCCGCGCGTGTCCTAACATACCGGCGCTATGGGTGCAAGGGCATGTGGCGGTTTGGGGGCAGCTTTATTCGAACAGCGGGGCTAGTCTGGCAAGAACTTCATCCAGGACGTGGTATGGCGGCGATTCCAGTTTCTTGCCCACCCACACCCACTCATAATACATCCTCAACACACAATCCTGAGTTTTTTCAGCCACCTGCCAACGCCGATAGCGGCACCCGCCTACGCTCACAAAAAGCTGTACGGATCGACATCGATGGCAAGGCGTATGCGGTGCGGAACTTTTACCCGGCCCAGCCACTTACGCAGCAGGGCCTGCACATTATGCTGACGGGTGGTCATCAGCAGCAGGCGGTAGCGGTGCCGCCCGCGCAGCAGCGCCAGGGGGGCGGGGGCGGGGCCGAGCACATGAACATCTTTGCCATGCGGAGCAAAGCGCGCGAGCGTGGCGGCGAAGTCGCGCACCTCCTGGAGATCGGGGCCGGACAGGATCAGCGCCACCAGACGCCCGAACGGCGGCAGGACGCGGGCGCGGCGCGCGTCTGATTCCGCCGCCAAAAATTTCGCCTGATCGCCGCTGATCAGCGCCTGCATTACCGGATGTTCGGGCATATAGGTCTGCATCACCGCATGGCCGGGGCGGCGCGCGCGCCCGGCGCGGCCCGACACCTGATGCAGCATCTGAAAGGTGCGTTCCGCCGCGCGCAGATCGCCGCCAGACAGCCCCAGATCGGCGTCAATCACACCGACAAGGGTAAGATCGGGAAAATGATGCCCTTTGGCGATAATCTGTGTACCAATTAATAATTTTGTCTCTCCCCGGGTGAAGGCCGCCAGGATGTCACGCACCTGATCGACACTGTGATCGCCGGACAGTATGGCCGGGGTGAATTCCGGGAATGCGGCCCCCACTTCTTCGGCCAGCCGTTCAATGCCGGGGCCCAACGCCACCATTTTATCTTCGATGGCGCAGGCAGGACAGGCTTTGGGTTTTTGCGCTTCATGCCCGCAATGATGGCACAGCATGCGGTTATGAAAACGGTGCTCCACCAGCCATGCCGAACAGTTCGGGCATTCCATGCGCTGTCCGCAGGCGCGGCATAATGTCAGTGGCGCATAGCCACGGCGGTTGAGAAACAGCAGCACCTGTTCGCCGCGCGCCAGGGTTTCATCCATCAAGTGCAGCAGGCGCGCGGATATAAACTGCCCGGCGGGAAGACCGGCTGCGCGCATATCCACTGCTTCGATGCTGGCCAATTGCGCGCCGCCATGCCGGTCCGGCAATATCAGATGCCCGTAACGCCCCGTCTGCGCATTCACCACAGTTTCCAGCGACGGCGTAGCGGAGCAAAGCACAATGGGAATATTGCCCAGATGCGCGCGCACCACCGCCATGTCGCGCGCGTGATAAATGACGCCGTCTTCCTGTTTATAGGCCGCGTCATGTTCTTCATCCGCAATGATCAGGCCAAGATCCGTGAACGGAAGAAACAGTGCCGAGCGCGCCCCCACCACGACGCGCGCTTCGCCCGACGCCACCGCGCGCCAGATATTGCGGCGCCTTGCTTCGGGTAATTGCGAATGCCATTCTGCAGGCAGTACGCCAAAGCGCGCCCGGAAACGTTCCAGAAACTGCACCGTCAGCGCGATTTCCGGCAGCAGCACCAGCGCCTGTTTGCCCTGGCGCAGGGCTTGCGCAATCGCCTCGAAATACACCTCGGTCTTGCCCGAACCGGTGACGCCCTGCAGCAGGGTTGCCGAATAGTTTTGCGCCCGCACGGCATCGCACAAGGCGCGCGCCGCATCGGCCTGTTGTACAGACAGTTGCGGGCCGGGATGTTCAGCAATGGGCACATCAAAAGACACTGCGCGCCGTGGCTTTTTTGGCTGCGCGGCGCTTGGCACCCGCATCGCCAGCCGCAGCACCGCGCCGGGTGCTGCCAGCGTATAATCCGCCACCCAGTCGATGAAACAGCGCAAATCCTCCGGCAATGGCGGCAGGTCCGGCCTTGCCATGACCGGTTTCAGTTTTGCCGGGTCAACTCCGCCCCTGGCCGCGCCCCACACCACGCCCACCATCTGACGCGCGCCCAGGGGCGCCGTCACAAAATCCCCCGGCAACAGGCTCAGCCCCTCTGGCGCCGCATAATCATACGCCCCCGCCAGCGGCAGCGGCAGCAACACGGCGACAATGCGCGAATTGGAGTGTGTGGCGTTGGGCGAATCCATGGGCTATATTGCGCGATTTCCTGCAAACATAAAGCGATCCCCGATTATGTTTGATATGCTGGTGCAACAAAGGCGAGGTGATCCCATGAAACTGAAAGTGATTGTGCATGAGGTGGAAGAAGGCGGCTTCTGGGCCGAAGTTCCAGCCATTCCCGGCTGCGCCACGCAAGGCGAGACGTTTGATGAGCTCCTCAGTAATATTTACGAAGCGGTCGAGGGGTGCCTGTCCGTTGACATAAAAGACATCAAAATAACCGGAACGGACAAAGTTCTGGAGATTGCGGTGTGAAATCCATATCCGGAAAGGATTTCATAAAACTGCTTGAGAAGAAGGGCTGGGAATTACGGCGAACAAAAGGCAGCCATCACATATACGCGAAAGCGGAAAGCCTGGTTCGGATTTCTGTTCCCGTTCATGGAAGCGCGGTCTTAAAGCTTGGCCTGCTAAAGCACCTTATGAAAGTTGCCGGAATCGATGAAAGCGAGCTTTGATGTGATAATCCGGCGGGCATGGTGAAAACGACCCACGCGCTGGCCAGGTGGCGCTGGGTGACTCCTTGCGCTATAATGCGTCATATCTCTCAAACATAAAGCGATGCATCATGAAATTCTTTGTCGATACCGCCGATCTGGCTGAAATCCGCGATCTTGCCGCTACCGGAATGGTTGATGGGGTGACGACCAATCCCAGCCTGGTCGCCAAGGCGGGGCGGGATTTTATTGAAGCACTAAAGGAAATCTGCACGCTGGTGCCGGGGCCAGTCAGCGCCGAGGTGACCGCGCTGGACACGGCCGGCATGTTGCGTGAGGCCGAAAAGCTGCGCGCTGTGGCCAGAAACATCGCCATCAAGGTGCCGATGACCTGGGACGGGCTGAAGGCCTGCCGGTCGCTCGCCGATGACGGTGTGATGGTGAATGTCACCCTGTGCTTTTCCGCCAATCAGGCGCTGCTGGCGGCCAAGGCGGGCGCGGCGTTTGTGTCGCCCTTTGTCGGGCGGCTGGATGATATCAGCCAGGAAGGCATGGATCTGATTTCTGACATTCGGGATATTTATGACAATTATCCTGATCTGGAGACCGAAATTCTGGTGGCATCGGTGCGTCATCCGGCGCATGTGCTGGAGGCGGCACGCATCGGCGCCGATGTCTGCACCATTCCGCCAAATGTGTTGCGCCAGTTGATCCGCCATCCGCTGACCGATGCGGGCATCACCGCCTTTCTGGCCGACTGGGAAAAAAGCGGCCAGAAAATCTGACATCCGGGTAGTGAGGACAAAGGCGTGATTGTTTTTCTGCATACTTCGCAGGTGCATATCGCCACCTTTGACGCTTTGCGCGACCGCTTTGCGCCTGATCTGGAAATACGCCATGTGGTGCGCGAAGATCTGCTGGAACAGGCCGTAACGCAAGGCGGCGTAACGCCAGCGGTTGAGGCGGCAACTTTGGCGGCGCTGTCCGAATTGGCAACAGGAGACGCACAGATAATTGTGTGTAGCTGCTCGACACTTGGCCCGGTCGCGGAAAGTTTTGATGCGGATGCGCCCATCCCCGTCATGCGCCTTGATCGTCCGATGGCGGACAATGCCGTGATGCTGGGCAATCATGTCGCCGTCTGCGGCGCGATTTCCACCGCGCTTGCCTCAACCATGGCGCTTTTGCAGTCTTCAGCCAGAGACATGGATCGCGCCAATGTGACTCTTACCGATCATCTGTTCGCCGGCGCATGGAAGTTTTTTCAGCAGGGCGATATGGACGCCTATCACCGCGAGGTGGCGCGCGGCCTGCGCGGGGCGGCGCTGACAGCGGATATCATCATTCTGGCGCAGGCATCCATGCACGGGGCGATTGCACATTGCCCGGAAATTACGATACCCATCTGGAGCAGCCCCGAAACGGGATTTCGCGCCGCACTGGCTCTCATCGACTATGAGGAGAAAACGGCATGAAAGTTTTTACGGGTCCACTGATGATCGCTGCGGCCCTGTTTTTCGCAAACCTAGCGGCGGCCGGAGAGACCCCTGCGCCGGAAGGCGTAAAACTATATATTATCAGCCCGGCGGATGGCGCTACGCTCAAATCACCGGTGCATGTGGTGTTTGGTTTAAGCGGCATGGGGGTGGCGCCCGCCGGCGTCGAGAAGGAAAATACCGGACATCATCATCTGTTGGTGGATGCGCCGTTACCCCAGGGTGAAGCCCTGAATGAAGCCATCGCCATGGATGCGCAGCATCTGCATTTCGGCGGCGGCCAGACCGAGGCGAAGGTGAAACTGGCGCCGGGAAAACACACGCTGCAATTATTGCTGGGCGATCACAACCACATCCCGCATAAGGCCCCGGTTGCATCAGAAGTGGTCACCATTATAGTGGAATAATCCAGTTCGCATGATTTCCGGCCTGCTGTCATCCGGGGCGGCAGGCAAGCGGCTGGATGCGCATCAAGCCGGTCAAAAAACGGGCTAAATCCGCTCTGATAATTTAATGGCGATTCGGCATCCCGCCTTGATGATTTCGCTCAGGGGCTGATAGGCCGGGGCCTGCGCCACGCCGTTTGCCAGCGCCGTTTCACGATGCGCCATTTCATCCGCGCGAAATTGCGTGATTATTCCGGATAATTCAGGATCATCCGTCCCAAGATCATTGATCTGCTTCTGGTAATGCTCGCAAATCACCTCTTCCACCGCTGCGGTGCAGGCCATCGCGGCGCGTTCCCCCAGCAACGCAGTGGCCACCCCAAGGCCGTAACTGGCGACATCCCAAAGCGGACCTAACAAAGTGGGACGCACATGCCGCGCCACAATCAGGCGGTCAAACGCCGCAAGATGGGCGTCTTCTTTTGTGGCCATTTCCTCGATCAATGCGGCGCTGGCATGGGCCTGCGGCTGTTGCTTCAACACCGCCAACTGGCCCTGATAGATGCGTTTTGCAGCCACTTCGCCGGCATGATCCACCCGCAACATCCGCGCGATGCGCGTTTTCACCGCCTCTCCCGGCATGGGTAAACTGGTGTCAGATGTCATGATCCCGATCCTTTTTCCAGCGCAGGAAAACATATGCCGATAGCGCCAACAGCCCGGCGGAAATCAGCACATTATATCCGGCCAGAGAAATTCCGAACAGAGACCATGGAATTTCATCACAGCGCACGACGGGCGCCGCCAGTATTTGCGCCATGAGTTCCTCTACAGATCCGCCCGATCCCGCGCCTGCGCTACAGGTCGCCGGTCCCGCCCACCAATGCCATTCAACGCCCGCATGATAGATTCCCAGTCCGGCGCCAGCCATATAATTGATCATTAAAACAGCGGATATTGCCTGTGCCATTGCGGGCCTAAGCAGGGCCGCCGCACACAGAATGATCGCCATCACATATGGAATACGCTGATAATAACATAACTGACAGGGGGCCAGTCCGCCTATGATTTCAAAACCATAGGCGCCCAGCAGCACCGCGCCATTCATCAACAGTATGACGGTTATAATTTGCCGTGCGTCAGCAGCCCTGAATATGCCGGTCATGCGCTCAATATTTCCTGCAACCTGGCGGCAAGCACGGCCTTGCGTACCGGCTTTTGCAGGATTGTGATTTTTTGCGCCATGCCGGACAGGTTTGGCGCATCGCCTTCGTAGCCCGTGCACAGCAGTATTTTAATTTCCGGGGCAATCGCACGAATCCGGTCAGCCAGTTCCGGCCCGTTCATTCCATTTGGCATCATCACGTCAGAATAAACCAGATTGATGCCCGGGTTTGCCGTGAATAGCGCCAACGCGCTGGGCCCATCTTCCGCTGACAGAACTTTATACCCAAGCTCTTTTATCTGGGCGACCGAGCTCTGGCGCACAGCTGGGTCATCTTCCACTACAAGAATGCAGAAATTTTCCGGCGCAATAACAGGGGGCGCATATGCGCCGTTCAGCGGCTGCTTTTCACGCCCATAAACCTTTGTTCCGGTTGTTGTTGCGCGCGGCAGATAAAGCGTCACCCCGGTTCCAATTCCGGGTGTGCTCTCCAGATGGATATAACCACTGGATTGTTCGACAAAGCCGAACACCATGCTAAGGCCAAGGCCGGTCCCCTGACCGACATCCTTGGTAGTGAAAAAAGGTTCGAAAACCTTGTCCAGAATGTCCGGCTGAATACCCGCGCCCGTATCGCGCACACTCAGCCTCACATAATCCCCCGCTGGAAGCTGTAATCGTGGAATATTCAGTGGGGCATCCATGCTGATATTTTTGATTTCAAGTGTCAGAACGCCGTTGCCAGCCATTGCGTCCCGGGCATTGATTGCAAGATTTAGTAGCGCATTTTCAAATTGCGATGGATCAAGAACAACCTCCCAAAGCGGCGCCGCCATATCAATATTGATTGTAATGCCATCGCCCAGAGTGCTATGCAAAATTTCGCTCATCTCCGACACCATCTCGCCGGGATCGATGACCTGCGGGCTCAGCATTTTCTTTCGTGAAAATGTCAGCAGGCGCTGGGTCAGCAGGCCGGCGCGTTCCGCCGCATGCAGGGCTGCATCGGTGCGCCTTCGATTGGCGGCGTCACGCAGCGCAGAATTTTCGTCACCGGTTGACGCCAGCAGATCGAGATTGCCCACAATAATGGCCAGCAGATTATTGAAGTCATGTGCGATGCCGCCGGTTAGCTGACCGATCGCCTCCATCTTTTGGGATTGGCGTAACTGCTCTTCGGCCATGCGCCGCCGCGTTATGTCAAGAAATGCAACCACCCCGCCAACAACCTGCCCATCGCGTATGATGGACCGGGCGGAATATTCCACTGAAAACTGGCTGCCGTCGCGGCGCACAAATTTTTGATCATCCGCCCGCGCCATCGCATTCACCTGATGCACCCAACATATAGCGCAATTGACTTCTGTTTCACTGATTGCAGGTGCGTGGGTTAGCGTGTGCATGTCGGCGCCAAGTAATTCGGCGGCCTCCTCGAATCCCAGCAACCGTGCACAGGCGGAATTTGCAAATGTGCATCTGCCGGTACGATCTACACCGTAAATGGCTTCCACGGTTGAATCGAGAATCAGCCGCAATTGCGCCTCGCTGTTACGCCAGGCGCGTTCGGCCTGGCGGCGTTCGGCTACTTCTGCCTGTAATGAGGTGTTTATTTCAGCCAAATCGCGGGTGGCTTCGGTTACCTGTTGTTGCAGTTGGGCCTGAATTTCCAGCTGTGTGCGCTCGGCCTGCTTGCGCAGGCCAATATCGCGAAAGACCCCGTTAATGCGCTTGAGCTGGCCATTTTCAAACAGCGGGCTGATCTTGCCCTCTACCCAAACCGGCTTCCCGTCTTTGGTTTTAAGGACAAGCTCGACGGCTAAATTCGTTTCCTGGGCCAGAACGCTACGGATCCTCTCTATGGACTCTGGCAGCCAGGTTTCGTGCAATATGCTGCGAAATGTCAGGGTGGAAAGATCGTCTTCGCTATATCCCAGCGTTTCGCGCCAGGCAGGATTGGTGAAAAGGAATGCTCCCTCCGCCTCTGTGCTTACGATCATGTCGCCTACGGTTCTGACGACATCGCTGTAGCGTGCTTCGCTCAACATCAGGGATTCGGCTGCGGCCTGCCGTTCATCCCGGATCTGGTCAAGCAGCGCCGAATTTTCCCGGCGGTTTCGCGATGCTTCAAGAAAAATACCGTAGACGGTGCGTGTGGAAGACAGCAGCGCCAGCGCAAATATCGCAGCCATGATACCAAGGGCGGAATAGACAAACGTGCCTTGCAGAAAGAAATAAATTATTGCGGGCGCCAGGTCAGCCAGAATGAACCCCGCCGCCGCCAATGGCACCGCCGCCAGCGTCGAGGATGCGCCGCTGGCCATGCTGGCCATCACAATCATTAGCGCAAGCTGTTCTACGGGCTGAAGTTCCGGCAGGAAGAACGCAGCAGATCCCCATACGGCGCCGGACAACGTGGCCCATCCCACAGCTAACGGCAGGAAGCGTTTGCGGCTTTTTTCCCGCGCCCCGGAAGTGCCTGGCGTAGCCCAGCGTTTTTTTGACAGGCTTCGCCGCCAGCGTATATATGCCAGGCTGGTCATGCCCAGATGGCCCATTGTCCAGACAAACAGCCATAAATCCGGCACTGAATTCCATAAAATGGCCAAGGTGAATAGTCCGACGCCGCCAGTCACGGCGGTATTGGATGGCGTCTGCCGCGCCATGAACGCGACCTGCTCCCGGTAAATATCGTGGCTGGCGGGCACGGCTTGCGCCTTATGCTGATTGATTAGAGCGCGAATCTTACCACAACAAAACCGCCAACCAGTAATCCCAAAAAACCGTATCCCAGAACGGTCAGCCGTTTGTCGATGAATTCGCGGATTGGGGCGCCAAATTTCCACAATAATGCAGAAACCGCAAAAAACCGTACGCCGCGTGTGGCAAGCGAGGCCAGCATGAACACAAGAAAATCAAACCTGAACACCCCGGACGCAATGGTAATCAGCTTATAGGGGATGGGCGTTAGCCCCTTGACCAGAATGATCCACAGGCCGTAATCGGCAAACATCGCCTGATAGGCTTTAAAACCCGCCTGCATATGATAGAAATTGATAATCATCTGGCCCAGCGTGGCAAACAGAAAATAGCCGATGGCGTAACCCAGCACGCCGCCAAGCACCGAAGCAGCCGTACATACGCCCGCAATCAGCCATGCCCGTTCCGGCCGGGCCAGCACCATGGGGATCAGCATCACATCTGGCGGGATCGGGAAAAATGAACTTTCCGCAAATGACACCACAGCCAGCGCCGGCAGCGCATGTTTGCCCGCCGCCTGCCGCATGGTCCAGTCATACAGATTTCTAAACATGTCCAACCCATAGCCGTTAAAGAGATTCTTGTCTATTCAGGGGTGTTGAAAAACACAGTTTCATTATAATCGCCGGTAAACTGTTCATAATTGATTGACGGACCCCGGTGCATCCGTATGATGCGCGCTCATTGCATGCCAGCCTATTGTCAGGGCTGTGTAGTGTCTTGTGACGGTCTGGCCTTGGGTCGGCTGGATAGACGCGCCAGACTCAAAAAGGGGCTGTCTATATGCGGGTGTGGTGGAACTGGTAGACGCGCTGGATTCAAAATCCAGTTCTGGTGACAGAGTGTCGGTTCGATTCCGACCACCCGCACCACTAATAGAAAATTGCGCCCGGGAAATCGCGTGGCAGCTTGCGTCGGGCAAGTCCAGTTTGGCTGGCTATTTACGCCAGAAATTCCGGGTGTTGGCAAAGATCAGGTTAATTTTACAGCCATTTGAGAACAGTTATGCGCGGCCAGTTCGGGCTGACCAAAAGATCCGTCCGCTTGATGAGCAGACCGGGTGTTCATGCGCCTGTAGAAGCGTTATGCTGTCTGGCAGTGAAATAACAATAAGCAGGGAGACCCACTATGACCGCTATCAACCAAGTAACCGATCTGGATGTGCGTGACGGCATCGCGGTCTTGACGCTGAACAGCCCCCCGGTGAATGCGCTTAGCGGCCCGGTCCGTGACGGGCTGCACAAGGGGGTTCAGCAGGCGATCGCCGATCCGGCCGTCAAGGCGGTGGTGCTGGTCTGTGCAGGCCGTACCTTTATCGCGGGCGCGGACATTACCGAACTGGGCTCCGGCGGTCCGCAAGGCGCCAGCCTGCTTGATGTGCAGAATATGATGGAAACGAGCCCTAAGCCCATCGTCGCGGCCATTCACGGCACCGCGCTGGGCGGCGGTCTGGAAGTGGCGCTGTGCTGCCATTACCGGGTGGCGGTCGCCCCGGCGCAGTTTGGTCTGCCGGAAGTGAAGCTGGGCCTGCTGCCCGGTGCGGGCGGCACCCAGCGCCTGCCCCGCATTGTGGGCGCGGAAATGGCGCTGGAGATGGTGGGGATCGGCGATCCGATTGGCGCGGCCAAGGCGCTGGAGGTTGGACTGATCAGCGAAATCGTGACCGGCGATCTGACAGAAGGCGGCATCGCCTTCGCCAGGAAACTGCTGGCCGAAAAGCGTCCGCTGATCCGGGTGCGCGATAATGACGCGAAGGTCGCGCCCGCACGTGGCAAGCCGGAAATTTTTGCCAATTTCCGCAAACTGCATGAGCGCAAAAATCGCGGCTTTCTGGCGCCTGAATATAATATCCGCTGCATTGAAGCAGCGGTGAATTTGCCGTTCGAGCAGGGCATCAAGCGCGAAGGCGAATTGTTCCGCGAATTGTTGCAGGGGCCGCAATCCGCCGCACAGCGCTATATGTTCTTCGCCGAACGCCAGGCCGCAAAAATTCCCGATGTGCCGGCCGACACGCCGCAAATTCCGATCCATAAAGCAGGCGTGATCGGCGCTGGCACCATGGGCGGCGGCATCACCATGAATCTGGTGAATGTGGGTATTCCGGTGACCATTGTCGAGACCAGCCAGGAAGCGCTGGATCGCGGGCTGAAAGTGGTGCGCGGCAATTATGAAAACACCGCGCGCAAGGGCAAGATGACGCAAGGAGATGTTGAGGCGCGCATGGCGCTGATCAAACCCAGCCTCAATCTGGCGGACCTGGCGGATGTGGATATTGTGATTGAGGCGGTGTTCGAAAACATGGATATCAAGAAAGATATTTTCCAGAAGCTGGATGGTATCTGCAAGCAGGGCGCGATCCTCGCCACCAACACCTCGGCGCTGGACATTAACGCCATCGCGGCCATGACCAAACGGCCGGAATATGTTATCGGCACGCATTTCTTCAGCCCCGCCAACGTGATGAAACTGGTCGAAGTGGTGCGCGGCGCGAAGACGGCGAAAAATGTCATCGCCACCGCCATGGCGCTGTCCAAGCGCATCAACAAGATCGCGGTGCTGGCAGGTGTATGTCATGGCTTTATCGGCAATCGCATGCTGTTTGCGCGCACCACGCAATCCAGCCGCATCATTCTGGAAGGCGCCACGCCCGCGCGCGTCGATAAGGTGCTGACGGATTTTGGCTTCCCCATGGGGCCGTTCGCCATGAGCGATCTGGCGGGCGTGGACGTGGGCTGGAACGCGAAAACCTCAAAAGGCGAAACCCTGCGCGACCGGTTATGCGAGGCGGGGCGGCGCGGGCAAAAAACCAATGCCGGCTATTATGATTACAAACCTGGCGACCGCACCCCCATCCCCAATGAAGATGTGGTGAAAATGATCCGCGAATTCGCAGCCTCAAAACAGATCCGGCAGCGCGATGTAACGGATGAAGAAATTCTCGAACGCTGCCTCATTCCCATGGTCAACGAAGGCGCGAAAATCCTGAGCGAAGGCATCGCCATCCGCGCCAGCGATATCGACACCGTCTGGGTGCACGGCTATGGCTGGCCGGTCTATCGCGGCGGCCCGATGTACTGGGCCAACAGCTACGGACTGGGCAAGATCGTGGACCGCATGCGCCAGTTCGCCAAGGACGATGCGGCATTCTGGACCCCTGCGCCGATGCTGGAAGAACTGGCGGCAAAAGGCGGCGGGTTCAAGTAATGTGTATTTTAGCGAGAGCCGGGGCATGACAAACAGGGTTTAATGAAACGCTAAGCTGATACATGGTGCTTTGGTGTACAGGCGCCCTGTGTTTGGGCGCATCGTCATCCGGAACAAAACACTGTCATCTACCATGTTTATGCATTGGCATAATCGCGTAGTTTGGCGTTCAGAATGGTTATGAGTTTTCGCATGATAGCGGTAAGCGCCAGCATTGGTTTTTTGCCGTTGCCGATGAGGCGCTCG
>JBMOMW010000068.1:0-4774 GCA_049325255.1 Pseudomonadota bacterium | reverse complement strand
CTGCGCAGTAGCGCGCCGTTGCGGACGCAGGATGAACGCGGGCCGCCGGAGGCATACTTGTCGCCGAGCACAGTCATTTTGGGACTGGGATGTCCCAAAATGTATCGCGAGCACGGCGACACAATCATGAATTGATCAGAGGTTCCTGGAATTAAAAATTTCCGGGCCAGGATTGGGTATTGGTGCGGGTAAAGGGCAATGTATTTTGATGCCAGGGACGAACTTGGCGCTCATCTGTGGTTCGCAATGGAGGCGATGCTGGCACGCATGTGTTGAGTTGCGCCGAACAATTCCTCGCCATGGCCTTTGCCCATCTGACATACCGCGAGAGTCTATGGGGCATCTAGCAGGACCTAGTGTCGCGTCATGTGTCAAATGTTGCACATTAACTCTCGCGCAATTAATCGTTTTTATTTGTTTTTGTTATTTGATTTTAGATAAATATATGCGGCTAATTATGCATGGCGCGATACTAGGATTCAATAACGTGATTCTAAAAAACCCAGGGATTACTAAATGGAAAAAAATACGCTGCCTTTCATTCGAACAAGACCCCTTTTACTGGCAAGTCTGATTGCAATAGGAGGCTTGACTGGTTGCGGTAAAACCAATCTGAGCGATGCAGAACACATACAGCGCGCCAAAGACTTCCAGGACAAAGGTGACCTCACTTCAAGCGTCATCGAACTCAAAGGCGCACTTAAAGAAAACCCGGATAACGCTGAGGCGCGCTGGCTACTGGGGCAGATTTACGTAGATCTTGAAAATGGCGCCGCCGCCGAAAAAGAACTGAAACACGCCCGTGAACTGGGTGTTGATCCGAACTCTATCCTGGTGCCGCTGGGGCGTGCCTTGCTACAACAAAACAAGGCAAAACAGGTGTTAGATGAGATTCAAATCACCAATAATGCACCTGCGGCTACACGTATCGGTGCGCTCACCTTGAGAGGTGAGGCAAACCTTAATCTGAAACAGATAAATGCAGCTCAAGCAGATTTATCCGCCGCACTTGAGGCATGTGGCAGCAATAAATGCAGTGACACGCTGATAGCATTGTCGCGTCTTGAAATGAACCGTAATGCGGCTGACCAAGCTAAAGGGTGGCTGGTGAAGGCCATTGCCCAAGACCCGAAAAACGCTCATGTGTGGCGCCAGTTAGGTGGCCTGGAACAATCGCAAAACCATCGGCAAGAGGCGATAGACGCTTACAGTAAGGCGATCCAAGCCAATCCACGCGATCTTCGTGCCCTCTTTGAACGTGCTGAACTATACCTGCAGGAGGGTAAGCAGGACGCCAGCAAGGCCGACCTGGAGGCCATGCGCAAGGTGGAGCCAAAGAGCCTCGCCATCAAGTATATTGAGGGGCGCCATGCTCTGATAGATAAAGATTATGTCCAGGCGCAGGCAGCACTGGAAGCGTTTCTGAATGCGAATCCAGGTCATCCATCAGCGGCCTATTATCTAGCGGTGGCACATATCTCACAGAACCATTTACAGCAGGCCGAAGATTATTTGGCCCGTCTGCTCAACACCTATCCCGGTTCGATGCAGGCACGCAGATTGCTTGCCGCTGTACAGGCGCAGCGAGGGGCGCCCGACAAGGCCATTAAAACCATCGAGCCGGTTGCGAAACAACATCCCGATGATGTTGCTGTGCTCAAATTCCTAGGGTATCTGTTTCTGCGCACAGGCGCCTTTCAGACCGGCGTCAGCTATTTGCAGCGAGCCGTCGAAATCGAACCAGGTGCGGCCGGAACGCACCTAACCCTAGGAGAAGCGCTGCGGGCCCAAGGCAAAACAGACCTGGCTCTAGAGCAGTTTGACGCCGCCTTACAGATCAAACCAGATATGGCAGAAGCTGATGTATTGCGCATTTTCACCCGCTTGCGAGAAAAACAGTTTGATGCCGCGCTGCAGGATGTCACCACATTCAAAGCCCGGCATCCCAAGAGCCCAGTACCCGACGCCTTAGCCGGCTCGGTCTATGTCGGCAAGAAGGATTATGTCAAGGCCCGTCAGGCATTGGAACAGTCACTGGCGCTGGATCCCAAATACTTTCCTGCGCGCGTCGCCCTCGCGCGGCTTGCGCTGACACAAAATGATCCCGCCACGGCCCGTCGGCATTATCAGGATATTCTCAAGCAGGATCCGGCACACCTTGACAGTCTGTTGGCCCTGGCCGCCCTCGAGCAGGGTGCTGGCAAAACAAAAGAATCCATGGCATGGTTGAAAAAGGCCAGGCAAAAACACCCCCAGTCTCTTTCTCCCGCCTTGTTGCTGATAAATGCCCATTTGCAAAATAACGAGCCGCTTGAGGCTTTGGCCTTGGCCCAGAATACCAGGAACGAGCATCCCACTGACCCCAGTGCTTTGCAGGCATTGGCGCAATCACAATTGGCAGCGGGTGAGACCGGCAGTGCTTTGGCATCTTTTCGTGCCCTCGTCGAGCAATTGCCCGCCTCAGCACAGGTACACCATCTGTTTGGAATGGCGCAGATCAGGGCGCAAGATGCCAAGGCCGCATCGGCTAGTTTAAACAAGGCGCTCAAATTGGATCCCACAATGTTGCCCGCTGCCGTGGCATTGTCATCTCTGGAATTGCAAAACGGGCGGATACAAGAAGCGCTACGCATCGCTCGCCAGATTCAGCAGCAATCCACCGCTGCAACGGGCTACGAGCTTGAGGGCAACGCCCATCTGCAGGCGCGCGCCTATTCCAACGCCATCAAAGCGTACACAGCGGCCTATGCGCGTGGTAAAAGCGCTGGGTTGGCGATAAAGCTGGCTACCGCGCAGCATCAGTCAGGAGATGTGTCTGGGGCATATCAGACACTGACACGCTGGCTAACAGACCACCCTGACGATATAGCGGTGCGCGCCGCATTGGGCGGTGCTTATCAGCTGGATGGGAAGTTCCAGGAAGCCGCTGAACAATACCAGAAAATAATCGTACGGCACCCCAGTAATGTTGCGGCACTAAATGATCTGGGCTGGGTTTACCACATGCAGGGAGATGCGCGCGCCCTGGAGTATGCCGAAAAGGCCTATAAGGCAGCGCCTGAGCAACCTGCCGTGCTTGACACGCTTGGCTGGATACTGGTGCAAAAAGGGGACGTAAAGCGCGGATTAGGCTTTCTGCAACAGGCCATCGACAAGACGTCAGACATCCCTGCCGTCCAGTATCATTATGCAGTCGCCCTGGACAAAGCCGGGCGCGGCCGCGAAGCGCGAAATGTACTTCAAGCCTTATTGGCCAAAGAGGGACATTTCGCTGAGGCGCAAGAAGCTAGGAAATTGCACGACAAACTACAACATATTGATTAGTATAAAAAAATAGCTTGTCGGAATTCTTTACAGATATTTTTTCGGGCTATGTTGAAAAAATTTTGATAAATTTCATATGGATAGGATTTTATCCTGATTTTTTAGGTTATAAAAAAGCAGTTTTTTTGGGGAAGGAGAGACATTGAAGTGTCGGGATTCTTTACAAAATGTTTAACCAAAAAGGGCCCATGATGTTGAAGTTAAGTAATTTTAAATAATAATATTCATATATATCAACAAGTTATTACAAAACTCCCTATTTTGTGGCACGCTCCGTGCATTATTTTAAGCAAACCATGGTGGTTTTTTTATTTCATAGCATCCGATAGGAGGTTAAAAATGTTTAAACATAATGTAAAAAAGACACTGGCAATGCTGGGCTTGGCCATAAGTGTTGGCGTGATGGCAAGCCCTGCGATGGCTTTTAGTCTCGGTGGATACACGGGTCCAGTGAAGCTTCTGTTCTCTAACTTTGACGCTGGCACCAGCGGATATCCTGCTACGCCTCCAGCGGGTACCTTGGGAAATGTTTGTAGCACCATAGCAGCTTGTGATTTGGCTGGCACAAATCCTGCCCCAGGCACCTCATGGGGTGAAGACACATGGGGTATTTTCCAAATTTCTGCTATCGAAAACGCGGTTAGTGGCGCAACTTTGTGGACCACGGGTACGGGTGGCGAGCGTTTAACCGGTATTTTCGGTGGCTTGCAAGACCAGCATGTAACTTGGAATGGGGGCAGCAGCTTTACTACCGGATCGCTCGGTGGTTGGATGAAAGTGTTTCTTGACACCAACAATGATTACAATGGTGCCCCAGGCGCCGCGGGTCGTACCGGGCAATACCTCTACCCCGGCGCAACCGAGGGTAGCCTGTTTCTCGATTTGGTGTTCGGTGCGGGTGGTGCATTGCTTGGCGATTTAACCTCCACCTATACCAGCAGCTTCCTGCAGCCTTCGCTCAATGGTGCTGGCAATGGCTTTCTCAATGTTGTCGGTGGCACCCATGCGGCCATGTTCGATACCAATAGTATGACCGGCTTGAATCCAGGCTTTACATATGACCTGAGCTTTGATGTTACACTGTTCGCAGCGGGCGCCTCCACTGGGTGGAACGTGACCAGTGCCGGTCAAGCGCAAGGTAGGGTACCGGAACCCGCCTCATTGGCTCTGATGGGCATCGGCTTACTGGGTCTGGGTGCGGCCAGCCTACACAGAAAGAAGAAAGTCATCTAAATCATTACCGGTTGATCTATCAACGATCACCGAAGGGCCGCTGAAAAGCGGCCCTTTTTTTTCGTGCGCCCGGCAGGGCGCACTCACTGCCGGAAGCCGTGGTGGAACGCGGCAACCTGAAGCTTGCCTATCAGCGAGTGGTCGAGAACAAGGGTGCTGCCGGTGTCGATGGCATCGGTGTAGCCGAGATCAAAGACCACCTCATGCAACACTGGCC
>JBMOMW010000067.1:0-45884 GCA_049325255.1 Pseudomonadota bacterium | reverse complement strand
GTCAAACCACCCCAAAATCCCCAGTAAAGGGGGGAGATTTTGGGAATATGCACTCAAACTCGCCTGCAAATCGCGTCCAAATCAACGAAAACCGGCGCTTGTGGAAAGTTTTTCAACAGCCTGCTAGGGCCGTATCCCACTCAAACCTGCTAGCTTCGGCCAAAGACAAGCCATGCTTTGCCTTGTTGGCGCTGTCTTTCGCAGGATCGAAGGAAATTTTTATTGTTATTAGTGTAACTACATTAAATGCTATTGTCAAAACTTAATGTAGTTACATTAACAACCGTGCAGTGCTAATGGAACGCTCCGCCAATAATGTCGCGGGCGATGACCAGGCGCTGCACTTCGCTGGGGCCTTCGCCGATGCGGCGGATGCGCATTTCGCGGTACCAGCGTTCAAACGGAAAGTCCTTGGTCATGCCATAGCCGCCGAATATCTGCATGGCGCGGTCGACGACGCGGCCGCCCGCTTCGCTGCCCACCAGTTTCGCCATGGCGGCTTCGGTGCGGAATTCTTCACCCCGGTCTGCCTTTTGCGCGGCATCAAGGCACAGATAGCGCGCCGTGCGGATGTCCAGCTCATTATCCACGATCATCCATTGAATCGACTGGCGCGAGGCCAGCGGCCCGCCGAACGTGTTGCGGATTTTGCAATATTCGATGGCCATTTCCTGCGCCTTGATGGCCACGCCCACACAGCCCGCCGCATATGGGATGCGCTGGCGCGTCAACCGGTCATTGGCGATGGCGAAGCCCTTGTTCACCTCGCCCAGAATATTGCTGTGTGGCACCCGCAGATTTTCGATCTGGATTTCCGTGGCGTAGCGGGTGGAGCGCAAGGTATGCACCACCCGGCGCACATAAAATCCGGGCGAGGGCACATCGACAATAAAGCAGGTCACCCCACCCCGGCCTTTATCGCTATCGGTGCGCGCGAACAGCAGGCCGAAATCGGCGCGATCGGCGCCACTGATAAAAATCTTTGATCCGTTCAACACCCAGTCATCGCCGTCACGCACCGCGCGGGTCTGAATGGCGCGCGCCGGGTCCGATCCGCCCGACGGTTCGGTCAGCCCAAAAAAGGTGCTCTTTTCGCCGCGCAAAGTGGGATAGAGATATTTTTCCTTTTGCGCATCGGTCGCCTCGAACAGTTGCGCCAGACCCGCGCCGCCAAACACGCCATAGGCCGGATTGTACAGGCCCGCGCGATGCTGCGTCAGCTCCATCGCGATCAGCGTCTGGGTGGTCGTGTCCAGATCAGGCCCGCCAAATTCCGGCGGAATGCCCAGGCCGTAAAACCCCATATCCGTTACCTTGGCGACCAGGCGGGCTTTATCTTCTGGCTCCAGATCGCCCGCATCGGGATCGAGCTTGTCCTCCAGCGGCAAAATTTCCTCACGCACAAATTTTCGCACCGTATCGACGATGATGCGCTGCTCGTCGGTTAGTTGATAGTCCATGACGTTCTCCCGGCTATTCTTATCATTGAATGGGTTTTCAGGCAGGCGTCAGCCGCCCCAATTTATGCTTCAGTTCGCGCCGGTTGCGTTCGGGCAGTTCGCCACGATCGGCGACATGCAGCATCAGCAGTTCTTCATGGCGGCTGAGATATTGCATGTTCACTTCATAGCGGAACATGGCGGCTTTGCCGCCGCGTGCGTCCATTTCGCGCTGCAATTCGCTGTTCAGGCCGAACAGTGTGCGCCCGCCCGCATAGCCGATATAATAAATCGTCCCATCGGGTTCGGCCAGATGATAGACGCCCAGATAGGCGTGTACGTCTTTCAGGTTTTCCGGCGTCAATGGCTGAAAAGCTTTGGTGATGCGAATACCCATCTGCCTTCTCCTTACCGGCCGACAAATTTTGCAGGGCGTTTTTCGAGGCGCGCCTTGACGCCTTCCTTGCCATCTTCGCTGACGCCGCACTGGGTGACCAGCGCGTCGATATCCCGGTGATAGATGCCGTCGCGAAACGCCATTTCGCGCACGATCAGCGCCTTCATCGCCTTCAGCGACAGCGGCGCATTGGCGGCCAGCCGTGCAATCAGTTTCTGCGCTTCCTCTTCCAGTTTTTCGGGCGGCGCAATGCGGGCAATGAACCCCATGTCATACATATGGCTGGACGGGAACGGATCGCCCAGCAGCAGAAATTCCCGCGTCTTCACTGGCCCAGCTACCTCCAGCAGTTTTTTTGCCAGAAACCAGGTCGGCGCCAGCCCGATCTGCGCCAGCGACATGCCAAAACGCGCCGTCGTGCTGGCGATCACGATGTCACAATGCAGCGCCAGTTCGTTGCCGCCTGCAATGGCGTCGCCCTGCACAATGCCCAACACCGGCAAGGAATAGGTTTCAATCGCATAGAGCATTTTTTCAATTGGGCTGACGCCCGCATTGGTGCCGTCGCGGGATTTAAGATCCATGCCTGCGCAAAATACCGGCCCTTCGGCGCGGATCACGGTCAGGCGTTCTTCTGGGGGTGGCGTGACGCTAAAGGCCTGCTCCAGCTCGGCCAGCATTTGCTGGTTCAGGGCGTTGCGCTGTTCGCCCCGCGTCAAGGTTACGGTGCGCACCGCGCCTGCGTTTTCTACGCGAATAAAATCCATGTTCTTCCCCTGTCTGTTTTCTTGTTTGGCTAAATCATATAGGCGAATTTGCTATCTACCTATATGATTTCGTCAACATAATAAATTACAGCAGGAGAGTGGTATATGGATACGGTTGGACTGGGTATGTGCTGGGAGGATTTGCCGGTGGGCTATAAATTTCGCACCATCGGGCGCACCATCACAGAGGCCGATCTGGTAGGCTTTATCAATGTGACAGGCATGGTCGAGGTGCTGTTCACCGATGTGGAATATGCAGCAAAGCATGGCCCAAAAGGCGGGCGCCTGGTGCCCGGCGCGCTGGCCTATTGTATCTGTGAAGGGCTGCTGGTACAGGCCACATTGCAGCGCGCGGGCCTCGCATTCCTGACCATGGAATTTGACGTAAAAGGGCCAACCTTTGTTGGCGATACGGTGCATGTCGAGGTTGAGGTGCTGGAATCCCGCCCCACCTCGAAAGACCCCAATCGCGGGCTGGTCCGTACCCGGAACAATATCATCAAGCAGACCGGCGAGACGGTCATTACCTATACGCCCATGCGTCTGGCCGCTGGCCGCGCCATGCGCGACGCGCATTAAGGACACGATCATGCAACAATATGGCCTTACGGAAGAACAAAATCTGCTGCGCGATATGGTGCGCAAATTCGCGCTCGAAAAAGTCGCCATGCGGGCGCAGGAAATTGACGCTACCGCGCAATATCCCCAGGACATGTTCGACAGCTTACGTGAACTGGGCCTGTTCGCGCTGCCGTTTCCCGAAGAATATGGCGGCGCGAATTCGATCCTGTCATCGTGCATCGCGGTCGAGGAACTGGGGCGGATTTGTTACAACACTGCCTATCTGCTGATCGTGCAATGGGTGCCGTTTGGCGCGGTGCTGTATGGCGGCAATGCGGAACAAAAGGCGCGCTTTCTGCCGGGGCTGGCCAGCGGCGCCTTGCGCGCGGCGATTTCCATTACCGAGCCGGGCGCGGGATCGGATGTGGCCGGCATCACCACGCGCGCCATCAAAAGTGATGGCGGCTATATCCTGAACGGCAACAAGATTTTTTCGACCAATTCTGCGATTGCCGATTTCGTCATCTGCGCGGCCAAGACCGACCCCACCAAACGCCACGGCGGCATCAGCGTTTTCATTCTTGAAAAAGGCATGCAGGGTTTCACCATCGGCCGGGGCGAACACAAGCTGGGTTCGCGCGGCGTGCCTTCATCCGCGATCCATCTGGAAGATTGTTTCGTGCCAGAGGCCAACCGGCTCGGCCCCGAAGGCGAAGGCTTTCTGCTGGTGATGGAGGCCTTCAACAAAAGCCGCCCGATCATCGGCGCGCGCGGCGTTGGACTGGCACAGGGCGCGATTGATCTGGCGGTGGATTATGTGCGCGAGCGCAAGGCGTTCGGCCAATCCGTCGCCGAATTTCAGGGCGTGCAATGGATGCTGGCCGATATGGCGATGCAGACCGAAGCGGCGCGCCATCTGGTGTACAAGTCGGCGGCGGTCGTGGATGGCGGCGCCACCGGCAAGGAGCTGGCCCCCATCGCCGCCATGGCCAAATGCTTCGCCACCGATGTGGCGATGAAGGTCGCCACCGACGCGCTGCAACTGTTCGGCTCCGCAGGCATTTCCACAGACAACCGGATCGAGCAATATTTCCGCGACGCCAAGGTGTTGCAGATTATCGAAGGCACCAACCAGATTCAGCGTAACATCATCGGTAAACACGTCATCAAAACCTATTGATACAATAACGGGGAGAGGCTGCCATGTCTGTACCAACACGGGAAGAACTGATCGCGCGGGCGCGCGCAATGGTGCCCATGCTGCGCGCGCGCGGGCAGGAGGCGGAGCAACTGCGCCGCTGCCCCGACGCCACGATGCAGGCGTTTCGCGATGCGGGGTTTTTCAAAATCCTGCATCCCAAAAAATATGGCGGTTATGAGTTGCCGCCTTCGGTGTTTTTCGAAGTCTGTCTGGAAGTGGCGCGCGGCTGCGGCTCGGCGGCCTGGGTGCTGGGTATTGTCGGGGTGCATAACTGGCAGATACCGCTGTTCGATCCGCGCGCGGCGGAAGATGTCTGGAAAGACGACCCCGATGTTCTGATCTCGTCGTCCTACGCGCCGACAGGCAAGGCCGAACCCGTGGCCGGTGGATATCAGGTTAAGGGGCGCTGGTCATTTTCCACCGGCTGCGATCACTGCAAGTGGGTATTTCTGGGTGCGACCGTCACGCATCCCAATGGCAGCAACGATCTGCTTACTTTCCTGATCCCGATCGGGGATTACCGCATCGATGATAACTGGCATGTAACGGGCCTGTCGGGTTCCGGCAGCAAGGACATTGTGGTCGAGGACGCCTTTGTGCCGGCCTATCGCACCCATTCCATGGTTGGCGCGTTCCGTATCCAGAACCCGGGCGCGGAAGCGTTTCCCGGACCACTGTATAAATATCCGTTCGGTCAGGTGTTCGCCAACGCGCTCGCCGCGCCGCCCATCGGGGCGGCAATGGGCATGATTGAAGTTTTCTGCGAGCAGACCAAAGTGCGCAACAATGCGCTGGGCATCATAGCAGGCGGCGGGTCTTACACAAAGGATCCGTCCATGCAGATGCGCGTGGCCGAAGCCGATTCCATGGCGCGCGGCGCACAGTTGCGCCTGCTGGATAATTTCAGTCAGATGGCGGATATTATCTCGCAGGGCGGAACCTTGCCCATTGAACTTCGGGCGCGGGCGCGCTGGGATGCGGCCTATTCCTCTGTGGCCGGAATGCGCGCCGCAGATATGATCATGGAGGCGGCGGGCGGACGCGCGCTTCAAACAAGTAACTATCTGCAACGCGCCTTCCGCGATGTTCACGCCATGCGCGCCCATGGGGCGAACACGCCAGAGCCGCCAGGCAGAAATTTTGGCGGCATGCGGCTGGGCCAAGAAAACGCGGAGCTTTTCCTTTAAGCCGGGAGACAGTAATGGGTGAAGTTACCGGAATTGCGCTGCGTGAAAAACCGCGCGCGCCAATGCAGTTGTTAACCCAGTCAGAAATTACTGTTGAAGCTGGCCTGACCGGTGATTTTCGCGGTGCGGTGCGGGGCCGCCAGGTCACGGTGCTGACCGAAGAAGGCTGGCGGGCGGCCTGCGCGGAACTGGGCGAGGAATTGCCCTGGACCACAAGGCGCGCCAATCTGCTGGTGCGCGGCGTCGATCTGACCGGACGCATTGGCGCACGGCTGAAAATTGGCGCGGCGGTGCTGGTCATTACTGATGAATGCGATCCCTGCTCGGTTATGGAAAAAGCCCATAAGGGCCTGCGTAAGGCCCTGATGCCCGGTTGGCGGGCGGGGGCGACCTGCCGGGTGGCGCGTAGCGGCCTGGTCCGCCTTGGGGATAAGGCCGAATTGCAGGAACTATAAAGTCGCGAAAATCGCCCATTCGAGCGTACCGGCAGGAAAAAACTGCCTGCCACTCATTCGCGCCCTCATATATTTTCTATATAAATCAATCAGTTGAATAATTTATCAGGCTGGCATGGAGTTTGCTGATTGTGGATCAGTTCACAACGGATCACAGGTTTTCAAATGGTTTCGACACAGGATCTTCATGCCACTGCAAAATATCTGGTTGCCCGTGATGGGGCGATGGCCGCCCTGGCATTTGCCTCAAACGGATTACAGGCGATGATTGAGACGAATCAGAAGGCCCTGATTCCAGACTGGCGGGCGCTACTCGCCCTTGTTGAAGACGCAGCAAAAGGACGCCTTGCCCGAAGCACGCCCACCATTCACTAAGCCTGGATTATTCAGCCGGCAGGGCCAGTTTCTCTGCCATATTTGCCGGCTTAGCCACCTGCGCGGACGTAATAATACCCAGCCGCACACCTACCCGGCAAAGTGCCGCAATGGCGCAATCAATCTGTTCATCCGTATGCATCGCATTGACGCTCGAACGCAGCAGGGCCAGGCTTCCTGGTGTCGCTGGTGGCAGTGCAAGGTTCAGATAAATGCCTTCCGCCAGAAGCTGCTTCCAGAAAGCCACAGCGGCGTCACGGTCCGGCATTTTCACTGCAACCACCGGATTGGGTTGCGGACCAAGCGCAAAACCGGCTTTCTCAAGCCCGCGATAAAGCCGCTGTCCATTGGCGCGCACCCGCGCACCAAGTGAACCATCCTGCTGGATGCGCGATAGCGCGGCCGAAACCGTGGCAATAATGGACGGCGGCAAGGAAGCCGTAAACATATAAGGCCGCGCGGCGACGCGCAGCAGGTCAAAACCCTCAAGGTCCGATACGGCAAAACCGCCCATGGCGCCCAGACTTTTGCTGAAGGTGCCAACGACAAAATCCACATCGGCCTCAACGCCCGCAGCCTCGCAAAGGCCCCGTCCGCGCGCACCCAGAACACCCATCGAATGCGCCTCATCCACGATCAGATAGGCGCCGGCCGCGCGCTTTACCGCTGCAATTTCACGCAACGGGGCGGTGTCCCCCAGCATGCTGTAAATACCCTCGGTCACAATAATCCGGCAGCCGGGCTTGTCTTTCAGCCGGCCAATGCGCCGCGCCAGATCATCCGCGTCATTGTGCCGGAAACGGATAATTTCCGCACTGCTCAGACGGCACGCATCATAAATCGACGCATGACTGTCCGCATCGATAAACAAATGATCATCGCGCCCGGCCAGCGCCGAAATTAGCCCAAGATTGGCCTGATACCCGGTGGAAAACACCATGGCGGAACGTTTGCCGTAAAATTTCGCAAGCTGGCTTTCCAGCGATGCATGCCCCGCATAGGTGCCGTTGGCAATACGTGATCCCGTCGTGCCGGTGCCAGAGTGGCGCAGCATCTGCACACCCGCCTCGATGCAATCCGCGTCAAAGGTCAAACCCAGATAATTACTGGTGCCAAACAGCAGGACACGCCTTCCGCTAACAACCCCCTCCACCGGCGATTTGATTTCATCAAATCGCACATCCAGTGGATTCTGCCCGGATTTGGAAAGATCAGATAGCGTGTTTCGGATATCTTCAAACTTGGCAAAAATTGACATCAGGCTGCATCTTTCACAAGTGCTTCTATCGCTTTGGTCAGGTCGTGGATTGTTTCAACATCCGCAATCTGGTCCAGCGGTATCAGAATATCGAAGCGCTCTTCCAGCTCCATTACGAAGTCCATGATGGCCACTGAATCAAGCCCAAGGTCGCGCGCAATCCGGGTTTCTCCGGTTATCGGAGTCCCTGACGGAACCATCCCTGCCAGCACTTTAATGATCTGTGCCCCAATCGTGTCCAGCACCTGCGCCAACTTGCCTTGTCCCCCTGACCGGACGCATCTCGCGCGTCAATAACCCCTGCCTTTTAACAGATTTTGTATAAATCCATAACAGGAACTTAATAAACTGCCGCCAAAAGCGGATACTGCCGAATCGGCCAATTTTTCAAGCATTTTTGACGTGGCGTCAATCTAGCTAATCATTTTCCCCCCGCCGGGAAGCCATCCGCGAGACTGATACCATTGGATTGTCTCCAGGAAGCCACAGTTTATGTCGATTTCTGGCTGCCAAACTGTTTCAGGGGGCTGATATTCAGCACGGGACGACCAATCCGGGTGCAGAACTTCTCTTGCCTTATCTATGGTTAACATTGCCGGGGAAGGGTTGAGCCGTCCAACGGCTGTTCCCAGCGCCCCCACAAATCTGACGGCCGGGGCAGGCAGTGGCAGGCTGATCGTCCGCACACCCAATGCCCTGGCTGCGGCCTGGGTAATTTCTTCCCATAAATACCCCTCACGGCGTGCGTCTGATAGTTCATACAGGCCACCTGTCCGGCTATCCGCGCACAGCGCTGCGACGGCCGCCGCCACATCGCGTGCATGTACAAGACTGACCCGTGCGTTTTTGTTCCCGGGTCTTAGGGCAATACCCCGGCTCACCAGCTTCATAACCGTCAGGGTTTCCACGTCCCATGGCCCGTACACCGCGCCCGGCCGGATGATCATCCATTCATGTGGCGGCGCAAGCCGGGTACGGACAATTTCCTCGGCTGCGCACTTTGTTCTGGCATAAGGCGATAAATGTGCTTCACGCGCCGCCATGGATGAAACCAGCAGCAGGCGCAGCGGCGCACTTTCGGCATGTATTGCGGCAACCAGATTGGCCGTTCCCTGAACATTTACCGATTGAAAGGCGTTTGCATCGCGCGCCTTGATCAGCCCTGCCGCATGTACAACCCGGTCAGCGCCCCGCACCAGCGCACGAAGCGCGCCATGATCCGATAGATCACCTGGAATGGCTTCAAACGTCACATCCGAAAATTGTTCGTGGACCGGATATTGCCGCGCAAGAATGCGCACGCGCCAGCCCTTATCTATCAGTGCACGGACAATATACCTGCCCAGAAACCCGGTTGCGCCCGTGACCGCAACCAGTCCTGTCATGATCTATGCCTGCCGCCGCGCAGCCAGGCCGGCATTGCTGCTATTCTGCAACCCGGCCAGGTATAACTGCCGGGCCTGTGTACGGCTAAGTTTGCCCGATGATGTTTGCGGCAAACTATGCGGCGCGACCAGCATGACTTCACAATCCAGCCCCGCCTTGGCGCGGATGGTTTCAATAATCGCCCGGCGCAGATCTTCACGGTCGCCCTCGCTGGTTTTACGGCAATGCGCCAGCAGAACCACACGCTCTGCAACGGATTCATCGACGGAAAACGCCGCTACATCACCACTTCGCAGACCGTCCACTTCCTGTTCCACGGCCCATTCCAGATCCTGCGGCCAGACATTGCGGCCATTAATCAGAATAAGATCCTTGCTGCGTCCGGTAATAACCAAAGAGCCACCGCTCAGATACCCAAGATCACCGGTATCGAGCCAGCCATCCGCAGATAATGCCCGGGATGTCTCTTCCTGATTTCCGAAATATTCCCGCATCAGGCTTGGCCCGCGCACCAGAACACGTCCGGCATGGCGTTCCTCAAGCACCTTGCCGCCGGGGTCACGAATTTCCAGATCATGGCCCGGCAGGACCGGGCCGCAATAAACAAAACTGCGGCTGCGCTTTGCAGCGGCGCCATTCCCGTTGGATTTTACCGGGGTCGCGACCGCCAATGCCTCAAGCTGATCAAGATCAATATGATCCGTCTCGATACCTGTCTCAAGCGGCGCAAAGCTGATGGCGAGGGTTGCTTCCGCCATGCCGTAGCTGGCGACGAACGCCTGTCTGCGAAAACCGCTCGGGGCAAAACTTTCGGCAAAATGCGACAGCACCGAATTGCGGATCATGTCGCCGCCAATTCCCGCCACGCGCCAGCGCGATAAATCCAGATTATCCGGGCGTGCGCCGCTGGCTCCGCGCCGCGCGCACAAATCATATCCGAATGATGGGCTGAACGATAATGTGCCGCCATGGCGGGAAATCAATGTGGGCCACACTAATGGACGGCGGGCGAATTCCCTGGTCGATACATAATCGACGGACATTTGTGTTGTCACCGGCACCAGTAAAAATCCAACCAGTCCCATATCATGATAAAATGGCAGCCACGACACACAGCGGTCGCTCGCCACAATTTTCAGCCCGTGCTGGGTTATGGCGCGGCAATTACTCAGCAGCGCGCGCTGCGTCACCGCGACCCCAAGCGGAAACCGGGTGCTGCCGGAAGAATATTGCAGATAGGAAAGATGCTCCGGCGTGATGACGGGCAGGGGCGCACCATCATCCGTATACACATCAAACACTTCCAGCGTCCCTGCGGCTTTAAGCCCCAGTCCGTTTGCGGCTTCCTGGGTCATCTCCAGCAAAGCCCTGGGACACAGCGCCGCACTGGCCCCCGCATTTTCGATCATCCGGCGAATATGGCTGATGTAACCCGCCTTGCCGCCGAAGGCCATCGGCAAGGGCATCGGTACTGGCGCCAGGTCGGCATATTGACAGGCGAAAAATGCGCGGACGAAATCGCCATCCGTATCCGCAAGTATGGCAACACGTTCGCCGGCGCCAAGACCTGCGTTGCGCATGCGTCTGGCAATGCCTTGCGCCTGCGCGCGCAAATCGCAATAGCTCAGGGCCTCCAGAAGATCGCCCTTGCCAGAGTAGAAATTGAGTCCTGCCCGCCCTTGCGCCGCATAATCCAATGCCTGCGTTAAGGTTGCAAAATCTGCGGGACGATAAATGCCTCCACCGGAACTGGCGGGCAGTGCTTCTTTCATACCGTTTTTACTCCACGCCCCGGATTGGCCCGGGACTTATATAACGAATTCTATATGTGCTTTTACGCTGTCACGGCATGCCGGCGAAGCCATTTTTCTACAACAAAAACCTGACCAACAAGGTTGGTCAGCGATGCAATCAGCAGCGCATGCCCCGCACCCACCAGCCCCAGCCAGGAACATAAAAAGAACATTAGCGCCATGTATAACACCGTCGTCACCATGCGTACCTTCAGGGCCGACAATGCCTGGCCGGAAGATATCAGCATTGGCTCCAGCGGAAAAGACCCAAGGCGGATCGCGGCGGCAATTCCCAACACTACCATAACCCCATAAGCGGGTGCAAAATTTGGCCCCGCCACAGCCCTTAACAGCCACGGCCCCGCCACGATCAGCACCCCTACAAGCGCACTTGCCCCCACCCCGGCAAGTAGCGCTGCGCGCACCATAAAGCGCCGCATATCCGCAATGGCGTTACGGGCGGCAAGCCGGGCCAGTTCGGGATAAATGGTTGGCGTCAGCAGCTTAACGGGTGTGGTGAGGGCTTCGGTCAATTGCCGGGCAATCCGGTAAAGTGCTGCGGCAGGCGCCCCAAGCATCGCCCCAACCGCAAGCGTCCCAAAATGGGTCAGGACAAGCTGCAAAGCGGTATTCAGATTAGCAGACCACACAAAGCCCCAAACCTTGCGATCCGGCGCCCATTGAACGGGTGCAGCGTCAGACTGTTCCGGTTGTGGCGCCAGTACACCCTGCCGGCGCAACTCACGCACGGCCATGCCTATTAATATCAGGCAGGGGACAATCTCGGAGATCATCCAGGTGACCAGATAGGCTTCCAGGCCAGCGCCCCAATAAAACGCCATAGCAGTCCCCAGTAATTTAATGAAGGCGCTCAGGCTGCTTTGGGCCGCAGTCAGGTCAAAACGGTCATATAGCCGCAACACCCCGGTGGTTGTCGCAATGTCAAAAAATACAATGGACAGCACATAATAGGTGGCCAATTCCACCGTTTCCGGCGTCCAGCCGAACATATATTGCGCCAGCGGAATGCCAAGCAGCGCCACCACCAGCCCAGCAATCGCCCCAATGATATCCAGGCGCACCGTAAATCGCAGTATTTTCCGCAAATCGCCTATCCGCCCGTCATTCCAGGCAGGAGTGCCATAGGTCAGCACCGCCTGCCAGGACTGAAATTTGGTAATATCGCCAACGGCCTGGGTATAGGTGTGGATCAGGATCAATGTGCCAAAGGCTTCAAGGCTCAGGCCACGGGCCGCCAGCGCCAGATAGCCAATACCGAAAATGGCGGTAACCGCCTTACCCCCCAGCAGCATCGAAGCATTGCTGATCAATCGCCGCAGCAATGTATCGGCTGTCCAGCTTTGCCAGGCGGGTTTGATCCCCGCCCCCAGCCGGCGAACGCCCTTTTCGCTATCGTTCAGCATTCCTCTCCAGACATCCTGTAAATTCATGGGGTGTGGGCCTGCCCCCTATACAGCAGGCCGCTGACAGGCGGCAAACATTACATATTTGTTATTTCGGCCTGAATCTGACCATGCTACACAGGCTGACGACGCGCCGCCTGGATCATGCTGCGATGTCATGGATATTCGGGGTTTCATGAAAGCAATCATCTTAAGCGCGGGGCAGGGGCGGCGTCTGTTGCCCTACACAGCCAAAATGCCAAAATGCCTGGTGCCCGTTTGCGGACGCCCGCTTCTGAAATGGCAATTGCGCAGCCTGCATCTGTGCGGCGTTACCGAGGCCGTGATTGTCACCGGCTTCATGTCAGAAGCCGTAGACGCTTTTGCTGCGCAACAGAAATTTCCGGGTCTTGGCGTCCGCATTTTGTTCAACCCGTTTTTCGCGGTTGCCGATAATCTGGCAAGCCTGTATCTGGCGGCGGATGCACTGCGCGATGGCGGCATTATTCTCAATGGCGATACCTTGTTCGAACCCGCCGTGCTGGACAAATTGTTGCGCGAGGCGCAGGCGCCCGTAAGCGTCACGATTGACCGCAAACCCCGTTACGACGATGACGATATGAAAGTGCAGATCGATGGTCTGCGCCTGTGCGCCATCGGTAAAACATTGTCTGCACAGGAGACCAATGGGGAATCGATCGGCATGCTGCATCTGACGCCATACGGCGCCACCCTGATGAAGTCTGCAATGGAAACTGTATTGCGCGACACAGATGGTTTCCGGCGCTGGTATTTATCCGCCGTGGACCGGCTGGCAAAAAACGATTTTGGTTCTGTCGCGACCGTGTCCATCGAAGGCTTTGGCTGGTGCGAGGTCGATTGCCCCGCCGACATGGCGCGCGCCGAAACCCTTGTACAGGGGTTTTCCAAATTACAGGATAAACCCGGGGCCGTTTCGGCCTGGAACAGGACTATCCCAAAATCCGCGTGACCAGCGCCAGGTCAGAGGGCTTGTCCACATCAATGGCTGCTTGCGCATAGGGCAGGCGCACCACCCCAAGCCTTGCGCCACACCGTTTGCCCAGCGTGCCCAGCGCATGCGCCAGATCAAGCCGCCCCGTTGCAAAACGCAAAATCGTGGCAAACCCCAGCGCTGCGACCAGGCGCAAGGGGCGCTTGCGGTTGGCCTCCACATGCCGCCAGAACGTCACCACCCCTTTGGCGTCCGGATTACGCAATAAAAATAAATTCGCCCCGCTAAAGGCCACATCGCGAAACCGCATATAGGTACGCGCGGTTTCCGGATAGGCCGCCTGAATAACCGCCTGCTCCACGACCGCCGCAACGGCGTCCGCATCGCCAGGCGCATGGTCAAACAAATAATCGATCATCTCGATGCGTAACAAAGGATGATCCGCCGTCGTCACCAATATCGGCCACATATTGCCCGAAGCAAATATTCCTGCCAGCGCGCTTTCACCTGGCGTGCCCCCCGCCGGGATCAGCCGCACGCGTCCGCCTTCAACTTGTGCAGAAATCAACGGCAGCGCCAACACCAGTTCCGGCCGTTCTATGGAGATAAGAATCTCCCTGATACGTTCGCTGCGTAATAAAGTTTCCACCACGCGAATCAGCATGGGCTGGCCGCCAATCGGGATCAGCGCCTTATGTGCGACGCCGTTGGCAATACATAACGCATCCGGCGCACCGCGACTGCCTGCCAGCACAATTGCGGTACATTTCATGACAATGACTTGCCATATACACGATAGGTTTTATAGGCTTTCGCACCAAGCCTGTCGAGGACATGGCGCATCGGCAGATTATCTTCCAGTATCCACGAAAGCTCCACCTGTTGAAAACCCATCTCCATCGCCGTTTTCCACACCGCACTGATCAGATGCAGCGGTAACGCGGCGCCGGCCATGGTTCCGGCAGCGCTCCGCCGAACCCCCATCAGCGGCACGCGCGCAGTCCGTACCCCACGCACTTTCAACCGCCACAAAAATTTCGCCCAGCCAAATGGCAATAGATGACCGCGCAAATCATGCATGGCTTCATTGATATTGGGCAGCACGATAATAAATCCAACGGCCTTGCCATCCAGTTCCGCGAACATCCATAGCCGCTTGTCGAGTATTAACCGCAGATGCTTGCCCAGCGCCGCTGTTTCCGCCTCGGTCATCGGAACAAAACCCCAATTGCCGCTCCAGGCATCGTTAAAAATATCCACCAGCAGGCGGACCTCATTGTCATAGTCAGCAAAATTGGCCCTGCGTAGCACAACATTACTGGCGGGCGGGCGGCGCAGCATCGCCGCTGTGGCGCGCGACTGTGGCATGTGCAGATCGGCAATATAGGCAAAGACATCTTTTTCTTTGGCATAGCCATGCTGTTCCATCTGCGCGGCTGCATATATACGGTCATGCCCCATCATCAGCATTGGCGGCGTATCAAAGCCGTCGATTAGCAGGCCGGTTTCTTCCTTGATCGACAGGCTGAACGGGCCCAGTGCGCGGGTTTTTCCATGCTCGCGCAAAAACCGCTCCGCTGTCTGTAGCAATGCCGAAAACACAGCCCTGTCATCAATTGCGCTGATGCAGCCGAAATGACCAATATCCGGCATGCCTGCGGTTTTCAGCATTGGATCAGCCTGTGCGCTGATACGGCCAACATCCCTGCCATTTTGCTGCGCAATAAACAGCCCCACATCGGCGCAGCGCATAAATTCATTGTGCCTGGGTGAAAATGTTTGCGCGCGCTCCATCCGCAATGGCGGAATCCACAGGGGATCACCCTGATGCACCGTATACGGAACTTCAATGAAACGCCGCAGCAGCTTCTTGCCGGTTACGGGAATAATTGTAATGCTCACAAACTTATCCTTCGCGGTGCGCCAATATGCTTGTGGTGGCCAGCGCAAAAATCACAACAGGCCCCCATACCGCAAGCAGCGGCGGCATGACGCCGGATTCGCCCAGTGCCCGGAACATTCCACTGGCCAGTAAATACCCAAAACCGGCACACAATGCGATACCCATATCACGCACCTTTGATGGATGCCGGGCCGTGCCAAGCGCCAGGGGTGCGGCCGCAAGCAGCATGATCATCGGCACAAACGGCGCAGCCAGCGCTTCATAAAAATTTGTCCGATGATAGGCCGGACTGTTGCTGCCGGCCCATATTTTTGCCTCGGGAAGCCCGGGCTGTCTTAGCCGGACACGGGCATTGGGAATTGTCGCCGACAGTATGTCGATGGGTTGGGGGCCATCCACCAGTATAAATTCTCCGCCTGACGCCCGGGCCGCGCCCTGTGCGCCTGTGGTCCGGCTTGTAACGCCCGCGAAACGCCAGTCGCCTTTTTCATACCGGCCCTCACTGGCGACGGTATGGCGCACCATTCTGCCATCTTCGTCCCGGTCGATAATCGTCACATGCCGTATGCGCTTGCCTTCATCCTCAACATCCTCGAATGCCAGTATTACCCGCCCGGAACTGATCCAGTAACCGCCATCTGAAGGCGATTCATCCGAAACTGTTTCACTTGCCGTTTCCGGCTCGCGCAACATTTCATACACCTGGATTTCCGTGTAGGGCGCGACGACAAAACGAAGCGCGAAATACAGCATGCCGATAAACAGCGCCATCGGGGCCAGCCGCGCCACAATCCAGTACAGGGTCATACCCGAGCTGCGCATGGCGACGATCTCGTTATTTCCGGCCAGATTGCCAAACGCAATCAGTGCACCGATCAATGTGGCAATAGGTATCACGCTGGCGGCAACCGTCGGCGTAATCAGCACCGCATAATAAGCCAGATCAGACAGGCGCCCATAACGCGCAATCACGATATTGCCATTGTCCAGCAAATCCAGCAGTTCCGCCAATGCCCCCAATGCCAGCAGCGCCGCCCCGGTGCTTAGTGCAAACACTCGCGTCAGATACAGGATAAAGGTCATGCCCGCTGCTTGCTTTCTGGCCGCAGTGCGCTGGTCAGTGCCGAAACCATATTTTCGATTCTGGCAAAAACGGGATCAAAGGGGTTGCCGCCCGGCGTCGCATTGCTGCGATGAAATGTCATCATGCAAAAACCTGAAAACAGCAAAAACGGCAGCCAGACCGCCATTGCCGCCGAAAACATCCCACGTTCGACCAGACTGCCGCCAAGCTGTATCACATGATGATACAGCACAAGAATCACCCCCCCCGCCGCGATGCCGGTATTGCGGCTGGCGCGCTGGCTGGCAATGCCCATGGCCATCGCCAGAAAGGGCAGAAACGGCAGCGATGCGGCGCGCACGATACGGGTATGAAATTCGGCAGTCAGCCCCGCCCGCACACCGCCATCCGGTGTTTCCTTCGCCAGCGTCCAAAGCTCGGTCAGGGTCATTTCGCGGCCATCCTTGCCGCGCGGGCGAAACGGCGCGGCGTCAAACGCAAAGTCCCGTGCAAGACTTACATTAGAAAAACTCACCGTCATGGCTTCGGTATTTTTCCTGAACGTGGTGCGCGCACCATCGCGCAGCACCAGTTGCAGCCTGGTATGGCTATCATTGACGATCAGCGCACCCTCTGCCGCCGTTGTCACCACTTCCGTGTCATCGTTCACTTCGCGAATGAATATTCCGGCCAGCCTGCGTCCCGTCGCGTCCACATTATCCGCATAAATGGTTAATCCGCCGCCCAGTTTGGCGAACACTCTTTCGTTCAGCGTCGCATTCCACGCTGTGTTTGTGACGACATGGATAATCTCGCGGTACAGATAGCGGCTATAAGGCTGGATATATCCAAACAGCGCGACGCTGATAAGCGCGAACACCACCCCGATCACGACCATTGGCCTGACAATGCGATACAGTGAAAGCCCTGCGCCGCTGATGGTCACCAGTTCATTATTGGCATCGAATTTTGAAATCACCACAAACAGACTGATAAAGAATGTCGCAGGCAGCGCCAGCCCCAGATAATGCGGCAGCAAATTAATCGTCAGTTGAAACACAAGCTCCAGCGGCCCGCCATGGCTGGTCAGCATGTCCATAAGCCGCAGCGTCCGCTCCAGCAGCATCGCGGCCAGCGTAATCAGCAGTGAAAACACCAACGGCCTGGATATCTCCCGCACCAGATAAAATGTAATCAGGCTGGCGCCCGTGCGCGCTGAACTCACCTGCCGCCCCATTTATCACGCAATGTCTGTACAAGCGCCGCCTGCGCATCGGGCGAAAGCTGCACGGCCTGATCCAGTCGCGGCGGCCCGGGCCAGCCCGCGTCCACAAGGCCAAGCCCGTCATATTCACGCACCCCGTCATAACGCGGAATAACGTGAAAATGCACATCGGGATCCACCATCATCAGCATCAGATAATTGATTTTCTGATAGTGCACCACATCCGTCAGCAGTAATTCGATATTTTTCAGGACCGGCTGCAACGCCGCCAGCGCCTGCGCACTGACATCCCCAAAGGCCGTCACCGGCTCCCGGCAAACCAGCACCAGCGAACAAAAGGTCACCTGCTGCGGACGCAACAGCACCAGCCACGAAGGGGTTTCGGCAATACAGGTTCCGGGATACCCAAACTTGCTGGCGGTAGGTGAAATTTCTGGCGCATCCGTCATGGCGATTCGTCCGGTATTATTATTGAAGATAGAGTATAAGTCAGGCTTGACCTTCACTGCTACCATGGCTTGCCGGATGCAACGAATCTCCCATTTATTACCGCCGTTCGGTTTGGCGGCTTTTCTGCTGGCGGCGCCTGCCCTGGCAGCATCGGTCTCTGACCGCCCGTGCACAGCGGACGATCTGGTCCGGTTACAGATAAAGGTTGCCGGTGTTCACAACGCCCGGGGGACCATCACCCTTATGCTTTACGGTGATCGGGATGAAGATTTTCTCAAAAAAGGCAAACGCCTTGGCCGCATCCGCGTTCCCGCGCAAAAAGGCGAAGTAACTGTCTGCATGCCGGTCCCCATACCCGGCAGCTACGCCATTTCGCTCTATCATGATGAAGACGCCAACAAAAAACTCACTAAAAATTGGCTCGGCCTGCCAATAGAAGGCTACGGCTTTTCCAGAGACGCCACCGTCAGCTACCGTCTCCCCCAACTGGATGAAACCGTTTTCACCGCAATGCCGGGTGACACGCTGGTCCGCATTACAATACGGTATTAGACGCACCATTCGATAATGCCAGAACCTACCCCCCCACAGTCACCCGTCCACCCAACCGCTCCAGCACCCGTGTCGCCTCGGCCATGATGTCGCGCACAATGTCGCCTGCAGGTTTCACCTCATGGATGAGGGCGGAGCTTTGCCCCGCCGCCAGCGCGCCGATATCGGTCTGCCCATCGCGCCGCCCGGCCATATAGGGGTCGGTTCCCAGCCATTCGGTGACATTGCGGGTCTGGTGCGGGAAGGGTTTCAGCTTCGCCTGCATCTCCGGGGTTTCCCAGGCCTTGGTGGTGTCGTTGCTGATCATGCGGCACGGCTTGCCGGAAAAGCATTTGGTGCGGATGGTGTCTTCGTCGCCGATCTCGACAATGCGGTTTTTATAATTATCATGGCCCCAGGCCTCGGGCGTGGCGATGAAACGCGTGCCCATCCACACGCCGATGGCGCCGAACGCCAGACAGGCCGCCAGCCCGCGCCCATCCGTAATGCCGCCCGCCGCCAGCACGGGAATATCCACCGCATCCATCACCGAGGGCACCAGTGTCATGGTGCCAACGCTGCCGGTATGGCCGCCGCCATCATAGCCCTGCGCGATAATCGCATCGACGCCGCTGGCCGCCAGCCGCACGGCGTTTTTGGTGCTGCCGGTCAGGCTCAGCACCTTCATCCCCGCCGCATGACATTCCGGCACGATGGGACCGGGATTGCCCAGCCCGCTGACGATCACCGGCACTTTTTCATTGAACACCACTTCGATCAGCGCCTGGGTGTCGGTGCTGAACATCTGCGCGCTTTTACCGGCGGCTGTGGCGAACAGCAGATCAACAGCAAACGGTTTACTGGTCATGCTGCGTACAATGGCGATTTCCGCGCTGAGTTCCTGCGGCGTCATGGTGCCCGCCCCGATGCAGCCAAGGCCGCCCGCCGCCGATACCGCCCCCGCCAGCGGCCCGCGCGCCACAAATCCCATGCCCGCCTGCAGGATGGGATATTCAATGCCAAGCATGTCGCACAAAGGCGTTTTCAGTGCCGGATGGTACATGTGGGGACTCCCTTCTGATTTTTTCATTATAGCCGGGGCAAGCCTACGCCGCGGCGGCCCGCCCTGCAATATGGAAGCTTATTCCCGCGCCCAGTCTGGCCGGGGAAGGCGCTGATAGGCCTCACGCAGGGCGCTGGACCAGTATTCGCGCACATGGCGGAAATAGGGGTCGTCTTCGGTGATGCGGCGGCGGATATCTGTGCGCAGCGCATCGCGCTTATAGACCAGCAGGTCCAGCGGCAGGCCGACGGAAAGATTGCTGCGCAACGTCGAATCCATCGAAATCAGCGCCAGCTTGATCCCGTCATACAGATGCACGTCATAGGTTACGGCGCGGTCCAGAATGGGCTTGCCGTATTTGTGCTCGCCCAGTTGCAGGAACGGCGTGTCTTCCGTCGTCTCGATAAAATTGCCGGCCGAATAAATCTGATAGAGGCGCATGGACCGGCCCTTGATCTGGCCGCCCAGCATCATTCCTATATCGTAGGTGATACCCTGCGCCTGCATCGCCTCGCCATGTATGGTGAAGACCTGCCGCACCGCCTCGCTGACCAGTTGGGCGGCGCGAAACATGCTGGGTACGGAATACAGGGTTTCGGCCTTGCCGCTGGCCGGAGTTTCAACGCCATCGGCCAGCAGGCTCAGCACCGCCTGCGAGACGCCCAGATTGCCCGATGTCATCAGCGCGATCATGCGCTCGCCCGGCTGTTCGAACAGGTGCATTTTGCCGAAGGTGGCGATGTTATCAAGGCCCGCATTGGTGCGGGTGTCGGACAGCATGACCAGTCCGTCTTTAAGGCGCAGTCCAATGCAATAGGTCATAGGATCAATCGTGCCGGAGTATGATTGCAGATGTTATTGTTGTACCTGATGCAACTGCCTTATATCAACCGATACGCGCATCTCTTCCTCGCCCTCGCCACGGCGCACGCCGCGAATGGGGGCCGCTTCCATAAAATCCAGCCCGGCCGCAACCCGCACATAATTCTCGCCCGGGCATATGCCATTGGCCACATCAAAGCCAACCCAGCCCAGCCCCTCAACCATGGCCTCGGCCCAGGCATGCCCGGCATCGCCCTCTTGCGTTTGCATGTTTTGGCGAAGATAGCCTGAAATATACCGCGCCGGATAGCCAAGCACACGGGCCGCAGACAAAAAGATATGTGTGTGATCCTGACAGACACCGCTCCCCTGCGCCAGCGCCTCGGCCGCTGTCGTGCCGCTTGTTGTCACGCCAGGCTCATACGCGACGCGCCAGCGGATGCGCAGCATCAGCCCGTGCAGCCGCTCTATGGCGTCAAAGACCCCCGCGGATTCCTTCGCCAGCGCCGTAATCGCCGCATCGGGCTGTGTGTATGCGGTTTGCCGCAGGAAATAAATCGGCGGCAGGGTTTCCACCGCGCCCTTGATGATGCCGGAAGTATCGGTTGTTTCCACCTCTCCCTCGGCAATGATGGTGGCCGCATCATGCATCTGATCGCGCGTCAGCATGTGCAGGACATTGCCATACCCGTCAAAGGTCGATGGCAGGGGGCGCCCGTTTTCGCTCAGCACCCGCCAGGACAATACCTGCTGGCCCTGATGGCTGCGCGGATGCAGCCGGATCAGTTGCGCCGTATACGGAACATGTATGTCATATTTGTAAGATGTCGAATGATTGATCCGGATGCGCATGCTGTTTCCGCCTTTTCAGATCAGATAATGTTTGGTGATTTCTTCACCCAGAACCCTGGTGTCATCAACAATGGACGTCAGAAATTCGTGCAGGCCCTGTTGCAGGATGGTATCTATTTTGCTGTAACGCAGCCTGGCGTCGATCTGCCCCGCCAGCCGGTGGCATTCCCCGCGTTTCCCATAGGCGCCGGCAAGGCTTTCCAGTTGCCGGCTCACATCACTGACGCAATAAGCCAGCGAACGCGGCATTTCCGGTTTCAGGATCAGCAGTTCCGCCACCAGCCATGGCTTGACCCGGTCACGGTAAACCCAGTGATAGGCACGCAACGCCGACACGGATTGCAGCATGGAAGCCCACTGATAAAAATCCATCGTGCCGCCAACGGCTTCATAGGCGGGAAGCAATATGTTATATTTGACGTCGATGATGCGCGCCGTGTTATCGGCGCGTTCGATGGACATGCCCAGGCGGCTGAACCAGAATGCGTCACTGCGCAGCATGGTGTTGGCGACCGTGCCGCCGAACAGCAGGGAGCGTTCCTTCACCCAGTCCAGAAAACGCCCGATGCGCTCCGGCGCAAAGTCCTCCTTGCGGAAATTGTTAAGTTCGATCCATGTGGAATTTATCGCCTCCCACATGCTGATGCTCAGCCCCGTGCGCACCATGCGGGCATTATTGCGGGCTGTTTCAAGGCACGAAATGACCGATGAAGGATTGTCCCGATCGCAGGTCAGATGATGAATAACCGCTTCCGCCGTGGGATGTTCGTGGCCTGCATAAAAACTTTCTTCGCACCCGGCGGCAATAATAGTAGAGGCCCATTCGCTGCCGCCGGCAACCTGTTCCTGCGGCAGGCTCGCCATACGCAGGGTAACATCCAGCAGGCGCGCAATATTCTCCGCGCGCTCCACATAACGCGCCAGCCAATACAGGTTTTCCGCAGTCCGGCTCAGCATGACCTGCTATTTTGCCTCCCCTTGCATGACATCCTCCAAAACCCAGGTGTCCTTGGTGCCGCCGCCCTGGCTGGAATTCACCACCAGCGAACCTTCCTGCAACGCCACCCGCGTCAGCCCCCCAGGCACAAGCCGGATGTCGCGCCCCATCAGCACGAATGGACGCAGATCGACATGCCGGGGCGCCACCCCATTGGCGGTAAAAGTCGGGCAGGTGGAAAGCGCCAGCGTGGGCTGCGCGATATAGCGTTGCGGCGCGGCGCGGATTTTACCGGCAAATTCTTCGCGCTCGGCCTTGCTGGCGTGCGGCCCCACCAGCATGCCATAACCACCCGATCCGTTGACGTCCTTGACCACCAGTTCATGCAGATGCTCCAGCACATAGGCCCGGTCCGACCGCACATCGCAGCGCCAGGTCGGCACATTGCGCAAAACCGGTTCCTCGCCCAGAAAGAAGCGGATCATTTCCGGTACAAAGGTATAGATCGCCTTGTTATCCGCGATGCCTGCGCCCGGCGCATTGGCGATGGTCACATTGCCCGCATGATAGGCGGCCATCAGGCCGGGTACGCCCAGCATGGAATCCGGCAGAAACACCAGCGGATCAAGATACGGGTCGTCAATGCGCCGGTAAATCACATCGACCCGCTGCAGGCCGCGCGTGGTGCGCATATACACGATCATGTCCAGCACCACGAGATCGGGCCCTTCGACCAGTTCAATACCCATTTCGTCGGCCAGAAACGAGTGTTCATAATAGGCGCTGTTGAAAATGCCCGGCGTCAGTAACGCCACCACCGGGTCGCCCTCGCAATTGCGGGGCGCGACGGAGCGCAGGGTTTCAAGCATATCTTCCGGGTAATGCGACACCGGCTTGATGCGCGCGCGGCCGACAATATCGGGAAACAGCCGCATCATGACTTCGCGGTTTTCCAGCATGTAGGAAACCCCGGACGGCGTGCGGCAATTATCCTCCAGCACATAAAATTCCTCCGGCCCGACGCGCACAATATCGATGCCGGAAATATGCGCATACACATTGGCGGTGGTTTGAAGCTGCATCATTTCAACGGCGAAACAGGGATTGTGCAGCACCAGTTCCGCAGGGATTTTACCCGCCCGGATAAATTCCTGCGCGTTATAGGTGTCGTGGATAAAGGCGTTCAGCCCCTTTACCCGCTGCATAAGCCCGCGCGATAAAAATTCCCATTCGGCCTGCGCCAGGATGCGGGGAATAATATCAAACGGGATAAGCCGCTCCGTATCGCCGCCCGCTTCGGAATAGACGGCGAAGGTTATGCCCGTGCGGCGGAAAATAAATTCCGCCTCGCGCTGCTTGAGTTCAAGCGTCCCGGCGGGAACACTCGCCAGCCAGTCGCGTATCAGACGATATTGCGGACGGCACGCCTGCGCGGAACCCATTTCATCAAATATGGCGGACGCAATTTCGGGCTGCATGGGGTTGACCCTCCGAAAAAACACAGGCAGACTGATGAGAGCAAGCTTTGTGCCATACTGCTAACAGGCTTGAAAATCGTGGAAAATTCAGCAGCCTGCCGCCAGGACTTGGCCATTACTGCATAATTTTGCGCCAATAAAGCGCGTAGAGACTATTTTCACGCCACTGCATGGCCGGCCTGTATATTAGTCTTCAGTCCTCTGGATACGCCCATCCCACCAGCTAGTGATATCAAACCCATAGAGCGGCACACGGTCTGGAAAGCCCAGATGGGCGCGGTGCGCCACATTATCCGCAGGCAGATAATATAGCGGAATGACATACTGCCCGGACATCAGCACCCGGTCCATGGCGCGCACGGCGGGAATAAATTCCGCCTCACTGCGCGCCTCCAGCACATGATTGATCATGGCGTCCATGGCCGGGCTTTTGACGCCGGGATAGTTGCGCGCGCCAGGCGTGTCCGCAGCTTCCGATCCCCAGTAATATTTCTGTTCATTACCGGGCGAAAGCGAGGCGTACCAGTCATACACGATCATATCGAAATCATAGTTGCGCAGGCGTTCTTCATATTGACTGGCGTCCACCGTGCGCACATTTATTTTTATGCCTAGACGCAGCAAAGCCCGGGCGAAACTCAGCGCCAGTTTTTCTTCTTCGGGACGCACCAGCAGAATTTCGAATTGCAGCGGCGCGCCGGTTTGCATCTGCACCATCAGGCCATCTTTCAGCACCCACCCCGCATCGGCCAGCAAGGCCCGCGCGCGTTTCGCCCCCTCGCGATTATGGCCGGAACCATCACTGACCGGCGGCGTATAGCCCCTTTCCAGGACTTCTTTCGCAATAGCATCCGCATAGGGAGCCAGCAAGGCGCACTCCTCAGGGCCCGCCGCATTTCCCGCAGCAGCCAGTGCGGTATTATCAAACAGGCTGCGCGTGCGCCGGTACGCGCCGTGAAAAAAACTGCGATTGACCCATTCAAAATCAAACATGAAATTCAGCGCCTGGCGCACGCGGATATCGTCAAAGGGCGCGCGCCTTGTATTGAACACGAAACCCAGCAAGCCCGATGGCCGTCCATGGGGAATGGCCGCACGCGCCACAGCGCCATCACGCACGGCGCTAAAATCATGGGCGCGCGCCCAGCGGGCCGGATCTTTCTCTTCCCACAGATCAAATTGTCCGGCCTTGAACGCCTCAAATGCGGTGTTTTCATCGCGGTAAAAATCCACGCGGATCACATCGAAATTATTCTGTCCGCGATTGACCGGCAAATCCGCCGCCCAGTAATCGCGATTGCGCACATAGGAAATGCTGCGCCCCGGCGACACATCGCCAACGACATAGGGGCCGGAACCCAGCGGCGGGCGCAGGCTGGGGGCGCTGATATCCAGCCCCGCATAATGGGCCTTTGAGAGGATCGGCATCAGGCCAAGGATCAGCGGCATTTCCCGGTCAATGGTTTTGGGATCAAAATCAAAGCGCACCTGACCCGGCCCCGGCTGGCTGATATGCGTGATTTTTGCATAATAACTGCGGTGATTGGGCCGGCCTTTGTCGCGCAGAATTTCCGCCGAAAAAATCACATCCTCCACGCGGACTGGCGCGCCATTGGAAAAGCGCGCGCGCGGATCAAGCGTGAAGCTGACCCAGGAGCGGTCCCCGGCCACCTCCACCGATTGCGCCACCCAGCCATACAGCGAAAACGCCTCGTCATTGCTACGCTTCAGCAGGCTTTCAAACACCCATTCGCGGATACCCAGCGGCACGACGCCGCGCACAGTGAAAGGATTGAGATTGTCAAAAGCGCCCCGCTCCCCCAGCACCAGCGTCCCGCCTTTTGGCGCGGCCGGATCGGCATAGGCAAAATGTGCAAAGCCCGGCCTCTGCCGCACCTCCCCATGCATGGCGACGCCATGGCGCGGCGCGGCTGTTGCGGACGCGGCGCATGCAAGAACCGCGACAAGTAAATATACCGGCGTAAACTGCCGCAGCTTAATCCCGGAGTAATTCATTGATCGAGGTTTTGGAGCGGGTGCCGGCGTCCACCTGTTTGATGATCACGGCGCAGGACAGGCTGGGACGCGCATGGCCGCCGGCATGCGCGGGTCCAGGCAGAACGCCCGGTACGACGACCGAATAGGCCGGCACTTCGCCCTGATAAATTTGTCCGGTGGCGCGATCCACGATCTTGGTGCTGGCCCCCAAAAACACGCCCATGGAGATGACCGAACCTTCGCGCACCACCACGCCTTCGGCCACTTCGGAACGCGCGCCGATGAAACAATTATCCTCGATGATCACGGGGTTGGCCTGTAGCGGCTCCAATACGCCGCCAATGCCGGTGCCGCCGGAGATGTGACAGTTCTTGCCGATCTGCGCGCACGACCCCACCGTCGCCCAGGTGTCGATCATGGTCCCTTCGTCCACATAGGCGCCCAGATTGACAAAGCTGGGCATCAGCACCACGCCCTTGGCGATGAAGGCGGAGCGGCGCACAATGCAATTGGGCACGGCGCGAAATCCGGCCGTGCTGAACTGGTCCGCGCCCCAGCCTTCGAATTTCGATGGCACCTTGTCCCACCAGACCGTGTCCTTGCCCGGACCACCGGCAATCAGGTTCATATCATTCAGCCGGAACGACAGCAGCACCGCCTTTTTCAGCCACTGATGCACGACCCAGTCCTTGCCGTGCTTTTCCGCAACCCGCGCCTTTCCGGTATCCAGCAGGCCCAGAACAGTGTTCACCGCGTCGCGGGGTGCGCCCGTGGTTTGCGCATTGATGGAATCGCGGGCTTCCCATGCGGCTTCGATTTGCACTTGCAGGTCTTGGAAATTCATCTGTTTATACTTTCCGTAAATAGGGATTGTGTGTGCAACTGTATATGCCACGGACCAGCCCGCCGCGCCAGCGCTGGCGCAGCGGGCCGGGGCCGCAGCGGTGCGATAATTACCGCCCCTCTGGCCGGTACAGGCGCAATTCGCGGGGTTTTTTGAGCCAATCGGTCTGTTTCTGATAGGGCAGGCCCGCCGTGCGTCCGCCATCCACTACCAGCGCGTGCCCATTGACATAGCTGGATTCATCGCTGGCCAGCCAGAACACCGCATCGGCGATTTCTTCCGGGTTGCCGATGCGGCGCAGCACTTCTTCGCCGCCGATGGCGTCGCGCATCTTGTCGATGACTTCCGCCGAGGCGCCGGCCCGGCCCGCCGCCAGCGGGGTGGCGATGACGCCGGGGCATACGCAATTGACCCGCACGCCGTAATAGCCGAACTCCAGCGCCATGCTCTTGGTCATTTGCAGCACTGCGGCCTTGGCCGCGTTATACAGCACCGGGCCGATGCCGGAATAAAACGCCGCAATACTGGCGGTGTTGACGATCGTGCCCGAGCCTTGCGCCTTCAGAATCGGCGCGGCATGCTTGATGCCCAGAAACACACCCTTTACCAGAACATCCATGGTGATGTCGTAATCTTGCACCGAAATCGTTTCCACCGGCCCGGCGGCGCCGCCAAAGCCCGCATTGTTGAAAATACAGTCCAGCCGCCCGAATTTGGCGACCGCGCTGTCAACCGCCGCTTTGACCTGATCTTCATGGGTGACGTCGGTGCGCTGAAAATGCACGGACGCGCCCAGCTCGACTGCCAGCTTTTTGCCCATTTCCTCCTGCATGTCGGCGATGACGACTTTCGCGCCCTCGCCCACGAATTTGCGCACGGTCGCAGCCCCGATGCCGCTGGCCCCGCCGGTTATAACCGCTACACGTCCCTGATATCTTCCAGCCATCTGTGTTTCCCCTGTCTGTTCTGTTGGTTTGACCTATTCCCGCATATGCGGGCCAAGAGCGCAAGCCCGGATGCGAGCCTAGACATGCGTGCGGGGGGCCGTTAAAACCAAGCCAGACGATTGTTTCTAAACATTTTCGGTTGGGATATTTCCATGGCCAAGCCGCCCGTGACGAGTCTGAACGAGATTCGCGCGACATTTCTGGATTTTTTTGCGGGTAACGGCCATGCAATCGTGCCGTCATCGCCGCTGGTGCCGCGCAACGATCCGACCCTGATGTTCACCAATGCGGGCATGGTGCAGTTCAAGAATGTCTTTACCGGTCAGGAAACCCGCCCCTATGTGCGCGCCGCCTCATCCCAGAAATGCGTGCGCGCGGGCGGCAAGCATAATGATCTGGATAATGTGGGCTATACCGCGCGGCATCTGACATTTTTCGAAATGCTCGGCAATTTCTCATTTGGCGATTATTTCAAGGAAAACGCCATCGAATTGGCCTGGCGGCTGATCACCAAAGAATTCGGCCTGCCAGCATCGCGGCTGAGCGTGACGGTGTATGCCGACGATGATGCGGCGCACGGCCTATGGCGCAAGATCGCCGGGCTGCCGGAAGATCGTATCATCCGTATCGGCACCTCGGATAATTTCTGGTCGATGGGCGACACCGGACCCTGCGGCCCCTGTTCGGAGATTTTCTTTGATCATGGCGATAAAATCCCGGGCGGCCCCCCCGGATCGGCGGACCAGGATGGTGACCGCTTTGTGGAAATCTGGAATCTGGTCTTCATGCAATATGACCAGCGCGGACCTGGGGAGCGTATCGCCTTGCCCAAACCGTCCATCGACACCGGCATGGGCCTGGAACGCATTGGCGCGGTGCTGCAGGGCAAGCACGATGTGTTCAGCACCGACGTGTTGCGCGCATTGATCGAGGCTGCGGCGGACGCCATTGGCGGCGATCCCGATGGGCAGATGGCGGCCAGCTATCGCGTCATTGCCGATCATTTACGATCTGCCGGGTTTCTGATCGCCGACGGCGTGCTGCCGTCCAATGAAGGGCGCGGTTATGTGCTGCGCCGGATCATGCGCCGCGCCATGCGCCACGCCGAAATGCTGGGGGCGAAAGATCCGGTGCTGTGGCGCATCATCCCTGCGCTGGTGCGCCAGATGGGGGCGCATTATCAGGAATTGCCACCCGCAAAGCCGCTGATCGAGGAAACCCTGAAACTGGAGGAAGAACGCTTTCGCCGCACCCTGGAGCGCGGGCTGAAGCTGCTGGAAGACGAGGCCGCAAATCTTCCGGCGGGCGCCGTGCTTTCCGGCGACGTGGCGTTCAGGCTGTACGACACCTACGGCTTTCCGCTTGATCTGACCGAAGACGCGCTACGCAACCGCAATATCACCGTGGATCATGCCGGTTTTGACGCCGCCATGGCGCGCCAGAAGCTTGATGCGCGCGCCGCCTGGGCCGGCTCCGGCGAAGCGGCGGCGGAAACCGTATGGTTCGGCGTGCGCGAACGCGCGGGCGGCACGGAGTTTCTGGGTTATGAAAGCGAGGAGGGCGAGGGGCTGGTGATGGCCATCGTCACCGATGGGCGCGAAGTCAGCGAGGCGGGCGAAGAGACCGAAGTGCAGGTGCTGCTGAACCAGACGCCGTTTTACGCTGAATCCGGCGGGCAGATGGGCGATACCGGCATGCTGATCGCCGCCAATGGCGTGCGGGTGATGGTGCGCGACACCAAAAAACAGCTTGGCGATCTGCATGTGCATGTTGGTTCTGTGCGCGGTGGCGTTCTGCGCCTGGGCGACAGCGTGGAAGCCCGGGTGGATCCGGCGCGCCGCGCGGCGATCCGCGCCAATCATTCGGCCACGCACCTTTTGCACGCGGCACTGCGTCAGGTGCTGGGCAAGCATGTCACCCAAAAGGGTTCGCAGGTGGGCGCAGAGCGGTTGCGGTTCGATTTTTCCCACCCCAAGGCGATGACCGGCGCCGAGATTGCCGAGACGGAATATCTGGTCAATTCAATCGTCCGGCAGAACAGCGTTGTCTCCACCCGCCTGATGGCGCCCGATGAAGCGGTGGCGCATGGCGCCATGGCGCTGTTCGGTGAAAAATACGGCGATGAGGTGCGGGTGCTGACCATGGGAACTGCTCCGTCACCAGATCATACGGGGTTGCAGCCTTTCTCCGTTGAGTTGTGCGGCGGCACCCATGTCGCGCGCACAGGCGACATAGCGCTGATCCATATTATTGGCGAATCCGCGGTGGCGGCGGGCGTGCGGCGCATTGAGGCCCTGAGCGGGCAGGCGGCGTTTGAATATTTTTCGGCGCGCGACCGGCTGATGCAGGAAGCGGCGCATGCCCTGCGCATCAGCCCGGAGGAATTGCCCGCCCGCCTTGGCGCCTTGATGGAAGAACGCAAAAAGCTGGAGCGCGAAAATACCGAGCTTCGCAAACGTCTGGCAGTGTCAGGAGCGATGGAAGGATCTTCGTCTATAAAGTTTACTGCATCAGGAACATTGACTCCGGCTTCAGAAGAAATAGCCGGAATAAAGTTGCTAGCGAGCAAGTTAGACGGCGTTAATCCAAAAGAACTGCGCGGCCTGGTTGATGCGGGCAAAAAAAGTCTGGGTTCCGGCGTGGTGGCGTTTCTGGCGGTGAATGACGGCAAGGGTGCGCTGGCTATTGGCGTCAGCGATGATCTGACCGCGCGGATCAGCGCCGTTGATCTGGTGCGCGCAGGCGCAACCGCCATGGGCGGGGCTGGCGGCGGGGGCCGCGCAGACATGGCCCAGGCGGGCGGGCCGGATGGGGCGAAAGCCGATGCGGCACTGGATGCGGTGCGCGCCGCGCTGCAAAATATGGTCAACGAATCGTAAATTCCAATGTGCGCAAAATATTTTTCTGTTTACCGCATTTTATTTTGATTTTGTTTGCGCTTTTACGTTTTTGCAGACGCGGCGCGGCCTGACCGCCGCAAAAAAAATCCCATATTTCTGGGCCTAAATGCTTTGTGTTACGCAATGTACACAAGCAGGCGGTTTTTTTTCTTTTCGCCAAATTCTGACCACATGTTTACTCCATCTTAGGATTACCGGGACGAAACTTTGATCATGTTGGGGCTAAAGGCGACGAAACGCCTGACCCAATGACAGTAGGTCAAACAGGGAAATGGAGTATCCGGCAATGGGTCAGGCACAGAGCGTTTATCAGGAATCACACGAACCAGCAGACGGCGAGGCATGCCTTCAGCTCGCCATCGCCTATTCGACCGGCAAGGGGGTGCCGTACGATCTGGTCGCGGCGCATAAATGGTTCAATGTCGCGGCCGTCAAAGGCCAGCGTGAGGCATTGGGCTGGCGCGCAGAACTGGCGCAGGAAATGGCCCCGGCGCAGATCGCCGAAGCCCAGCGCCAGGCCCGCGAATGGCTGCTTTCCCACGCCTGATACAAGAGTTTTTCGGCAGCCTGCCGGTTTTTGATCTGATCGCGTTTTCGGGCTGAAAACCGGCGGTCCGGTTTGCCCGCAAACGCTTCGGTTGAAACCGCCCCGAAACTAGTCTAACACACTGGGGATCAGGGCAGCCCAGTCTCGCTAGCGGATCGCTATTCGCCGCAGGCTGTCCTCATGGAGGGGTGGCCGAGTGGCTGAAGGCGGCGGTTTGCTAAACCGTTATACGATGTCAAGTCGTATCGTGAGTTCGAATCTCATCCCCTCCGCCACTGATTTAAAAAAAACGTCTTTGGACGAGTTCTCAACTTACGCGATGGAACGCATTAGGATTCCTGGGGTTTGCAGAGGCAACCGCAGCACCCGAGCACCAACAGGTTGAGACCAAAGTGGGGCGATTGGAAGATTAAGACATTCACATCCAAGAGTTCGAATCCCAAGTGCATAGCATAGATTCCTTATAAACTGCCTTGGGGACAAGGTTCAGAGCCAGAAAGACAAAGACCACCAAACCGCTGAACTTATTTTGACGAAGTTCTGCAGCATGACCTGCGCCCTTAAAACACCTCCAAGATTTGGGTAGAGTCCGTCAACTTAGGGAGACGGACGATGAAGGGATCACGGTTCACGGAAGAACAGATTATCCGGATTTTGAAGGAGCAGGGTGAGCCGGATCAGTAATCGATCCAGCGAATCGATTGCCCGGCGAACGGCGCGAAGACCGCCGATGTCTGCCGCAAGCACGGCCTGTCGGAAGCGGTGTTTTACAAGTGGAAGGCGAAGTTTGGCGGGCTTGAAGTATCGGACGCCAAGCGGTTGCGGGCGTTGGAGGAGGAGAACGCGAAGCTGAAGAAGCTTCTGGCGGAAGCAATGCTCGACAACGCCATGCTGAAAGATATCAACTCAAAAAAATGGTGACGCCCGGAGCAAAGCGCGAAGCCGTGGCGCACCTGTGCATAGCGCATGAGGTGAGCCAGCGCCGGGCGTGCAAGGCGGTCCTGCGTTGGACCCGGGAACGCCAGATCGAATGGCGCTATATTGCACCCGGCAAGCCGCAACAGAATGCCTTCATCGAAAGCTTCAACGGGCAGAACTGGCGGACTGGAAAGAAGACTACAACAGCACCCGCCCGCACAGCGCCATCGGTTATCTGCCACCGGCGGTTTATGCTAAACTCAGCGTTCCCGTAATGCAACGGGACGGGGCGCTTGAGCTATTTGGGATCTCCGCGCCCCATCCCGTTGCACCGGCGGGCCAAACCGGCTTAAACGATCAGAGGACTCTACTTATAAACGGATGAAAGTTCGGGTGCAGGTCATAACTTATAACCACAATAATTTTGATTGACTCAATATTTTTACTTACTATATTTCACGCATGGAAATGCGCCATCAAAAGATACTAAAAGAATGCAATCTCAGCCTGACTGCGGTGCGTCTGGCTGTATTGGAAGTGTTGCATAAACATTCCCATTCGGATGCGACTACTATTTATGACATTGTTCATAGAAAAATTACGACGACCTCTAAACAGGCAATTTATAACAATCTAAATACTCTGGTTGCGCACGGAATTATTCGTGAAATTAAGCCAAAAGGTCAGGCATCTTTGTATGAAACAAGGGTTGGGGATAATCACCACCACATTATTTGCAGAAATTGTCAGAAAATAATGGACACGGAGTGTCATACATTCGCGCCGTGCCTATTGCCGAAGAATAACCACGGCTTCGTTATCGACGAAGCAGAGGTTACTTTTTGGGGAATATGTCCCTCTTGTCAAAAACCCAAAACCAAAAGGAGAAAATAATGAGCGCCGCTAACAAATGCCCCGTCATGCACGGTGGAAATACGGTTACTGGCAAATCAAATATGGATTGGTGGCCTAAATCGCTGAACCTAGACATCCTGCATCAGCACGACACCAAAACCAATCCGTTGGGCAAAGACTTTAATTATCATGAAGAACTCAAAAAACTTGATGTTGATGCGCTGAAAAAAGATCTAAAAGCCCTGATGACAGATAGTCAGGAATGGTGGCCAGCAGATTGGGGGCATTATGGTGGCCTGATGATCCGTATGGCATGGCATTCTGCCGGCTCCTATCGTACTGCTGATGGTCGCGGCGGTGCTGGCACTGGCAACCAACGGTTTGCCCCACTCAATTCATGGCCAGACAATGTGAACCTCGATAAAGCACGCCGTTTGCTCTGGCCGATTAAGAAGAAATATGGCAACAAAATAAGCTGGGCAGATTTGATGATTCTCGCAGGCAATATGGCCTATGAATCAATGGGTCTAAAAATGTTTGGTTTCGGTTTCGGGCGCGAAGATATTTGGCATCCTGAAAAAGATATTTACTGGGGTTCTGAAAAAGAGTGGTTGGGTAAGAGCCGCTATGACGGTAAAGAAAGTGAATCTCTTGAAAACCCGCTTGCTGCTGTTCAGATGGGGCTAATCTATGTGAACCCCGAAGGTGTTGACGGTAAACCCGATCCGCTCAAAACCGCGCAAGATGTGCGCGTTACCTTTGCGCGTATGGCGATGAACGATGAAGAAACGGTTGCCCTGACCGCTGGTGGGCATACGGTAGGCAAATGTCACGGCAATGGTGATGCAAGCAAGCTAGGGCAAAATCCTGAAGCGGCGGATGTTGAACAGCAGGGATTTGGCTGGCATAACCCGCAAGGTAAAGGCAACGGCGCACAAACCGTATCTAGCGGCATTGAGGGCGCGTGGACGACCAATCCCACCAAGTGGGATAATGGTTATTTCTACTTACTTTTTAATTACGATTGGGAACTGAAAAAAAGCCCTGCGGGAGCGCATCAATGGGAGCCGATCAACATCAAGGAAGAAGACAAGCCTGTTGATGTAGAAAATCCTTCTATTCGCCACAACCCCATCATGACCGATGCGGACATGGCGATGGTGAAAGACCCCATTTACAGGGAGATTTCGGAGCGTTTTTATAAAGACCCTGCCTATTTCTCAGAAGTGTTTGCGCGTGCATGGTTCAAGTTGACGCACCGCGATATGGGACCGAAAGTGCGCTATGTTGGACCAGATGTTCCAAAGGAAGATTTAATCTGGCAAGACCCTGTTCCCGCAGGCAATAAAAGTTATGACGTGAATGCCGTTAAGGCAGCGATTGCGAAAAGCGGTCTTACCATCAGCGAAATGGTCTCGACTGCTTGGGATAGCGCACGAACTTACCGTGGTTCTGATATGCGTGGCGGTGCCAATGGTGCGCGCATTCGCCTTGCTCCGCAAAAGGATTGGGAAGGCAATGAGCCTAAGCGTCTTGCAAAGGTGTTAGCAGTGCTGGAAGGCATAGCATCTGGCAATGGCGCAAGCATTGCGGATGTGATTGTGCTTGCTGGGAACGTGGGTGTCGAGCAAGCAGCAAAGGCCGCTGGCTTTGACATCGCCGTTCCTTTTACTCCAGGTCGTGGTGATGCAACACAAGCGATGACAGACGTTGAATCGTTTGAACCGCTTGAACCACTCCATGACGGTTATCGCAACTGGCTCAAGAAAGATTATGTTGTCAGCGCAGAAGAACTGATGCTTGACCGCACTCAGCTGATGGGATTGACCGCCGCCGAGATGACGGTGCTGATTGGCGGGATGCGTGTTTTAGGTGCAAATCATGGCGAAACCAAACACGGCGTATTCACCGGCCGCACGGGTAGCCTGACCAACGATTTCTTTGTGAACCTGACGGACATGAAATTTAAGTGGAGACCCGCAGGCAACAATCTTTATGAAATCGTTGATCGCAAGACGAGCAAAACGGTGTGGACAGCAACGCGAGTCGATCTTGTATTCGGCTCAAACTCGATTCTGCGTGCCTATGCCGAAGTTTACGCACAAGACGACAGCAAAGAGAAATTTGTAAAAGACTTTGTTGCCGCATGGACGAAGGTAATGAACGCGGGGCGTTTCGATATTGCCTAAGATCAGCATTGACCGGCGCACCATGGAATCGTTCACCGTGCATGGTGCGCGGTTGACCGTGGCCCTGCAAGTGCAGGAACTGGCTTTACGGGAATTCCTTAGCCGATCCGGTGATCTGGCGCGCGGCACGGGGTTTCTTGTGACGTGGCCTGAATCGACACAGGGCTTGCGGCCCTTCACCGAAGCCCCTATGAGCTGGCCGAATCTTGCCAGATTCAATCAGCGAATATCCGCAATCCTGTCAAACCCGGCCCCGATAGATCAGGAGGGCCGATTAGCCCCGGTGCTTTTGACGCTTGCACCTGACGCCAAGGAAGCCTGGGTAAAGTTTCACGATATGATCGAAGGTCAACTCGCCCGCGGTGGCAATCTCCACGAGGTGCGCGACGTGGCCAGCAAAGTCTCTGATAATGCGGTAAGGCTGGCGGCGATATTCGAGATGTTTGAGGATGGCATCTGGATAATGGGCGGGATCAGTAGCGAAAATAGCAGTAGCAAGCCTTCACAGACATAATCTATCACAGGAGTCCCGTTCCATAAAGCAAGGGACAGACCTGAAGAACGGACCTTGCCTGCGCAAAATTATCTGAAATTTTTTCATGCAGATTGGCGTATGGTTATTCAGCGCCGAAAGCTTGCAGGGATGGACAAATTTCCAATCCGGCGGATAGGTGAAAGAGGAATAAATGCCCCGGCCCCCGGTCCCGTGTTTGCCTTGAAGACGGACTGAAACTGGATCTGAACAGGCTAGTTCAACAGCACCTTATCAGACCGGGCTGCACAACCATGTCAAAATTCATCGGCTGGAGCTATGTCCACACAGGTGAAAAGATTGCGAGCGGGAATATCAGTGCGGGCATGGAGAATTATGAAATTGCCAGGTTGGCCAACAGATTTCGATTCGTTAGTTGCTCAGCGACAGACGTACGGCCTTCTGTCGGAGCCCGTCTTTCCCTGAATAAACTTATTTGATCTTTCTGAAGTGAAAATACACTTTCAAATGGCTGGAACAAAACAGTTGCAGGTGCGCAATGCCAGCACGGCCGGAAATATCGGAGCATGACGGCTAGCCTCGCTTAGGCATAGGCCTTACAGATTCCTTACATGACTGCAGTTACCCCGCATCGCATCTTTACTGATACATCAGCATTTATCGCACATGCTGTCATTGGCAGCATTAACTGAAAAATATCAGGAGAATTCAATGAACAAAGAACAGGTAGAAGGCAAGTTTGACCAACTTAAAGGCAAGCTGAAAGAGACTTGGGGCAAGCTCACCGACAACGACATCGCGCTTTATGATGGTAAGCGCGAGCAGTTTTTAGGCAAGATAAAAGAGCATTACGGCATTGCCAAGGAAGATGCGGAACTAAAAATCAAAGCGCTTGAAAATGCCTGGGATGCCGCTAACAAGAATAAACCGGCATAATTCATAGATCATTAGCCGGCCGGCGTTCCTTCCTGCGCCGGACGGATGTTTAACTTATCGCCCGGCGCCGCCCCCTGCGCCGGGCGGCTTTTATATGCGGATGGCAACAAGCAACCATCTTTACGCAAAAAAGACGCACGGATGGATTTCCGGCATCGTTTCATTACATCACAAAAATTAGCGTCAGGTTGTTGCGAGTTTCCTTCGCCGAAGGACACGGTTCAACTTCACGTATCAAGGAGCTTAAAATGCTTAGAAAAGTTTTACTTGGAACTGCCAGTGTTCTTATGGCTGGCGGCATGGCTGCAACGGGCGCCAACGCCCTGATTATTGATGATTTCAGCACGGGTCTCAGCGCTTTTGGAAGCGCAATTATACTGGTCGGCCCGGGCAGCGCATTTGACCTGTCGTCGGGTGCAGGCATCCTGGGTGGCGACCGTGAACTGACAGTGGTCAATAGCGGCCCCGCCAGCAATGTTGTGTCCGCCAATGCGATTGGCGGCAGCTTTCAGCACAATAACGGCAATGGCGCAGGCACGTCGTTGCTGCGCTGGGATGGTACAGGCGGCGGCAGTGGTCTTGACTTCGGCCTCGGCGACGTCGATCTGACGGAAGGCGGAGCGAATGATTCCGTTCAAATCAATGTTCTCTCCGCTGACTTGACCAACTCATCCGTGACGATGACCTTCTATACCGATATCGACAGCTTCTCGACTGTTGGGGTTAACATACCCACTGGCGCTTCGACCCATTTCTTTCTGTTGTCGGATATCCTTGCTTCGCTGGTGATTGGTGCGGATGGCGTCGATCTGCTTAGAGTCAACGCCATCGATTTATTCGCGGATGGCGGTGAGAACTTTGACCTCTCCATGGACTTTATCCAGACCACACTGGATGTGTCGGAAAATGTGCCGGAACCAGCCTCAATGACACTGCTCGGCGCAGGCCTGATGGGGCTTGCCGGCATGGCCCGCCGCCGCAAGGCATAAACCTCAAGCATTGACTTATGGAAATGGCGGTCTTCGGGCCGCCATTTTCGTTTGTGGGGGTGGCCATCCTTACGCAAAAAATATGCGCCGCAAATTTTCCTATATCGCATCATTACGCCGCAAAATTTAGCCTTTGGTTATAGTGATCGCGTTTCGCAGATCGCATAAGCGGACGCTTTTAGAAATGAAAACAGCTAGAACTTACCAGCGGCGCACAGCCCTGCTAACCAGCAGCATTACGTTCGCGGCGCTTTTATGCGGCGCTTCCCCGGCACTGGCTGTACCATTCCTGGGCGCGGCGGGAAGCTTCGCGGTTTTGGGCCCGTCCGTAGTGGCAAATACCGGTCTCAACACGATCAAGGATGATCGCGTCGATTTCGGCAGCCCCGGACTTGTTGAAGGCAGCCCGGCGTCTGCTCTGGAGCCTGCATCAATGCTTCTTTTCGTTGGGGGGGTGATCAGCATGGCAGGTTTTACGGGCGTCAGCCGGCGCGCCACAGATATCTTCAAGGATTGAATAAGATGGATATCACCCTGCCGAAACCTCCATATGGTTACGACGCTTTGGCGCCGCATATTTCGCGCGCCACACTTGAATTACACCATGACAAGCACCACCGCGCCTATGTTGAAAAGGTTGTGACATTGGCAAAACAGGCCAACCTGAGCGGCCAGACACTTGAATCCATCATTCACAAAACCGCAGGCAGTAAAAAGCATAGCGAGCTTTTCAATAACGCAGCGCAGGCCTGGAACCATGCGTTCTACTGGCGCTCATTGCGGCCTGATGGCGGCGGCGCGCCTTCCGGGAAAATCGCAGAGCTTATCAAGACTGAATTCAAAACCAGCCAATCCTTTTGCGAAAAATTTGCCGACGCGGCTATCACGCAATTCGGCAGTGGCTGGGTCTGGCTTGTACTCGAAGGTGACAGGCTGGTAATCTCAAGCACTTCCAATGCGGACACGCCGCTGGCGCATGGGCAGACACCGCTGCTCACAATTGATGTGTGGGAGCATGCCTATTATCTTGATTACCAGAACGAACGCGCGGTTTATGTAAACGCTGTGCTGTCGCACTTGTTTAACTGGGAGTTCGCCAATCACAATCTGAGCGGCTTGAAGATCGCGGCGCCTGCGCACGAGATAAAATCTTAATACTGACGCCCGGCGTTTTCCGATTTTGACATTCCGATTTTGACATAATGTAAAGAGCAGGACCTATGAACAAATTCCAGTCTGCCTTGATTTCTTTGGTCTGTCTTCTGACAATTTCCACCCCGGCATTCGCCGCGGAAGAAAGGGTGATTAAGGACGATAAGGGCATTTTAAACATCGTCATTGAAAATGATATTTTTGCCGGGTCGGATCGCGATTACACCAATGGCATCCGTTTTGCCTGGCTTTCCTCGGAAGAAAACACGCCTCAATTGGCGCGCTCGGCTGCCCGTTGGCTGCCTTTTGCGGATGACGGCAACAAGCGTATCAGCATTGCAGCCGGACAAAGCATGTTTGCCCCCGAGGTTATCGGCAGCCGCACGCCGAACCCCAAGGATCATCCTTATGCCGGATGGCTCTATGCTTCGGTTGGCATGGTGACGGATACCGGCAATACGCTGAATAATGTGATGTTGACACTGGGTGTTGTCGGCCCGCTTTCCCTTGCCGAACAAACCCAGAAATTTGTACATCACATCACCGATAGCCCGCAGCCAAAGGGGTGGGACAGCCAGCTAAAAAACGAACCTGGCGTTGTACTCACCTATGAGAGAAAATGGCGTAAAATACATGAATTCACTCCATTTGGTCTGGGGACGGATATTACGCCGCATGTAGGGTTTAATCTGGGCAACGTCTACACAGACGCCTCCGCAGGAGCGACATTTCGACTGGGTTATGATCTGCCTGCGGACTATGGGCCGCCGCGCATCCGCCCGAGCCTGCCCGGCTCGGATTTTTTTATCCCCACAAAATCATTGGGCGGCTATCTTTTCACAACCATCGCTTCGCGCGGTGTGGCGCGGGCGCTTTTTCTGGATGGCAATACCTTCAGGGACAGCCCAAATGTGCACAAGAAAAAGCTGGTCAACAGCCTGCAAATGGGCGCGGCGCTTACCTACGGGCAAACGCGGCTGTCCTATACCCATGTCCTGTTGACCCGCGAGTATACTACCCAGCGCCACAAGCCCGCATTTGGCGCGCTTACAATTTCCCGCAGGTTTTGATTATAGTTTTTAAGAGATCCCTGCGGCGCTTCATTACGCTCCCTTTATACGTTATCACCGCAGACATATTGGTTTCTTACGCTGATATACCTACTTAATTATTGGCCGGCCGTTCAAAAATTCCGTGATGGAAGGAAAGTATATGCGCAGTCTTATCATGTGGGCCATTGGTGTCCCGATTCCCTTTATAATTTTGTATATCCTGTTTTTCTAGCCATAAGCGAGCATTGACATGACGTTGCCATCTGTTCTTCTGGTAGAGGACTACCCCGCCAGCGTTCTTGTCGGCACCATGATGCTTGAACATCTGGGCTATACGGTGGAAACCGCCCTCAGCGGGCAGGAAGCCATCGATAAAGTGCGCGCCGCAAGCGCGCCGTTCATGGTCATTCTGATGGACGTCCAGATGCCCGGCATGGACGGCTTTACGGCGATGAAACACATTCGCGAACTGGAGCGGCAAAAGGGTTACCGCAACATTATCATTGCCGTTACCGCCCAGGCGCTGGCCGGAGATCGTGAACGCTGTCTGGCTGCGGGAATGGACGATTATATCAGCAAGCCCATCAGTCCGGATATTCTGGCGAAAACGTTGACCGCGCTGGCGAAAGCCTCAAACACAAATTAAGGGCCTTATCCTCCGCTTACACCCCTGAATCATTTCCCTGCAACATCATTACGCGCTGGATGATTTGGTAAAAATCATCACAGCGGGGGATTTGATTTGAGCAATGTATTGACATCGCCTGTCCGGGCGGAGTTGCCAGAGAACGGGCCGGATGCGGCAGCGCCCCAAATAGAACATATCCGGGCGCGCAGCCCCAACAGCATTTCGCTTACGGTGCTCGCCGTGCTTGGCGCTATCTTCATGCTGTATTGGGCCCGCAGCTTTTTTATCCCGCTGATGTTTGGCGTGATGATCAGCTATGCGCTTTCCCCGCTTGTCAAATTAATGCAAAAATGGCGAATACCACGCGCCCTGGGGGCCGCCATTTTGCTGATCGGCATTGTTGGGGGCATTGGCTTTCTGGCATATTCACTAAGCGACGAAGCTGTGGCGACGGTTGAGAGCCTGCCAGACGCCGTCGACAAATTCCGCAAGACATTGCGCAAGGAACAAGGCGCGTCTGACAGCGCGATGCATAAAATGCAAAACGCCACCTCGGATCTGGAGCAGGCGGCGCGCAACATCCCAATCACGGAACCAACGGCCCCCAAAGGGGTGACCCGGGTGCAGATCGAAAAGCCCAAATTCAGCATTCAGGATTATCTTTGGGTCGGCATGATGGGCGCGGCCGGCGTGGCGGGACAGATCGCCATCGTCATCTTTCTGGCATATTTCCTGTTGGTTTCCGGCGACAGTTTCCGGCGCAAAATTGTCCGAATTAACGGCCCAACATTTGCCAGGAAAAAGATTACACTCCAGGCGATGGATGAGATTAACGGCCAGATACAGAACTATCTGCTGGTACAGCTGTTCACCAGTTTTGTTGTGGGGGGTGTTAGCTGGCTGGTGTTTCTCTGGATCGGTCTGGAACATGCCGCCATTTGGGGGATCGCCGCCGCGATATTCAATATTATCCCCTATATCGGCGCGGTCATCGCGACCGTTGGCATTGCTCTGGTCGCTTTCCTGCAATTTGGAACTATCGGCATGGCCCTCTGGGTATCCGGGCTTGCACTGGTGATCACCAGTCTTGAAGGTTTACTGCTGAATCCATTGCTCACCAGCCGGGCAAGCCAGATGAACGCAGTCGTGATTTTCGCAGGCGTGCTGTTCTGGGGCTGGTTGTGGGGCGTGTGGGGTTTATTGCTGGGCATACCCATCCTAATGGCGATCAAGGCCGTGTGCGACCGCATCGAAGACTTAAAACCCATCGGCGAGCTGCTGGGAAAATAACCGGCTACACACTCATCCTTACTTTCGCCTTATGCCATCGCATCATATTCCAGCGGCATCTTTATAATTATGATGATTGGATAGAGATCGCCATGTAAGGAGAATATGTGATGGAAAGTTTTAGTGCCCCTGCCGGCGTTTATCAAAATGCCCCACTGGATAATTTGCCGGCCTGGGAATCAGACACCGGCACACTGAATGACATCCAGAAAAAATTGCGCTTCGCGGGCCGTGAAATGCTTCGTATGGAGAATGAAGGCGGCCCTCCTTTGAACGAGGACGAAACCGCAAAGATATATGCGCATTTCGAGTTAACACAACGTGTCGAACAATCATTCTTCAATGCGCGCGCCCGGCGCGGGTTGCCTCAAATCTAGATGAGCTCTCAAATGCAAATGCCATATTCAATTCCAGTGCGAAGCTTTGTGGCGGCGCTTGTACTGGTCACCTTTGTTGCGGCCGCCATCGCCATATCAAGCAGGGAGACGGCGGCCGGACTCGTTGATGATGGCTTGCTTACCGCTCAGGGAGAAACCCCTGTTATCGGTCATGCAAGGTTTATGGAGATAGCCTTCGAAACAATGCAGATAGCCGGTCAATTAAGCGGCTATGCGGGCTCGCCCAAACACAAGAACATATCCGGGAAAATTACCGGCAATGCCTCTGACCTCCCGAATGTTCAAAATAGCCATATTGACAGCTATCAATCAGCAGAAAATCGTACATGGAAATGAATCGGATATTTGGCGCCGCCATTTTCGTGACCGGTGTCGTGCTGCTGGGTTTTGCCTATGATGCCGCGAGTGCGCCCCTGGAAGAATATACCAGTCACTATAGCAACGAGACGATGTGGTTCTACACCTTGGGAATTGCTGCGGTAATCGGGGGCGGCCTGCATTCTATATTGGGTAACAAAAACTAACGCATGCCAGCAGCAAAATGACGCCGCGACACACAAGATGCGCCCGCGTGATTTCTCCCCAAGCGCACAAAACCCAGGCGGAATACGCCCTTACCTCCCCCTTACAACCATCATTCTATTGCCCGCAGCATCCTTACGCCCATCGTGATTTGATGATGATCATCACATTGGAGGATGCATGGAACATATCATCAGCTTTTCTAACCAATATCACCCTATCCCGCCTGCCGGTTTGCCGGTTGCCAGAACAGCAATCCGTAAACTGATCAATTGGCTGACGCACCCATTTGTGACAACCAAACCACAAATTCCAACGCCAGGTTCAGGACATTGTTGCGCCCCAATTAAGCGTTGCTCAAGGCATGGCGTAAACTGCCCCAGATTTAGTCCGCTCCCCCCCGTTTAACCCCCACTCAAGGAGAATTGTCATGAATACGCCACTCACACAAATCAATCCCCTCCATTACGAATATTACGAAAATTTTCCGCTGATTGATGGAGAGTTTGACAGTTTTGATCTGGATGAAGAACTGGAGTTCATCCTGGAGGAAACGCAGAGCGCTACGCTCTTTCACAAGACGCTGCATCTGCAAGAATAAACGCCCCGCCGCTATCAGAAGGAAACAAAGCCATGAGCAAACAATTTGAAGGAAAAATTCTGGCGATGGCCGTCCTGGCCGCCCTTATTGGCATGGATGGTTTCTTCTCGCTGATTGACCGGAAACTACGCGGCGCGGGCAATGAACCCGCGATCCATGTTCAAGCAAGTCCGGCAGATAACATTGTGATGAACATACCACGCATCGTGTCAAAACCTATCTGTACCCAGAATGATTTGTTGATTGATGAGGATGCGGCGCCGTTAATTGACGAGGAATTTGAGCGCATTGAATGGAATGAACATCAGGATGAGATCCTGCGCAATGCCGGCAATGCGGCATCCGGCCAGAACGCGCATCAGCAGCAGGCATAGGCACGAAAATTCATAAAATTTACTGGTTCCTTACGGAAGCGGCCTAACTCCACATCGAAAAACGACAGCCAAGGCAACTAATTGTTTGATGCAGCAAAGTCTTCGAAACCCTAATGAAAGCCTGATCCCATGACTCAATTCTCAACTTCCTCAAATCCTTTCCAGGGGAAATATCTAATCATAGCCGCGCTGGCCATCGCCATAGCGGCGGGCGGTTACTACATCCTGAACGCCCCGGACCAGCGCAGCCCCGGCGATAAAATCGGCGACGCCATCAATGAATTGCCCAACGGCGTCGACAAGGCCGCGCGCGAACTGGAAGACCGCACCCCAGGCGAGAAGCTTGGCGATGCAATAGAAGATGCCGGGGACGACTTAAAAAAATCAACAAATCAGCAATAATGCGGATTTGTTCTTCAAACCAGGGATAAAATTATGAACACTCGCAGACTTCTCATGTCTACCGTGCTGGGCACGGGTCTAATGCTTGGCTATGCCCCTTTTGCTCTGGCGGCGGACAATATCACCACGGACACAATGAAATCCGCTGGTGAGCCCATCACTACAGCGGAAGTGGTTGATCCGCGCGTGGCGGCCGCCAGTTTTGTGGAGCATGTCAATTATGCGCGCGTCGCCCTGGCGATGAAAAAAGTTGATGTGGCCAGGCAGCATATTGCATCGGCGCGCAATATGGTCATGCTGATAAAAGGCGCCACGGCGGAAAAACTTCGCATCACCGAGGTGGAGTCCGGCCGGATCGTCTATCAATATGATACGGAATATAAATATCACTATTTCCCCATTCACACCGGCCCGGTTCAGGTCAAGGAAATCGGGGATGGTCCCGTATGGGCGAAAAATGATTTGGCCGTCACGGATGCCGACATTGTGTATCTCACGCTTGATTTGACAGATAACAAGGCCGAAGCATTTCTACGCGCCACGGAAACCGCAATTGCCGCCAACGACCTCAAGGAAGCGGACAACCAGCTCGCCAAATTGACTGACGCAGTGGTGACGATTGATAGCAAAATATCGGTCCCCAGCGACAAGGCCCATGACAATATCGGCCTGGCCCGCAGTTTTATTGTTGCCAAAAACTATGACGGCGCCCGTTATGCGTTGAAGCACGCGGATAAAGCGCTGGATGAAATGGAGCAGGCTGAAAGTTATAAAGCGCGGCGTCCCGAGATCGCCGTGATGCGTAAGGATGTCAGCTACCTGCAGGATGTTGTCACCCAAAAAGATCCAACCTTGATCGAGAAAGCCAACACCAAGATGGATAAATGGTGGAAAGACCTGAAAACCTGGTCCAAGACCGAAGGCTAAACCCTGCCACTCCCTGATCAACAACATCACAAGGAATACTGATATGAAATATTCAACAACAGCTGCACTGCTTATTCTGGCGCTTGGACTGGGCGCATGCCAGGGCCCCGCCGGGCCAACGGGCGCCACCGGCGCCCAGGGAAGCCCCGGCTATACGGGCGCGCAAGGCAATACCGGGAACACTGGTTATACTGGTGATACCGGCGCCACAGGCGCCACGGGTAATCAAGGTAACACCGGATGGACCGGTGATACCGGGGCCACAGGTGCAACTGGCGGCACCGGCCGGACAGGAGCAACAGGCGCCACCGGAACCAAGGGCAGCACGGGCGCCACAGGCGGCGCTGGTTCTGCCCCAAGCACCACCGTCATTGTGAAATAATCCTTACCGAATTGATACGGCAATGCGTCATTCCAGTAGGAGTGGCGCATTTGCCTATGGCTATTTCATACAAAGCGCCGCACACTGCCGCATGAAAACAAAACCGCCAGATAATGCGCCTAACCCGCAGAATGAGGAGCGCGAGCGGTTGCACCGCAGTGTATTGCGCGCGGTTTCGCACGATCTGAAAACCCCGCTGGCGTGCATCATTGGCTCGCTAGAAATTTACGGGCGCACAAAAGACAAACTTTCCCCGGACAAACAGAATATCCTGATCGATACCGCACTACAGGAGGCGTACCGGCTGGACAGCCTTCTTACCAACGTGCTTGAGATGGCGCGGCTGGAAGAGGGCGCAGTGCAGGTGAAGCATCAATCCTATGACATGGATCTGCTGCTGCAGGATTGCCTGATTCAGCTTGGCCACCGGCTGAGCGGGTGTGATATCAGCATCAAAGCGATGCCCGCCAGTTTTTCCGTCACCACGGACCCTGTGCTGCTGACGCGCGCCATTTGCTGCGTATTGGATAATGCGGCCATATATGGCCAGCCGCATCCGGTTATCGGTGTGGAATATGAAAAGTCCGGTGCACAGGTGGTCATTCACATAAGGGATAATGGCCCGGGAATTCCTGAATCTAAATCAGAAGAAATATTCACCAAATATACGCGGTTTACCCCACAGGGGCGCACGCATACTGGATCGGGGCTTGGGCTTCCCATCGCCCGTGAGATCATGCGCCTGCTGCGCGGCACGGTAACCGCGTCTAATCTTGCCGGCGGATCAGGCGCCGTATTTACGCTCGCGTTTCCTGCTTAGGCAGATATTCTAATCGGCTTGAATCAAACCCGCGCGCATCCCGCTGACCCCCTCCCCGGCCCTCCCCCTTTCAGGGCAGGGCTATCGCATATGAGTGTTGTTCTTTTCCTTCTCCCCTTGTGGGAGAAGGTCAGGATGAGGGGATGCGCATTTATGCGCGTAAAAAAGCTTTTACACACAGCCCCCTCACCCCAACCCTCT
>JBMOMW010000066.1:0-49145 GCA_049325255.1 Pseudomonadota bacterium | reverse complement strand
GATTATCGCTATGATAGCGAATGCCGTCGATTTGATTTTGCGTCAGGTTTCGCACGTCGTATAGGTTCGCTCCACTCATGTCCGTCTTATTCAGGTCAGCCTCGCTCAGGGTCGCACCGCTCAGGTATGCACCGCTCAGGGTCGCATCGAACAGGGTCGCACCGCTCAGGTTCGCTAGGAGAAGGTAAGCCCCGTCCAGGTTGGCCCCAGTTAGCTCTGCTCCGCTTAGGTCAGCCTCGTTAAGGAAAGCACCGCTTAGGACCGCACCGCTAAGGTTAGCCTTGATGAGGTTCGCTCGGACTAGGTTGGCCCCTCTCAGGTTAGCACGAGTTAGATTAGCCTCAGAGAGATTTGCTTGATCAAGACGAATTCTGCTGAGATTTATTCCGGGCGCATCAAGGCCGCGCAAATCCGTATGACGCAAATCAGTTATGCCGCGCATGGGATCGCTGGTTGGCAGAAGTCGGCAGATGATGGTTAGCGCTGCTGCTATATCAATGGGCGGGCGCATGCGGGTGCGGGCTTTTTCAGCCTCCAATGCTGCGTCATCCAGCGGCTTGCCTTTTTCATCGAGCGGTGGCCACGGCGCGAGCTCCCGGATATAGGCGGCGAGGGTTTCGACAATCGTGTCACGGTCGCGCGGACTGTCCTTGGCGATGCGTTCCAGCGCGTAAATCGCGCCCAGCCGCACGGCGCGCTGCGCATGCCCCAATTGCTCCACAGCTTTGGTGAACCGTTCGGTGACCTGACCATCAATGGCGGTCTGCGTCATTTGCATCTGGGTGCTGGTGCGAAACCCGGCCAGTATAAATCCGACAATGGCGGCGAGCACCCCAAGCCAGCCTCCAATGGCGAAGATCAGATTACGCGCGCCCTCACTATCCCGGTCCCAAAAAGATAAATTATCAATCCGCAGATGCCCCTGTTCGGGAGGATGGCGTTGATAGTGGGAGCCGATCAGATCATACAGATATTGCGAAATCAGCAAATATAAGCCTATCGCCAGGATGGCCGATATCCACACACGGTGTCTGAATATCCATTTACCTGCCGCTGCCGTTATGGGGACAAGATACTTCCTGCCAATGTCTTGCCCCGCCCCCTGCAATCTCCCGCGCATCCTCTCAAGCCAGTGCTTCACACCCATCCCCCTCTACCTGCTCCCATGTCCCGCCACCATTCAGCCATCTACCCCGCCCAAACACAATGGCGCTATACTTGCGCAAATCCCCTGTTCCCGCCCCGCGCCCTATGCTAGTTTCACTTATTGATAATTTGTCGGGAGTTCGGACATGAAATTCACCTGGTTTAACCTGATGCCCTGGCCCTATCTGCCGGATGATTTCCGCCAGAAGAACCGCTCTGTCTGGGTGGATATTGACAGCACCCTGTATGATCCGGTGCGCGGGCATGATGTCTATAATGATTATCTCGATCTGCTGGAATATGCGGATCAATTGGGCTTTGATGGCGTTGGCATTAACGAGCATCACCAGAACGCCTATGGCATGATGCCGTCGCCCAATATCATGGCGGCCGCACTTACCCGCCGCACGAAGAATGCGGCGATTGTGGTGCTGGGAAACTCCATCGCGCTGTATAATCCGCCGGTGCGGGTGGCCGAGGAATTCGCCATGCTGGATGTGATGTGTGGCGGGCGGCTGGTGGCGGGCTTTCCTGTCGGCACATCGATGGACACCAATTACTGTTATGGCCAAATTCCGGCGCTGACGCGCGAGAAATATCTCGAAGCCCATGATCTGATCATGCGCGCCTGGAAGGAAGACAAGCCGTTTGCGTTTAACGGCCGCTACAACAAACTGCGCCATGTCAATATCTGGCCCAAGCCCATACAAAATCCGCCGCCCATTCACATTCCCGGCGGCGGCTCGGTCGAGACCTATGACTTCTGTCTCGACAACACCTATTCCTATTCATACCTTAGCTTCACCGGCTATATCCGCGCCAAGGCGCTGATGCAGGGCTATTGGGACCGGCTGACGGAACGCAATGAACCCGATGAATCCCCCTATCGCGCCGGTTTCGCCCAGACCATTGTCGTGGGCGAAACCGACAAGGAAGCCGAAGATCTGTACAAGGAGCATGTGAACTATTTCTATAACCGCTGCCTGCATGTATATGCGGGCTTTGCCGATGCGCCGGGCTACCGCACCATCAAAACCATCCAGACTGGCGCGCTTTCGCAATATGCGCCAAACTTTGGCGAGCTTTCCAATCTTAGCTGGAAGCAGTTGCTGGATGATGGCTATGTGATTGCCGGAAGCCCGGATACGGTGCGCGAAAAGCTGGAGTTCCTGGCGAAATCCCTGCGCGTCGGAAATCTGTTCTGCCTGATGCATGTGGGCGATATGCCAAAAGACAAATGCATGCATTCCAGTAAGCTGTTCGCGGAAAAAGTGATGCCGAAAATGCGCAATATTTTTCCCGAATATGATAATGACACGCGCTTCTGGGCGCAACCGCTGGCAAAGCGCGCAACGCCCGCGCCGGTGGATGCGGCGCTGAAAACACGTATTACAGTGCCGGGAGAATAGACCATGAATTTGCGTAAAATCAAAACCCGTCACACCGAAACCCATGTGCTGGAAGGCGGTTCCGGCCCCGATCTGCTGTTCCTGCATGGCGCGGGCGGCATTACCCTGGAAGACCCGTTCTTTCAGGCGCTGGCTGCGAAATATCATGTTTATGCGCCATTGCTGCCGGGTTATGGGGCGTCTGATGAATGCACCGAAATCCGCGATATGCTGGATGTGACCCTGCATACCTGGGATGTGGCCGAAGCGCTGGGTCTGAAAAAGCCGATTCTGGCCGGCCATTCCATGGGGGGCATGATTGCCGCCGAAATGGCCGCCATTGCGCCCAATGATGTGGACAGGCTGTGCCTGATCTGCCCCGCTGGGCTATGGCTGGACGATCATCCGATCCCGGATCTGTTTGCCATGCTGCCTTATGAACTGCCAGCCTATCTGTTTCATGATGCGGTGGCGGGCGGCAAAATGATGACGGCGGGAATGGATTTTTCCAATCTCGACTTCCTCAAGGCGTTTCTGATTCAGAATGCGCGGCAAATGGGCATGGCGGGAAAGCTGCTGTTCCCGATTCCGGACCGGGGTTTGCGCGAGAGGCTCTATCGCATCAAGGCGCGTACCGTTCTGATCTGGGGCGATAGCGATAAATTGATCGTGCCGCGTTACGCGCAGGAATTCAAAAAACTGATCGCCAATTGCGAACTGGTCAGCATTGCCGAAGCGGGCCATCTGGTGCCCATCGAACAAACGGCGCAAACCGTGGTGGCGATCGGAAAACTGGCGTAAATCCTTCAAAAAAAGGGGACAGGCTCGCGCGCTTGTCCCTGTTTTGTTCGCAAATGGGTCTGATCATTTACGCATAAGTAAACTTTCGCGGCTAAGCTCCGTTTGAGGATGGAGCCATGATCGAGAGACTGATAGCGCTTGCCAAAGACAAAAGGCCCGCCGCCCGGCGCGCCTTGTCATTGGGTATTGTTGAGCTTTGCCATGGCCCCGGCTTGCAGATGGACCCGCAGGATAAAGAAATTGCGGGTCAGATTATCATCCGCCTGATTTTCGAATTTGAATCTGATCTGCGCGCCCAAATCGCGGACAGGCTGGCGGCATCCGATCAAGCCCCCAAAGCACTCATTCGCGCCCTGGCCGAAGATGAAATCATTGTTGCTGAAGCGGTCATCACGCAAAGTCCGCTGCTGGATAATGACGATCTTATCGCCATCATAAATACCAAAACGCGCGAACATCGCCTGCTGATTGCTGCGCGCCCGCACATCAGCGCCGAGGTTGGCGACGCGCTGCTAAAACCCGGCGAGCCGGAAGTGCTGGCGGCGCTTCTCAATAACCAGACAGCGGCAATTTCTCAGGCGGCGATGGAATATGCCGTGGAAGAAAGTAAATCACGCACAAATCTGCAAGGGCCGCTGGTTAGCCGTGCAGATCTGCCGCCAAAACTTGCTGCGACGATGGCTGCATTTGTGTCCAGCGAACTGAAGCGCATGCTCGCAGCGAAATTCCCGCACGATCAGGAAATCGTAAGTCAGGCCGTGCAGGAAATTGGTGCGAACAAGTCCGCTGCGCCGGCCGGGTCCGAGCAGGGCTTGAGCGCCAAAGCAGCGGCCCTGATTGAACGGCTGCATGCAAACGGCGAGTTGAACATTACCCGCGTGATTTCATTTTTGCGGGAAAAACGCCTGCCCCTGTTTTTTGCGGGCATGGCTGCGCTTACCAAACTTGATGTGCAGAGTCTGATTCATTTCGCCTTTGAGGGCGAAGCGCAGGGGCTGGCGGTTATATGCCGTGCGGCGGGTGCAGATCGCGGCCAGTTTGTGGCTGTTGTATTGCTGTTGGCGCTGGCGCGTAATGGCCATGCAACGCCGGCCAGCAAGCTTCAGGCGATCTGCCGCCTGTTTGATTCACTTTCCGAGAAGCGCGCGCTTGAAGTGGTTGAGGACTGGCGTGCCGGATTGCATAATCCGGAACGTAAAGCCGCCGCTGGTTAGCAGGCTATCTTTTATCGCCGGTCAGAAAGGGCCGCCAGTGTGCCGCCGCTATAGGGCGCCTTTACGACCGCTACAATCAGATCAATGATATTGCACACAAAACTTTCCGGTGGCGCTGAGATGGTGGCGTAATCATCTTCGGTCAGGCGCACTTCGCCGCGCGTCATCTGTTGCCAGTTGGCCAGCCAGTGAAACACGCTTGTCGCAACCAGCCCGACCCGCTGCACCGCCGCATCTCGCGGCATTTGCGGCATCTGTTTTATGGCCATGGTTGCAAGGCGGCGGGCCGACGATGTGTGCTCCCGCCAAACGGCATCGCTGACGCGGATTTTAGGATCACTGTAGAGCAATGCAAAAAACCGGATAAAATCCGTGCCGCCGGGATTGTTCTGCATATGCTCGAAAAACGGCAATACCGCCGCCTGCGCCAGCCTGTAAATATCGGCTTCGCGCATGGGCTGTGAAATGGCGTCCAGCATGGCATGACGCCGCGCGTTAATCCCCGCAAAACGGTCAATGAAAATGGCCTCGACCAGCCCTTCCTTTGATCCAAAATGATATAGCAGAGAGGAAGTGTTGCGCTGGCCTGCAGTGCGATTGATCTGGCGAACGGTAACGGCGTCCAGGCCATGACGGGAGAATAATTGCTCGCCAGCACCCATCAGGCGCGCCTTTGTGTCGCGCCGTTCGGAAATATCTTCCTTTGTCTGGCGAGGCATCCTGCCCCCTGTCTGTTACTGAAAAACCGGCCCGGCGCCGGGAATCGGCGCAGCATCCGATCTGCTTTTAAGTGATTTTGCGCTATTTTCCAATGTATAGGCAGTATTAATTTTACGGGATCACTTGGATTGTGCGCCGCTTCGGGCTAATGAAGGGAACCCGCATTATTTCAGGAATGTCAGATGAGCGCAGATACATATCATGACGTGGAAGACCCGCAAATTACCCAGATTCGTCAATCGGTTATCGCTTTGTGCAGTAATTTTCCCGGCGAATATTGGCGTGAAATGGACCAGAAGCGCGAATATCCGACGGCCTTCGTCAAGGCGCTGACCGAGGCGGGCTTCCTGGCCGTGCTGATTCCCGAAGAATATGGCGGCAGCGGCCTGGGGCTGACGGCGGCGGCGGCGGTGCTGGAGGAAATTCAGCGTTCCGGCTGCAATGGCGCCGCATGTCATGCCCAGATGTATATCATGGGCACGATCCTGCGCCATGGCAGCCCCGCGCAAAAGGCGCAATGGTTGCCGCGCATTGCTTCTGGTGAACTGCGCTTGCAGGCGTTCGGCGTGTCGGAACCCTCCAACGGCACAGATACACTCAGCCTGAAGACCCGCGCGGTGCGTCAGGGGGATCATTATATTGTCAACGGGCAAAAAATCTGGACCTCACGCGCGGAACATTCCGATCTGATGCTGCTGCTGGCGCGCACAACGCCAAAGGAAGAGGCCAAATCCCGCAGCCACGGCCTGTCGGTGTTTGTCGTCGATATGCAAAAGGCGGTGGGCAATGGCATGACCATCAAACCCATCCGCACCATGGTCAATCATTCCACCACCCAGGTATTTTTTGACGATCTGAAAGTGCCAGCCGAAAATCTGCTGGGCGAAGAAGGGCAGGGCTTCAAATATATTCTGACCGGGATGAATGCCGAACGTGTGCTGATCGGGGCCGAAACCATTGGTGATGCGCGCTGGTTCATTAAAAAGGCGGTCGATTACGCCAATGAGCGCAATGTTTTTGGCCGCCCCATCTCGATGAACCAGGGAATCCAGTTTCCCATCGCCAAAGCCTATGCACAGACCGAAGCCGCCAATCTGATGGTGCAAAAAGCCGCACGGCTTTATGAACAGGGCAAGGATATCGGGGCTGAAGCCAATATGGCGAAGATGCTGGCGGCCGAGGCGTCCTGGGCTGCGGCGGACATGTGTCTGCAAACCCATGGCGGGTACGGCTTTGCCGAAGAGTATGATGTGGAGCGCAAATTCCGCGAAACAAGGCTCTATCAAATTGCGCCGATCTCGACCAATCTCATACTGTCCTATCTGGCCGAGCATGTGCTGGGCATGCCGCGTTCATATTAATGTGAAGCTTTGATTATCCGCGATGCTGTGGTAACGGAATTGAATGAAGGTTCGCGAACTTATCCAGCTGGTTGAAGCCGATGGCTGGTTTTTGGTGCGCACAAAAGGCAGCCATCGTCAATTTCATCACAGGGCAAAGAAGGGAACCGTTACTATAGCAGGCAGTTTGAGTCTGGACATCCCGCCGGGAACGCTAAGTAATGTGCTTAAGCAGGCAGGCCTAAAGAATCAGGAGTGAATTCAGATGAAGTACCTCGTTGTTCTTGAAAAAGGCCCTTCCTCGTTTGGCGCTCATGTTCCTGATCTTCCCGGCTGCATAGCCGTTGGGCAATCTAAATCAGAAGTATTGAAGCTCATTCAGGAAGCCATCGAATTTCATATTGAGGGACTGAAGCTTGAAGGGCAGCCCATTCCATCGCCTGCATCGACCAGCGAATTAGTTGAGATAGAAACAATATAATTGGGTATATCATGCGCCGCGCACTTGAAGATATTCTGGTCGTATCGCTGGGGCAGGCGGTTGCTGCGCCCTATGCGACGCAGCGCCTGGCGGATGGCGGCGCGCGGGTCATCAAGGTGGAGCGCGCCGAAGGCGATTTCGCGCGGCACTATGATACGGTGGCGAAAGGCGAATGCAGTTTTTTTGTCTGGCTGAATCGCGGCGCGGAATCTGTTGTGCTGGATTTGAAAAATCCTGATGATCGGGCGCTGGTAAGACGCATGCTGGCAAAGGCGGATGTGTTCATCCAGAATTTTGCGCCCGGCGCGCTGGACCGCCTGGGACTTGCATCGCCTGCATTGCGTGCGGAATTTCCACGGCTCATCACCTGCGATATTAGCGGCTATGGCGATGAAGGTCCGTACCGGAACATGAAGGCCTATGACCTGCTGATCCAGGCGGAAAGCGGCCTGGCGTCACTGACAGGCAGCCCGCAGGAGGCGGGCCGGGTCGGCGTTTCGATCTGCGATCTGACGGCGGGCATGAACGCCCATGCGGCCATTCTGGAAGCCCTGATATTGCGTGGCCGCACCGGGCAGGGCAGCGCCATTCATGTATCATTGTTCGATGGCCTGGCGGACATGATGAATACGGCCTTGATGCAGCAGCGTTATACAGGCAGGGCGCCTGCGCGCATTGGCTTTGGGCATTCTCAGGTGGTGCCGTACGGGTTGTTCAAAACCGCGGATGGTGAAATTGTCATCGCCATACAGAACATGCGCGAGTGGGAAAATTTCTGCGTTGCGGTTTTGCAGCGCCCCGAAATCGCCGCGCATCCCGATTATGCCAGCAATGAGGCGCGTGCCCATAACCGTGTGGCGCTGTACAAAATCATTGACGAAGTTTTCGGTGTGCTTACGCTTGCTGCGCTTTCCGTGCGGCTTGAAGCGGCGAATATTGCTTTCGGGCGGCTGAATATGGTTGCCGATCTGCTGAGCCATCCGCAATTGCGCACCATGCTGCAGGCAACGCCATCGGGTGATGTGGAAGTGATTGCGCCCGCAATCCGCATTGCCGGGCCATCCACGCCGCCGCGCCCGATACCCGCACTGGGTGAGCATACGGCCGCAATCCGGCGGGAGTTTGCCCAGCGCATTTTGCGATCAGGTTAAAATGCGCAAATATGCCAGACGTTTCAATCGGATCAAAAAAAGGCCGGTCCCTTTCGAGACCGGCCTTTAATTTTGGCCAGGCAGTTCAGCCCAGCGCGATATAGGTCGCCTTCATCTGGGTGAATTTGTCGAGCGCATGCAGCGAGCCGTCACGGCCAATGCCGGATTGCTTGTAGCCGCCGAACGGCATGGTCAGGCCGCCGCCATTGGTGTTGTTGATGTTGACCGAACCGGCGCGGATTTTGCGGGCCATTTTGTGGGCCTTGGTCAGATCATTGGTCCACAGGTTTGCATACAGGCCATAGATCGAATCATTGGCGATTTTCAGGGCTTCTTCCGTGTCCTTGAAGGTCAGGGTTGACAGCACGGGGCCAAAGATTTCTTCCTGGGCGATCTTCATGTCGTTCTTCACATTGTCGAAGATGGTCGGTTCGATATATTCGCCGCCGGTGTTCTGGCGCACCTGCTTGCCGCCCATCACCAGCTTTGCGCCTTCTTTCTGGCCGGCCTCAATATAGCCCATTACGCGCTTGGTCTGCGATTTATCGACCATGGTGCCCATCATGGTTTTCGGATCCAGCGGATCGCCGGGCTGCATGAACTGGCCAACGGCTTTCACTTTTTCCAGGAACTCGTCCTTGATGCCTTCTTCAACCAGCAGGCGCGAACTGGCCAGACAGACCTGACCGGAATTGAAGAAGATCGCCATGCCGGCGGCCTGTGCGGCGGCGTCCAGATTCGGCGCGTCCTTCATGATGATGTTGGGGGATTTTCCGCCGCATTCCAGCCAGATCGCCTTCATGTTGGACTTGCCGGAATATTGCAGGAAATATTTACCCACTTCGGTTGAGCCGGTGAACGAGATTACATCCACATCCATATGCATGCCCAAGGCCTGACCGGCGGTTTCGCCATAACCCGGCAGCACATTCAGCACGCCTTCGGGAATGCCCGCTTCCATCGCCAGTTCGGCCAGGCGGATCCCGGTCAGCGGGGATTGTTCGGCAGGTTTCAGAATGACGCTGTTGCCGGTCGCCAGCATGGGCGCCAGTTTCCATGCCGACATCATCAGCGGGAAATTCCACGGCACCACGGCGCCGATCACGCCAACCGGTTCGCGGGTGATCATGCCAAGGCCAGCGGGGCCGGTAGGCGCAATTTCGTCATAAATCTTGTCGATGGCCTCGCCATACCACTGAAAATTATTGGCGACGCCAGCCATATCGACATTTTTCGCCTGCATGACCGGTTTGCCCATATCAAGGGTTTCCAGCAAGGCCAGTTCTTCGGAATTTTCCCGGACCAGTGCGGCCAGTTTCAGCAATACCGCCTTGCGATGCGCGGGAGCGGCTTCGGACCATTTGCCGGCCTCAAACGCGCGCCGTGCGGACTTGACGGCGATATCCACATCTTCCTTGTCGCATTCGGCAATCTTGGCCAGTACGCGCCCGTCGATGGGGCTGATGGTTTCGAAGGTTTTTCCAGAAACTGCATTCACATATTTGCCATCGATAAACGCCTGATTGCGATAGCTCAGCCCATCACGCATTTTCTGCCAGTCTTCGAGTGTCTTTGCGGCCATGATTTTCTCCATCTTCCCTGGGGGTTGTTAACGATAAAAAGGGATCATCCTTCGCTGCGATCCGATTGCGTCAGACACTATCAAACCCCGGCTTTCCCGGCTAGCGCAATTTAGAAGGTTTCCTGATCAGACTGAAGCGTCTGGCCTTCTTGCAGCAAGTTGTTGCTCACTTTGCTTTGCCCATGGATTTCCCTTCACCCGCGCTTGGGTGGCGAAGGGCTGGTGCACGGCCAGAGAGAAAATGTTCTGGCTGTTAACGTGACCGGACGACGCTGCCTGGGCGGGCGCCGGTGTCGGCGCCGTTGCACTGAATGGCCTGACCGGACACCAAGGTGGCCACATAACCATCGGCGCGTTGCATCAGGCGCTTGCCATTTGCGGGCAGATCACACACCACCTCCGGCGCCAGGATTTTCAGGCGGTCCAGATCGATCAGATTGATGTCGGCCCGCTGTCCGGGCACCAGAACGCCGCGATCCATGATGCCATTGCTGCGCGCGGTTTCGCGGGTCTGCTTTTGCACCACCCATTCCAGCGGCAGGCGGCCATGTTTGCGGTCCCGCGCCCAATGGGTCAGCATGAAGGTGGGCACACCCGCATCGACGATCAGGCTGCAATGCGCCCCGCCATCGCTGCCGCCGAGCAAAGATAGCGGATGCATCAGCATCTCGCGGGTCATGTCCAGATTGCCGTCACCATAGCCCGCCGCCGCATAGAACAGGAATGCCCGGCCATTATCCTCCAGCATGAGGTCATAGGCGACTTCCGTTGGGCTGCGCCCGCTGCGTCCGGCAATCGCAGTCAGGCTCTGGCCGGGATCGGGTTCATAATTGGGCGCGGCGCCCAGCGCATAGGTCAGCTTCCACGGATTGGCGAAAAGCTGCGACCAGGCGGTGATCGCCGGGTCTTTGTCGGCCAGAATGCGCGCCTTCACTTCAGGATTGCGTAGCATCGCCAGACGCTCCGGCTGCGACAGTTTCTTCAGTTCGATAAAGCTCGGGAAGCGTGCAAACGGGTTTTCGCTTTCGAAACTGAACAGCATGCCGACAGGCCGGCCCGAGATTTGCGGCAAAAGTTGTGCGCCTTCCCGGTTTGCCTCTTCCGCCATTGCAAAAGCCTTGAGCGAGGAGGAAGTGGTCAGGAATGTCAGGGGCCGGCCAGATGCGATTGACAGGCGTTTCATCAAGCCCATCTCGGACGAAAATGGGATCACGTCGGATTTCACGACGCCGCTTGGAATGACTTCAATGATCCCCTTGCCGGATGCGCCGATCGCGCGCGCAATCGCCATCAGTTCGGCTTCCTTGGCGAAGGTGCCGGGGATCGGAACGCCCTGCGGCGTCAGATGGATGCCCGTGCGCGATGTCGAAAAACCCAGCGCGCCGGCCTCCATCGCCTCGCGCATCAGTCTGGCCATATGTGATATTTCATCACTGCTGGGGTCTACATCCTCGGCCCCGCGTTCGCCCATCACATAGGTGCGTAACGCGCAATGCCCCACATAGGCGCCGATATTGACGGCGCGTGGCATACGGTCCAGCGCATCCAGATATTCCGGAAAGCTTTCCCATTGCCAGTCCATCCCCGCCTTCATGGACGCCGCCGGTATATCTTCGACGGACTCCATCAACTCAATCATCCAGTCGCGATTGCCGGGTTTAACAGGCGCGAAACCAACCCCGCAATTGCCCATCACCGCCGTCGTCACCCCGTTCCAGCCCGACGGCGTCAGCAGCGGATCCCAGGTCGCCTGCCCATCATAATGCGTATGAATATCCACCCAGCCCGGCGTCACCAGCAACCCATCGGCATTGATGGTTTCGCGCGCACTTCCAGACAGATTTCCCACCTCGGCAATCATGCCGTCCTTGACGGCAATGTCGCCGGTAAACCGCGCGCCCCCGGTCCCGTCCACAATTGTTCCGCCCTTGATGATCAGATCGTGCATGACGTTTGCCTCCACAGGGTTGCTGTCGGGATACTCGGGTTCCCGGACATTGCTTTTAATGCAGCTTAAACAATATCCGCCGGGATGGAAGCGAAAGCTTAATATTCAGGCGGGGGAGGACTTCCGCGGGCGGGGTGTGGGGCGCCGGGAAAATCCATAATGAGCCATCCTGTTTTCCGCCGAAACCCGAAAAGGCGCATAAGCTCACGGGGGCGTCTTTGGAAAACAGATTGCCCCCCAAACGGCGCCCAAATTTCCTCTGGTGCTGATGGATAAATCAGTTATCCTATCTCAAAATGGAAAGAACCAGGGAGAGAGACATCATGCCCGTTCAAAAGTTTCCGCCGATGCGCAAGGATTTTCCGAGCTTCGACTGCGATGCGCATGTCGCCGAACCCAACGCCATCTGGGAACGCGCCGGAGAATATCTGACCAAAGACGAGATGGAAGCCCTGAAAACCACCATGTGGTTCGACAAGGAAACCAATCAGTTAATCGTCAATGGCGTTCTGGGCGCCGGAATAAGGTCGAATGAGGGGCAGGGCCGCGCGGGCGCCATGAACCTGATCGGGGTCGCCGGGCCGGGCATGAAGCACCGTATTCAGCGCACCTTCAATGTGCGCAATCTGAACCCGAAAACCGCGCTGACCAAGGAACAATCAGCCTATGTGGATCACAAGGGCGCGTTCCTGCCCAAGGCGCGGCTGGCGGACATGGATTTTCAGGGCATTGATCAGGTGATGCTGATCCCCTCTGATGTCGATACCTATCCCTGGCTGCAAAATGGCCTGGGCGCGGCGGCCATGTGCAAGGCCTATAATGAATGGGCCTGGGATTTTTGCAAGGAAGACCCTGAGCGGTTATATTTCGCCGCGCTGATACCGCTGCAAGACCCCGTTGCCGCAATCCGCGAAGTGCACCGGGTGGCCCAAAAGGGCTGCCGGGTCGGCCTGATACGCCCCATTGACGCGATGGGCAATTATCCGCTGCAACCCAAATATGACGGGCTGTGGGCGGCCATGCAGGAAACCGGCATGGTCTATGGCATGCACCCGTTCCCGGCCTTCGGCGCGCTGAAGCCATCGGGCTATACCGAACAGCATTCCCCGTCGGAACTGATCAACCGCACCATTTCGTCAGCCCGGATTTCGCATTCGTTCCTGACCAATGTTCAGAATTTTCAGTCCGAAGCGGCAGTGTGGGTGGTATCCGCATTGATGTCGGGCCTGTTTGAGCGCTTTCCGCGCCTCAATGCTGCGGTGTTTGAGGCGTCCTCCACCTGGCTGAGCTTTGTGCTCGACGAGTGCGACAAGCATTACAAGCTGTACCGCAACGAGCGCACCATGCGGCCGCTGAAAAAGCTGCCCAGCGAGACGTTTTTCGAGCATTGCATGACCGGCTTTGAAGGCGACGAAGCGCCGCCGTCGCGGCTGCCGGAATTTTACGAGGACATTCTGGTGTGGTCATCGGATGTCTATCACCATGATGGCGATGATGTCTGGCGCGCGCTGGAAACCATGCGCAAATGCAATCTGTCGCCCGAACGCCAGGCCAAGTTTGTGGGCGGCAATGCAAGGCGGCTTTACAATATTCAGGCGCCGCGCACCTTCATCACCGAACGGGTGACCGAGCTTGAGCGTCCCGACTGGTGGCCGACCGAAGAAGAAATCGCCCGCGCCATGACCGCCGAGGCGTCGCTGCAACCCTGGCGCAAGGCGGGAGGGTCACGCGCATGAGCCGCAATAAAGCCTTTGCCGTTTTCGACAGCGATTCCCATATAGTGGAGCCGCACGCCATCTGGGAAAAATATCTGGATGCTGAATACCGCACCCTGGGCAAATTCGCCCTGTGGCGCGAGGACGGCGAAACCGGATCCTATCTCAAGGTGAACGGAAAAATATTCCGTGATGCGATGAACCCTAACATCCCGCGCCACGCCATCTGGAAACCCGGCCAGACCTGGGAACAGGTGGGCGAACTGAACCCCGATATCCGCCACGCCAAAACGGCGGGCGCGTCCGACCCGCAGGCCCGTCTGCGCGACATGGATGCCATGGGCGTGGATCAGACGCTGCTCTATCCGACCTGGTTCGCCGAAGGCTTTCACCTGGTGGAAGACCCGGATACCGCCTATGCGCTGGCGCGCGCCTATAATGACTGGATCGCGGATTTTTGCGCCGCCGCGCCAGAGAGGCTGTTCGCCGCCGCCATGGTTCCCCTGCAGAACATGGATTTCGCCATTGCGGAATTGCGGCGTGTCGCCAAAATCCCCTGCTTCAAGGGCGCCTTCATCCGCCCCATGTTCATTGAGGAGCGCTATTTCACGCACCGCTATTTCGATCCGCTATGGGCGGCGCTGGAAGAATTGCAACTCACCGCCGCCGTGCATCCCGCCAGCGGCTTGTGGAACCCGGAATGGACTTCGCACGGGCAGTTCATCGAAAAGATGAACCGGCGTCTGGGGCATCAAAGCTTTTTCCGTGAATCGGGCGGCGGTCCGGGTTCAGGCGGCGGCGGGGGCGCGGCCGGTATGGTGTTCGGCCCAAGCAGCGATCTGGGCCATCCGATGTCGCCGATCATTGCGCCCTGGCTCGACAACCACATGTTTGTGGCGGCCACCCTGCTTGGCTTTTCGGTGATGGACCGCTATCCGAAAATGAAAGTCGTCATGGCCCATGGCAAGGCCTCATGGATGGAGGAAGTGCTGGAAAAAATGGAAGCCTCGGCGCTGACCTTCCCGCTGGTGCATACCTATCCGGTCACCACCGACCCGGAAGAACTCTGGGAAGAAGGCGAAGTGATGCTGGGTTTTGACGCCTGTGAACGGCTGGTCCAGAAACTGCCGCAGGATTTTGCGAAAAAGATCGTCTGGGGGTCGCACTATCCCCGCCAGGACACCACCACCGCCTGGGACGCGATCGACCAACTGGCGGGCGCGGGCGTCGATGAAGCCACCATCGCCCGCATGCTGGGCGCCAACGCCGCCGCGCAGTTCGGCGTGACGCTGTCGCGTACGGTTGGAGTGTAGGGGTTGCGGAGAAAAGGGGGGATAAAACTGTCGTGTCAAGACCTGCCCCCCTTCTCTGATGCGCATTAATTTATGAGGCGTTTGTAGGATGGGGCCTGAAGACTTACCGCGATATGATGATATTCTATGGCCAACCCTCAAAGCCGTTGACGCCTTGGGTGGGTCTGGAACCATCTCTGAAATCGATGATCGCGTTATTGCCGATATGGTGCTGCCCGAGGAAGCCTTGTCGGTGGTCTACGAAAAAAGCGGGGTACCGATTATCCCTGACCGGATTTCTTGGGCGCGCAGCTACCTGAAGATGGCCGGACTGCTCGGCTCCGGTGGTCGCGGTATTTGGGTCGTCACCGAAGCTGGGCGGAGACAGCTTGTAGATGGGTCTGAACAGGCGGTGCGACGACTGGTTTCCGACGCTTACAATGATCGGGCTCAAATCTATCGTGAGCGTGCTGCCGCAAAAGCAAATGCGACTTTGGACCGCGAGGCTGACGATCGGGTAGATACCGTCGTTGAGGCCGAGGCAGGACGCGCCGAGATTGTCGACGCCGAGGACCTTACTTGGACCGAGCGCCTATTGGCCGTCCTTGTGGACATGCAGCCTGACGCTTTCGAACGGCTTTGCCAACGCCTGCTGCGCGAGAGTGGTTTCATCAAGGTTGAGGTCACAGGAAAGAGCGGGGATGGCGGTATCGACGGTCATGGTGTTTTACGTGTCAACCTGATCAGCTTTCAGGTCCTTTTTCAGGCTAAACGGTGGCAGAGCGCTGTTAGCTCTCCAGTCGTGCGTGATTTTCGCGGCGCGATGGTGGGGCGCGCCGACAAAGGTCTAATCATAACCACTTCAACTTTCACCCGCGATGCGCGGATCGAGGCCACGCGCGACGGCGCACCAGCAATCGACCTCATTGATGGCGAAGATCTATGTCGACTGCTGAAGGATAAAAATATAGGCGTGATTATAAAGATGGTCGAAGAAGTTGAAATTGACGCGGATTTCTTCATGCGTATCTGACAGAGGTGCTGCTCTGAATCCAAAAGGGGTCACCAAAAGGGGTCAGGTCTTGACATGACAGTTTCCAGGAGCTAATCTCCATCCATGTCCCGCCCTCTCCGGCTCGAATATTCGGGCGCTGTTTATCATCTTACTGCGCGCGGCAATGCGCGGCAGGCGATTTTTGTAGATAATGCCGACAGGGAGCTGTTTCTGACAGCCCTTGGCGAGGTGGTGGCGCGGTTTGGCTGGCTGTGCCACGCTTTCTGCCTGATGGACAATCATTATCATCTTCTGATCGAAACCCCCGAGGCCAATCTGTCGCGCGGCATGCGGCAACTGAACGGGGTCTACACCCAGCGTTTCAACCGCCGCCATCAGCGGGCCGGGCATGTGTTTCAGGGGCGCTTCAAGGCCATTGTGGTGGAGCGCGACAGCCATCTGCTCGAATTGTGCCGCTATGTGGTGCTGAACCCGGTGCGGGCCGGTATGGTAAGGCATATTGCGCGCTACAAATGGAGTTCTTATCCGGCAACCATGGGCGCGGCGCCGTGTCCGGACTGGCTCCGCACAGAATGGCTGCTGGCGCAGTTCGGCAAGCGCCGGCCGGCGGCGCGCGCGAAATATGCGGATTTTGTCGTGCAAGGCATGGCGCAGCCCTCGCCCTGGGCCGGGTTACGAGGGCAGGTGCTGCTGGGCTCCGAGCGCTTTGCAGAGCAAATGCGCCCCCTGCTGCAAGGCGCGGACACACTGAAAGAAGTGCCCCGCACACAACGCCGGTTGCTGCGGCCCAGCCTGAAGGCGCTGTTCGCCGGGCGCGCGCGCGGCGATAAAATTTTGCGCGACGCGGCCATCCGAAAGGCCCTGGAGCATGGCTACAGCATGGCGTCCATTGCGGGGCATGCCGGGCTGCACTATTCAACCGTCAGCAAGATCATTAAAGGCGAACGCTGAAACTGTCATGTCAAGACCTGACCCTGAGGACGCGTGACCCTGAGGACGCGGAGGACGCACGGCGGGGAAAACGCCGGGACGTTCACACATGATGCCGGGGCCGGGGTAACGCCATTCACCTTTTTTAGGCACACCATTGGGAAGCATGGAAAAGACGGCGCTTGCAGTGCCGACGCGGTGACCTTACCCTGAGGGTGACAGCTTCACGCTTACCAACGGAGTTCAGCCCAATGGAGTTCAGCAATGACCAGCACGCCAGCTTACACACCGCCCAAGGTCTGGAAATGGGATGCCGCAAGCGGCGGCCGGTTTGAGAAGATCAACCGCCCCATTGCAGGCGCGACGCATGAAAAGGACCTGCCGGTCGGCAAACACCCGCTTCAGCTTTATTCGTTGGGCACCCCCAATGGCGTCAAGGTCACTGTGATGCTGGAAGAGTTGCTGGCGCTTGGGCATGCCGGGGCGGAATATGACGCCTGGCTGATCAATATCGGAGAAGGCAATCAGTTTGGCAGCGGCTTCGTCGCCGTTAATCCAAATTCCAAGATCCCGGCGCTGATGGATCACAGCACGCCAAAGCCGACCCGGGTTTTTGAGTCGGGCGCCATTCTGCTGTACCTCGCCGAAAAATTCGGTGCGTTCCTGCCACAGGATCCGGGGCTGCGCGCGGAATGCTATTCCTGGTTGTTCTGGCAGATGGGCAGCGCGCCTTATCTCGGCGGCGGCTTTGGGCATTTCTACGCCTATGCGCCGGAGAAATATGAATACGCCATCAACCGCTTCACCATGGAGGTCAAACGCCAGTTGGATGTGCTCGACCGTCACCTGGCGGATAGGCAATTTTTCTGCGGCGATGTTTACACAATCGCAGATATGGCCATCTGGCCCTGGTATGGCGCGCTGGTCAAAGGCACGCTGTATGAGGCGGGCGAATTTCTTGATGTGGGCATTTACAAAAATGTTATCCGCTGGACGGATGCCGTGGCGTTGCGCCCGGCCGTTAAGCGCGGGCGCATCGTGAACCGCATCTGGGGCGCGCCCGAAAGCCAGCTTGCCGAGCGCCACGACGCCAGCGATTTCAAGGGCAAGAACTGAATATAATACCAACGCCCACCTGGTACGGCGACATCCTTCGTGCATGTCACTGCGGCGAAGTGTAAAGTTGCGCCAACGATATAATTGGAGGTTTCGATGAAGGTTGGGTTATTACAGTTTTTCTCCTGGACGGGCCGTGTGCCGGTCGCCAGCGTCTATGACCGCGCGATGGACCGCGTGGACCGCATGGAAGACAGCGATTTCGATTGCATCTGGCTGGCGGAACATCATTTTACGGATTACAGCGTCTGCCCATCGGTGACCTTGATGGGCACGCATATTGCAGGGCGGACAAAGCGCCTGCGCATCGGCACCGCAGTCACGCTCAACGCCTATTACCATCCGTTGCGGCTGACTGAAGAGCTTAGCATGCTTGATATATTCTCCAAGGGCCGCCTCAATTGGGGGTCGGGCCGGGGCTTCGATCCGGTCGAGTTCAAGCTGTTTGGGGTTACGGCCGACGATGTCTATGACCGTTTTCGCGAGACAGCGAGCATCGTTGAGAAAGCCTGGAAAAACGAGCGCTTCTCCCATCACGGAAAATATTATAATTACGACAATGTGCTGGTGCTGCCGCGTCCCTATCAGGATCCGCATCCCCCGATCTATCTGGCCGCAGACTCGCCCGATTCCATTCGTAAGGCCGGGGCCGATGGCTATACCATCATGCTGGGGCCGCACGCCTCAAATGCCGACTGCAAATATAAGCGCACACTCTATCAGGAAGTGATGGAGGCGAACGGCCATGTGGTTGGAAATCGCGACCTGCCCATGGTGCGTTACGTCGCGCTGGGAGAAACCCGTGCAGAGGCGGAAGCCGTTGCGCGGGCCAGTTCCGGCTGGACCGTCGGCGCCTATGCCAATGCAGACAAGACCGCGCATCTCAGATCACCCTCCGCCGGAATTCTGGCTGACCCGAAGGTTGACCCGGTCGAACGCTATCTCAACGATGTTGCGATTGTCGGCACCGCGCCCGAAGTGGTGGACCGCCTCAAACAACTGGAAGCCGAGATCCCCATGAACTATCTGATGCTCGCACCCATGAGCAACGACTCATTCTTGAGGTTCACGAAGGACGTGCTGCCAAAGCTCGTATAGCGCGGGATGATTTTAGGCCGGGTTCATAGCCTCATCGTCTTTGCGAAACGCGGAGCGGCGTGGCAATGACGGCGAAGGACAGGACCGGTGCTAAAATCACAAAACATATCTCCAGGCATTATAATACCGTCGCCTGCACCACGGCCTTCATGCGCTCGATCAGTGAATATTCGTCTGTGGTGAAATCCGCATCGATCCACCATTCCTCGACCTCACGCAAAACGGCTCCGATCTGCGGGCCGTCTGGAACGCCTGCCAGCTTTACGTGATGCCCGTCCAGCGGCAATACCGGCGGTTTCCAGCTATCGATCATGGGAAGCAGGGCGCGCCATTGCACCGCATTATGATTGCGCTTCACATCGCCCGCCCAGCGCAGCATGGCCACATCGCGCATGACCTTGGGCGTCATGCGGTATGCCGTGCGGCGCATTTCACGCACCGACATATAACAAAACACCGGCAAGGTGGCGGAAAGCATGGCAACCAGACGGTCACGCTGCGCATTCGAAAGCCGCAACCGGGCCGCAACCGCAGCCGCAACTGCCCCGTCATCAGGTAACAGCGCGCCAAAACGCAAAATGGGATCAACCTCAAAAAACGTCATGGCGTCAATTTCGATCAGGGCGTTCAGGCGTTCCAGATTGCGCGCTTCCGGCAGCACCGCCGTCAGAATCCCGCTGGCCGCCATTTGCCGCAGGGCTGGCATGGGGTTGCTGGCGGAAATCAGTTTCAGTAATTCTTTCGCGATCCGCTCCGGCGACAATTTCGCCAGGCCGGTCATATGGCGCGCGCAGGCCTGCAACCCATCGCGGTCCATTTCGCCTTTTCCGCACCAGGCGTAAAACCGGAAGAAACGCAAAATGCGCAGATAATCTTCCTGAATGCGGGCGTCCGGATCGCCGACAAAACGCACCAGCCCTGCTTTGGCGTCGGCAACGCCGCCCAGCGGATCAAACAGAACGCCATCCATATCCGCATAGATGGCGTTCATGGTGAAATCACGCCGCGCCGCATCCGCTGCCCAGTCTGTGGTATAGGCCACCTCGGCACGCCGTCCATCTGTGTTGACATCGTGGCGCAAGGTGGTGATTTCAACCGGACGATGGTTTGAAATGGCTGTTACTGTGCCGTGATCAATACCGGTGGGCACCGCTTTAAGGCCCGCCGCGTTCAGCAGTTCAATGACTTTTTCCGGGGTTGCGGTGGTCGCAATATCGACATCGGCCTTCACGCCATATTGCATAACGCCGCGCACCGTGTCGCGCACCGCGCCGCCAACATAACGCGCTTCGACGCCTGCGGCCGCCAGCAAAGCCTGCATGACCCTGACCACATCGGGATCCATGATCCAGCCAACCATCGGCAGTCTGTCATTGCTCATTACTTTACCTCGCCGGGAATCAATTTCCCGTTTTCCATTCGCGCGGGCACATAGGTTCCGCCCGCATCTTCGCCGCCCACATAGGCCGTGACCAGCATACCAATCACGATCAGCGCCAGACCGGCTTGCAGCAAGTAACTCAGGGGCATGTTTTCCCATTCTACCGCAACGGCATTTTGACTGCGTTCTCTGACATAGAAATATGCCGCATATAAGGCGAGCGGCAGCACAAACAATGCAATGTTGATCAGGACAACCCGCAGCATTATCCATACAGCCTGTTAAACAGATTCACCAGCATGCCCGCCGTCGCGCCCCAGATATTATAGTCCTTGTAGGGCATCGCGTAATATTGCGCCATCCTGCCTTTGAATTCGGTTTCCTTGCGCTGATGATTGTCCGGGTTCATCAGGAAAGACAGCGGCACTTCGAAAATTTCAGCAACTTCATTATCGCAGGCCTTCAGCGTAAAACCGGGGGTGACAAGGCCGACGACCGGCGTGATCTGAAAGCCGGTGCCAGTATGATAATCATCCAGCCGGCCTACGATTTCCACATGATGCGCTGGAAGCCCGACCTCTTCTTCGGCCTCACGCAGTGCGGCGGCAACGGGATGCGCATCCGTTGGATCGACGCGCCCGCCGGGAAACGCCACCTGTCCGGCATGCTTGTTCATGTGATCGGGACGCCGCGTCAGCAACACGGTCATCCCATCGGGATAGTCGATGATCGGCACCAGCACAGCCGCAAGACGAAACTCGGTGACGCCGGACAGTACATGCCTGCCATCCGCAGGCGGCATGATCTCCGGATGCACCAGCGTGTCCGGCAGCGTGGCGCGCAGGCGGTCGCGGATCAAATCGCGCATGTGTTTTGCCCCACCTGATCTGACGGCATAAAGGGATAAAAAATATCGCTGCTCCAGACACCGAACATATCCGCGCCGTTAACGGGTTCATCTACACAGAGTTCAACCAGATCATAAAACACTGCCCGGTTGATCAGCGCCTCCAGGCGTCCGCGCACAAGCACATAGGGTGAAGGTTCCAGCGTTTCGGGCTTCAGCGTCACGCGCAAGGGATGGGCGGCGTCCACCGTAACCCAGTCATCGACATTGGTGCGGAACGACAAAATCTGTCCCTGGCCTTTATTTTCGACTTTCATTTCGATCGCTACAAAGGGGGCGTCATCGACCCGGATACCGACTTTTTCCACCGGGGTGACGAGATAATAGTTATGATCCGCGTCCCGGCGCAGCACGGATGCAAACATCTGCACCATCGCCACACGGCCAATGGGCGATCCCATATAGTACCAGACGCCATCGCGGGCGATCCGCATGTCGATATCGCCGCAGAAATCCGGCTCCCACTTGTCCACGGGGGCGGGGCCCCGTTTGGCGCGGGACCATATTTGCTGCTCAATCCCCCGAAACAGGTCGGCGGGGCTGGCGGGGCTGGTTTGGCTCATATCCCAGGACTATCCTTCTTCAATGCCGTTCACAATAGCGCTATGGTGGAAAATAAGGTGTAATGATTTGATGCGCCAAGGGTTTCTATTGGGATATAGTCATTCATATGCATAATGTCAGCGAAGCTTCCATAACTATAATCCCGGAGATTGAGCGGGAAATTGCCCAGCTTGGCGATAAAATCGCCAGGGTCCGCGAAGGCATCGGGCGGGTCATTATCGGCCAGAATGAAGTGGTCGACCAGACCCTGATCACCATCCTGTCCGGTGGCCACGCCCTTCTGGTGGGTGTTCCGGGGCTGGCCAAGACCCGCCTGGCGGCGGCCATGGGGATGGTGCTGGGGCTGAATAATAACCGTGTCCAGTTCACCCCCGATCTGATGCCCGCCGATATTCTGGGCTCGGAAGTGCTGGAAGAAACTACCAATGGCAAACGCGGCTTCCGGTTCATCCACGGGCCGGTATTCTGCCAGTTGCTGATGGCCGATGAAATCAACCGGGCCAGCCCGCGCACCCAGTCGGCCCTGCTGCAGGCGATGCAGGAACATCATGTCACCGTGGCCGGACAGCGCTATGACCTGCCACTGCCATTCCATGTGCTGGCAACGCAAAATCCGCTGGAACAGGAAGGCACCTATCCTTTGCCCGAGGCGCAACTGGATCGCTTTTTGCTGCAGATCGATGTGGATTATCCCGATGCGGCGTCCGAACGGCGCATGCTGCTGGCGACGACCGGCGTCGAAGAGGCTGTCGCCGAACAGGTGATGAATGATGGCGAGCTTGGCGCCGCCCAGCGCCTTGTGCGGCGCTTGCCGGTGGGCGAAGCCGTGATCGACGCCATTCTGCGTCTGGTGCGCGCCGCGCGCCCGGATGACGCCGCCGCGCCGGAAATTCGTCAACATGTCGCGTGGGGGCCGGGACCGCGCGCCAGTCAGGCGCTGATGTTGGCGGTGCGCGCCCGCGCCTTGCTGGATGGCCGTTACAGTCCCTCGATTGATGATGTGGCGGCGCTGGCCGGACCGATTTTACGTCACCGCATGGCATTGAATTTTACTGCGCGCGCCGATGGGGTTAGCATTAAAGACGTGATCAACCGACTGGTTGGAAATCTTACTTAACTGCCGGGATCAAAGCGCCATGGCGGCTAATGCTCAGGGAATGGATGCTGCCGGCCAGGTAACTTTCCTGCGCCGGTCCGCAGACGCATTATCCACGACACTGCCTGCCCTGATGCTGCAGGCGGATCAGATTGCAAACACCCTGTCCCACGGCGAACATGGCCGCCGCCGTTCGGGTATTGGCGAAAGTTTCTGGCAATTCCGTCAATACAGCCCCGGCGACGCCGCGAATAAAATCGATTGGCGGCAATCGGCAAAATCCCAAAGTCATTTTGTACGCGAGAATGAATGGCAGGGCGCGCAAAGTGTGTGGCTATGGTGCGACCGTTCGCCTTCCATGAATTATTGTTCGGCATTCGCAACGCACACCAAGCAGGAACGGGCCCTGGTGTTAAGCCTGGCGCTGGCCGGTCTATTGATGCGCGGGGGCGAGCGCATTGGACTATTGCAACGCGGCGGACAACCGCCCGCATCAGGACGCACGGCATTTTCACGTCTGGCGGAAAACATGGTGCTTTCACCGGCTGGTGAAAATGATCTGCCGCCCCTGTTGCCGCTGCCGCGTTTTGCCCGGCTGGTTCTGGTGGGAGATTTTCTGTCGCCACTGGAAGAAACTGCGGCCTGCGTGAATGCCTATGCCGAGAAGGGCGTGCAGGGCCATCTGCTGCAAATACTGGATCCCGCCGAAGAAGACCTGCCTTTTACCGGGCGGGTGCGGTTTGAAGGCATGCAGAGCGAAGGAAGTCTGACGGTTGGCCGCGCGGAAGGATTGCGCGGCGCCTATCATCGCCGCATTCAGCAGCATCAGGACGGATTGCGCGCCCTGTGCCGCGGGATCGGGTGGAGCTTCGCCAGTCATCGCACCGACCGGCCCCCGCAACTGGCGCTACTTGCGTTGCACCAGCTTTTGTCGGGATCAACCCGTATGGGGCGCTGATGCTGTATCTTGGCCCGATCGCATTTGTATATCCCTGGATGCTTGCGGCCCTTGCCGCCTTGCCCGCCATCTGGTGGCTGCTGCGCGCCGTTCCGCCATCGCCGCGCCAGGAATGGTTTCCCGCGATCCGCCTGTTGCAGGGGCTGCGTGAAACGGAACAGAGTGCGGAACATACGCCATGGTGGCTGTTGGCGCTGCGGCTGCTGCTGGCGGCGCTTGTGATATTTGGACTGGCGCGCCCGCTTATTAATCCGTCTACGGAAGGATTGACGAATGGCGTTCTGATCCTGGTGATCGATGATGGCTGGGCGTCGGGTCCACAATGGGAAGCCCGGCGCAAGGTCATGGATGACATGCTGGCGCAGGCCGAACGTCATAACCGTGAGGTGTTGCTGCTGACCACCGCGCGAGAGGATGCCGCCGCCAGTCCGCCCCGGATAACAACGGCCAGTGCGGCGCGGGCGGTGGCCGCAAGCCTGCTGCCCAAACCCTGGTATATTGACCGGACTGCGGCCGCAAAACGTCTGACGGCTGTACCCCTGACAGATATGCAGCGCAGCAACATCACCAGCGTCTGGCTGAGCGATGGGCTGGCCAGCAAAGAGGATCAGGCGCTAAGCGAAGCGTTGGCGTCACTGGGGCCGGTGACACTTTTGCGCGATCCGCCATCCATGCCCGTGGTCGCATTGCTGGAACCGCAATCCACAGGAGACGGTTTCGAGATCAATGTCCTGCGATCGCATGCAGGCGCACCGCAAATAGCGGAGTTGCATGCGCTGGGCGAAGACGGAAATATTCTGGCCATCGCACCCATTACATTCGCCGCCAGCGACACAAAGGCCGCGGTTCGGCTTACGTTACCCACGGGGGTGCGCAATACAGTCACGCAAATCCGCATTGCGGGGGTTCATTCCGCCGCATCAGTCTGGCTGCTGGATGACCGCTGGAAACGGCGCACGGTCGGCATCGTTTCCGGTGCGGGCAGTGATGCGGCGCAGCCCCTGCTGGATGATCTGTTTTATCTGGAACGCGCGATGAACCCGTTTGCTGATATTCGCAAAGGAACCATTGGCGCGCTATTGGCCGCGCCCCTGTCGATGCTGGTGCTTGCAGATGTTGGACGGATCGTCGGCGAGGACAAGGCTCTGGTGGAAGACTGGCTGGAAAAAGGCGGGCTGCTGGTGCGCTTTGCCGGTCCACATATGGTAGAGCAGAGCGATGATCTCATTCCCGTGAAGCTGCGGCAGGGCGGACGGGCGCTGGGCGGTGCGCTATCGTGGGATGCGCCAGCAAAGCTGGCGCCATTTCCGGAAACCAGCCCGTTTTTCAGCCTGCCTATTCCCGCCGATGTAACCGTGGCGCGCCAGATTCTGGCGCAACCGGATGCGGCGCTGATCGCAAAAACCTGGGCGGGACTGGAAGACGGAACGCCCCTGGTTACCGCCAGCCGCAACGGCAAAGGCTGGAACGTGCTGTTTCATGTGACGGCGAATATGCGCTGGTCGAACCTGCCTGCGTCCGGACTTTATGTTGGCATGTTGCAGCGTATTACCGCCCTTGCGCAGGGCGCAGGCGACGTGGCCGCACATGCGCAAAGCGCGCCCCTGAGCGCATTGGTCGTGCTGGATGGGCAGGGCCAGTTACGCAGCCCGCTGGATAGCGTGCGTCCATACGTCGCGGGCGATGCGGCGCCCGATACCGGCCCGCATTTGCCGCCCGGATATTATGGCGCCAACACATACCGGGTGGCGGTGAATTTGAACCGGGACGCAGATCATCTGCGTCCGCTTGGCGCATTGCCGGGAACGCAAGATCTTGATTATGGACCCCGTGTGGAATTGGAAGCGGGCCCCTGGCTGCTGTGCGTAGCGCTGATCCTGTGGCTTGTGGATGGCGTTATTGCACTGGCGCTGCTGGGCCGGTTGCCCGCATGGGCTGGAAGAAAATTTATGTCCGGTACAGCGGCGGTTTTGTTTATTGCCCTTATCATGGCTGCATTTTCAAACGCCACATTGGCGCAGGAAACCCGCGCCGCAGATGAACAGGCGCCCCAGGCCGCCCTCGAAACACGGCTTGCCTATGTGATCACCGGGGATGCGGCGGTTGACGCAATGAGTGCGGCCGGCCTGACGGGATTGTCAAAAGTCCTGCGCGACCGCACCGCATTTGAAGCCGCCGATCCAATGGGCGTAAACCCCGAGCATGATGAACTGGTGTTTTTTCCGCTGATCTATTGGCCGATGACTGTCAGGCAACAGATGCTGCCGGAAAAAGCGCTGTCGCGCATTGACGCTTATATGAAAAATGGCGGCACCATTTTATTCGACACCCGTGACCAGCTAACCAATTTCAATCTTGGCCGCGAAGGAGAGCGTGAGCCGGGCCCCGGTCAGGCGGTGTTGCGCGAAATTTTAAAATCGCTGGATATTCCACCCCTGGTGCAGGTGGCGGAAGATCATGTATTGACCCGATCCTATTATCTGCTGCGTGATTTTCCGGGCCGCTATGCCGGTGGACAATTGTGGGCGGTGGCCGCCGCAGATGGCGCGCAGGAAACCACCAGCGGAGACGGAGTTTCCGCCATCATCATCGGGGCCAATGACTGGGCCGCAGCCTGGGCAGTTGATGAAACTGGCGCACCGCTATTGCCCGTGGAACCCGGCGGCGAACCCCAGCGCGAGCGCGCCTACCGTACCGGGGTTAATCTGGTGATGTATTCCCTGACCGGAAATTACAAAACCGATCAGGTGCATCTGCCGGTATTGCTGGAGAGGTTGGGGCAATGAGCATTGTTCTGGCCCCGTCTATTCCCGGTATCCTGCTGGTGCTGCTGGCGATTGCGGCAGCCCTGCTGAGTGGATACGCACTGTTGCAGCGCACACGCGGTGCGATATGGCGGGCGCTGGGGGCAACGCTGTTGCTGGCGGCATTGGCCAATCCGATGATTGTGCGCGAAACCCGCGCGCCGCTGCCTGACATTGTGGCGCTGATCAATGATCAAAGCCCCAGCCAGGAATTTGATGGCCGGGCGTTGCAGGCCCGCGAAGCAGAAGCAAGCCTGCGCAAGCGTCTTGCGGCAATACCTAATCTGGAAGTGCGCAGCGCCACGCATAAAGGATCAGCCGAAGGCACCCGCCTGTTCGAAGCGGCGCAGAATCTGCTGCTGGATACGCCGCCGGATCGTCTCGCGGGGGTCATTTTTCTGACCGATGGACAGGTGCATGATGTACCGGACACGGCAACGCCGGGGCCATTGCATGTGTTGCTTACCGGCGATCCAAAACGTTCCGACCGCCGGCTGGTGCTGGAGCAGGCGCCGAAATTCGGCATTGTTGGCGAACCCATATCCCTGACTGTACGTTATGAAGATCAGGGCGAAATGGCGGCGGCGGAAAGCGCGCAATTAACCGCGCGCCTCAATGGCGGCCCCCCGGTTCAGGCGCGCATAGCCAATGGCCAAACGCATACGCAGCAATTCAGGCTTGATCATGCAGGCGCAAATATTATCGAGCTGGAGATTGAGGAGCGGCCGGGTGAATTAAGCACACGCAATAACCGCATCGCGCTAACCATCAACGGGGTACGCGACCGTATGCGCGTGCTGCTGATTTCAGGCGAACCCAATCCGGGGGAACGCACATGGCGCAATCTGCTGAAGGCGGACCCATCTGTGGATCTGGTGCATTTCACAATTTTACGGCCGCCTGAAAAGATGGACGGCACGCCGGTGGATGAACTGGCGCTGATTTCATTTCCAACCCGTGAACTGTTCATGGTCAAGCTGCACGATTTTGATCTGATCATTTTTGACCGGTATCAGCAACGCGGCGTTCTGAATTTCACGCATTTCGATAATATCGCAAAATATGTCGAAAAGGGCGGCGCGCTGCTTTCTGTGTCCGGCCCTGATTTTCTGGCGCCGGACAGTCTGTATCGCACGCCACTGGCTGTGGTATTTCCCGGCCAGCCAACGGGGCGCATCCTTACCGGCGGGTTCAAACCGCTTTTGACCAGCACGGGCCTGCGTCACCCGGTTACCGAAGGCCTGCCCGGCGCCAACAAAACCGCAGCGCCGGAATCTGTCCCGGAATGGGGCCGCTGGTTCCGGGTGATTGAGGCTGAAAAACTGTCGGGTCAGACACTGATTGCCGCGCCCGGCGGAGAACCGCTGCTGATCGTGGATAAATTCGGCGAAGGGCGCGTGGCGCAGATTTTATCCGATCACGGATGGTTGTGGGCGCGCGGCTTTGAAGGGGGTGGCCCGCAGGCGGAATTATTGCGCCGCGTCGCCCATTGGCTGATGAAAGAACCGGGTCTGGAAGAAGAAGATTTGCGCGCCGAGGCCGCCGATGGCCAGATTACAATTACACGCCGCAGCCTTTCAGACACGATCATGCCGGTCGAGGTAAATTATCCCGATGGAAGAAAACTGCCCGTCACCCTGAATGAAACACAGGCCGGCCGCTGGCAGGCGGTGATTGAAGCGCGTGAACCCGGAATCTATCGCCTGAATGATGGGCAGCGCACGGCGCTGGTTGCCGCCGGTCAAACCGACGCGGTGGAATATTCCGATCTGAAATCCACCGATGCGATTATGCGCCCTGCTGTGGCGGCGGCAGGCGGCGGATTATTCTGGCTGGGCGGCGATGGCATGCCTGCGGTACGGCAGGTAAAACCAGGCCGCGATATGGCGGGCCGTAACTGGATCGGGCTTCGCGATAATGGGCGCTATCGCGTGCTGGCGGAACAGCAGCATCCGCTTTTTTCGCCTGTGCTTATGCTCGCACTCGCCGCCGCCGCCCTTGGCATGGCCTGGCGCACGGAAGGCCGCTAAAGCGAAAGTGCGCGCCGCATTTGTGCATGATAGGTGTGCTGACTGAATTGGCTGGCGTCTGTTTTGGCGCGATTTCCCAAACGCTGGCGCAGAGCAGGATCAGCCCGCAGCAGACGCAGCCATCGCGCCGCTTCATCAATGTCGGGGTCCGCCCATTTTTGATCCGGGTAATGATAATTACCCTGGGGATCGTGCGCCGGGATCAGTCTGTAAGGAACCGGACAGGCATTTTCGACATTCAGGAAATCAGTGGTCGCCGACCAATCCGTGGCGATGACGGGTTTACCCAGCAGCATCGCTTCCGCCGCCAGCAACCCGAATCCTTCGGCGCGATGCAGCGATACAACAACATCCGCCGCAGCCAGCAGGGAGAATACATCGCCGCGCGTCATCACCTGCGTCACAATCTTTATATTCCTGGCCCCACCGATAGCGGCATGCAGGCGGCGTACACCTTCAGGCCACACTTCGGGGTTCAGCATCTTGATGATCAAACATGCAGCGCTATCAATGCCGAAGGCGCGACGGAAAGCGGTAATCGCGGCCAGCGGATTTTTACGCTCGAACCCCGACGCCATGTTAAACTGGGCGACCGCCAGAAATCCGTTTCCCGCCAGCGCGCGCCACGGCGTTGGGTCTATATTTGCGGGCATCGTTACCGCATGCGGAATAACACGCACCGGCCCGTGAAAATCCTGCTGCACCGCAGCCGCAACAAAGCGGCTTGGCGCCCATATTTCATGCACATGCGCGCAGCCCGCCTGCCAGTCTGCTGGCAACCGGGGCAACTCCCAATGCCAGACGCCAATAATGCGCTTGCCCGCCGTGATGGGGCGCCCCAGCGCGCGCAAAGCATAGGGTACAAACGGCCCGCTGACATGCAAGATCAGCGTTCCTGGCCCCGCAGCAGCGGATGGAAATGTTGACGGCTCCAGCTCCTGACTGCCCAGCAGCGTATGACTTAAATCAGCAACGCCGCAGGTAATGCCGGCGTCATGCAGGGCGGCAAGGTTCAGCCGCGCCGATTCGCCCAATCCGCTGGCCGAACGAAATACGCCTGCAACCGTGACCGGTAGATGCGACACGCCCGGATCGGGCAAGGGCCGCACCCCAAAACTGCTGACCCGCACAAACAGCCAGCGGCGCGGTCCACGCGGCAGCAGCGACCAGATTTTGCGAGTGAGATTATTTATTACGGTCATTTTTTACCATCAAACCTGTAACCCATATAGTGTGCATATGAAACAAATTAGCGTTCAGGAATGACAGGGATCGAAACAGAGTAACCGGATTATACGCATAATGAAGATATTTGGAATTGTTGGCTGGAAGAATAGCGGTAAAACCACGCTGGTGGCGGCGCTGGTGCGTGAATTTTGCGCACGGGGCCTGTGCGTGTCGACCGTAAAGCACGCCCATCACGCCTTTGATCTGGACCGGCCCGGCAAGGATTCCTGGCAGCATCGCGATGCAGGCGCACACGAAGTACTGATCGCCTCGCATGGCCGCTGGGCGCTGCTGCATGAATTGCGCGGCGCGGCGGAACCACCGCTTGCCGAATTGCTGGGCCACATGTCGCCCGTCGATCTGGTGCTGGTGGAAGGTTTCAAACAGGACCGGCATCCAAAGCTGGAAGTGCGCCGCCGTGATTCCAGCGGCCCGCCGCTGGCGGACACGGATCCGCATATTGTGGCGATCGCAACGGATGCAGCGATCACGCCGCAGGGACGGCCGGTATTCCCCCTGGATGATATTGCGGCGATTGCGGATTTTATTCTGCATCATAGTGGATTGACAATCGCGCCATAATTCATTTGGCAGAAAAAGTGGGATATCTGTCATTGCTGACGCGGCGGGGCGGGCATAAACTGCCGTCATGCAAGACAAAATCCGCATAGATAAAACCCGCTCCGTTGTGATGCTTGGCTTTCCAGGTGCGCAGGTGCTGGATATTACCGGGCCGATGGAGATTTTTAAGGGCGCCAATGACGTACTGGCGCGCCATGGACAATCCGGCAAACCTGCCTACAAACTAACATTAGCCACCCATGACGGCGGTCTGTTTGAAACCACGTCGGGTATAAGACTTGCGGCGGATTGCGACCTTGCGGCGCTGAGCAGCCCCATCGACACGCTGCTGGTCAGCGGCGGCGATGGTGTGCGCGAGGCGATGCGCGACAAGGTTCTGATCCGTTTCATTCAGCAGGCCTCGAAAAAGGCGCGCCGGGTTGCCTCTGTGTGCAGCGGCTCGTTTTTGCTGGCGCAGGCTGGACTGCTGGATGGCAGACGCGCGGCGTCACATTGGCGGGGGTGCGATTTATTGGCGAAGTATTTCCCAAAAGTGACGGTGGACCGCGATGCGCTGTATGTGCGCGATGGAAAATTTTCCAGTTCGGCAGGCGTTACGGCGGGCATGGATTTATCGCTGGCGCTGGTGGCCGAAGATTGTGGACAGCGTGTCGCACTGGAGGTTGCCAAGGACAAGGTTCTGTTCATGATCCGCAGCGGCGGGCAATCGCAATTCAGCACGCATTTAATGGCGGAAAGCGCAGAAAGTGACCGCTTGCGTACGGTGATGAGCTGGGCGCTGGAAAATCTGCACACGGATTTAACGGTGGAGGCGCTGGCCAGCCGCGCCGCGATGAGCCCACGCAATTTCGCCCGTACATTTGCCAGGGAAACCGGTACGACGCCCGCGCATTTTATCGAACGCGCGCGCGTGGACGCCGCCCGCCGCAAACTGGAAGACAGCCGCAAAGCGGTTGATGTGGTCGCCGCCGATTGCGGCTTTGGCAACAGCGAACGCATGCGCCGCGCCTTTCACCGGCATATCGGGCTTGCCCCCCATGCCTATCGCGAACGGTTTCAAATCCACTGATACAGGAGAACATCATGGCCAGCACGATTGGAATTCTGATTTTTGACGATGCGGAAGAACTGGATTTTGTTGGTCCGTGGGAAGTGTTCACCATGTCGAATGAAGCGCGGGATTTCCGCCAGGACGCCACACCAAAAGACCATGTGTTCACCGTCTCGCAGAATGGCGGCACGGTAAAATGCGCCAAGGGGATGCGGGTCATCGCCGATCACAGCTTTGCCGATTGTCCGCCTGTTGATGTGCTGCTGATCCCCGGTGGTCAGGGTACGCGGCGCGAGGTGAATAATCCCGCGATGCTGCAATGGATTGCGCAAACCGCAACAAAATGCACATGGGTGACCAGCGTATGCACCGGATCGCTGTTGCTGACCGAGGCCGGACCGGCGGCAGGCAAGCGCGTCACCACCCATTGGGGCTTTGTGGATCAGTTGACGGCGCGCGGCAAGGCGACGGTGCTGAAAAATGTGCGCTATGTCCGCGATGGCAATGTGGTGACGGCGGCGGGGGTTTCGGCGGGCATCGATATGGCGCTGTGGCTGGTCGGGCAGATGCATGGGGTGGACCACGCAAGGGCGACTCAGCGTGGCATGGAATATGATCCCGCACCGCCTTATACCGCCGACACGTAAGACGCCAAAGGGTAACATTTCCTTTAGATTTTATAAGGAAACCACTAGGAAACTGTCACCGCAAGACAACAATCCCTGATAATAACCCCAAAATTCCCTGCCCGATTGCGCCCTGGCTTGACTAATTAATCACCTGAACCTTAGGGTCTGGCCTCGAATTCTGAAAATAACTCCAGGAGATCAGGAATATGGCGCGTTTTTCTCTCATATTGCCCGCGATGGTTGGCCTTGCCGTCAGCGTTAGCACCCTCGCCCTCGCTCAGGAAGCTGGTGGTTCGTGGGCCGGCGCCTATGGCGGTGTTCACGTCGGCTACGGGGCCGGATCAGACGATAATGTCAACACGACCGGCCAGGCGGCGGGCAATATTGCCAATGTCGCCAGCGGCGCGCGTCCTGCCAGCGTATCCATGGATACGGATGGCTTTGTCGGCGGTGTGGCGCTGGGCTACAACATGCAATCCGGCAATATTGTATACGGTCTCGAAACCGATATCGATTATACCGACATCGAAGACTCAAGCACAGTAAACACCGTGAACCCCGCCGTCGCCGGTTCTCCCGCGCTGGTGAACAATTTCAAGCAAAGCCTGGATTATCTCGGAACCCTGCGCGCGCGTCTTGGCGTTGCGGTAAATGGCGGCAACACCCTGGTATATGCCACCGGCGGCCTTGCCTATGGCGGCATTGAAAACAGCGTGCGGATGAGCGCTGCGGCCCCCAACACAGCCGTGACACAGTTCCGTGGTTCAACCGACAACACCGAAACCGGTTATGTGCTGGGTGGTGGCCTGGAGCATGCCATTGACGCCAAGTTGCGGCTAACCGCCAGCTATATGTATTATGATCTTGGCAGCGACACCGTCAACGTGGCCGTGGTTCCCACCGCAGTCCCCCTTGGCGGCGGCACGGGTTACAATTCGAAATTCGACACCAGCGGTCATCTGTTCCGCATGGGCGTTGGCTACAAATTCTAGCCTCTCTGCCTGAGAAGCTTGTGAACCCCCCTGGCGTCATGCCGGGGGTTTTTTTATGGGCGGTTTCCGTCATAGTGCGTCAATGATTCGCCTCGCCGTTGACAATGGGAGCCGTTTCTGTGGACAATGGATTTCCGGGGATTTCCGGTAATAAAGCCCGTGAAAAAATGCGGCGATGGAGGGAGCGGTGACCACCAGCAAGTTGGACAGCGGCGCCGGTTGGGTGGACAGCAACACCGGCATCATCTCGCGCGACATCTTTGTCAGCGATGAGATCTATCAACGGGAACTGAAACAGGTGTTCGGCCGCGCCTGGCTGCTGGTCGGGCATCAGAGCCAGATACCCAACCCGTACGATTTCTTTGTGTCCCGCATGGGCGCTGAATCCGTCATCATGACCCGCGACAAGACCGGGAAAATTCATGTTTTTCTGAATACCTGCCGCCATCGGGGCATGAAAGTCTGCCGCTATGATCAGGGCAATGCCCGCGTCTTTACCTGCCCCTATCACGCCTGGTCTTATTCCGTAGACGGAAATCTGACCAGTGCGCCGGGGGGCCTGGCCGGCGTGCCGCAATATAAGGCGATCTATCATGATGAACTGGACAAGTCGCAATGGGGACTGGTTCCCGTCGCCAAACTGACCAATTACAAAGGCAGCATCTGGGCAACCTGGGACAAAAACGCGCCGGAGTTTGAAGATTATCTGGGCGGCATGAAGCTGTATCTGGATGCGGTGCTGGACCATCGCGACGGGCGCCCCGGCGGATCGGAAATCATTGGCGGCATTCAGAAATGGCGGGTTCCGAGCAACTGGAAGTTTGGCGCAGAAAATTTTATCGGCGATCTCTATCACATCACCAGCCACCGCTCGGTCGATATGGTGTCGATCGGACCCAGCGGTGCGGGCAGACGCGACGCGCCCGTTATGCGGCAGCAGGGGGCCAGGCGCCCGCCGCCTTTTGCCAGTATCGGATTCCCCAATTATGGGCATGGGCTGATCGGAAATCTGCCGCATTATGAAGAACCGGATTATGTGCCGCAATTCACCCTGACACCGGAGGTGGAGGAATATTACAAACATATTTATCATGCGCGGGTGGCGAATTTGGGTAATCAGAAGCGCGTTCTTGCGGCGGTCGGCACGGTTTTTCCCAACCTTTCTTTTCACGGCATGCAGCCGCGCGCTTTGTTCACCTGGCACCCCAACGGGCCGCGCGAAATGGAAATATGGAAATGGTATCTTGTCGACGCGGACGCTCCGGCAAGCGTCAAGGATGTGCTGCGCCGCTATTATCTGCGCTATGCGGGGCCTGCGGGCCTGACGGAGCAGGACGATATGGAAAACTGGAATTACGCCACATCGGCAAGTGCGGGCATGGAGGCCGGACGTTATCCGTATAATTATCAGATGGGCCTGGGCTATGAACAGGCCGCGCCGGATTTGGAGGAGGCGGTGTTCACAACCGCCGTCACCGAACAGAACCAACGCATCTTTTATCATCGCTGGGCGCAATATATGGATGCGCCGGATGGCGATTCGCTGCATCCCGGCGGCAATTCCAATCTCGCCGGCATACTGGCGAGGAGACGCATATGAGCGCGCGGGAAACCGCCATTGACGCGCTGTTGCTGCAACGCGAAATCGAGGCGTTTTATTATCACGAAGCCGAATTGCTCGATGACCGGAATTTTGAGGCATGGCTTGATCTGTTAACGGATGATATTGTCTATTTCATGCCGCTGCGCCGCAACGTCAAATATGGCTCGCAGGCCGAGGCCGAAAATTCCATTCAGGGGACCGACGCCGCCTGGTTCGATGAAGGCAAGCACACCCTGTCTCAGCGTGTCGCGCAGATCAAAACCGGCATTCATTGGGCGGAAGAACCGCTGTCGCGCGTGCGCCATCTGGTAACCAATGTGCAAATTACACACTCCGTTTCAGGCGCCAACGGCGCAGAGGATCTGGTTGTGAAAAGCCGCTTTCTTGTCTATCGCAACCGCATTGATGACGAGACCGATATATTTGTCGGTCAGCGCACTGACCGGCTGCGCCATGTGAATGGCGGCTGGAAAGTCGCTCGGCGGGATATTCTGCTGGATCAGAGCACACTGCTGGCGAAGAATCTGACATTTTTCTTCTGAGGGGATGATGCCAATGGCGGACAAAAAAATGAATAGCGGCAATAGCCTGGCCCGCCTTGAAGGCGTGCTGACCCTAGATCTGGTGGCCATTGAAGAAGGCGCGAAGGTAAAACTGCGTGACGGCGAAATTGCCGAAGTGGTGGATAATCCGCGCGACGGCATGTGGATTTTACTGCGTTTTCTGGAGACCCCCGATGATCCCGCCCGGGCGGGTTCTGAAGAACTGGTGTTCTGGGCCGACGTGCTGGGCGTTGTGCAATGAGCGGGCGTGTCGTTTTGATCACTGGCGGCACCTATGGCATTGGCCGCGCGGCAAGCCTTGGCTTTGCCAGCCAGGGTGACAGGGTTTACACGTTCGGCGTAGGCGAGGCGGCGACCCAGGGCGTCGCGGTGCTGGCGCGTGAGGCGGGGAATGAGGTCATCGCCAGCACGCTGGACATCACCAACACCGCAGCCGTCCGTTCACTGATCGCTGATATTCTGGCGCGCGAGGGCCGCATTGACGTGCTGGTCAACAATGCCGCCGCGCGCCCGGTCGGTACGATTGAAACAGCCACCGACGACGACTGGGATCTGGCCTTCAACGTTAATATTCGCGGCATGTTCGTCACCACCAAGGCGGTGCTGCCGCAAATGATCGCGCACAAAAAAGGCGTCATCGTCAATGTTTCGTCGGGATCGGGAAAAGGCCGGGCGAATCTGATCGCCTATGGCGCGTCGAAGGGTGCTGTGTTCGCCTTTACCCAGTGCCTTGCCATAGACCATGCGCACCAGGGCATCCGCATCAATACCGTGGTGCCAGGCTTCACCGAAACCGGCATGACCGAGGGCATGCCGGAACGGGCCATGGCGATGGGCGCAAAAATGAGCGTCGCCGGGCGCGTCAACAAGCCCGAAGAAATCGCCGCCGCCATACTCTGGCTGGCGTCCGATCAGGCCTCCGTCGTTAGCGGCATCACGCTGGAAGCGGGCACTTTGCCAAGACAGGCTTAAACCTGTCGCGCCCGCCCAGATCATAAATAATGTGGCTTCAGTCGCGAATGATGCTGCTGCGGCGGGTTTCGTCCTGGGGAAAAACACGCCCGGTCATTATCGTTTCCCAGATATGATCGAACACTTTGCCGGGTTTTCCCTTTTCCCTGCCGGAGCGAAAATACGAATGGCCCTTGGGCATGTCATAGGCCGTGTTCACATCGTCGCAATCCACCGCATACACATTGGATGGGGTAAGGCTCATATCCTCTGGCCCTGTGTGACCAAGACGGCGCGACGCGATCTTGTTTTTCAGGTTTGAAACCTTGCTGGAGCGCAGCGCCAGATCATCAGACGCATAATACACTACCACATTGCGCGATGCGTGGCTGATAAGCTCGCCCGCTTCGCCTTTATGGATGGATTCGTTTTCAATATCCGCCGCCACCAGATAGGTATTGCGGAAAATAAGCGGCACGCCATTGGCAAGGTCATATCTGTCCCAGGCCCGCAAGGTTTCACGCAGCACCCGGTTGCCCATGGAATGCGCCAGCATATTGATGCGTTTCAAGCACGGATCATCGGCGGGATTTTGTTTTATATCCTCTCGCCATTTCAAAAAGTGCTCAAGCACCCGCGCCAGGGACATTGCGCTGGCGTCGGCGGCTTTCTGATCGTCCCAATAATCCTTCACAATGCCCAGATCATTGTCGCAGGGCCAGATGATGGGCGCCACCAGCACCTCGTTCTGTTTGGCCTTGTCACACAGTTCCTGAAATTCCATCGCGCCATCAAACACGGCCTCAGGCAGGTTGGAAAAGCCATGGATATAAATCAGCAATTGCCGGTACTTTGAGGCCTTGATCGCGGACATGAAATTGAAACCGCCAACTTCTTCATACTGGTCCGCGCCGTTACGCCGGCAATAGAACACCGAATTGCTGGGCGCATTGTTTTTCAGATCAAAATCAAACGCCCGGCCAACCCGTGTCTGAATGCTCTGTTTGGGAAAACGATTGGTGATGAACAGCATGCGGAACCCCCTGGTTTCCATTGGCGTCTTTCTGTGATTGATTGAACCGAAAAAAGCCTCATCGCGATGACACCGTGGCGTGTTAACTTAAAATGGAAAGACGCTGGCGTCCACGCCATCATGAATCATTCTACCGCGCCGTTCAGCCGCCATTGAAGCCGGTTGTCCTGGTTTCCTCTCGTGAAGAAGACGCTCCATTTGATCTACAGCACATCCGAGTCATCCATTCAGAACCCCAAAGAGGCTGTCTTTAAAGGCGCAGAAACCGGCGCCTAATGCCCCGTGCCCCTACCTCCCCCTCACGCCGCGCGGGCGGCGGCTAGCGTCGCAAGCGTTCCCCCGGGGTCGCGGGCGACAAGCACCAGCAATGCGCGCGCCGCCGGATCAATGGCGTTACGCCCCTGTTCCCAATTGCGCAGGGTGGCTACGGGAATGCCAAGCGCGGCGGCAAAAGCCTCCTGTGTCATGCCAAGCCGCCGCCGCAAATTCTGCGGCGCGATCAGCATGTCGATGGTGACGAACGGGGCCGTATCCGGATCATCCGCAATCTGGCGGGCGATTTCCCTGTCGCTGGGAACCCGCAGTTTGCTCTTGTCCGTTTTCCGGGCTGTGGCATGAACCTGTTTCAGCGTCTTGCGAACAATCGCCATAGTTCCCTTCCCTGCGATTGGCGTGTCTGGAGCGTAAGGTTTTTGATTGAACCGCTAAGATACCTTCTTTCTCACCCCACCCCAACCCCTCCCCATCAAAGGCAGGGCTATCGCATATGAAATTTCGTTCACTGCATGTAGCTCCCTCTCCCCTCGTGGGAGAGGGTTGGGGTGAGGGGGCTGTGCACATAAAGGGGTCCACATACACATAAAGGGGTCTGACCCCATTTTTGGACCCCATTTTTGTTATTGTTTATTGTTTATGACCTGCATGTGCCTATTCAACGACAACCGGCGACCATTTACCGGTCCGGGGGTCCACACTCAAGGTCAGACCATGGGGCCGAGAGTGCGGTCTAGCCTCCGGAATATGTACGATCCACTTCCCTTTATCCTGTAGCGCCGAGACATGTTCATAATCGAGATCTCCGCCCCCGACACCCTTACCATCGAATTTCTCTTTGGCGACTTCGACAGCAATTTCGATTGATTGAGTGACGAAAATCTTCAGTTCCTTTTCTTGTGCCTCCTGCCAAGAACTCTGAGAATCCGCCTCAACCGAACCCATTCCGAGTACAAACATTAGTAATGCGGCATGGGTGATTGGTGAACGAATTGTCCCGGTTTTAGCCATCACCCCTCCAATATCAATTCGCCATCTTCGCAGGTTTCCATCTTAGGAAAAACAGTGCACCCAGCCCCGAAACCAGAATAAAGAAGACAGAAGGTTCAGGAACTGGCTGAGTATAGAGGGCCAACGCGCCTTCAATGCTTCCTGCATCAATCTCGACCCGTACTCCCAGTGCAGCTGCGCCGCTTCCCATGATCGAATTACCAACTGTCTTGGCCCCATTGAATGTGTGATCAAGTCCAATCACGTGACCGATCTCATGCCGTGCTGTTGTCACAAAGTCTCGCTGACCTGCAGCTGGTGCTCCCGCTCCAGTGTACCAAACAAAGTCCGTCGTATTGAATTCCAGGCGCAAATTACTGAAGTCCCACCGGCCTGTCGTGGTATCGGCAAGGTCTGTAAAGCGCACCTCAATGAATGGTTCTACCGGTGCGATGGCTCCGGCGAACGGTGTGAAGTTAAAACCAAGAACGCGATCAGCACGGTTTTCCGCCGCAGCAACTAACGTTTCCCATTCAGTGAAAACGTCATTTACACGAGCCTGGAACATCGCATCGCCTGCGAATAAGGGATTGAACCAGTACAGCACCCGATCATTTATGAAGCCGTGTCCAAAATTGGCGTGACCGAGCAAAATATCATGATACGTTGTGGTCGCGCCATTATTGTCCCAAGCCGCCACTGCATAAAAGCTATTATTTCCGTGATTGACGTTTAGCGCTTTGGAATTCCAGTGCTGGTGTAGATGGGTGCTCGGATCGGCGATGGCGCCACCCGGTGCTCCAGTGTGGTGCCAGTCGACGTCTGCGGCTCCGTGTGGATGCTGATTACCCGGAAGGATTGGCAGCGCCATGGTACCGTTGTGCATAACAATGGATAGGATGGCGGCGGAAACCGCCAGTTTCACTGACTTACGCATGTTGCACCTCCTTGATTAAAATTCGTCCATTTTACTTCTTGGTGGCACACTTCAATACCCGTGCGCACTGCAATCTGAATCTACGCTTGATGTTAAAATTTTTATTAAGCTATTCTACCCTTCGAGCCTTTGTCTATGTTTATTTCTCGTCAATGTTCATTCGTCACCCAGTGGTAATAAATACTTCAAAAAAACCCCTGTCAATTACACATCCGGCGCGGCACCCAAGCTGAAGCTTTTGGATAAAAGGGGGATAAAAGGAGACGTTACCTTTTTCTCAATGAGACTAGTCGCCCTGAGTCTCAAATATATTGCCCCCTCACTTCACCCGCTCACATCCCGCATCCACCACCTTCACAATATCCGCCATAATATCATTCAACTGATAGTCCTTCGGCGTATAGACGCGCGCCACGCCGGCGGCGCATAGGCGCGCAGAGTCTTCGGGCGGGATGATGCCGCCGATGATGACCGGGATGTCGCCAATGCCTGCGGCGCGCATACGCTCCAGCACATCCAGCACCAGCGGCACATGGCTGCCCGAAAGGATCGACAGGCCCACCACATGCACGCCCTCCTCGAGTGCGGCATTGACGATCTGCGCCGTGGTCAGGCGGATGCCTTCATAGACGACCTCCATGCCGGCATCTCTAGCGCGCACGGCGATCTGTTCGGCGCCGTTGGAATGGCCATCGAGGCCGGGCTTGCCGACGAGGAATTTCAGGCGGCGGCCCAGTTTGGCCGATACGGCTTCGACCGCCTTGCGCACATCTTCCAGCGCCGCCCCGCCACTGTTGCGCGCGGCGCGGCCGACGCCGGTAGGGGCGCGGTATTCTCCGAAACTTTCGCGCAAGGTCCCCGCCCATTCGCCGGTGGTGACGCCCGCGCGGGCCGCCGCAATCGAGGGCGGCATGATGTTGGCGCCCGATTGCGCGGCGCTGCGCAATTCCGCAAGGGCCGCTTTGACGGCGCCATTGTCACGCTGCGCGCGCCAGATTTTCAGGCGTTCAATCGCCTGCGCCTCGACAGTTTCATCCACGGTCATGATGCCGCCATCCGCGCCCTTTGAGAGGGGCGAAACCTCGGTTTCGGTGAACTTGTTCACGCCCACCACGATGTGCGATCCGGCCTCGATGGCGTTCAGCCGCGCGCTGTTGGATTCGACCAGCTTCTGTTTCATATAGCTGGATTCGACCGCCGCCACGCCGCCGCCCATCTCATCAATGCGGGCCAGTTCGGCGCGGGCCTCTGATTTAAGTTCCGCGACCCTGGCGGCAATCACATGGCTGCCGTCAAAAATATCGCCATATTCCAAAAGATCGGTTTCATAGGCCACAATCTGTTGCAGGCGCAGCGACCATTGCTGATCCCACGGGCGCGGCAGGCCCAGCGCCTCGTTCCAGGCGGGCAGTTGCACGGCGCGCGCGCGCGCGTCTTTCGAGAGCACCACGCCAAGCATTTCCAGCAATATTCTGTACACGTTGTTTTCCGGCTGCGGCTCGGTCAGGCCCAGAGAATTGACCTGCACCCCATAGCGGAAACGCCGCAGCTTCGAGTCCTGCACGCCATAACGCTCCAGTGTCAGTTCATCCCACAATTCGCCGAATGCGCGCATCTTGCACATCTCGGTTATAAAGCGCACGCCCGCATTGACGAAAAAACTGATGCGCCCGACGACTTCGGGAAAATCCTCTGGCGGCACCTGGCCGCTGGCTTTCACCGTATCCAGAATGGTAATGGCGTTGGCGAGCGCAAAGGCCAGTTCCTGCACCGGGGTCGCGCCCGCTTCCTGCAGATGATAGGAACAGACATTGACCGGGTTCCATTTCGGAATTTCGCGATAGGTATAGGCGATCATGTCGGAGGTCAGGCGCAGGCTGGCGGCGGGCGGAAAGATATAGGTGCCGCGCGACAGATATTCCTTGATCAGGTCATTCTGCGTGGTGCCGGTCAGGCTGGCGCGGGGCGCCCCCTGTTCCTCGGCGGCGGCGATATACAATGCCAGCAGCCAGGGCGCGGTGGCGTTAATCGTCATCGACGTGTTCATGTTCTGCAACGGTATGCCCTCAAACAGCGCGCGCATATCGCCCAGATGCGCCACCGGCACGCCCACCTTGCCGACCTCGCCGCGCGCCAGCACATGATCGGCGTCATAGCCGGTCTGGGTCGGCAGATCGAAGGCCACCGACAGGCCGGTCTGGCCCTTGCCCAGATTATTGCGGAACAGCGCGTTCGAGGCCTCGGCGGTGGAATGCCCCGCATAGGTGCGCAAAATCCAGGGCGCGTCTTTTTTGGGGGCGTTGCCAGGGGTTTTTACGTCGGTCATGCGCTGGTTCCATTCCTCTAGTCAATTTCACATAAATATCATATCCTGTGTTGCGGTGCAAAATTCGCTTGAAATGGCAGCGCATAAACGCTTTATCGAACATTATGACTTAATTTTGGGCAAATCCCGCGTTTCCTGGAGCTTCACCCCATGTCGCAAGCAAAAGCTAAAGTACAAGAATTAAAGGATTTATATGAAATCGGTGAAATTCCGCCGCTGGGTCATGTGCCCAAAAACATGTATGCCTGGGCCATCCGGCGTGACCGGCAGGGACCGCCCGAACAGGCCATGCAGCTTGAAGTGGTCGAAACCCCCACTTTGGACAGTCAGGAAGTGCTGGTGCTGGTGATGGCGGCGGGGGTGAATTATAACGGCGTCTGGGCGGCGCTAGGCACTCCCATGTCGGTTTTCGACGTGCATAAGCAACCCTATCACATCGCCGGGTCCGACGCGTCGGGTATCGTCTATGCGGTGGGTTCCAAGGTCACCCGCTGCAAGGTCGGTGATGAAGTGGTTGTGCACTGCAACCAGACCGATGGTGACGACGAAGAATGCAATGGCGGCGACCCGATGTTCTCCAGCAGCCAGCGCATCTGGGGCTATGAAACCCCGGACGGCTCCTTCGCGCAATTCTGCCGGGTGCAGGCGCAGCAGATCATGCCGCGCCCCAAACATCTGACCTGGGAAGAAAGCGCATGCTATACGCTGACGCTCGCCACCACGTATCGCATGCTGTATGGCCACCGGCCGCATATTCTCAGTCCCGGCGATAATGTGCTGGTCTGGGGCGCCAGTGGCGGCCTTGGCTCGTTCGCGGTGCAGCTTTGCGCCACTGCGGGCGCCAATGCGATTGGTGTGGTGTCGGACGAAAGCAAGCGCGAATTTGTGATGTCGCTGGGCGCCAAGGGTGTCATCATCCGCAATGATTTTAACTGCTGGGGGCAATTGCCGCAGGTCAACGGCCCCGGCTTTGCCGAATATATGACCGAGGTGCGCAAATTCGGCAAAGCCATCTGGGATATTACCGGCAAGGGCGTGGACGTAGATTTCGTGTTTGAACATCCGGGCGAAGCCACCTTTCCGGTGTCGTGCATGGTCTGCAAACGCGGCGGCATGGTGGTGTTCTGTGCGGGCACCACGGGATATAATCTGACCTTCGACGCCCGCTTTGTATGGATGCGGCAAAAACGCATTCAGGGCAGCCATTTCGCCAATCTGCAACAGGCCAGCCAGGCCAACCGCCTGGTCATCGACCGGCGCATTGACCCCTGCATGTCGGAAGTGTTTCCGTTCAGCGATATTCCCAAGGCCCATACCAAAATGTGGAAGAACGAGCACGCCCCCGGCAATATGGCGGTGATGGTCTGCGCCAAGCGCCCCGGCCTGCGCACCGTGGAAGACGCCATCGAGGCCGGGCTGGAATAGCCCGGTTTACACTGGCCCGGCGTAGCGCTAGCATAAGCCCAAAATCAGGGAAGGCTGGCAGGTGCCTATGCGCGGCGCAGGCGGATCAGCCTTCCATACGGGAGGATGATCCATGACCCTTGAAGTCAACCCGCTGGATGCGCCGCTGGGCGCAATCATTTACGGATGGAATCCGAAACATGAATTATCCGCCGATGACGAAACGCGCATCCGCCAGGCGTTGCAGGCGCATCAGGTGCTGGTGTTTCGCGGCCATGCAACCCCCACCGACAAGGAGCTGGTCAGCTTCGCCTATCGTTTCGGCAATCTGATCAAGGGATCGGAATGGTTTGGCGATATTGATCCGGTCGCGGAAATTCTGCGGGTGAATAATCTGGTTGGCGCCGACGGCGTGGCCGAAGGCACCGGCGCCTCCGCCTCGCTGGAATGGCATGCCGATTATTCCTATGTGCCGCATGTCGGCAAGGAAAGCTTTCTGGAGGCGGTCGAAATCCCCAAGAAGAGCCCGCCGCAAACCTGTTTCGCCAATCAGTATGCGGCGTTTGAAAGCCTGCCAAAGGCGATGGCGGACAGGCTGCGTCCGCTGTTTGCGCATCACAGCATTACCGGTTACGGCAAGGGTGGCGAAGTGGAATTGCAGATCACCGGCGCGCCGCAAGGCGCCGAGGATTTCCGTGAAAGCTTCAAGGCCAAGAAGGAACGCAACGCCCGCCTGGGTGTTGAACGCCCGCCGATTCCGCAGGCCGTGCATCCCGTCATTCTGCGCCATCCCGATACGGGGCGCGAAATTCTTTATGTCAGCAAGGGCATCACCCGCAGCATCATCGGCATGCCGAAAGATGAAAGCAGCGCACTGCTCAAGGAACTGGCCGCCCATTCGACGCGCCCCGAAAATGTCTATAATCATGACTGGCAGACGGGCGACATGGTGATGTTCGACACGCTCGGCACCCTGCACCGCCGCGACGCCTGGGACCCGGCCGAGCGCCGCGTCATGCGCCAGCTCAGTACGCTGTGGACCCCGCCCGCGCATCCGCATTCGATGGCGGCGGAGTAGTAGGATAGGCGGGCCTGAAACGATTCAATTACCGGGGCCTAGGCGCGGCGCCCGGTTTTGGTCGGCGCAGGTCACATTCCAGAAAGCTGAGTGGGTATGCAAATGCCCGTGCTAAATCAGACCGATCCCATACAGCACCACGCCCACCATGTAGATGAACATCAAGGCACCCAACAAACCCCATATTCCCGTGCCAATTTTATCCTTTTCAGCGGAAGATGAGGTTGTGAATGCCCTTGCGCGGCATGTAGACTGCCGGAAAATGACAAAGGGAGGAACCCCATGGATATCGGCCTGCTGTTTCCGTTCCGCAATCCACCCGAATGGCGCAAACCCTGGCCGCAATTTTACGCCGAACAGTTGCGCCAGACCCAGATCGCCGAGCAATTGGGCTATGACACGATCTGGCTGACCGAGCACCACTTTGCCGAGGACGGTTATTCCCCTTCGCTGCTGCCCATCGCCAGCGCCATCGCCAGCATGACCAGCCGGGTGCGCATTGGCACCTATCTGCTGCTGCTGCCGTTGCATAATGCGCTGCGCGTGGCGGAAGACGCCGCAACGGTGGACATCCTTTCCAACGGGCGCTTTGATCTGGGCGTCGGGCAGGGCTATGCGGTGGGCGAGTTTGAGGCCTATGGCATCGCGCGCAAACATCGCGGATCTCTGATTGAGGAAGGGGTGGAGGTCATTCGCGGCCTGTGGTCGCAGGATAATTTTTCCTATCAGGGCAAGCACTATAATTTCGGGAACGTCACCATGGTTCCGAAGCCTGCACAAAGCCCGGCTCCGCTCTGGATAGGTGCGGGCGCGAAAGTGGCAGTGGAACGCGCGGCGCGCCTCGGCTGTCATTATCTGGGCATGTCCAGTCCAAGCTCAACGCAGATTTATGACGCCGCGCTGCGCGCCAATGGACGCGACCCAAAAGATTTTAACGCGGCGCAATTGCGCTTTGCCTATGTAGCAAACAGTCATGATCAGGCCTGGGAGGACGCGGGCGCGCATCTGCATTATATGCTGAGCTGGTATGGCCGCTGGCTTTCCGAGGCCAATGATTTTCCCGGCGCCGCGCAGATGGCTAACACGCCATCCATCGCTGAACTGCGCGCGCTCTCGCAAAGGAATTATGACGGGGATAAAGACAGCCCCTACGTCAGCACCCTTAACGCCCCCATTGTGGGAACCCCCGAACAGGTGGCGCGCGAGATCAACGCCATGACAGCTAGCATGCGCACAACGCATCTGGTGCTTGGCATGCACCTGCCAGGCCTCGACCCCGCCAAGAGCCAGAAATCGATGGAGCTGTTCGCCAAAGAGGTAAGACCCGCACTGCATTAACATGGCAATGAAAATCTTTGCGCGTGATATTGTAACCGCCGCTTGCTGCAAGCGTTCCCGGCTTGCATAATGGGTAAAGGCGGCGCTTTTAGAAGCCGCCCCACAATAAGGGAGAGCCATGCCATGACACTGCATCAGGAAAATTATCAGGCAATGCTGATCGACAAGCGCGCCAATGGCGTCGCGGTGATCACGCTGAACCGGCCCGAGCGGCTGAATGCGGTCAATGGGGTGATGCACCATGAACTGGCGCGCTTTACGCGCGAGGCCGAGGCGGACCGCGACGTAAAAGTCGTGGTGCTGGCGGCGGCGGGGCGCGCCTTTTGCGCCGGGGGTGACTTTGGCGGGGGTGGCGACGCCTCGGAACTGAGCCTCGAAGAAGGCCGCCAGATTGTGGATCACATATTGGAGTTGCGCAAACCCATCATTTCTGCGGTGCAGGGCTATGCGATGGGGCTGGGTGCGACGATTTCGCTGCTGTGTGATGTGGTGGTGGCGGGCCATAGCACGGTGTTCGCGGATACGCATGTCAGCATGGGCATCGGTGCTGGCGATGGCGGGCAGGTGATCTGGCCGCTGCTGCTGGGCGTCAACCGCGCGAAATGGTTTCTGATGACTGGCGAACGCCTGACCGGGCAGGCGCTGTTCGACATGGGACTGGTCAATTTTCTGGTGGACGACAAGGATATTCTGACAAAGGCCCTGGAATGCGCCGACCGGCTGGCGGCGGGGCCGCAGGCGGCGATCATCGCCTCCAAGGTGCCGATCAACAATTATATTCGCTCGATCTCCAATCAGGTGCTGCCATTATCACTGACCATGGAAGGCGAGACGATGCGCAGCAAGGATGCTAAAGAAGCCCAGCGCGCCTTCGCTGAAAAGCGCCCGCCCGTATTTGGAAAGAAATAGGAAGTTTCATGTCTGACAATCAAGTTTTTCCCGTACCCGCCGAATGGGCCGCAAAGGCCTATGTGGATAATGACAAGTATCTGGCGATGTATGCGGCGTCTGTTGATAACCCGGAGGCGTTCTGGGGCGAACAGGGTAAGCGTATCGACTGGATCAGGCCCTATACAAAGGTCAGGGACGTGTCGTTCGACGCGAAGGATTTTCGTATCCGCTGGTATGAAGATGGAACCCTGAACGCCAGCGTCAATTGCATCGACCGGCATCTGGAAAAACGCGGCGATCAGGTGGCGATCATCTGGGAGGGCGATGAGCCCACCGACGACAAACGCATCACCTATAAACAATTGTACGCGGAAGTGTGCCGCTTCGCCAATGTGCTGAAGGCGCGGGGCGTCAAAAAGGGTGACCGGGTCACCCTCTATATGCCGATGATCCCGGAAGCCACCTATGCTATGCTGGCCTGCACGCGCATCGGCGCGGTGCATTCCGTGGTGTTTGGCGGCTTTTCCCCGGACGCGCTGGCGGGCCGTATTCTGGATTGCACGTCCACCTGCGTGATTACCGCCGATGAAGGCGTGCGCGGCGGCAAGAAAATTCCGCTCAAAGCCAATACGGACGAGGCGCTGCTGCAATGCCCGGATGTGACGTCCGTGATTGTGGTGCGCCGCACCGGCGGTAATGTCGCCATGAAGGCGGGACGCGACATCTGGCTGCATGAGGCGGCGGCGAAGGTGCCCGCTACCTGCGAACCGCAAGAAATGAACGCCGAAGACCCGATGTTTATTCTGTATACGTCAGGTTCGACCGGCAAGCCCAAGGGTGTGCTGCACACCACCGGCGGTTACATGGTGTTCGCCAGCATGACGCATCATTATGTGTTCGATTATCATGACGGCGATATTTACTGGTGCACCGCCGATGTGGGCTGGGTGACAGGGCACAGCTATATTGTCTATGGGCCGCTGTCCAACGGCGCGACGACATTGATGTTCGAAGGCGTGCCGAACTATCCCACCCCCAGCCGCTTCTGGCAGGTGTGCGACAAGCATCAGGTGAATATTTTCTATACCGCGCCCACGGCGCTGCGCTCCTTGATGCGTGAAGGCGATGGGCCGGTCAAATCCACCAGCCGCAAGAGCCTGCGCCTGCTCGGATCGGTGGGTGAACCGATCAACCCGGAAGCCTGGCTCTGGTATCACCGGGTGGTAGGCGATGCCCGCTGCCCGATTGTCGATACCTGGTGGCAGACCGAAACCGGCGGCGTTCTGATCTCGCCGCTGCCCGGCGCCACCGCGCTGAAACCCGGTTCGGCGACGCGGCCATTCTTTGGCGTGAAGCCCTTACTGGTGGATGCCGACGGCGCCGTTCTGGAAGGCGCGGCATCGGGCAATCTGTGCCTGACCGACAGTTGGCCCGGGCAGATGCGCACCGTCTATGGCGATCATCAGCGCTTTATCGAAACCTATTTCACCACCTATCCGGGAAAATATTTCACCGGCGACGGGTGCAGGCGCGACGAAGACGGCTATTACTGGATTACGGGCCGCGTTGATGACGTCTTGAATGTATCAGGCCACCGCATGGGCACGGCGGAAGTGGAATCCGCCCTGGCCGCGCACAAGGATGTGGCCGAGGCCGCCGTGGTCGGCTATCCGCACGATATCAAGGGCCAGGGCATCTATGCCTATGTCACATTGAATGCGGGCGTGGCGTCCAGCGACGCGCTGCGCAAGGAACTGGTGCAATGGGTGCGCAAGGAAATCAGCCCCATCGCCGCTCCCGATCTGCTGCAATGGGCGCCCGGCCTGCCCAAGACCCGTTCAGGAAAAATCATGCGCCGTATCTTGCGCAAGATCGCGGAAAATGAATATTCCAGCCTGGGCGACATTTCCACACTGGCCGATCCCAGCGTGGTGGAGGATCTGATCAATAATCGCATGAACAGAGGCGGATAGGGGCCGGCGCTCAATTCGCCTGGATTTATACGGGTCGGGCGCTATTAGGCTGCTGAAAACCCTGCATTCTGGCGGCCTGTTTATGGGCTAAACGCATTACGCGTTAACGTGTTCCGGCAAAGCTTGTTGTGGTTGTTGCCGGAAACGGTGCAGCACGTACCGGTGATACATGCAGCGGCACGGTCCACTGCGTACCAAGCCATATTCTTCAGCCAATCCCTGTTCAGGGTGCCCAACCGGAAGTGCGCTATCATACCCACCCCCCGGTTTCAGACAAGGCTTGCTATCGTGGAGAATCTCAACCGCCCCAGTGCGGCAGCCCGATACGGCTTTTTTGTCCTGCCTGGCCAATATGCGCCGCCAGCGCCATGACCTGGGTCTTGCGGCCCAAACGGGCTTTGCGCACCTGACCCAGCGGCAGGGGACGCAAGTTGCTGGTCGCAGTTTCCGCCATTTTCACGGTCGTGGGCTTTCTGAAAAAATTGAAGGACATGGCAAATCTCCTATGATTGATTACAAGGTAAAAGTTTGAAGTTTGGGAAGTCTTGGAACACCCAGTTATTTTTGAGGGTGTGGAAGATGGTGTTGAGTAGCTTGCGTGCAGTGGCGATGATGGCCTTTCCGGTG
>JBMOMW010000065.1:0-50929 GCA_049325255.1 Pseudomonadota bacterium | reverse complement strand
CAACGCTGACGCCAAACACCGCCGCCACCTCACGTATTGGCTTACCCGACATTACCCGGGCGACAACCCGCTCACGCAAATCCACAGAATAAGGTTTTACCATCCATACTGGCCTCCCTCCCCAGCCAATATCTTGAATCACATCAAAACTGAGTTGGGAATCCTGAATCGATTCAATCCGATGACAAAGTGCTCTAGCCCGAGCGCGGGCGAAGGAGGTCAGATGACCAAAATCAAAGACCTGCATGCAAAATGGATGACAGACAAAGAATACCGCAAGGAATATGAGGCCCTTGAGGAGGAGTTCGCCCTCGCCCAGGCCATTATCGAAGCACGCGTAAAAGCGGGGCTGACCCAGGAACAATTGGCCGAACGCATGGCAACATCGCAAAGCGCCATTGCGAGGCTGGAAAGCGGCCGCTCGATCCCTTCGGCGCGCACCCTGACGCGCTTTGCAAAAGCGACCGGGACACGCTTGCGGATCAGTTTTGAGTCAGAAAAGAAGACATCCACCAGCCGAAGATAGGGTGACGTTGCGATCACGCCATCATGGACCTTGCTACATCACCGCGCAAAACTTCCGCCATCCACTGACATGGCGAGCCCCGTAACAAACGACGCGCGGTCAGAACATAGCCACATCGCGGCCTCGGCGATTTCGGAGGGCTTGCCGAGACGCCCGACCGGCTCCATCCGGCGCATCGCCTCATAGCCTTTTTCGGTGCCGCCCGCGATGCGGTCCAGCATGGGCGTTTCAATCGCGCCGGGGCAGACGGCGTTAACGCGGATATTTTTGCGGGCATATTCCAGCGCGCCGGTTTTGGTCAGGCCGATGACGCCGTGTTTGGCCGCCACATAGGCATTGCCGCGTGGCACGCCGACAATACCTGCCAGCGACGACGTGTTGACGATGGCGCCGGGGCTGTCCTGACGCAAAAATTGTTCGATCTCATATTTCATGCACCACCACACGCCTTTCAGATTGACGGCGATGTTGAGATCGAAATTTTCCTCCGTACACGAAATGATGGTGGCGCGGGTGTCGCCTTCCACGCCGGCATTGTTGAACGCCGCATCCAGACGGCCAAAGGTATCGACGGTGGCCTTAACCATGGCCTCAACCTCCGGCCCCTTGGCGACATTGCAGCGCACGAAGCTGGCTGTGCCGCCCATCTGTTTCACCAGGCCGACGGTTTCCTCGCCGCCTTTTTCATTGATGTCGGCGACCATCACCTTGGCGCCTTCGCGCGCGAACACCAGCGCTGACTCCCGGCCAATGCCTGAACCCGCACCGGTGACCAGCACGACTTTGCCTTCCATATCTCCTGCCATTTTCTTTTTCCTTATGTAGGTTTAATTATTGTGCTGCTGCGGGAATGGGTTCGGCATGCAGAACATCCGCAGCCACCAGCGCCCTGATCTTTTCGTCGCTATAGCCCAGATGTTTGCGCAGCACCTGTGCATTATGTTCGCCAATAAAAGGCGCCTGCAATTCCAGCCGGTCCGGATATTTGGAAAAACGCTGCGGGATATTGGGAATTTTCAGCTCGCCAAACCCCCGGTCATGAATGGTGCGCACCACGCCGCGCTCGATCAGATGCGGTTCCGCCATCGCCTGCGGCACAGACAGGATCGGCGCAACCGGCAGATGCGCGTCCTGAAATTTTTTGATGATGGCTGCATCACTGGGCTGCTTGTCGCACCATGCCTGAATTTCGGCCGCCAGTTTGAAACGGTTTTCGGCGCGCAATGGCACCGTGGCATACATGGGATGCTCGATCAGATCTTCGCGTTCGATCACCTTGCAGAAGGCCGGCCAAGTCGCTGGCACCGCCAGCAGGAATATGTACCCTGTGCGGCCCTTGAAAATCCCGATGGGGAAAATCGAGGAGTGCAGATTGCCAAACCGTGTCGGCACCATCGCGCCTTCGGAACCCGAATAATGCTGCACATTCACTTCATGCATTTGAAAATACGTATCCAGCAGCGAGATATCGAGATACTGGCCCTCATTGCTGCGCGAACGGTCGAGCAGCGCCGCCATAATCGCACCAAATGCATTCATGCCGGTGCTGACATCGCCAATCGCCATGCCGGTCAGCAGCGGCGGCCCATCCGGATAGCCGATATTATCCAGAATGCCCGCATAAGCGGCGGCGATATAATCATAACCCGGCAACTGGCTGAGCGGCCCGGTCTGCCCGAGCGCGGAGATGGAACACATCACTACCCTGGGATTAATCGCATGCACCACATCCCAGCCCAGCCCCATGCGGCCAATGGCGCCCGGCGAAAAGGATTCGATGAAAACATCCGCACCCTTGATCAGTTCCTTGATGATATGCAGACCTTCGGGTGTCTTGGGGTTAAGGCACAGCGATTGCTTGCCCCGGTTCTGCTGAATGAAATAGCCGCTGCGGCCATTGCGCAGCCAGGGCAGGTTGCGGGTCATATCGCCGCCCGGCGCAATTTCCAGCTTGATGACTTCGGCGCCCATTTCCGCCATGGCGCGGGTGCAGCTTGGCCCGGCCAGCACCTGCGTGAAATCGACAATCTTGTAGCCATCAAGAATGTGCTTTTGCGCCATTCCATGTCCCCCTGTTGCTTTACGCGGTGATCCTTATGGATCATTCTCACAATAGGGACAGAATGCGCGATAGGGCTTTAGCCGTCAAGCCGTGACGCACTGATTATTGCGCCACTTTCATGCCATCGGGAAGCGGTAGCGCATGCAGCACTCCGGACAGGTGCAGATCAGCAATCCTGCCCGCGCTATAGCCCAGATGTTTTTCCAGTATATAGGCATTATGTTCGCCCAGAAACGGGGCCATCAGTTCCAGCCGTTCGGGATATTTGGAAAGCCGGATCGGCACACGGGGAAATTGCCAATTGCCCTGGCCGCGATCATTGTCGTGCGGCGCAACATCACGTTCAATCATATGCGGTTGCGCCAGCGCCTCGGGTACCGATAATATCGGCGCGACCGGAAGATGCGCCTCGCGGAACTTGTTGATGATGGTTTCGTCATCGGGCTGGTTCGCGCACCAGGCCTGGATGATATCGGCCAGCGCATATCGATTTTCCCCGCGCACCTGCACCGTCACATAGTCGGGATGTTCAATCAGGTCTTCGCGCTCAATCACCTTGCAGAAGGTTGGCCAGTCTTTCGGCGTGGATAGAATGAAAATATATTTGTCGCGCCCCTTGAACACGCCGATGGGCGCGACCGTGGCATGCAGGTGGCCAAAGCGCGTCGGCGCTATGGCGCCCGCACTTCCAGTATACATTTGCACATTGATTTCATGCAGATGGAAATAGGTGTCAAGCAGCGAAATATCCAGATACTGTCCCTCATTGGTGCGCGCACGATCCAGCAGCGCGGTCACCACGGCGGCATAGGCGTTCATGCCCGTGCTGACATCGCCAATCGCCATGCCCGCCAGAAGGGGCGGCCCATCGGGATAGCCGATATTATCAAGAATGCCCGCATAGCCCGCCGCAATATAATCATAACCCGGCAAATGGCTGAGCGGCCCGGTCTGCCCGAATGCCGAGATCGAACACATCACCAGCCGGGGATTGAGCGCATGCACGACTTCCCAGCCCAGCCCCATGCGGCCTATCGCGCCGGGCGAATAATTTTCGATGAACACATCCGCCGTTTTGATCAGCTCTTTGAGTATGTGCAAACCTTCCGGGGTTTTGGGATTGAGGCACAGTGATTTTTTGCCCCGGTTCTGCTGCAGGAAATATCCGCTGCGGCCATTATGCACATAAGGCAGTCCGCGTGTCATATCGCCATTGGGGGCGATCTCTATCTTGATGACCTCGGCTCCCATGTCGGCCATAATCCGTGTGCCGCTGGGTCCGGCAAGTGCGTGGGTGAAATCTACAATCTTGTAGCCATCGAGAACGTGACGGTGCGCCATGGTAAGCTTCCTCCGTTGTCACCCTCATCCGATCCTTATTGGATCATTATTGTTTGTTCTATGAGGCAGCATGCGATGCGGGAATGGGCGCGTCAAGAGCAGTGCTTGTTACGCCATCGTGCCGATGGTGTTGCGAAAGCGCGCCAGGGCCAGGCTGAACAGGATGGCGCCGATCAGGGCGATTTTGATGAATTCCGGCCATACCACCTCCAGCCCCGCGCCGCGATACAGGACGGCTTGCGACAACATGACAAAATGCGTGTTGGGCGCGCCCTGCATCAAAAGCTGAATAAGTGCGGGCATGCTTTCGCGCGGGCTTGTGCCGCCCGAAAGTATCTCCAGCGGCAGCAGCACCAGAAGCAGCAGCAGGCCGAACTGCGGCATGGACCGCGCGATGGTGCCCAGAAATATCCCCATGGATGTGGTGGCGAACAGCAGCAGCGCCGCCCCCGACAGAAACAATATCCGCGACCCTTCGATGGGCACCGCCAGCGCCCCTTCAATGACGAAAAATAACGAAAATGCACAGGCGATCAGCACCACCAGCGCCATGGCCCAGACCTTGCTGGTCATGATCTCAAACGGGGTGACGGGCATCACCAGCAAATGCTCCACCGTGCCATGCTCGCGCTCGCGGATCAGCGCCGCGCCGGTCAGCACAATCGACAGCATGGTGACATTGTTGATCAGTTCCATCACCGAACCAAACCAGGCGTCCTGAAGTAGCGGATTAAAACGCGCCCGCATGACCAGTTCGGCAGGCAGCGCAGCAGTCCCGCGATAGCCCTGCACATACTCGCGTACTTCGCTGGCGACGATGGCCTGAACATATCCGCTGCCTGCAAAAGCCTGGCTCATGCGGGTGGCGTCCACATTCAATTGCAGCGTGGGCGCGCGCCCGGCCAGAACATCGCGCTGAAAATCGGGGGGAATATTCAGTGCAAAGGTGGCCAGCCCGGCATCCATCTGCGCATCCATTCCGGTCTGATCGATCATCACCGGGGTAACGAAATAGGGCGGATAGAATGCGCCGCTGATGCGCGCCGACAGCGGCGAGCGGTCCTCATCCACAATCACGATCGGCGCCTTGTTAAGGGTTTGCGGCAACGCTTCGGCCGCCGCATAAATGGCGAATGAAAAGGCATAGATGATCAGCACCAGCATTACCGGATCGCGCAACAGGCTGCGCAGTTCCTTGACGCCCAGATACAGAATATTGGCGGCGCGCATGTTCAGGCCTCCTGCTTTTTCAACAGCGCCACGCCCAGGCCGATCAGCACCGGCGCGGCAATCAGCAGGGGGATGAACGCCGCGTACAAATCCGCAAACCCCAGCGCTTTCGAAAATGTTCCACGTGAAATGGCGATGAAATGCGTGGCGGGATAGATATTGCCGATCATCCGGCCCGCGCCCTCCAGTGACGACACCGGATCGATCATGCCGGAAAATGTCACAGCAGGCAGGATGGTCAGCACCGCCGTGCCAAAGATCGCGGCGATCTGACTGCGCATAAAGCTGGAGATCAGCAGGCCCATGGCGGTGGCCGAAATCACATATAGCAATGCGCCTGCGGCCAGAGTCAGAAAACTGCCCTTCAGCGGCACGCCGAACACCGTGATTGCAAGCCCGGTCAGCAGCATAAAATTCAGCATCGCCAGCCCAATATAGGGCAGTTGTTTGCCGAGCAGAAATTCCAGCCTGGTTACCGGCGTGACATACAGATTGATGATGGAGCCAAGCTCTTTTTCACGCACCACGCTCAACGCCGCCAGCATCGCCGGGATAAGCAGCAGCAGCAGCGGTATGACTGCGGGAACCATCGCCACCAGACTTTTCACATCGGGATTATAGCGAAACCGCGTCTCGATATTCATAAGATTGGTCAACGGATATTTGCCCGCCAGCCATTGCAGATGCATGCCCTGCACATAGCCCTGCACGGTTTCGGCGCGCTGCGGCATGGCGCCGTCAATCCAGGCCCCGATCTGCACAGGATCGCCGCGCGCCAGATCGCGGCCAAAGCCCGGTGGAATTTCAATGGCCAGGCTCAGTTCGCCTGCGCGCATGCGCCTGTCAAGCTCTTCATAGCTGGCAATCGGCGCCTGTTCGATGAAATAGCGCGAACCTGAAATGTTCAGCGCATAGTCCCGGCTGGCAACCGTATCGTCGCGGTCCAGAACAGCAAAACTTAAATCCTCCACATCCAGATTCACGCCATAACCCACGACAAACATCAAGATGACGCTGCCCAGCAGCGCCAGGGTCAGGCGGATCGGATCGCGGCGCAATTCCAGGGCCTCACGCCGTGCGTAACTGAACATGCGCCGTATATCGAACCAGCGCCGTTGCATGCTATGCGCGGCAGGAGATTGCGCCGGCCCTGCTGGTTCCGGCTGCGCTTCTGGCGCCACATCCTGTGCTGCGTCTTCCAGATAGCCAATAAAGGCTTGTTCCAGACTTTGCGCGCCGCGCTGTCCGATCACCGCCGCTGGCGTATCGCTGACCAGAACCCGCCCCGCATGCATCAGCGCGATGCGGTCGCAGCGTTCGGCCTCATTCATGAAATGGGTTGAAATAAAGATTGTCACTTTGTCGCGGCGCGCCAGATCAATCATGATCTGCCAGAAGGCGTCGCGCGCCACTGGATCGACGCCCGATGTCGGTTCATCCAGAATCAGTATCTCCGGCGCATGGATCATGGCGACCGCCAGGGACAGCCGCTGGCGCTGCCCCAGCGGCAATGCGGCGGGCAGCGCATCGCTGACGCCAATCAGATCGAATCGTTGCAGCATTTCGCTGACCCTTGCCGGGATCATATCCGGCGGCAGGCGGAACAGGCGGGCATGGAGATGCATATTTTGCCGCACCGTCAGTTCGGAATAGAGTGAAAAGCTCTGCGACATATAGCCGATACGCCTGCGGGTTTCGATGTCGCGTGATTGCATCGGCTGTCCGAACAGATGCGCCGTACCCTGGCTTGCAGGCAGCAGGCCGGTCAGCATTTTCATGGTCGTCGTCTTGCCACAGCCATTGGAGCCGATAAAACCGAAAATCTCGCCGCGCAGGATGCGGAAACTCACATGATCGACGGCGGTAAAATCACCAAAGCGCAGAGTCAGGTCTCTGGCTTCAATCGCAACATCATGATCAATACCGGGATCGCGCGGCGGCACGGTCACGGGCCGGTAGCCGAGGCGTTTTTCTTCCGGTAACAATGCTATAAACGCCGCCTCCAGTGTGGCGGCGCCGGTATGCGCCAGCAAATCCTGCGGCGCGCCGCTGGCCAGCACACGCCCTGCATCCATCGCAGCCAGCCAGTCGAAACGCGCGGCCTCCTCCATATAGGCGGTGGCGATCAGTACGCTCATGCCTGGCCGCCCCGCGCGGATGCGGTCAATCAGTTCCCAGAACTGATGGCGCGACAGCGGATCGACGCCGGTGGTGGGTTCATCCAGAATCAGCAGGTCGGGATCATGGATCAGCGCACAACACAGGCCCAGCTTCTGCTTCATGCCGCCTGACAGTTTGCCCGCCGGACGGTCCGCGAATGCGTCAAGCCCGGTCGCCTGCAGCAATTGGGCAATGCGGCGCTGGCGTTCGGCTGCGTCATGGCCGAACAGGCGGCCAAAAAAATCCACATTCTCAAACACCGAAAGCCGCGCATAGAGATTTTTCCCCAGGCCTTGCGGCATATAGGCGATGCGCGGGCACACGCGCCGCCGGTGCGCCGCCTTCGCCATATCCCCATCCAGCACCGCGATCTGTCCGGTCTGGATGGCGCGCGCCCCGGCGATCAAGGCCAGCAGGCTGGATTTGCCTACCCCGTCCGGGCCGATCAGCCCGGCCATGCAGCCCGCCGGAACGTCAATGCTGATATTATCCAGCGCCGCCTTGCCAGCGTAACGCAAACTAACGCCACTCAGGCGCGCAACGATTTCTGCGCCTGAGGGAGGGCTGCTCATTGTGGTAACTTGGTGCGAAGCTCGTCAGGCCATTCGGCCTTTGGGTCCACTCGCAGCCAGGCCATGCCGGACACCCCGGTTTTGACATGATGCAGATGCTGTTTCAGCAGTTCGGGATCGATCCGCGCCTTGACGCGGAACATCAGCTTTTGCCGTTCAATGGCGGTTTCAACCGTTTTGGGGGTGAACTGCGCCACATCGGCCACGAATGAAATCTGCGCGGGTATGACATATTGCGGCGCGGCGTCCAGCACCAGCCGCACCTCCCCGCCCAGCGCAAGACGCCCGGCATCCTCCGTAGGCAGAAAGAAAATCATATAGACATCCGCCAGATCAACCAGGGTCAGCACCTTGCCGCCTGCGCCAACCACTTCGCCCGGCTGCGCCACACGATATTGCACCCGGCCATCGCGCGGTGATTTCAGGATACTGTCGTCCAGATCCGCTTCAATGCGCTGCACCGTGGCGCGCACCGCATCCACCGATGATTGCGCGCCAATGACCTGGGATTTGCTGGTGGCGATGGCGGCGTCAGCTGCGGCGATTTGGGCCAGCGCCGCATTGACGCCGGCCTGTGCGCCCTGGAAGCGCGCCCGGTTATCATCAAGCTGCTGGCGTGAAATATTATCACCGCCCACCAGTTTTTCCGAACGGTCCAGGCGCTTTTTAGCAGCGTCGAGTTCCGCCTTGCGCTGCTCCATAACCGCTTCAGCAGCGGCCTTTTCGGCTTCGCGCTGGGTGACCTGAATTTGCGCCGTCTCAACGCCAATGATGGCGCGCTGCAACTGCGCCGCCGCCTCCCGGCGCTGGGCTTCCAGCACTGCCGTGTCCATATTGGCCAGCACCTGCCCTGCATGAACATATTCACCTTCGTTCACCAGTATCTCCCTGATCCGGCCCGGCGCCTTGGCGGCCACATCGATTTCGACCGCTTCAATGCGCCCATTGCTGCCGGTCACGCCATCGCCCATGGATTTTGGCTGAAACACCCGCCATAGCAGCAACGCCGCCACAAGGATGACGATAGCCACACCGCCGCGCATCATCCAACGTTTACTGGTCCGCATCATTACGCTTTCAACAGATCATTATGTTCGCCCAGTTTTGGTGCGCGGTGGCGATACGGCAGACGCGCGCGATCAAATTTCAGCGGCAGCGCGACTTGCGGCGATGACCCGTCGGCACTGCCCTGTATCAGGCCGCTGGCCTGCGTTTGCGGATGATTAAACGCTTCGACCGGCGTATGCACCGGCGCATTGGGAACGCCAACCTCATCCAGAACCCGCATCCAGTGGGCGCGTGTCTGTGTACGGATGACATCGCCGATCAAGGCGCTCATTTCCGTTTCATATTTGGAGCGCCCGCGCGGCGTGGTGAAGCGTTCATCCTGCGCCCATTCCGGATGCCCTAGCGCCGCGCATAATTTTCGGAACTGGTAATTGGTGCCCGCAGTTATGATCATCACCCCATCAGACGCCTGATAGCCGCGATTGGGGGCCAGCCCGCCAGGACCGCGCAAGCCATAACGCCCCGGTGATTTACCCGTGGCCATGACACTTGCCATCGGCATCGACATCCAGGTCATGGCGGTTTCATACAGCGCCACATCAACCTGCCCGCCTTTGCCATCCTCCTTGCGCGCCAGCAGCTTGGTGAGAATACCCATCGCCGCCCACATGCCGGTGCCCATATCCACGACCGGCACGCCCACCCGGCATTGCTCGCCGCCTTCCGGCCCGGTGACATCACACATGCCGGTAAAGGCCTGCATCAGCGGATCATAGCCTGGCAGCCGCGACATTTCCCCGGTGCCCCCAAACGCGCCGAGATTGCAATAAATCAGCGCCGGTTTTTGCGCCAGCAGGGATGGGCCATCCAGTTTCAAATCCTCGACCACGCCAGGACGCAAATTCTGTAACACCACATCGGCGCGCGCCAGGATGAGCTGGCGCAACCGGTCAAGTTCGCCCTGATCGGTAAAATTCACCGTCACGGACTTTTTGTTGCGATTGAACGTCTCGAACAGCAGCGAGAAACCATAATCGCCATTCGGCCCCCAGGTGCGCGCCGCATCGCCGCCCTCGGGATGCTCGACCTTGATCACCTCGGCCCCCATCTCGGCCAGTATCAGCGCCGCATAGGGCGCGGCCAGGCTGCTGCCCAGCTCGATGACGGTTATTCCCTGTAAGGGTAAAGCTTGGCTCATATCTGGCTCCGGTTCAATCTGACTGGATATTGCACGTATGCTCGCGTAAAACTAACCCATTAAACCATAAAAGGGGAAGCCAATGCCGGACATTCTGTTCGAAGTCAAAAACAAGATCGCCACCATCACCCTGAACCGGCCGGAAACCCGCAACGCCTTCAGCGATGAAATGCTGCTGGGCTGGGCGGCGGCGCTGCGTGAAAGCCAGGCGCGGGACGATGTCAATGTGGTGGTGCTGACCGGCGTCGGCAAGGCGTTCTGTTCCGGCGGCGATCTGTCCACCATGGGCAAGGATGAAACCCCCAACCAGTTCAAGGAATATCTGCTGACCCGGGTGCATCCGGTGGCGCGCGCGGTAAGTGCGCTGGACAAGCCCTATATCTGTGCGGTCAATGGCGCGGCGACAGGTGCTGGCATGGATATGACTCTATATGCGGATATCCGCTTTGCCGCCGCCAGCGCGCGATTTGCCGAATCCTATGTGAATGTCGGCCTGGCGCCGGGCGATGGCGGCGCGTTTTTACTGCCGCGCCTGGTGGGCCTGACCAAGGCGCTGGAACTGCTGTGGACCGGCGATCTGTTCAGCGCGGAGGAAGCCGAACGTCTGGGCATCGTGTCAAAGGTGCTGCCCGATGATCAATTAATGGCGCACACCTATGCCTTTGCCGAACGCATCGCCAACGGCCCGTCGCTGGCCATCCGCATGACGAAAAAGGCTGTCTATGACGGGTTGCGCAGCGATCTGTTCCAGGCGCTGGAAAGCGTGTCCTCGCATATGGGCGTACTGTCGTTCACCCATGACCACATAGAGGCCGTCAAGGCCTTCCGGGAAAAGCGCAAGCCGGAATTTGAGGGGCGGTAGGCCCCCTCTGCCGTCTTTGCGAGGAGCGTAGCGACGCAGCAATCCAGGAGTCAAAATCACAGACCTTTGCGTGGGACTCCTGGGTTGCTTCACTTCGTTCGCAATGACGATACGGGAGAAGAGCGAATCAAAAACCAATCATCGCGCCGCTAGAACCGGAGGCTCACACCCGCAGCCACGGCGTAATCCGCGGTTAACTGCACACCGTTGACATATTGGTACATCGGCAACTGCACAAAACCGTAAAGCTGCGCCTCCGGCGTAATGGCAAAGGTGGCGCCGGGGCTAAGGAAGACATATTTGCCGCCGGTGTCTGCCGGTTCGGCCTCTGAACCGCTATCGCGTTCAGCATATAGCGCGTTAATTTGCGCCAGCAATCCAACTTTTGTGTTCAGTTCATAACGATATCCCAGATCGGCTGTTATCCGATGACCGGGTTCATAATTTTCACGTTTGTTGAGCGGCTGTTGCCACAATCCCTGCACAAACCATGAAGAATCCATGTCATTCAGAAGCTGATTGAAAAAGGCGCCCAACAATAAATCCGTTGTGCCCGTGCCGGGTTGCAGGCTTCGTTCTGCGCGATCCCCTTCCGAATTATCGACGTGAATTTGACCCGTGGGCAGCTTCACGCCCAGATTGAGGCCGTAGTGACTCAGGCCCGGTTGCGCCGGATTTTGGACGCTCCATTGATAGCGGGTTTGCAGGCGAATATCGCCCAGCCGCGTAAAATCCCAGCTTTCCAGAATTTTTGCGCCACGATGATTATGGATATGCAAATGGTCCCGATCAATAACCGGCACCGTCATTGAAAACCCCAGCCGGTCATTCACGGCATAATCAAGCGTCGCCAGGACATTGCGGTTGCGGGTTTCGACCTCGTCATGGTGGCGGCGAACCTGGCCTACGGCAACTTCGCTATTGCCTGTCATGGGCTGATCCTGATCGATATATTCGCCGCGCAGATCAAGCCGCCAGCCGGGTTCGACTGCGGCCCCCTGCATGTTCCAGTTGGTGTTGATGGTGCAGAACGAAGCCCCGCAAGACGCGTGGGCCATCTGTAAAGACATGGCGAACATAACCGCTCCCAGCAAAAGGGACGCGGATACAGGCATAGCAATAGTGTGAACAGGTTGCATTTGGATTCTTCCTTGGCAAACATGAATAGGTACACCCGCACGCAGGATTGCGCCGGGCGGCTAAAAAACAATTCAGGTGTGGCTAAGCGACGAACGGGGGCGCGCGCGGATGAGCAAGCGCAAAATCACGGCGCTGTGGCGGCCAGAGACTGTTCCGCAGGGGCAGAAGGTGGAAAGCGGCTGGCGCCAGCCCCAGCGTCAGTGCGATGGCCCAGGCCAGACCGAACGCGAGCGTACAGATGCCGCAATGTTCCGCATCCGGCCTGGGTGGGGCATCCGGGTTAACCCGGTTCATGTCCTGATCCACAAGGATCGTCTCGACGCCATGCACACCGCAAATGACAAGCTCGGACAAGCCCGACGGCATCATCATGCTCATGGGAAGCACCGCACGCGCCAGCAGGACCGCCGCCGCAATCCATCCAAGAATGGGGCGCAATTTGTGCCGGGGTGATATGGCGTTGGCCATCATGGATTATGTCGAGTCCGGATATCCGGGATTTATGTTTTTCAAGCTGCTTATACAGGCTATGCTGCCCTGAAAGAATGATAAAATGCAGGGAACAGGCGCAATGCACAACCTTTCAAACCGGCAAATTGTTCTGGCGTCACACCCCACTGGCGCGCCCAGGGGCTTGAAAACGCGGTGCACGCCTTTCAGGGATTGCTGGAAGGACGCAATTTCAGCAAGCAACAGGTGCAGATCAGCGATGGTCCAACACGTTAACAGAGGGAAAAAATCATGACGCAAATTGCTGGTAGCAGCAACGCGGCCCAGGAAGAACTCTGGAACGGTGACCTGGGCCGGAAATGGACCGAGGAGCAGGAGGATCTGGATAATATGCTGGCGCCGCTTGGACTCGGCGGCATTGCAAAGGCAAATTTTTCTCCCAGTGAGAATGTTATCGATGTCGGCTGCGGGTGCGGCGCGACAAGCCTTGCAATAGCGGCAAAACTGGGGCTGGGCGGTCATGTGCAGGGGGTCGATATTTCTGCGCCAATGCTGGCAAAGGCGCGCCAGAAAGCAGAAAAAATCAGCAACGCATCCTTCACCCTTGCCGATGCCAGCACGCATAAATTTGCGCCAGCCACAGCCGACGTAATTTTTTCCCGTTTTGGCGTCATGTTTTTTGCCAACCCGGCGGCGGCCTTTGCCAATATTCGCACGGCGCTGAAACCGGGTGGCCGCCTTTGTCTGGTGGTGTGGCGGCCAGTGAAGGAAAATCCATGGGTGATGAAAAGCCTGATGATCGCTGCAAAGCATGTGACGATGCCAGCGCCGCTTGGCCCCGAAGATCCCGGTCCGTTTTCATTTGGCAACCCCGCACGGGTAACGCGCATTCTTGAAGCCGCAGGCTTTAAGAATGTGAAACTGGAGCCGCAGGACATACCGATTGCCATCGGGGCAGGGCGTGATCTTGATGGCGCCGTGGATTTTTTGCTCGGGGTTGGTCCCATACGCACAATTCTGGCGGAACAGACGCCGGAATTACGTGGAAAAGTTCGCGCAGAAATCAAGGAAACACTGGCTGCGGATTATAGCGCAGAAGGCTTGCGCATGGGATCGGCGACCTGGATTGTAACGGCGCAAAATCCTAACTAGGGAGAGAAACTCATGACAGAAACAGAACGCGATCTGATTGAACGGGCCTGTGAAAAACTCAGCATTGCCTATGCCAGACATATAGATTTTTTCGAGTATGACGCCTTTGCCGATCTGTTTGTGGAAGATGGGGAACTGGAGGTCCAGGGTGCGCTGCTAAAGGGCCACAAAGCAATCATGGGGTTTTTAACGGGCCGCCCCGCCAACCGGAAGTCACTGCACATCTTCACCAATATCTGGACCAATGTGCTGGATGCAAATACTGCTGAAGGTGTTACCTATCTGAGCCTGTTCCGCGCCGATCAGGATGGCAAGGGGCCTGTCAAGGTGCCGGGGCCCATGATGGCGGGCTACTATAACGATAAATTTGTGCGCACGGCCAAGGGCTGGCGCATTCAACGGCGTGAAGGGCATATCCTGTTCACCTGTCCGGCCTGAACAGAGCCGCGCCGTGGACATCAATACCGCTCCCGGCGCTAACCTGTAAGAAGCAGCGTATCGGCAGTGCGCCAACTGCAATATACGCTGTCACCGGGCGTGACATTGCGCATACCATTTCGCTCAGCGTTCATGATGTCAGCCATTAACGGCTGCGCTGCGCCAATATCAATAAACACACTTGAATATCCGCCATAATAGGCAATATCGGTGACGCGGCCGCGCACCTGAATAATATCCAATAGTGTTTGCGATTCGCAGGAAATCCAGATTTTTTCCGGCCGCACCGCCAGTGTGACCGCGCCCTGCGCGATACCTGTTAGTTCCACTTCGCCCAATAGTGCGGTATTTATCCGTATGCGATCTTTTCCATGCATGGCGGCAGCGCCTTCAAACAGATTGATTTTCCCGATAAAATCCGCAACGAAACGGCAGTTGGGCGCTTCATACAATTCGCCTGGGCTTGCCACCTGACATATGGCGCCTTGATCCATCACCGCAATGCGGTCCGCCATGGAAAGGGCTTCTGATTGATCATGGGTGACAATCAGAAATGTGATGCCCACGGTTTTTTGCAGATGCACCAGTTCAAGCTGCATGGCTTCGCGCAGCTTGGCGTCCAGCGCCGACAGAGGTTCGTCCAGCAGCAGTACGGCAGGCCGCATGATCAATGCGCGGGCCAGCGCCACCCGCTGACGCTGACCGCCTGACAATTGACCGGGGTGCTTTTTTTCCTGGCCGGTCAGTTTCACCAGCCGCAAGACCTCTTCGGTGCGGGCCATGATTTCATCGCGTGCGAGGCCGGCAATTTTCAGGCCATATCCCACATTTTCCGTAACGCTCATATGCGGAAAAATGGCATAGGACTGAAACACCAGATTAACTGGCCGCCTGTTCGCGCCCACGCCCGTCATGTCACGGCCATCAATAAGGATATTGCCTGTGTCGGGCGCCTCAAGCCCAGCCAGCATGCGCAACAAGGTTGTTTTGCCACAGCCAGAGGGGCCGACCAGCGCAAAAAACTCCCCGTGCATCACATCAAGTGAAACATTGTCAACCGCACAGGCCGCGCCAAAAAATTTGGAAACGCCTTTCAGGCGGATGATAGGATCATTTTGCACCAGCATTATTTTACCTGCTTTATCATCTGGCTGCGATATTGCAGACGCAGCGCAATGGCGGTAAGCGCAATTGTCAAAATGATCAAAACCGTTGACGCCGCATTCACCTCTGGCGTCACGGAAAACCGCACCATGGAATAAATCTTTACGGGAAAGGTCACGCTGTTTGGACCAGACGTAAAAAATGTAATCACGAAATCATCCAGCGACAGGGTAAAGGACAGCAATCCGCCCGCAACAATGCCTGGGCGCATATGCGCAAGAATGATATCGCGAAACACCTGAAATTCACTGGCGCCCAGATCATGTGCGGATTCCGCCAATTCCCGATTGAAACTTTGCAGCCGCGCCCGGATCACGATGGCGGCAAACGGAAAACAGAAAGCAATATGCGCAATGGTGATAGCGCCAAGATTGAGCGGCCACGGCATGTTCTGTGGCCAACCAACGCGCGTAATGAACGCCATCATTGCCACCCCCATGCAAATTTCCGGGATAACAATTGGCAAGGTCATGGCGCCTTCACAGGCGGCTTTTCCAGGAAAGCGGAAGCGCCATAATGTGTATGCCGCCAGCAACCCCAGCACGATGCTGATCAGGGTGCTGAACAGTGCGATGGCCAGTGAATTGCCAAACGCCAGCATGAGTTCGGCATTGGCGAAGGCCTTCTCGTAATATTTCAGGGTAAAGCCATGCCAGACAATATTGCGTTTGCTGTCATTGAAGCTGAACGCGATCAGGGTGAAAATTGGCGCATACATAAAAATCAGTATACAAATTAATATTGTACGCAAGGGCCAGCGGCGGTGATAATCAAGCGGTCCTGACGGTGATTTCACAAAGATTTTCTTGATGATGTTCATCCTGTGCCGCCTTCACCCCCGCGCCTGATGAAAATGCCGCGCATGGCCAGTCCGAAAAATGTCGCATACATCAGCAGAAAACTCAGCGCCGCACCAAACGGCCAGTCATTGGCGGCCTTGAACTGGCGTTCGATGACATTGGCGATCATCTGGCTATCGGCCCCACCCAGCAAATCCGGCGTCAGATAGGCGCCAAGGGCGGGTATAAAGGTGATGATCACGCCAGAGACAATGCCAGGCAACGTCAGCGGAGCGATGATGCTGAAAAATGTCCGCACATGCCCCGCACCCAGATCAAGGCTCGCTTCAATCAGACTGCGATCAAGCCGGTCAAATGCGGCATAAAGCGGCAGCACCATAAAAGGCAGGTGCACATAGACCAGTCCGGCCACCACCGCGCCGTCATTATACAGTAACGCCAGCGGCGTGAACCCGGCCCCAAGCAGATCATAATCACCCAGGCCCGCCATCCCCAGAATGCCATCCCCAATATGCCATAGCCATTCAAGAACGGAATTCACATGTCCATTGCCGCGCAAAACCGCAATTAACGCATAAGTGCGGATCAGCAGATTTGTCCAGAAAGGCAGGATAATCAGCAACAGCAACCACGGCTGAACCCGGGCTGGGGCAAAACTGATCACCAGCGCCACGGGCAACCCGATCATAATACAGATCGCGGTCGTGGCGCCCGCAATCCAGAGAGATTTGAGCACTACGCCAAGATAAAGCGGATCCAGCGCACGGGCGTAATTCGTCAGGGTCCATTTAAGCTCAATGTCAGTAATGCCTGACTTGTCACCAAAACTGAAAAGCCACAACAGCGACAGGGGCGCCACGAAAAACACCGCCAGCCACAGCGCGGGCGGCAGAAAGCTTGCCAGAAAAACAAAAGGTGATTTACGCCACGGCTCCATCAGGCGGCAAAAATCCGTGTGCAGGCTTCCTGACGCTTGGCAATGGCCTCTTCGCCCAGATAGTTCAGGATTTCTGATTTTTCCAGAATGGATTCCGGAGCAAAGATTGCTGTATTTTCCGTGTAAGCCTTATCCATTTTGGCAAGCGCCGCCTGATTGGGCGTGGCAAACTGAACGGTCGCAGCAATACCCGCATTCACTTCCGGATCATGTATGAAGTTAATGAAGGCATGGGCGTTTTGTATATGTGGTGCGCCTTTTGGGATCGCCAGCGTATCCTCCCACAGCAGCCCGCCTTCTTCCGGCACCACATAGCCAATATCCCCGTCCTCGGCCATGAGCTGGGCGATATCGCCATTCCATTCCATCACCAGATCCACTTCGCCGGACGCCAGCAAATCCTGGCCATTATCTTCAGCGAACGCCTTTATATGCGGTTTTTGTTTGATAATCAGCGCTTCGGCTTCGGCCAGTTGTTTGTCATCCCGCGTATTGAGAGAATAGCCCAGATATTTCAGGGCCATGCCCAACAGAACATCGCCTTCCGACATCAGCGCCAAACGGCCGGAATATTTGCCGCTGTCATACACCCATTTCCAACTTGCGGGTGGCTCGGAAAATTTGGATTTGCGATACCCGATTCCAATCGTGCCCCACATATAGGGCAGACTATATTTTCGTCCCGGATCAAAACCGGCATTCCGCATAAAGCGGGGGGCAATATGTTTGATATTGGGTATCAGGCTGTGATCCAGCGGCTCCAGCATGCCGGCCAGACTCATCCGCGAAACCCAGTTGCTGCTTGGCACAATCACATCATATCCCGGATTTCCTGATCGCAGCTTGGCGAACAGTTCGTCATTATCGGCAAACAGGTCCATCTTGACCTCAATACCCGTCGCCTTTGTGAAATCAGCCAGTGTCGTCTCGCCGATATAGGTGTCCCAATTATAGAAATTGACCAGCTTTTCCCCGGCGGCAACTGCAAATTCCGGCATGGCCGTGATGCTGACACCCACCGCCGCCGCCGCGCCCTGCATGAACTGGCGCCGCGACAAGGCGCCCAACAGTCCCGAAATTGCCCTGCTCCGTCCCATGCTGCCATCTCCATAAGGCTGATACTGATTCAGCCAATCTTGAATGCTTTTTTCATCCTTGCAATAGGCTATTAAGATATATCTGCGAGATTCGGTTCCATGTAAGGGAGGCCAGACTAATGTGCAGGTTTCTGGTGTATAAGGGCCGTGAGATGTTCATGTCGGACTTGCTGACCAAGTCCGCGCAGTCGCTGATTCAGCAAAGCTTCAAGGCCCGCGAACATCATGAACCGCTGAATGGCGACGGCTTCGGGGTGGGCTGGTATGTGCCCGAGGTCGATCAGACGCCCTGTGTCTTCACCAGCGTACAGCCCGCCTGGAGCAACCGCAATCTGCACCGGCTGGCGGACAAAATCCGCTCTACCTGTTTTTTCGCCCATGTGCGGGCGGCGACCCCCGGCCTGGCGGTCAGCGAGGCGAACTGCCATCCGTTCCAGTATGACCGGTTTTTATGGATGCATAACGGCTCAATCAATGGTTTTGCCAAGATCAAGCGGCGGCTGCGCGCTTCGCTCGATGATCATGTCTACAGTATTATTGATGGCACCACCGATTCCGAGCACGCTTTTGCGGTATTTTTAAACCGCCTGCTGCCGCGTCTGGACGATTACACCGTGGACGATCTTGCCGAGGCGATGATGTTCACCATCCGCCAGATCGAAACCTGGCTGCTGGAGGCGGGGGTTGCGGATTCGTCGCGCTGTAATTTCGCCCTGACCGACGGGCAGACGGTGATTGCATCCAAGTATGTGGCGGTGAATGATTCTGATCCACTGACGCTTTATGTCAGTTCTGGCGACCGGTTTGAATTGACGAATGGGGAATATCGCATGCGTCCCACCAATCGCCGCGCCCATGCCGTGATTATCGCCTCTGAGCCGCTGACGGATAATCGCGACGACTGGACGCCGGTGCCAAAAAACCATCTGGTAGTGATTACGCCCGAACTGCATGTGCGTTATTTGCCAGTGGCGTGAAGGCCGCAGTTTTAGTATGCTGCATGCCCCGCCACCTGGATAAATACGGATAGTATGCAAGTTACGATTAATGGCGAAAGCCGGGGCTTTTCGGGCCCGATGAGCGTCGATGCGCTGCTGCGGGCGCTGTCGCTTGACCCGCGTAAAATCGCGGTGGAGCGCAACCGCGAAATCGTGCCGCGCTCCATATACGAAACCGTTCTGGTCGGCGACGGCGACAAACTGGAAATTGTGCATTTTATTGGTGGAGGAAATATTGTGGAAGATAAACCGCTGGTCATTGCCGGACGCACCTTCACATCGCGCCTGATTACCGGCACCGGTAAATACAAGGATTATGCGCAAAACGCCGCCGCCGCCGCCGCCGCAGGGGTAGAAATGGTGACAGTCGCCGTGCGCCGGGTGAATATCAGCGATCCCAATCAGCCCATGCTGGTGGATTTTCTTGATCCGAAAAAATATGTCTATCTGCCCAATACGGCCGGCTGTTTCACCGCCGACGATGCGCTGCGCACCCTGCGGCTGGCGCGTGAGGCGGGTGGCTGGGATCTGGTAAAACTCGAAGTGCTGGGCGATCAGAAAACGCTGTACCCCGAAATGCAGGAAACCCTGATCGCCGCCAAAGTGCTGATCAGGGAAGGCTTTCAGGTGATGGTCTATTGCTCGGACGACCCCATTGCCGCGCGCAAGCTGGAAGATCTGGGCTGCGCCGCCATCATGCCGCTGGCCGCACCGATTGGCTCGGGCCTGGGTATTCAGAACCCGGTCAATATCCGCCTGATTATCGAGCAATGCAAAGTGCCGGTGATCGTGGATGCGGGCGTGGGCACAGCATCGGACGCCGCCATCGCCATGGAACTGGGCTGCGACGGCGTATTGATGAACACCGCCATCGCCGAGGCTAAAGACCCGATCCGCATGGCCAACGCCATGAAGCATGCCGTCATCGCCGGGCGCGAGGCCTATCTGGCCGGGCGGATGCCAAAAAAGCTGTATGCCGATCCGTCATCGCCTGTGGGGGGGCTGATTTAGCAGACGTATTTTTAAGCCCTCTATCCAAATTTACGCAGCAGGCTGACAATCATGCGGGTGCGTGGACTGAACAGGGTTGGTGTGTAATAGCTGCCGGCGATACGTTTGTTGATTTCGCCCAATGTCGGATAGGGAGCGATGATGCCGGTCATGGCGCCGATCTTCTGTTTGCGGGTCATCGCCAGAATCCAGGGCTGCAACAGTTCGCCCGCATTTACGCCCACAATGCCTGCGCCCAGTATGGCCCCACCTTTGCCGGTAATGATTTTCGCCAGTCCTTCGGTACGCCGTTCGGCCTGCGCGCGGTCGTTTTCCTCAAAGCGCCAATGCAGGACACGATGTGGAATATTGGCCTTCACCGCGCCGGCTTCGGTCATCCCAACCTGCGCCACTTCCGGGTCGGTATAGGTCGCGCGCGGGACCGCACTGTGATCAAACTTTGCCGGTGCGCGGAACAACGCGCTGCGAATGACAAGCCCCGCATGATAGCCCGCAACATGGGTGAATTGCGGTCCGCCCGTGACATCGCCAATGGCGTAAACGCGGCGGTTACTGGTGCGCAGGCCGGCATCGGTTTTAATCCCGGCATGGCTGTATGAAATATTCGCCGCTTCCAGATCAAGCCCGGCCGTATTCGGCTGGCGGCCGGTAGCGGCCAGAAGATGCGAGCCGCTGATGCGTTGCTCGCCCGATTTATCTTTGAACACGACATCTATCGCGCCATTGCTTTCGCGGGTAACGGATACGGCATCCGTATTTTCCAGAATGACGACGCCTTCACTGCGCAGGGCGGCAATGGCAATAGCGGCAAGTTCGGGATCCTCCCTGGCCATGGCGCGTGAACGCTGAATGATCGTTACCCTGGCGCCCAAACGGCGGTACGCCTGCCCCATTTCCATGCCGATCGGCCCAGCGCCCAGAATGATCAGATGTTCCGGACACGTACGATTTTCGAAAATCGTTTCATTGGTCAGACAGGGAACCTGATCAAGCCCCGCTATTGGCGGAATGGCCGCATGTGATCCGGTGGCAATCACAAAACGCCGCGCACGGATGTACGCGCCACCCGCCTCAACCTCAAACGGGCTGATGAAACGCGCAGACGCCTGAATGACGTGGCAGCCGAGGCCGGTGAAGCGTTCGACGGAATCATTGGGTGCGATGGCGGCAATGACGCCGTGCACATGATCCATGGTTTTTGCAAAATCAACGGCAATCCCCGTGGCCGTCACACCGAACTTGCCTGCGGTGCGCATGGATTGCGCCGCCTTGGCGGCCGCCAGCAGCGCCTTGGACGGCACGCAGCCCGTGTTCAGGCAATCGCCGCCCATCCTGGCTTTTTCGATCAGCACCGTGGGCGCACCCAATTGCGCCGCCCCCGCCGCCACCGACAGGCCGCCGGAACCCGCGCCGATCACGCACATATCCGTGTGGATGGCCGTGCTCATAATCAGGTTCCCCGCATGCGCTTGTAAAGCACCGGGATCAGCGCCAGCAACGCCAGCCCAAGGATCGGAAATAAAATCCCGGGCTTGAAAATAATACCAACATCCGGCGTGCCGCCTGCATCGAATACCACCCCCAGGCCATTACCGACCAATGCATACACAAAGGTGCCGGGAATAATGCCAAACAATGTGGCAATCACATAGGTGCGCAAGCTGACCCCCAGAAAGGCCGGGGCCAGATTAACCACAAAAAACGGAAACAGCGGCACCAGCCGCAGCACGAACATATAGCTCAGCTCATTCTCCCGGAAACCTGCTTCCATATTGCGGACTGCCGGTCCGGCCTTGGCGCGCAAAACATCCCCAAGCGCCGTCCTGGCGGCGATAAACAATAATGTCGCGCCGATGGTCGCGGCAATTACCGTTACAGATGTGCCAATAATGGGTCCAAACAGAAACCCGCCGCTGATCGTCATAACCGCCCCGCCAGGCAGGGAAAAGGCCACAACGGCAATATAAATGCCCGCATAGATCAATACGGCCAGCTTCTGATGGGCCGTGGTCCATTCGGTCAGGAACGCGCGATTATCCCGCAAAGCTTCGAAACTGAGATATTTATCCAGATCAAAGGCAAAAAAAGCGGCCAATCCCGCCAATAGTAGCGCCACCGGCCATAGCCGGGTTAGCGAAAATCCAGTTGAATCGTGCGATATCGGATTATCCTGAGACATGTTTCCTCTGAGTGGGCGAAACCGGGCCTGTGCGAGATTATTCGGAATTAGACCCCTGATTGTTACATATTTCACGAACAAGCTCTTTTCCCGGCCCTTTTCCCAGCCCTTTTCATTGACTTGTGGTCTCTGGTTTTCTATACAACCGCATCCAATTAATGGCCCGGCTGAAGCATTATGGGCCTCATATCAGAATCTGACGGAGAACTCCCGTGAAACGTACTTATCAGCCTAGCCGGCTTGTCCGCGCCCGCCGTCATGGCTTTCGCTCCCGTATGGCGACCAAGTCGGGCCGGTTGGTGATCAACCGCCGCCGCGCCCATGGCCGCAAGAAACTTTCGGCCTAGTATTTTGATCGTTGCGCCCGATTGGCGCGATGGAACATATCATAGCGCCAGCGCCAATGGCCAAATCCGCCGCCAAGCGAACTGAACGCCTGAAAAAAAGGCCGCAATTTCTGCGGGTAGCAAAAGGGGTAAAGGTCGCAATGCCGGGTTTTATCCTGCAAGCCAACCGGCGTTCCGGGGTGGAAGATGACCCGGCTGACGCCCCATGCCGCATAGGCTTTACCGCCACAAAAAAAATCGGTAATGCGGTTGTGCGTAACCGCACCAGGCGGCGGCTGCGCGCAGCGGCGGATGCGTTGCTGCCAAAATATGGACGGGCGGGTTTTGATTATGTGCTGGTTGGCCGGATGACGACACAGGCGCGCAAATTCGACGCCCTGTGTGAAGATTTGCAAAAAGCGCTGATGCGCATCCATCACGAACAAAAGACAGTGAACAAAAACAGATGACCGAAGAAAACCGCAATTTGATTTTGGCCTTCAGCCTGTCGATGCTGGTGCTGTTCGGCTGGTTTTATTTTGTCGACCGCCCCCGCATGGAAGCAGAACAGGAGCAACAGCAGGCCACAACGCAACAGGCGCCAGCCCCGCAAGCCGGTGCGCCTGCGGACGTTTCCACGATTCCGCAACCAGACGCTGTTCCCGCCATTATAAAGGGTGGTCCAGGATCAGAGATTGCTGGCGCAGCGATCGCCAGCCGCGCAGAAATGCTGGCGCGCACGCCCCGCATCCGTATTGATAATGGACAGATGCATGGATCCATTTCCCTGCAGGGTGGACGGCTGGATGATCTGACGCTGGCCACCTATCGTGAAACCATATCAAAGGATAGCGCCGAAATCATACTGCTGTCGCCTGCCGGAACGCCGGAACCCTATTATGCGGAATATGGCTTTGTCGCCGCTGATGGCGGCAAAATTCCGCTGCCCAACCATCAGACGGTGTGGTCGGGTGACAGTAAACAGATATTGCGTCCCGGCAGCCCTGTCACCCTGCAATGGGATAATGGCGCGGGCCTGAAATTCATGCGCACCTACGAGGTGGATGAACATTATCTTTTCACCATCACCGAGAAGGTGGAAAATTCCGGCGCGGCCCCTGTGAGCCTGATGCCCTACGGCCTGGTGTCGCGTCATTACACGCCAACAGTTTCGGGCTATTTCATCCTGCATGAAGGCCTGCTTGGGGTGCTGGGCGGCGCGCTGAATGAAATCACGTATGAAAATATCCGCGAAACCCCGGCGGCCAAAATCCAGAGCACGGGCGGGTGGCTGGGCATCACCGACAAATACTGGCTGGTATCGCTGATCCCCGATCAGGCCGCGGATTTTTCCGGCAGCTTTTCCTATAACCCGATGGGTGGCCGCGACCGTTATCAGGCGGATTATCTGCGCGCAGCCGTGACGATTGCACCGGGTCAAAGCACCGAAATCACCAGCCGCCTGTTCGCCGGCGCCAAGAAGGTCAGCCTGATTGATGCTTATGCGGATAAATACTCTATCACCCTGTTCGACCGCGCCATCGACTGGGGCTGGTTCTATTTTCTGACCAAGCCGCTGTTCATGGTGATTGACTGGTTTTATGTGCTGACGGGAAATTTCGGCATCGCCATCATATTGCTGACCGTTGTGGTCAAAGCCGCGTTCTTTCCGCTGGCGAACAAATCCTATGTCGCCATGAGCAAGATGAAAAAGCTGCAGCCGCTGATGCTGGAAATCCGGGAGAAATATCCGGACGACAAAGTGCGCCAGCAGCAGGAAATGATGGATATGTACAAGCGCGAAAAAGCCAATCCTCTTTCCGGCTGCCTGCCCATGCTGGTGCAGATCCCGGTGTTCTTCGCCCTTTATAAAGTGCTGTTTGTCACTATTGAGATGCGCCATGCGCCATTTTTTGGCTGGATCAACGATCTGGCGGCGCCCGATCCCACCAGCCTGTTCAATCTGTTCGGGCTTATTCCCTGGACGCCGCCCAGCTTCCTGCTGATCGGCCTATGGCCAATTCTGATGGGCGTCAGCATGTGGATGCAACAGCGCCTCAATCCCGCCCCCACCGACCCGGTGCAGGAAAAAGTCTTCATGTGGATGCCGGTATTTTTCACCTTCCTGCTGGGCACTTTCCCCGCCGGGCTGGTGATTTACTGGACGGTCAATAATGTGCTGTCAATTATTCAGCAGGCCATCATCATGAAACGTGAAGGCGCCGAGGTCAGCTTCCGTTGGTGACGGAACCGGTATTTACGGCAAATCAAACGCCGGAATTTGATCCTGCCGCGATCGAGGCCGGGCGGGTGCTGTTCGCGGGGGAATGTGAATTTGTGCGGGGTGTGGTGGCGATAGACCAGATGCCGGACACAGACCTGCCGGAAATTGCCTTTGCCGGGCGTTCCAATGTGGGCAAATCCAGCCTGATCAATGCGCTGACCAACCGCAAGACCCTGGCGCGCACTTCCAACACGCCGGGCCGCACCCGCGAGATCAATTTCTTCAATCTGGCGGGGCGCCTGATGCTGGCCGATTTACCTGGCTATGGCTATGCCCGCGTCCCCAGGGCGCAGGTCGAGGTCTGGACCCGGCTGGTGAACACCTATCTGCGCGGGCGGCCCAGCCTGCGCCGCGCCTGTGTGCTGATTGACGCCCGCCATGGCGTCAAGGATTCCGATGTTGAAGTAATGAAAATGCTCGACGCGGCAGCTGTTTCCTATCAGATCGTCCTGACCAAAGCCGACAAGGTGAAGGTGGTGGATCTGGCCAATTGCCTCGAACGCACAAAGGCCTTATTACGCAGCCATGTGGCGGCGCACCCGCAGGTGCATGTGACCTCGTCCGAAAAAGGCGATGGGATTGCGGAACTGCGCGCCGCACTGGGCGAAATGGCTGAACCGGGAGAAGCGGGGAAACGGTTATGAGCAAAGGTGAGGAATTACACCGGGACGGGCATCAGACGGCGCAAACGCTTTCGGAAGCGTTGCCCTATCTTCAGAAATATGCCGGAAAAACCGTGCTGATCAAATATGGCGGCCACGCCATGGGCGAAGATCTGATTGCCCAGCGCTTTGCGCGCGACATTGTGCTGATCAAACAGCTTGGCGTGAAGCCGATTGTCGTGCATGGCGGCGGCCCGCAGATCGGACAGATGCTCGACCGGCTCGGCATCAAAAGCAATTTCATCGACGGATTGCGCGTGACCGACGCCAAGACGGTTGAAGTGGTTGAAATGGTGCTGGCCGGCTCCATCAACAAACAGATCGTATCCGCGATCAATAATGCGGGCGGCAAGGCGGTGGGGCTGTCTGGCAAGGACGCCAACCTGATCATGGCGCGCAAACTGCAACGCACCACACGCGACCCGCAATCCAATATTGAAAAAGTGCTTGAGCTTGGCTTTGTCGGCGAACCTTCAAGGATCAATCCCGATGTGCTGAAAACCATATCCGACTCCGATCTTATCCCGGTGGTGGCGCCCATTGGCATCGGCGAAAAGGGAGAAACCTACAATATCAACGCCGATACGGCGGCGGGCGCCATTGCCGGCGCGGTGCGCGCCATGCGCCTGCTGATGCTGACGGATGTGGCCGGCGTGCTGGATGAAAACAAAATGGTGATCCCGGAGCTAAGCAAGGACCGCGCCCTGGCCATGATCAAAAGCGGCGCCATCAATGGCGGCATGATTCCCAAAGTGGAAACCTGCCTGGAAGCGCTGGCCGCGGGCGTCGGCGGCGTGGTCATCCTGGACGGCCGCGTCGAACATGCCGTACTGCTGGAACTGTTCACCGAACATGGCGTGGGAACGCTGATTTCTTAGAGCAGCGTTTTGTCATTTTTCCAAATCATTTAGGCTTTCTTGAAAAACTGTGACCCCCGTCACAGACATAAACCCCGTATCCATGTTTTAGTGCCCCCAAGCGATGGGGGTAACGAAATGTTCATCCGTCATACAAACACTAATTAAATATAGATAAGAATTGAAATTAATATTTCGGTTTTTTATTTGTAGAAAACAAAACGAAATACAGATTGTCGCAAGATAAACTAACGATAATCTAAGCAGAAAAAGTTGAACCGGGGAATTAGGCAGTTCCTGTTGGTCTAAACCGAATGATATTGCATTGTGCATATCAGATTATTTGAGGAGATGATTATGTTTAAGCAATTCTTGCTTGGAACCGCCGGGGTTTTAGTTGCCGCTACGATGGCAGCCACCGCTGCAAACGCGGCGCTGATCATCGACGATTTCACGGATGCTTTAGAAAATGACGTCACCGGCAATGGTGACGGCGAAGTCAGGGATGTTTCAAATAACGGTGTCGGCACATTTGACCGTTCGGTTCAAATCCTCGGCACCATAATCGGCGGCGACCGCGAATTGGTCGTCGAAAAGACCAATGGTGGCGCTACCTCGTCTGCTGGCGGCCTTGTGTATGCCCAGATTATTGACCCGGGTTACTTTACCCATAATAATGGCTCGACAACCACAGGCACATCACTGCTGCGCTGGGACGGTTCGGGTTCTGGTGACACGGACGGTCTTGATTACAATCTTGGCGCCAATCTTTCCGTGACCGCCGGCAGCAGTTATATTCACATCTCGGTAATTTCCGCTGATTTGTCCAATTCAAGCGTAAGATTGACCCTTTACACGGACGCGATCAATTATTCCAGCGCCGTTGTAGCCCTTCCGAGCGGTCCATCGGAGCATTATATATCATTGGCGGATATTGCCAATCTTTCTAACCTTAATATTACGCAGTTTGGTAGCGGCGTCGATCTGGCAACGGTCAATGCCATTGAGTTATATGCGGTTGGTGGGGCTGACTTTGATATCGCTATTGACATCATTGAGACCGTACCAGAACCCGCATCCCTGACCCTGCTGGGTGCGGGCATCATGGGCCTGGGCGCCGTCAAACGCCGCCGCAAGGCCGCATAGAGGCGCAGCCGCCCCCCACCCTGTGATTGCGCCCCGCCCCCCACTCTGTCATTGCCCGGTTTATCCGGGCAACCCAGACCCATCGGGGACCTCGCCTGTCGCATGGATCACCCGGCCAAGCCGGGTGATGACAACGGAGGGGGGCATGGCGTGGATTACCCAGACAAGCCGGGTAATGACAACAAGGGGGGTAGTCATTGCCCACCCCACCCCGCTCTGTCATTGCCCGGTTTAGCCGGGCAACCCAGACCCAGACACAGGCCCTTGGGCATGGCGTGGGTTACCCGGATAAACCGGGTAATGACAACAAGGGGTGCGGTAATCGCCTTCAGGAGATCAGCCCTGGGTATAGATCCACCCAGTCCGGGTTTTGCGTTTCGATCAAATTGATTTTCCACGCGCGCCGCCATTTTTTCAGGCGTTTCTCGCGCTGAATGGCCCCTGCAATATTTGGCGTGTCTTCAAACCAGACAAGTTTCGTGGCGCCGTATTTGCCTGCGAAACCGCCCGTGATCCCGTTCTTATGCTGGTGCACCCGCCGCACAATATCATTTGTGACGCCAATATACAGTGTGCCATTTTTCCGGCTGGCCAGAATGTAAACATAATAATTTTTCACGCCGTCACACCCCACTCCCTGTCATTGCCCCCCTCACTGTCATTGCCCCCACCCCCACTTTGTCATTGCCCGGCTTGTCCGGGCAACCCAGACCCAGACACAGCCCCTGGGCGTGGCATGGATTACCCGGACAAGCCGGGTAATGACAACAAGGGGGTAGTCATTGCCCCACCCCACTCTGTCATTGCCCGGTTTAGCCGGGCAACCCAGACCCAGACTCCGGCCTTTGCGCGTGACATGGATTACCCGGACAAGCCGTGTAATGACACTGAGGAGGTAATGCTACCCACCCTGTCATTGCCGCTCCCGTCGCCGTAGTTGCCTCCCCCCTCCGCCACAACTAGTTAACAAAAATTGTGTGATAATTTAACAAAACATGAAGTTTTTCCCTTGCCTTTTTGCCGCCATCTTTGATAGGCTGCAGGCAGTACCATAGAACTATAAAAAAATAGCAACTGGTTGGGCTGTGCGGGGTGCTTTATTATTTACCCCAGAACACTGATTAACGGCGCTTTCCGGCGGAAAATGTATAAACCATGCCGCCAAAGCCATAACTGAGGATGAACAAAATGTTGAAAAATCTGATGACGGGCGCCGCCGCACTGGCGCTGTCCGTAACTGCACTATCCGGGGCCGCGAATGCGGCAGTCTTTACGTTTCATGTCGAATTGAGCCCGGGAAACAACATCCCGCCTGGGACGGTTGGTGCCGGCGGTTTCGGCGTGATGACCTACGACGATCAAGGCACCACCAGTGTCAACACCGGCGCCGGCCATTCGCTGGACGATCTTTTTAGGCAGCAATTCACCTGGTTCGGGTTGCCCAACTCCAACGCAATTAGTCAGGGGCACATCCATCTTGGCGCGCGTGGCACCAATGGCCCGATCATGTACGACTTTGAACCAGACGATTTAGATTTGGATGGTAATAATTCTCCTTTCGATAGCGGGTTCATTTCGGTTCAAACCCTGCTCGATCCCTTGACTGGAGTTTTCCCGCTGCCGCTTAGCACGCTTGATGAACAGGGTACGCCAATGGATGTTGGTGGTCTTGGTGTTGCCTGGATATACGATCTCGATGCTCTGGTCGACAATCTGCTGGACTATGCCTATGGCACCAACGACGATGGGCGCGGGCCTAACGCTCATGGCCACCTCGACACCAACTGGTATGTGAATCTGCACTCTACCCCGGACTGCAATACGATAAACGGATTGGGCACAGGTTGTATCCGTGACCAGTGGCAGTTAGGTGTTGTGCCCGAACCCGCCAGCATGACCCTGCTGGGTGCAGGCCTGATGGGCCTGGGCTATTTCGGCAAGCGCCGCAAGGCCTGAGCCAGACGAGCATTCCTTCGAAACGGCGGCTTTCGGGCCGCCGTTTCCGTTTGCGCGCCATTTCCGTGTGCGGCACGGCATGGATTACCCGGACAAGCCGGGTAATGACAATGAGGGGATGGGCATTGCCCCGCCCCCCACTCTGTCATTGCCCCCCACCCACGCTCTGTCATTGCCCGGTTTAGCCGGGCAACCCAGACCCAACAGGGACCTCGCCTGTCGCATGGATCACCCGGACAAGCCGGGTGATGACAACGGAGGGGGCATGGTATGGATTACCCGGACCCGGCCTTCGCCTCCCCCTTCGCTAAAGCTATGGGGGACAAAGAAGGCTATGGCGGGCAGGCAGGCCGGGTAATGACATTGAGGAGCTGGTCATTGCCCACCCCTCTCTGTCATTGCCCGGTTCAGCCGGGCAACCCAGACCCAAAACACCGCCCTTTGGGCGTGGCATGGATTACCCGGCCAAGCCGGGTAATGACAACAGGGGGGCATTGCCCCCCACCCCCCCACTCTGTCATTGCCCCCACCCACGCTTTGTCATTGCCCGGTTTAGCCGGGCAACCCAGACCCATCGGGGACCTCGCCTGTCGCATGGATCACCCGGCCAAGCCGGGTGATGACAACGGGGAGCTGGTCATTGCCATTTTCCCATGGCGTTTCCTGATTTCTGTATTATGTTGCCGGGAAGAGGTGGAACATGGCCGAAAACGTCACCAACGAGTTAATGTTCGAAATTCTGAAACAGCTTCAAAAAGACATGGCGGACGTCAAGTCAACGCTTGCCGATCATACACGCCAGTTTATCCGCGTGCGCGAAGACATTAACGGCCTGCGCGGCGATGATCTGCGCCGTGAAGCCATGCAGGCGAACATGGCCGAGCGCCTGCAACGCATCGAAAACCGCCTCAACCTGACGGACGCCTGAACCATTCAAGGTGGCCGCCCTGCCGGGCCTCTGTCATTGCCCCACCCCACCCTGTCATTGCCCCACCCCACTCTGTCATTGCCCGGTTTAGCCGGGCAACCCAGACCCATCGGGGACCTCGCCTGTCGCATGGATCACCCGGCCAAGCCGGGTGATGACAACGGAGGGGGTGGTCATTGCCCCCCCCCGCTCTGTCATTGCCCCGCCCCCCACTCTGTCATTGCCCCACCCACGCTCTGTCATTGCCCGGTTTAGCCGGGCAACCCAGACCCATCGGGGACCTCGCCTGTCGCATGGATCACCCGGCCAAGCCGGGTGATGACAACGGAGGGGGTGGTCATTGCCCCCCACCCCACTCTGTCATTGCCCCACGCTCTGTCATTGCCCGGTTTAGCCGGGCAACCCAGACCCAGACACAGCCCTTGGGCGCGGCATGGATTACCCGGACCCGGCCTTCGCCTCCCCCTTCGCTAAAGCTATGGGGGACAAAGAAGGCTATGGCGGGCAGGCAAGCCGGGTAATGACAATGAGGAGCTGGTCATTGCCATTTTCCCATGGCGTTTCCTGATTTCTGTATTACATTGCCGGGAAGAGGTGGAAAATGGCCGAAAACGTCACCAACGAGTTAATGTTCGAAATTCTGAAACATATTCAGGACAGGCTGGCTAAAATTGAGTCAACGCTTGCCGATCATACGCGCCAGTTTATCCGGGTGCGCGAAGACATCAACAGCGTACGCGAAGACATTAACGGCCTGCGCGGCGATGATCTGCGCCGGGAATCCATGCAGGCGAAAATGGACGCCTCGCCGCGCTAGCGCTGGCGCAGCGGGCCGTCTGCAACGCATCGAAAACCGCCTCAACCTGACTGACGCCTGAACCATTCAAGGTGGCCGCCCTGCCGGGCCGCCGCCCCCCTGCTGTCCTGAGGCATTTTTTGTCATTCTGAACGACCCGCTGCGCCAGCGCCTGCGCGGCGATAGCGAAGAATCCCCCTCTGGCGGAGCGCAATCAGCGGCCCGCCTGTTTTGATGCAGGACGGGCCGCAAATGCTGCGCGCTTACCGCGCCGCCTGTTTCGCCTTTAACGCTGGCGAGTGCTTGCCATATTCCAGCCGGGCGATGGTGCGGTTGTGCACTTCATCGGGGCCGTCGGCGATGCGGAGCGTACGCACGCTGGCATAGGCGCGGGCCATGCCGCTGTCTGTCGTGACGCCGCAGGCGCCGAAGGCCTGGATGGCGTCATCGATGATTTTCAGCGCCATGTTGGGGGCCGCGACCTTGATCATGGCGATTTCAGTGCGCGCCACCTTGTTGCCGGCCACATCCATCATCCAGGCCGCTTTCATGGTCAGCAGGCGGCACATTTCGATATTGGTGCGCGCCTCGCCAATGCGCTGTTCCCACACCGAATGTTCGGCAATGGGTTTGCCGAAGGCTTCACGCGACAAAAGCCGTACGCACATTTTTTCCAGCGCGCGTTCCGCCACGCCAATGATGCGCATGCAGTGATGAATGCGTCCTGGCCCCAGGCGGCCCTGTGCGATCTCGAACCCGCGCCCTTCGCCAAGAATAATATTTTCAGCGGGCACCCGGACATTTTCGAACCTGATTTCCGCATGGCCGTGCGGCGCGTCGTCATAGCCGAACACCGGCAGGTTGCGCACGATAGTGACGCCAGGTGTATGCGGCTCGACCAGAATTTGTGATTGCTGGGTATGGCGGCTGCCCTCGGTGCTGGTTTTGCCCATCACGATGAACACTTTGCAGCGCGGATCGAGCGCGCCCGACGACCACCATTTGACGCCGTTGATAACATAATGATCACCGTCACGGGTAATCCGTGTGCTGATATTAGTGGCGTCGGATGAGGCGACGGCGGGTTCCGTCATGCAGAACACCGAACGGATTTCGCCCGCCAGTAATGGCGTCAGGAATTTTTCCTTCATCCAGGGCGCGCCATAGCGTTCCAGCACTTCCATATTGCCGGTGTCGGGGGCGGCGCAGTTGAACACTTCCGGCGCCCAGCTCACCCGGCCCATGATTTCGCACAACGGCGCATATTCCAGATTGCTTAGCCCCGGCCCATGGCCGCTTTCCGGCAGGAACAGGTTCCATAACCCCTGCGCTTTTGCCTTGACCTTCAGGTCTTCGATAATCTGCGGCGTCTGCCAGCGGTTGACGCCGAAGGCCTCCATCTGATCTGCAAATGTCTGCTCATTCGGATAGATGTGATCATCCATGAATTTTTGCAGCTTTTCGATAAATCCCTTGGTGCGCGCACTATGTTCGAAATCCATTCCCGGGCCTCCCCTGTTTTGTCTAATTGCGATAATGCACTTTAGCGCCTTGCGGCGAAGAAAGCACGTAAAAGCCCTTGCGCGCGCAGGGCGTCAATACCACCATAAATTTCCGGCGCATGATGGCAGGTGGGTTGCGTGAAAAAGCGGGGTCCATGCAGCACGCCACCACCCTTTTCATCGTCGGCCCCATAATAAAGCCGCCGGATGCGGGCAAAGCTGATGGCGGCCGCACACATGGCGCACGGTTCCAGCGTCACATACAGATCCAGCCCCGTGAGACGCTGATTTTTAGTCAACGCCGCCACAGCCCGGATTACCAGCATTTCGGCATGCGCCGTCGGGTCGTTCTCTGTCAGGGTGCGGTTGCCGGCCCGCGCCAACACATCGCCCGTGGCGGGGTCAACCATCACCGCCCCCACCGGCGCCTCGCCCCGCGCCGCCGCCGCCTCGGCCTCAATCAGGGCCAGTTGCATGTAATTATTGCTCATAGATGGGACAATATGCTGCTAAACAGTCGCCATGAAAGAAAAACCTGAAATTGCTGTCTCCAGCGAAGGCCGCATCGCCAAGATACTGGCGCGCGCGGGCGTGTGTTCGCGGCGCGAGGCGGAGGTGCTGGTCACCCAGGGCCGGGTCAGCGTGGATGGGGAGGTTTTGCTCTCGCCCGCTGTTAATGTCACGGCCAGCCAGGATATCCGCGTCGATGGCCAGCCCATCCCGCAGGCGGAAATGCCGCGTCTATGGCGATACCACAAGCCGCGCGGGGTGGTGACCACCAACCGCGATCCGCAAGGCCGCCCGACAGTGTTTGAGGCCCTGCCCAAGACCTTGCCCCGGGTGATGAGCGTCGGCCGTCTGGATTTTAACTCGGAGGGGCTGCTGCTGCTGACCAATGACGGCGAGCTGGCGCGCAAACTGGAATTGCCCGCCACGGCGCTGACCCGGCGATACCGGGTGCGGGTGTTCGGGCGGCCCGACCCGGGCGCGCTGGAACGCCTGATGCGCGGCGTCACGGTAGAGGGCCAGCATTACGGCCCCATCAAGGCGGAACTGGAGCGCGAACAGGGCGATAATAGCTGGCTGAGCGTTGCCCTGCGTGAAGGCAAGAACCGCGAAGTGCGCAAGGTGCTGCTGCATCTGGGCATGCAGGTCAACCGGCTGATCCGCGTTTCGTATGGGCCGTTTCAACTGGGCGATCTGAAGATCGGCGCGGTGGATGAAATTGCCACCATCAAAGTAATGGAACAGTTGGGCGTGTTTCAGGACAAAACCGGTTGGGCCAAGGCGACCCCGCCAAAAAAACGCGGCGTCAAGAAAAAATGAGAATCATCGGCGGCGTTCATCGTGGCCGTGCGCTGGCGGCGCCCGAAGGCATCACGACACGGCCCACCTCAGAGCGGGTGCGCGAGGCCCTGTTCAATATTCTGGCGCATGGTTTGGAACAAACCCGCGACACACCCCTGCCCCAGGGCGCGCGCGTGCTCGATCTGTTTGCGGGCAGTGGCGCGCTGGGGCTGGAGGCGCTGTCACGCGGCGCCACCAGGGTGCTGTTTGTGGACAATGCGTCCGCTGCACGCGCCGCCATGCGGGAAAATATCGAAAATTTGCAGGCCGCGGGGGCGGCGAAATTATACCGCCGCGACGCCGCCAATCTTGGCCCGATGGAAAGCAATTGCGGCGGTCCGTTTGATCTGGTGTTTCTTGATCCGCCCTATCATTCAGGTCTGATCGTCCCGGCGTTGCATGGCTTGCGTGAAGGCGGCTGGCTGAACCCGGATGCGATACTGGTGATCGAGATGGCCAGCGGCGAAACCTCGCCAGACCATGCCGGTTATACGGAACTGGACCGGCGCATCTATGGCGATACGATGCTGGTGTTTTTGAAGTGCGATTGGCGCATATAACGGTTCAAACCATGACTTCAAAGCCCGCCGTTGGGCGTACCATAATACGGCTATTAAACCTTTGTAATGACACTTATACCTAAACTGATCACCCGGGGCGCTATTGATCACCTGGCGTCAATGATTTTGAAACCCGTTCAGGAATGAAATCCGGTTCACGTACAAATAAGGAAAATTGTTGTGGGTAACCGCATAGTAAGCCTTCAAATTCTCCGATTTTTTGCCGCTTTTGGGGTTGTTGTCACCCATTATTATAACGAGCTTTATCTTCGTTATGGTTATGAGCAAAATTACTTCAGTATCGGCGGATCAGGCGTTGACGTTTTTTTCGTTATTTCCGGTTTCATCATTTCCTATGTGGCGGCCCGGGACTCATCTGCATCGCAATATTTTCTGAAGCGAATTTTTCGCATCGCGCCACTCTATTGGGCGCTGACATTCGGCATGTTTTTCATTGCCCTGACATTGCCGCAACTCCTGAGCGGCACCACCGCTAACATGGAGCATTTGGTAAAATCACTCTTATTCATTCCATTCGAAAAAGAACCGGGGCTTGTCCAACCCGTACTTTTTCTGGGGTGGACCCTGAATTACGAGATGTTTTTCTACGCTATTATGGCGCTATCCATGGTGATCAGCCGGCGCCACGCCATACCACTTACGGCCGTTTTGATTTGTGGTTTTTTTCTGGGAAGCGTCATCCTGCGCCCGGACGCCCTGATATGGAAATTCTATTCAAATCCCATCATTCTTGAATTTGTCTATGGCGTATTGATCTATTTAGTCTGGGAACGGTGGCCTCTCATATTTGAGAAAATCCGGTTTATCTGGATTCCGGGGACTGTGATCCTGTTAAGTCAGCAATTCTGGCATCCGGGCATTGATCGGGCGGTCGATATGGGTATCCCCGCCGCGATGATTGTCGTGGGTGTGCTTGGCAGCAGGTCCAAAGACGGGCGGCTAACCAATTTTTTGTCTACCCTTGGGGACGCATCTTTCTCTGTTTATCTGTGCCACCCTTTTGTGCTTCAGTTCTTCTTCAGAATTATCGAACCGCACTTAAGGCTGGATTTATCCGGCCACATCATCGCGTCAGTAATTATCTGTTCATTTGTAGTGCTACCCTCATTGTTGCTTTACCGGTTGCTGGAATACCCATCCAATGAATTCTTGAGAAACCGGTTTCTCCGCAAGCGCGTATGATTTATATTTCCACGCCTGGTGCAAACGCACCGCATAGCGCGGCGCTTACGACATCCCGCAGGTCAAGGGCATGGCCTAAACCAGTTTGCCGGGGTTCATGATGCCCCTGGGGTCAAACGCGCGCTTGATGGTGCGCATCATCTCCATCTCCAGCGGGCTTTTATAGCGCGTGATTTCCTCGCGCTTCATGCGGCCCAGGCCGTGTTCGGCGCTGATGCTGCCACCCATATCCGCCACAATGTCATGCACGATTTTGTTGAATTCATCCCATCGCGCCAGAAAGACGTCACGCTCCATGCCCAACGGCTGGCTCAGATTGAAATGCACATTGCCATCACCCAGATGTCCGAACGGCACCGGGCGAATGCCGGGCAGCACTTTCGTCACTGCCGCACTGGCGCGGGTAATGAATTCGGCGATGGCGGAAATCGGCACGGAAACATCATGCTTGATGCTGGCGCCTTCCAGCTTCTGCACATCGGAAAGATTTTCGCGCAACGCCCACAGCGCCTGCGCCTGTGAGACATTTTCCGCAAGCACCGCATCCACAACCAGCCCCGCATCGCTGGCGCTGGCAATGGCTGCTTCCAGCATGGCGCGGGTGGCGGATGCTTCGTACCCGGATGATATTTCGATCAGCACATACCAGGGATGGGTCTTGGCAAACGGATCGCGCATGCCCGGAATATGGCGCAGCACAAACTCCATTCCAATGCGCGGCAGCAGTTCAAACCCGGTCAGTTGATCGCCCGTGGCGTCACGCAACAGCGGCAGCAACGCCACCGCCTGCACCACATCGGGCACAGCCGCCATCGCGGTTTCCACACTGCGCGGCGCGGGAAACAGCTTAACAACAGCGCGTGTGATAATGCCCAGCGTGCCTTCGCCGCCGATGAAAAGCTGTTTCAGATCATAGCCGGTATTGTCCTTGCGCAGGCCGCGCAGCCCATTCCAGATTTGCCCGTCCGGCAGCACCACTTCAAGGCCCAGCACCATCTCACGCATCATGCCATAGCGCAGCACCGCATTGCCGCCCGCATTGGTCGAAATCACGCCGCCGATCTGTGCACTGCCGCCGGACGCCAGATGCAGCGGAAATAAACGGCCCGCATCGTGCGCTGCATCCTGCAATGTCGCCAGCGTCACGCCCGCTTCCAGCGTAACCGTATCATTCAGCAGATCAATATTCTGTATACGGTTCATACGCGACAGATTAAGCAAAATCGCATTGTCACCGGGAAACGGAATTTGACCGCCCACCAGCCCGGTATTGCCGCCCTGCGGGACAAGGGCCGTGTCGCTTTGCGCGCAGGCCTGTACCACCGCTGCAACCTGCGCCGTCGATGCGGGCCGAACGAGAAGCCGCGTTTCGCCCTGATACAGCCCGCGATGTTCGCGCAAATACGGGGCCATGTCCGCTGGCTGATCCATAAACCCGGCGGGGCCAACAATGGCGCGAAGTTTTTCCAAAATACTCATCTGCCGTGCGTCGCCCGGGCCAAACGGTCGTTAATCGCCTCGCCCAACCCATGCATGGGAATGGGCGCTACGGCGATGCCGGAAAAGCGCTCGCAATCCAGTTCGCGCATCATGGCGAATAAATTCGCCGCCGCCTCAATCAGATCGCCGCCTACGCTCAGGTTGCAGATTTTCGCCGCCCCCGTGGGAATAATTTCACCAAAGGCCAACGCCGCCTCACGCGGCCCCGCCATCGTCGCATTCAGGCGCAACGGTAATTTTGGCGCATAATGGCTGGCCAACTGGCCCGGTGAATGGGGCGCGTCCGGCACGTCCGCACCTGTTTGCACGGCCCCAGCAATGGCGGCGATCTGGTCGCGCGTCACGCTACCGGGGCGCAACAGAAATGCCTTGCCATCGCGCACCTGTACCACACTGGATTCAAGCCCGACCGCGCATGCGCCGCCATCCAAAATCATTGCAAGCTTATCGCCAAACTCTGTAGCCACATGGGCGGCACTGGTCGGACTGATCCGCCCGGAAATATTGGCGCTGGGCGCTGCGATGGGGCAGTCGGCCTCTGATAATAAATTCTGCGCGACGGGGTGCGCGGGCACACGCAATGCCACCGTGTCCAGGCCCGCGCTGACCAATAAAGATAACCCGCACCCTGCCCGGCGCGGCAGAACCAGTGTAAACGGCCCCGGCCAGAAATGTTGCGCCAATTGCAGGGACAACGCATCAAATTCCGCCAGTTCCCGCGCCGCCGCCAGATCGCGCACATGCACAATCAACGGATTAAATTGCGGGCGCCCTTTCGCTGCAAAAATCGCGGCCACCGCATGGTCATTACGCGCGTCCGCGCCCAGCCCGTAAACCGTCTCTGTTGGAAACGCCACGAGCCGACCGGCACGGATCAGCGCCGCCGCTTTGCGGTTTGCCGTTGCATCTGCGAGATTGATGTTTTGGTATTGCGTCATGCGGCGTATTATATACCTGTTCGATTAAACAGGAGACTTAAATGGCCGAATATACCGCCCCGCTCAAGGATATCCGACTGGCGTTACAAGTGGCGGCGGAACTGCCCGCGCTGGTGGCCACTGGCGGCTTTGGTGATTTAAGTGATGAATTGGCCGATGCGGTGCTGGAAGGCGCGGGCAAGTTCGCGCGTGAAGTCGTGGCCCCCCTCAATGTCATTGGCGACCGGCAGGGCGTCAGCCTCAGCAATGACAGGGTAAAGACCGCAGATGGTTTTGCCGCCGCATATCGCGCCTATGTGGATGCGGGCTGGGGGGGAATATCGGGTGACCCGGAATATGGCGGTCAGGGGCTACCATTGGCGCTTGCCAATGCAACGGAAGAAATGATGATTTCCGCCTGCATGGCGTTTTCGCTGTGCCTCACACTGACCCATGGCGCAATAGAGGCCGTGGACGCCCACGGCACACCGGAACAAAAACAGCTTTATCTCAAACCCATGATAACGGGTGAATGGTCCGGCACCATGAACCTGACCGAGCCGCAGGCCGGTTCCGACGTGGGCGCGCTGACGACAAAGGCGGTGCGCCGCCCGGATGGCAGCTATGCCATTACCGGCGGCAAAATATTCATCACCTATGGCGAGCACGAAATGTCGAAAAACATCGTGCATCTGGTGCTGGCACGGCTGCCGGACACGCCACCGGGCACGCGCGGCATATCATTGTTTATCGTGCCGAAATATCTGCCCGATGCGGATGGCAATCCGGGGGCGCGCAACGATCTGCGCTGTATCGGCCTGGAAGAAAAGATGGGCATTCACGCTAGTCCGACCTGCGTCATGTCCTATGGCGAAAACACAGGCGCCATCGGCTATCTGCTGGGCGAGGAAAACCGCGGCATGCGCTGTATGTTCACCATGATGAATGCAGCGCGCCTGAATGTCGGCCTGTCCGGCGTTGCCGTAGGCGAACGCGCCTATCAGCAGGCGCTGGCCTATGCGCTGGAGCGTGTACAGGGCAAGCCCCTGACGCCGCCGGAAATGGCCGCCGAGGGCCTGCCGATTGCCGCCCATGCCGATGTGCGGCGCATGCTGCTAAGCATGAAGTCGCTGGTGCAGGGCGCGCGCGGGATCTGCTATGCCAATGCAGCGGCCATTGATTTGGCACGCAGGGCGCCGGATGCAGAAACCCGCGCCGCAGCACAAGACCGTGCCGATCTGCTGACCCCCATTTCCAAAGCCTGGAGCACGGATATTGGCGCAGAGGTTGCCTCGCTGGGCATTCAGATTCACGGCGGCATGGGCTTTATCGAGGAAACCGGCGCGGCGCAATATCTGCGCGATATCCGCATCGCCGCCATCTATGAAGGCACCAACGGCATACAGGCCATCGACATGGTCACCCGCAAGCTGCCGATGCAGGGTGGCGCTGTCATACGCGGCTTCATCGCCGAAATGCAGGAAACCGCCGATCGCTGCCGCCAGATGAACCACCCCGCCTTCGCGCAGATCGGCGCGGCGCTGGACCGCGCTTTGTCCGGCATGACCCAGAGCACAGACTGGATGCTGGCGCATATCGCGACCGCCCCCAATGACTGTCTGGCGGGCGCGGCCCCCTATCTGCGGCTGGCGGGAACCGTCAGCAATGGCTATTACCTGGCCCGCATGGCGCTGGCAGGCGCCCAGAAGGCCGATTCAGACCCCCATGCCGGGGCCGCCATCGCCACCGCTTTGTTCTTTGCGCTCAATTACTTGCCTCTATCCGCCGGGCTCTCCAGCGCCGCCATGGCCGGGGCGGCGCATCTTTATGCCCTCGACAATGCGCAATTGGGGGGATAGAGGGGGCGCGTCATTTTCTAACGATTGTTTGACGTTTGGCTGGTATGATCCTATTTATTAATAGTATCATAGATTCCTGTTTTTCAATTTATGCAAATGCGAGTGAATACTATGACGAATGCGACCATGGGGCATGATGATTCGGGCCTGGATCTGCCGACTCCGGCCCCGCTGCGGTTTCCGTTCGAAAAACCGCCTGCGTTTGGCGAATATATGCAGGTGGCGCCGGGTATTTACTGGCTGCGCGCGGCGCTGTCTTCGGCGCTCAATCATATCAATGTGTATCTGCTGAAAGATGGCGATGGCTGGACCATCATTGATACCGGCATCAGCAGCAAGGACACCCAGCAAAGCTGGGTAAAGATGATCTCTGAGCTGGGCGGCGGACCGGTGAAGCGGGTGCTGGTCACGCATTTCCATCCCGATCATGTCGGCAATGCGGGCTGGCTGTGCCGCGAATTCAACACACGGTTGTGGATGTCGCGCACCGAAATGCTGATGGCCAAGGTTTCATCCTTCCAGAGTTTTGCCGACATCACCGCCGAAGCCACCGCTTTCTACCATGCCGCCGGTTTCGATCAGGGCCAGATGGAGGCCTATTACGCCCGGCGTTCCATGGGGAACATGTTCCCGGTGGAGCCGGTTCCCCTTGGCTATCACCGCATGCAGGACGGCGAGAAGGTGATGATTGATGATACGGCCTGGGAAGTGGTGGTCGGGCGCGGCCATTCACCGGAACATGTGTGCCTCTATTCCGCCCACCACAAGATCATGCTTTCGGGCGATCAGGTGCTGCCCAACATCACCTCCAACGTCAGCGTCATGCCGACCGAGCCGGACGGCAATCCGCTGAAGGAATGGATAGAATCGCTGGCCGCGCTGCGCGACCGGCTGCCCGACGATATGCTGGTGCTGCCGTCGCATAACCGTCCATTTTACGGGCTGCATGCGCGCCTGACCGCCCTGATCGACGGGCATGAAAAGAACCTGCGCGAACTGCATGCGCTATGTGAAAATCCCAAGCGCGCAATTGACGTTTTTCCGGTTCTCTTTAACCGCCCGATCGGCAATGACGTCCTGTTCATGGCGACGGGCGAAAGCATCGCGCATATTAATTGCCTGATACAGCGCGGCAAACTGGCGCGTGAAGTGGATGGCAATGGCGTGCACCGTTACCGCCAAACCGATGTGCCGCCGCAAAAGCGCGCCCAGGCCGCCGAATAATTGCGTTTTTTATGGGTATTTTCTCCTGCCCAGTACGGCTTTTGTACGGAAAAATCCAGTTTCGAATAATACTATCGTAACCACATCCAGCTAAGTTGGTTTTATAGTATGATGGCCGCGTGAGACTCGGAACGGGGAATGCAATTGGAAGCGCTGCTGAATTTCTGGAATTCGCTTTTTGCAGATATCAGCCTGACATCTGGATGGATGGATTGGCCAATACAGCTGCTGCATGCCCCGCTAACGGCAATAATTGCAGCGGAATTATTATTATTCCTGGCTGTCATCGGGCTGGTCTGGTTTGTCAGCCGCCGCATCTGGCCCGCGCACCGGCTTATTCTGATGGCGAGCAAGGCTGTTGAGGGAACCGCCGATCCGGCCGCCTTCACCGCCAGCTTCCCCCGCTTTGATCGGGCCATTCATGAGACGCCACTATTGCGCCGCGCCTGGGGAAAATTCCGGGCGGGCATCATCGTGCCGCCCCAAAGCGCGCGCGCCGCAGTGCGTCACAATTTGCGCGCCGGGGATTATCTGCACCTCGAAGCGCTGGAAGCGGGCGGGTTTAATTTCCGTTTTTTTAAAAGCTGGTCTGCTTTCTTTTTCGGCGCAGGGATTTTCCTCACTCTGCTGGGCGTCACTGCGGATATTCATCTGGCAAGCCAGGCCGCGCTTACAGACGCTACCGCATGGGGCGCAATGCTGGCCGGCCTTGCAAACAAAACCCTGCCGTTACTGGCGGGCGCAGGCGCTGGCCTGACGCTGGCTGCAACATTTCATTGGGCCGAACAGCGGTTGCGCAGTGATCTGCTGCGGCTGAGCCAGGTGCTGGAAGAACGCATCCAGTTTTCTCTTGCCCGGCCGGCAGCCGAGCAGCAGCAATATCTGCAATTAACCGGCACTGTGGGTGCGGCGGCGGCTGTGCAAACATCCCTTCTGCCGGAACAGCTTCGCATTCTGTCACAGGAAATCGTAGCCGCACTTGCGCGCGTTGAAACACAAATGACGCAAACCATGCCCGGCCGTATCGGCGATGCGATGCAGCCCCTGTCAGAAGCCCTGGATATGCTGGGCAAGCGGCTGTCGGATTCCAACGCGGAAGCGCTGCGCCAGGCCGTTGGAGAGCTTTCACAGGGGCTTCACGCCCGCGCCGCCGAAGACCTGGATGCGCTGTCAGACGCATTGGCGCAGGCGCGCGGCGGCCTTGAAGACGCCGGACATTTATTGCGTGACGCCAGCACCCACGCCAGCGAAAAACTGAATAATGCCGGTGAAGCGCTGGCGGAACAAATGGGCCGCGCCAGCCAGCATGCGCAACAGGCATTTGGTCCGCTTCCAGCGCGGGTTGCAGAATTTGGCGCCGCGCTTGAACAATTCAATGAAGGTCTGTCGCGGCATGGCGATGCGGTGGCGGCGGCGGCGCAAACCACACAGCGCGCAATCGGCGTGATGGATGAAATTATGGCGCGCCCACGCGAATATGCCCCGGCCCCCGCACATCCCGCCATAATGCAACCCCAGACGCGGGCGACGGACTTTATGATGATCGAAGATTTGGCGCGCGCCGCACGCGATATGTCCGCATCAGTTGAAACTGTATTGGATGCCCGCCGTTTGCTGAAACAGCTAAGCTCCCATTTGCGCGAGCCCGCCACTGCGCTGATCACGGAAGATTGGGGAAAGCACCGTAATGCGCTGACGGATTCCGATGATGTGCTGAATGATGTGCTGGAGAATTTCCGTGAAGGCGCAAGCCAGCAGCGCGCCGGTCTGAATGCCGCCATCGAAGAACTTGAAAACCGTCTGGAGCGCCTGTTCCGCAATCTGGACACGGGCGCCTCAAGACTGGATAGCGCCATTCAGACGATACAGCGAAATTCACTGATCGCTCCTTCAGCAGCAAGCGCACCGCTTGGCGGCACTGAAAGCAATGACGCCGCCTGAACAGACCGCCAGCCTTATTGCCGGTGCTCCCCTAGTCTGGTATATACCGGGTCAACGATAATTCAATCAGATGGGGAGACGTTTGCCATGAGCGATCTCGAAAAATTTCGCGCGGAAACACGCGCCTGGCTGGAAGAAAACTGCCCGCCATCCATGCGTACGCCAATGCCGGAGGACGAAACCTGCTGGGGCGGGCGCAAGCCAGTGTACAAAAATCCCGATACGAAACTCTGGATGGACCGCATGGGCGCGCGCGGCTGGACCGTGCCCACATGGCCAAAGGAATATGGCGGCGGCGGCCTCAACAAGGCCCAAAACCAGGTGCTGCAACAGGAATTGGGGCGGCTGCGCGCGCGCCCGCCTTTATCCAGCTTCGGCATCTGGATGCTTGGCCCGGCACTGCTGGAATTCGCCAGCGAAGAACAAAAACGCCACTATCTGCCGCAGATCGCGCGCGGCGAAATCCGCTGGTGTCAGGGCTATTCCGAACCGGGCGCGGGTTCCGATCTGGCCGGGCTGCAAACCAAGGCCGAGGATATGGGCGACCATTATCTCGTAAATGGTTCGAAAATCTGGACGTCCTACGGCAATTATGCGGACTGGATTTTTTGCCTGGTGCGCACCGACGCCAAGGCCCCCAAACATCAGGGCATCAGCTTTCTGCTGTTCGACATGACAACCCCGGGTGTTTCCACAAAACCGATCAAGCTGATCAGCGGCGCATCGGTATTTGCTGAAACATTCTTTGATAATGTGAAAGTACCCAAGCATCAGCTTGTCGGCACACTGAATGCGGGCTGGACCATCGCCAAGGCATTGCTGCAACATGAACGCAACATGATCGGCGGCATGGGCGGCGCGAATATGCCCGGCAGCAGCGGTTTGCGTTCGCCTTCCGCCGCTGCCAAACGCTATTCGGGCGAGATCAAGGGCAAGATTTCCAATCCCGCGCTGCGGCTGGAAATTGCCAAACATAATATGAATTCCCGCGCCTTTGGCGTTACCGGCCAGCGCATGGCGGATGAAATGAAGGCAGGCGCGCCTCCAGGCCCGGCGTCATCCATGTTCAAATATTACGGCACCGAGCAAAACAAGCGTAAATACGAATTGCTGCTTGCCGCCATGGGTACCGCCGCACTGGGCTGGGAAGGCAAAGGCTTTGAAGAGCATGAACTGGGCATCACCCGGGAATGGCTGCGCTCCAAGGGAAATTCGATTGAGGGTGGAACATCCGAAGTGCAGCTAAATATTATCGCAAAAAACGTATTGCGGCTGCCTGATTAAGGCCACAAACAATCCGTATAAGGAAGAAACTCAATGGCTTTGGTGTTAAACGAAGATCAGGTTCAGTTAAAAGACGCGGCCCGCACCTTTATCCAGAACAAATCGCCCGTCACCGCATTCCGCAAATTGCGCGACAGCAATGACAAGGATGGCTTTGACCGCAAATTATGGAAGGAAATGGCGGACCTGGGCTGGGCCGGCATTATTATCCCGGAAGAATTTGGCGGCACCGGTTTTGGCTTTACCGGGCTGGGGGTGGTGCTGGAAGAAACCGGGCGCACACTGGTTGCTTCGCCGCTGATATCAACGGCGCTGATTGGGGCAAGCACGCTTATTCTGGGCGGCACGGCGGCGCATAAAAAAGAAATTCTTCCGGCAATCGCCGCGGGCGACAGACTGATGGCGCTGGCGCATGAAGAAGGTCCGCACCATTCACCCTACGCCATCGCAACCAGGGCGAAAAAAACCGGTGACGGTTTTGTCCTGAGCGGCAAGAAAACCTTTGTGCTGGATGGTCATGTGGCGGATCAATTGATTGTTGTTGCGCGCACATCGGGCAAATCCGGCGCGCGCGAAGGCCTGACGCTGTTTCTGGTGGACAGCAAAACCCCTGGCGTCAAGATCACCCGCACACTGATGGCCGATAGCCGCAATGCCGCCAATATAAAATTGGCCGGCGTGAAACTTGGCGTCAATGCTGTTCTGGGAAAAATTGATCAGGGTGCGGATATTCTTGATCCCGTGCTGGACCGCGCGCGCATCGGGCTGGCCGCAGAAATGCTGGGCGGCATCCGTGAAGAATTTGAACGCACCGTGGAATATCTGAAAACCCGCCAGCAATTTGGCGTTCTGATCGGCACGTTTCAGGCGCTGAAGCACCGTGCCGCCGAAATGTTCTGTGAAATTGAACTGTCGATTTCCGTGGTGCTGGACGCGCTGATCGCCATTGATGAAAACCGCAAAGACGTGCCGCAACTCGCCAGCCTGGCGAAAGCGCGCCTGAATGACACCTATTTCCTGGTCAGCAACGAAGCCCTGCAAATGCATGGCGGTATCGGCATGACGGATGAATTCGATATGGGCCTGTTCATGAAGCGCGCCCGTGTGGCGATGGCGTGCTTTGGCGATGCGTCTTTTCACCGCGACCGCTATGCAACGCTTGAGGGCTATTAAGCCGCGTGTCCGCAGAACAGGACAGACCCGGCCACACTGAAAAAATGCAGCGCCGCAAGGCGCTGGTTGACGCGCGCATTGCAAAGGCCACGCAGGAACGCGGCGTTCTGATCGTCAACACGGGCAACGGCAAAGGCAAAAGCTCCGCCGCGTTCGGCATGCTGGCGCGCGCCCTTGGCCACAATATGCGCGCGGGCGTGGTGCAGTTCATCAAGGGCGCGTTCAGCACCGGCGAAGAGGCATTCTTCCGCCGCTTTCCCGAAGTTTCCTATCACGTCATGGGCGAAGGTTTTACCTGGGAAACCCAGGACCGCGCACGTGATGTCGCCGCCGCAAGGGCCGCCTGGGCAAAGGCCTGCACCATGCTGGAAGATCCATCTTTCGAACTGGTGATCCTGGATGAATTGAATATCGTTCTGAAATATGAATATCTGAGCGTTGAGGAAGTGCTTGAGAAGCTGCTTGCGCGTCCACCCATGCAGCATGTTGTTGCCACCGGGCGCCACGCGCCACAGGCGCTGATGGATATTGCCGACACCGTCACCAATATGCAGGCCGTCAAACATGCGTTTGAAGCCGGTGTGCGCGCGCAAAAAGGCGTTGAATTGTGAATGGCGCACATAGTTGCCCCGCGCTGCTGATTTCCGCGCCTGCGTCTGGTCAGGGCAAGACAACCATTACTGCGGCGCTGGCGCGCCAATGCCGCAATCGTGGCGGCAGGGTGCGGGTGTTCAAAACCGGCCCCGACTTTCTTGATCCGATGATCCTGCAACAGGCGTCCGGCAATCCTGTTTATCAGCTTGATCTGTTCATGGTGGGATTGGCGGATTGCCGCCACATGCTGCATCAGGCTGCGGGCGATGCGGATTTAATCCTGATCGAGGGCGTCATGGGCCTGTTTGACGGCGCGCCGTCCAGCGCCGATCTGGCGGTTGCATTCGGGGTGCCGGTGCTTGGAGTGATTGACGGTTCCGCGATGGCGCAAACATTTGGCGCGCTGGCGCAGGGCCTGGCCGGTTATCGCGATGATCTGCCCTTTGCAGGTGTGCTGGCCAACCGTGTGGGCAGCGCGCGCCATGGCGAAATGCTGGCGGAGAGCCTGCCCAAAGGCATGCGTTTTTTTGGCGCACTGCCGCGTGAGGAAGCGTTTGCTTTGCCGGAACGCCACCTTGGCCTGGTGCAAGGCGCCGAGATTGCTGATCTGGATGCGCGCATGAGCGCCGCCGCCGCTGCGCTGGATCAGGCCGGTATCTTCGCGCAACCGGAGGCGGTTATTTTCGCCCCCGAAAAAATTCCGACGCCGCCCATGTTATTGCGGGGGAAACGCATTGCGGTGGCGCGGGATGCGGCTTTCGCTTTTCTTTATGCGGCCAATCTTGATCTGCTGCGCGCCATGGGGGCGGAACTGGTGTTTTTCTCGCCGCTTCGGGATAAAGGTTTTCCTGCGGCGGATGCGCTCTATTTGCCCGGCGGCTATCCCGAACTGCATCTGCAAAGCCTGCTTGAAAATACAGAAATGACAGAGGCCATCCGTACCCACCATATGTCTGGAAAGCCCATGCTCGCGGAATGTGGCGGCATGTTGTATATGCTGCAATCGTTGGCGGGCCTTGATGGCGCGCCCGTTGCGATGGCCGGGTTGCTGTCCGGCCATGCCGTGATGCAAAAGCGTCTGACGGCGCTGTCACTGCAATCTGTGGCGTTGCCAGAGGGTGAATTGCGCGGGCATACATTTCATTATTCGCAATTGCAAACGGCGATGACGCCACTGGCCCGTGGCCGCTCGCCCAAGGGCGGCTGTGCGGACGGCGAGGCGGTGTACCGGCTGGGCCGCCTGACCGCTTCCTATATCCATCTGTATTTTCCCTCCAATCCGGAGGCCGCTGCAAAGCTGTTTCTGCCATGAGCCGCTATCCATCGCGCATCGTCTGCCTGACCGAGGAAACCACGGAAACCCTGTATCTGCTGGGCGAGCAGGACCGCATCGTCGGCATATCGGGCTATACGGTGCGGCCCCCGCAGGCGCGCCGCGAAAAGCCGAAAATTTCCGCATTCATCAGTGCAAAGACCGATGCGATTATCGCGCTGAAACCCGATCTGGTGCTGGGATTTTCTGATTTGCAGGCGGGCATTGCAACCGATCTGGTGCGTGCGGGACTTGATGTGCATATTTTCAATCAGCGCACGGTAGACGGCATTTTGAAGATGATCACCATGCTGGGCGCAATGGTGGGGGCATCTGAAAAAGCCAATGCGCTGGTGGCGCAGTATCAGGCCAATATAGACGCCATGCGGGCGGACGCGGCGGCCATGAAAATCTGTCCACGGATTTATTTCGAGGAATGGCATGATCCGCTGATCTCCGGCATTGGCTGGGTGTCGGAACTCGTGGAAATCGCGGGCGGAACGGATTGCTTCAGGGAGCTTGGCGCGGCCTCTCTGGCCAAAGACCGCATCATTGCAGACCCGGACGAGGTTATCCGCCGTCAGCCAGACATCATCATCGGTTCCTGGTGCGGCAAAAAATTCCAGCCCAAACAGGTGCGCCAGCGCCCGGGCTGGGACGCAATACCGGCGGTGCGCAACGGCGCGCTGTTTGAAATAAAATCATCCGACATTCTGCAGCCCGGCCCCGCCGCGCTAACCGACGGGCTTGCGGCGCTGCACAGGATTGTCCGGGACTGGGCGGCGAAACAATGACCGCGCGCACTCTGATGGTGCAGGGCGCGACATCGGATGCGGGCAAAACCACGCTGGTGGCAGGGCTGTGCCGGGTGCTGGCGCGCCGGGGCGTTCGCGTTGCCCCGTTCAAACCGCAAAATATGGCGCTGAACAGCGCGGTGACGGAAGATGGCGGCGAGATTGGCCGCGCCCAGGCGGTGCAGGCGCAGGCCTGTTATCTTGCTCCGCATACGGACATGAATCCGGTTCTGCTGAAGCCCAACAGCGATACCGGCGCACAGGTCATCGTGCACGGGCGCGCGCTACGCAATATGGAGGCGGGCGCCTATCAGAATTACAAGCGCGTGGCGATGCAGGCGGTGCTTGAGTCCCACGCACGGCTATGCGCGCAATATGAGGTGGTGCTGGCCGAAGGCGCCGGATCGCCCGCCGAAATAAATCTGCGCGCAGGCGATGTCGCCAATATGGGATTTTCCGAAGCGGTGGATTGCCCGGTGCTTCTGATCGCCGACATTGATCGCGGCGGCGTGTTTGCGCATCTGGTGGGCACGCTGGCGCTGTTGAGCGAAAGCGAACAGGCGCGCGTCAGGGGCTTTGTGATCAACCGCTTTCGCGGCGACATTGCGCTGCTGGAACCCGGCCTGCGCTGGCTCGAAGAGCGCACCGGCAAGCCGGTGCTGGGCGTCCTGCCCTATTTGCAGGGCTTTCATCTGGAGGCGGAAGATGCGTTGCCACGCGAAGCCACAAAGAGCGCCCATGCCGATGCGCTGCGCGTGATCGTTCCCGCATTGCCGCGCATCAGCAACGCCACGGATTTTGATCCGCTGCGGCTGCACCCCCAGATAGATTTCCGGTTTTGCGGCCCGGGCGAAACGCCGCCGCCAGCAGACCTGATCATTCTGCCCGGATCAAAATCGGTGCGTGCCGATCTGGCCTGGTTACGCGCCATGGGCTGGGACAAGGCCATTCAGCGGCACTTGCGCTATGGCGGCAAACTGATCGGTATTTGCGGCGGTTTTCAGATGCTGGGCCATCGCATCGCCGACCCGCACGGCATTGAAGGCGCGGCCGACGATTGCGCCGGCCTGGATTATTTCGACATGCAAACCGAACTGGCTCCCGGCAAACAGCTGCATCTGGTTAATGGCAAACTGTCGCTCGAAGATGCGCCCGTTACAGGCTATGAAATCCATGCCGGGATTACAAAAGGCGTGGCATTGGCGCACCCCGCAGTGTATCTGACAGATCGTAATGACGGCGCGCGTTCGGCCGACGATCAGATATTGGGAACTTATCTGCACGGGCTTTTTGAAACTACGGCCGCCTGCGATGCGCTGCTGCGCTGGGCAGGGATGGCGCAACCGGTGACGCCGGATTATGCTGCGCTACGCGACGGGGAAATTTCACGTCTGGCGGATATGGTAGAGACGCATCTGGACATGCAGGCCATTGCGGATTTACTTGGAATTGCACTATCAACATCACATAAATCAGCAGGGAGAGAATGATGGGACGGGTTTCAGGAAAAATAGCTTTGGTCACCGGCGGCGGGTCGGGCATCGGCAAGGGCAGCGCTGAATTATTGGCCAGGGAAGGCGCCACAGTGGTGGTCACCGACATTGTTGCCGCCGACGCCAAAACGGTCGCCGACGGCATCAACAAAGCTGGCGGTGTCGCCATATCATTGCAGCATGACGTTACCGATGAAAAGCGCTGGGCCGAGGTCATTGCCGAAGTCAAAAAGACCTATGGCAAATTGCATATTCTGTTCAACAATGCAGGCATCTGCCTGGGCGGCATGACATGGGAGCAATCGCTGGAAGACTGGCGCAAGCAGACCGCCGTTAATCTGGACGGCGTGTTTCTGGGCTGCAAGCATGGCATCCCGCTGATGCGCGACAGCGGTGGCGGCTCGATCATCATCACCTCCTCCATTGCCGGGCTGCAAGGCTCGCCCGGCCTGTCCGGCTATTGCGCCACCAAGGGCGGTGTGCGGCTATACGCCAAGGCCGTGGCCATGGAATGCGCCCGCGCCGGGTTCAATATCCGCGTCAATACCGTGCATCCCGGCGTGATCGAAACCCCGATCTGGACTAAAATCCCAGGCAATGTGTTTGGCGGCAACCGGTCCAACGCCATTGATCCCAACGCCTTCGCCACCGCCACCGCGCCGCTGAAACGGGCTGGACAGCCGCTGGATATTGCCAATGGGGTGCTGTTTCTGGCGTCCGATGAATCCGCCTACATGACTGGCTCGGAACTGGTCATTGATGGCGGGGTTGTCGCCTGCTAGACCATTTTTTGATCTGATTTACGCATATCCCAGATTACGAATATAGTTTTCGCATTCCTGTGGTGAGATGTCGCCGATGATTTTCCCGATGCGCTTGCAGACATCTTCGACGGACCGTTCGGCGGCTTTACGCAGCAGTGCTTTGATCTTTGAGAACAGGTGCT
>JBMOMW010000064.1:0-51051 GCA_049325255.1 Pseudomonadota bacterium | reverse complement strand
GCGAATTTTCGGATAGGAACGTCGCGTGTGTTTTTCAGAATATCCAGTAGGTTCAGATGGATAGCGTATCATAGCGTGCCCTATCGCGTTTTTCGGATGGGCAGCTTAAATTCTCCGAAGGCAGAGGCCAGAGGTTCGAATCCTCTCGGGTGCGCCAGTTAACTTAAATGAAATCGGCACCTTAGCCAGCGCGAGGTTTACGCAAGGAAAGCCGGGATACGGCGCGGCTATTCGACGATATGCCGGTGGCCCGTTTTCGTGCCACTGAGCGGATGGCGCGCAGGAAGCTGGTGCTATTACATTCCGCCGTGCAGCTTGATGACACGCGCAGCCTGCCCGGTAATCGTCTGGAGGCGCTCTCGGGGGATCGCCGGGGGAAATATTCGATCCGGATTAATCTTCAGTCGCGCATTTGCTTTGTCTGGAAAGACGGCGACGCCCATGAGGTGGAAATTGTTGATTATCATTAAGGAGTATTGGCATGCCCCCCAGAACATTTTCTGTTTTGATTGAAGGGTCCGGAGTTTTTGTAAATCAATGAACCACTCACTCTAGCGCCTTATCCCCTCCCCGCCCTCCCCTTTGCAAGGGGAGGGAGCCCTGTGGCTATCAGCGGTTTATACCATGCAGATGTGCAGAGATACTCCCTCACCCTGAAAGGGGGGCCGGGGAGGGGGTCAGCGAGATACCAGAGGGTTTGATTCAAACAGATCATGAAACGGTCTAATCCCTCTCCAGCAGCAGAACCTGCACAGCATCCCCCGCCCTGGCGGCGGGGGCGAAGGGCGGGCGGATGATCAGGCATCCGGCTTTCGCAAGGCTGGACAGCATGGCGCTGTCCTGCACGGTGAACGGGGTGGCGACGCCATCGGGGCTTAAACTCGCGCGTACATAGTCCTGGCGGTTGTCGTTTGGCCCCATATCCGCCCCCAGAATGGCCGTGCCTGTGTAATTCCCACCGTCCACTTCACCCAGCAGTGCTGCAATGGCCGGGCGCATAAACAACAGGCCGCACACCATGGAGGACACCGGATTGCCCGGCAGGCCCAGCATCGGGGTTTCCCCCATATGGCCAAAGATCAGTGGCTTGCCCGGGCGCATGGCGATCTTCCAGAAATCGACTTTCAGGCCCGCTTCACCCAGAACGCTTTGCACCAGATCATGGTCGCCGACCGATGCACCGCCCAGCGTGATCAGCATATCCGCCCCACGCGCGCCCAGTGCCAGGCTCAGTAGCTCTTCGCGATTATCCGCCGCAATGCCCAGATCCGCGGCCTCGCCACCGCATGCTGCAATCATCGCCGCAAGGCCCAGCGCGTTGGAGCTGACAATCTGGTGCGGGCCAATGGGCTCACCCGGCCGCACCAGTTCATCGCCGGTGGCCAGCAGCGCAATGCGCGGGCGACGGCGCACGCAAAGCCAGGGAACATTCATGGCCGCTGCCAGCGCCACATCGCGCGCGCCCAGCCGCCGTCCCGCCGCCAGCATCACGTCGCCGGTGCGGAAATCCAGCCCTTCGGCGCGGATATGCCTGCCCGCCGTCACCGGCTGGGTGACGGTCACCTGATTGCCGTCCGCCTGCGTGTTTTCCTGAATGACGATCGTGTCCGCGCCCTTTGGGACCGGGCCGCCGGTAAAAATCCGTACAGCCTGCCCCGGCCCGACGGTGCCTGTAAATGCGCCGCCCGCCGGGGCCTGTCCAATGACGGTCAGTTTTGCCGGAACATTGGCCACATCACCGGCGCGCACCGCATAGCCATCCATCGCCGATACCGCAAATGGCGGCTGGGTGCGGTTTGATTTAACTGCCTGCGCCAGCACCCGGCCATGGACCTGCGCAATGCTCACCATCTCCGAACCAACCAGGGACAGTGCGCCGGTGATGCGCGCCAGCGCCTCCTCAACGGATATCAGAGGCTGGCCCGCCATCGCGTCAGGGCGCGTTATAATCGCCCGACTTGCCGCCGGACTTGTGTTTCAAAAATGTGGGACCAATAACCATGCCCTTGTCCGCCGCCTTGCACATATCGTAAACTGTTAAGGCTGCAATGGAAGCTGCTGTTAATGCTTCCATTTCTACGCCGGTGCGGCCTGCCAGCCTGGCGGTTGCGGTAATTTCGATCTGGTTCCTGTCCGCATGGGCAACCAGATCCACCGTTACCTGACTTAGCGCCAGCGGATGACACAGCGGGATCAGATCGGATGTGCGTTTCGCGCCCATGATCCCGGCCAGCCGCGCCACGCCCAGCACATCGCCCTTGGCGACGCCGCCATCAATGATCAGTTTCAGGGTTTCCGGCTGCATCGTGACATGACTGACCGCAATCGCCACCCGCGCGGTTTCGGCCTTGCCGGACACATCGACCATCGCCGCATGCCCCTTGTCGTCAAAATGTGTAAGACGTTTACCGGACATGACTAACCCGCCCTTGCGAGTAATGCGCGCGTGGCAGCCATCACATCCGCCTGACGCATCAGGCTTTCGCCCACCAGAAAGCAGTTGACGCCGATAGCGGCACAGCGCGCCAGGTCTGCGGGCGTGCCAAGGCCGCTTTCGCTGACCACCAGATAGCCGCCAGGCAGCAGCTTGTGCAAACCGATTGTCGTATCGATGCTGGTTTCAAATGTTTTTAGATTACGGTTATTTATACCAATAAACTTGCTTGAAAGTTTAAGAGCGCGGCCAAGTTCCTCTGCGTCATGCACCTCGATCAGCACGTCCATGCCCCATGCCAGCGCGGCGCTTTCCAGCTCCAGGGCCTGCGCATCTGAGACCGCCGCCAGGATGATCAGAATGCAATCCGCACCCCATGCCCGCGCCTCGGCCACCTGATAGGGATCGTACATGAAATCCTTGCGCAGCACCGGCAGGCCAACGGCGTTGCGCGCCTGCCCCAGATATTCCGGCGCGCCCTGAAACGATGGCCTATCCGTCAGCACCGAAAGACAGGCCGCACCGCCCGCTTCATAGGCGCGCGCAAGTGCGGCCGGATCAAAATCGGCGCGGATCAGGCCCTTGGATGGGCTGGCCTTTTTGATCTCGGCAATCAGGCCATAATTTCCCTGCGCACGTTGCGCGGTGAGCGCTTTCATAAAGCCACGCACCGGCGGCGCCACGCGCGCCGCCTGTTCCACCTGCGCCAAAGGCCTGTCGCGTTTGGCCGCCGCAATCTCATCCAGTTTATATGCGCCGATTTTGCCCAGAATGTCGCTCATGGCGCGGCCCTGCCGTTCGATATCGCAATCAGGCGTTCCAGCACCAATGCCGCCTTGCCGCTATCAATGGCGTCAGCCCCCAGGGCGACACCCGCTTTCAGATCGGCGGCTTTGCCGGCAACGATTAACGCCGCCGCCGCGTTCAGCAACACAATATCGCGATAAGCGCCTTTGTGCCCGGCCAGCAGATCGCGAATGGCGTTGGCATTGGCTTCGCTGTCGCCACCCAGCAAATCGACCGGCTGCGCCAGTTCCAAACCCGCATCGGCCGGGGTAATTTCAAAACTGCGCACCCGGCCATTTTCCAGCGCCGCTACATAACTTGGCCCGGTGGTGGTCAATTCATCCAGCCCATCGGAGCCGTGCACCACCCAGGCGCGCTCGGCGCCAAGATTACCCAGCACCCGCGCCAGCGGTTCCACCCATTGTTTGGCGAACACACCAATCAATTGCCGTTTTGTGCCCGCCGGATTGGACAGCGGCCCCAGCAGATTAAAGATCGTGCGAACGCCAAGCTCCACCCGCGTTGGCCCGACATGCTTCATCGCGCCATGGTGGCGCGGGGCCATCATGAACCCAAGCCCCGCCTTGCGCACGCATTCACTGACTACTTCAGGTGAGGTTTCAATGTTAACCCCAAGCGCAACCAGAACTTCCGCCGATCCTGTCTTTGAAGAAAGCGCGCGATTGCCATGCTTGGCCACCGGCACGCCGCAGGCCGCCACCACAAAACCCGCCGCCGTGGAAATGTTAAACGTGCCAGACGCATCGCCGCCGGTGCCGCAGGTGTCGATGGCGTCGGCTGGCGCATCGACGCGCAGCACCTTTTCGCGCATCACACTGGCGGCGGCGGTTATTTCATCCACCGTCTCACCGCGCACCCGCAACGCCATGAGAAAGCCGCCGATCTGCGCGGGCGTGGCGTCGCCCGACATCATGATCTCAAACGCCTGACGCGCCTGCGCCAGATTTAGCGGCGCCCCCGTCGCAACATGGGCCAGCAGGGTTTTGAAATCGCTCATGCCGGTTGCCATTCCGGCACATTGGAACCAGTCAGCAGCAGAAAATTGCGCAGCAATTCATGCCCATATTGGGAGGCGATGCCTTCGGGATGGAACTGCACCCCGTGCACCGGATGGCTGCGATGGGCGACCCCCATGATCACGCCGTCCGATGTTTGCGCCGTCACCTCCAGACATTCCGGCAGGCTGGCCCGCTCAATCACCAGGCTATGATAACGTGTTGCCTGAAAGTTTTGCGGCAACCCTTTAAATAACCCAGTATTTGTATGCGAAATCGCGCTCAGCTTGCCATGCATGACCGGGTTGGCGCGCACGATTTTGCCGCCATAGGCCTGACCAATACATTGGTGCCCCAGACACACGCCCAGTACCGGAATTGTCCCGTTTACCTTTTTGATCAGATCCAGGCAAATCCCGGCCTGATCCGGGTCGCACGGGCCGGGGGAAATGACAATGCCGGACGGGCGGCGCGCGATAATCTCTTCGGGCGTGGTCTTGTCATTGCGGATGACATCCGCGCGCGCGCGCAGCTCCCCCAGGAAATGAACCAGATTATAGGTAAAACTGTCATAATTATCGATCAGGACAAGCATCGGATACCCTGTGACCTTCTGTATAAGGCGCAATTGCCCTCATCATATCGCAGCGCCATGCAAGGGGGTCAAGGGGCCAGATTTATTCAGCCCGCTTGACCTGCCCTTGTCCCATGCGCGAAGCTGACCGTTCACAATAACCGCAGGGGAAATAACTCTGCCACAACAGGGAGACGCCGGTGTTCAACCGGGCGAAATCAGCATGAAAGACGTAAAAGGAAAAACCGCGTTCATCACCGGCGGCGCCAGCGGCATGGGTCTTGGCATGGCGCGCGCCTTTGCGGCGGCGGGCATGAAAGTCATGATCGGCGATATTGAAGCAGGCCCGGCGCTGGCCGCCGTGGATGAACTCAAGGCCAAGGGATATGACGCCGCCTGTGTAAAGGTCGATGTCACGAAGCTCGAAGACATGCACGCCGCCGCCAAAAAAACCATCGACACGTTCGGCAAGGTGCATGTGCTGTGCAACAATGCGGGCGTCGGCTGCGGCGGGCGCAGCGAAACCGCAAAGATGCGCAACTGGCAATGGGTGGTGGATGTCAATCTGTGGGGCGTGGTGAACGGCTTGCAGGCGTTTGTGCCGCTGATCCAGTCACACGGCGAAGGCGGCCATGTGGTCAGCACTGCCTCTGTCGCGGGCATGATCAGCATTCCCGGCACCGGCCCCTACAACGCCACCAAATACGCCGTGGTCGGCATCATGGAAACCATGATGGCGGAACAGAAGGACACAAATCTGGGCATATCGGTGCTGTGCCCCGGCCTGGTCGCCACCAATCTGGGAACTTCCGCGCGCAACCGCCAGGAGCAATATGGCGGCGCCGCCAAACCCAACCCCAAGGACGCCATCGCAGGCTCGCTGTCCGGCGGCCTCGACCCGGACATTGTGGGCCGCCTGGTGCTGGAAGCGATACAGGAAAACCAGCCCTATATTTTCACCAACCCGGCGCTCGGCTATTTGATGGAAAACCGCTTCAAAAACATCGCCGCCGCGCACGCCTGGGCAGAAAAGAGCAAGGCGCTGGCGGGCGTGAAGCAATCGGCGAAACTGCCGGGGTGATGCGCATCCTGAAAGCCTGAAACAAAAACGGCAGGCCGGAGCCTGCCGTTTCATTTTGTGGATCTCTCACCTTGTTACCGGAAAGACCGCAATTTTCCATCTGCTAGAATGGACGTCCATGTTGCCACCCGGAATATATAAATGCAAGATCATAAAAATATGGGAAGGCGACTATGAAATACCGGTTAAGTCTCGATCTTGGAACCAATTCCTGCGGCTGGTGTCTGCTGGAACTGGATGATGACGGCAATGCCGTTCATATTACCGCTACCGGGGTTCGTATTTTCAGCGATGGCCGCAACCCCAAGGACGGCTCGTCCCTCGCAGTAATGCGCCGTGGCCCCCGGCAGATGCGACGGCGGCGCGACCGCTATCTGGGGCGGCGGGACCGGCTGATGACGGCGCTGATCAAACACGGCCTCATGCCCGCTGGGGAAGCCGGAAGAAAAGCACTGGAAAATGTTGATCCCTATCTGTTGCGGGCCAAAGGCCTGGACGAGCCGTTAAGCCTGTTTGAATTCGGGCGGGCGATTTTCCATCTCAACCAGCGGCGCGGCTTCAAAAGCAACCGCAAGGTCGACAAGAGCGCCGGCGATGATGCCGGGAAAATCAAGTCCGCCATCACGCGCATGCAGGCTCTCATGCAGGAAACCGGAGCCAGAACCGCGGGTGAATATTTATATCGCCTGCACGCCGAACGCAAACCCTTACGGGCGCGGCTGCATGGCGAGGGCGCGAAGGCGTTTTACGATTTTTACCCGGATCGCGGCCTGACAGGACAGGAATTTGATCTGCTTTGGAAAATGCAAAGCGAATTTCATCCCGATGCGCTAACCGATGCGGCGAAAGACGAAATTTTTGATATCCTTTCATATCAACGCCCCCTGAAACCCGTTCGCCCCGGCAAATGCACGTTCGAGCCGCATGAGGAACGCGCACCGCAAGCCTTGCCGCTGGCGCAAAGTTTCCGCATCCTGCAGGAACTGAACGGGCTGAAAATGCGCGAGATCGGGAAACCGGAAATGGTGCTGACGCTGGCGCAACGCAACCTTCTGGCGGCGGAACTGCGCCAAAAAGCCAAGGTCACATTCGACCAGATGCGCAAAAAATTGAAATTGCCCGGCAGCGTCACCTTCAGTCTGGAAAGCGAAAAGCGAAAAGACCTGAAGGGCGATGAAACGGCGGTCCGGCTTGCTAAAATATTTGGCAAGGCATGGTTCAGTCTGCCGCCAGCAACGCAGAACGAAATCGTCGAGCGGCTGCTGGATGACGCGGACGAGGCCGGGCTGATCGCCTGGCTATGTGAGACGCATCGACTGACGCCGGAAGCCGCCAGGGCGGCGGCCGACGTGACCCTGCCGGATGGGCATTCCAGTCTTGGCCGCACGGCGCTTGGCAAGATCGTTCCGGAACTGGAAAAGGAAGTAGTCGTCTACAGCGAGGCCGCCAGGCGCGCGGGCTACCATCATTCGGATTTCCGCGATGGTGAAATCTTTGACGAACTGCCCTATTACGGCATCCCGCTGGAGCGCCATGTGGCGTTCGGCACCGGCGAGCCAACGGACCCGGATGAAAAGCGTTACGGAAAAATCGCCAATCCCACCGTGCATGTGGGGCTGAATCAGGTGCGCAAGCTGGTCAACGCCATTATCGCCCGTCATGGCCACCCGGAAGAAGTTATACTTGAGGTCAGCCGCGATCTGAAAAACAGCCTGAAAAAACGCCAGGAGATTGAGAAAGAGCAAAAGGAAAACCAGCAGCGCAATGAGTATTACCGGCAGGAAATGGCGAAAATGGGTGTCGCCGACACCGGCGAAAACCGGATGCGCATGCGGCTGTGGGAAGAGCTGAACCGCAAGGACGCCCTGGACCGGCGCTGCCCCTATTCCGGCGAGCAGATTTCATTACGCCGTCTGTTTACGGAAGAAGTAGAAATCGATCACATTCTGCCATTTTCGCAAACCCTGGATAACAGCGCCGCCAACCGCACCGTTTCGATGCGCTGGGCCAACCGCATCAAGGGCAACCGCGCACCCTTTGAGGCGTTTTCATCCGACCCGCATCCGAAAATCATCTGGCGGAATATTCTTGATCGGACGAAATCCATGCCCGGAAACAAGCAATGGCGGTTTCAGCCCGATGCGATGGACCGCTTCCGCAAAGAAAGCGGATTTCTGGACCGGCAATTGACCGACACGCAATATCTGTCCCGCATCTCAAAGGAATATCTGTCGAAAATCTGCGACCCCGACAAGGTCTGGGTGACGCCCGGCCGGCTGACCGCCATGCTGCGCGGGCGCTGGGGGCTGAATTCGATCCTGTCGGATCATAACCGCAAGAACCGCACCGATCACCGTCACCACGCCATCGACGCCATCGTCATCGGCGTCACCGACCGCAGCCTGCTGCAAAAAATTTCCCGCGCGGCAGGCCGCGCCGAGGAGCAGGACATGGAGAAACTGCTGGACGGCATGCCCGATCCGTGGACTGGTTTCCGCGATGAGGTAAAAGCAAAGGTGCAGGCCATACTCGTCTCGCACAAGCCGGATCATGGCCGCCAGGGCGCGCTGCATAACGACACGGCCTATGGCATTGCCTCCGGACCAAATGCGAAGGGAGTCAGCGAGGTTGTCACCCGCGTTCCCATCACCAGTTTCAAGAAAATGCCGGAACTTGATCTGATCCGTGATGACAGTTGGCGCGAGCGGATAAGGGCAGCAGTCGAAGGTCTTCCTGAAAAAGAAATGAAACAGGCGTTACAAAATCTATCGGACGAAACAGGTATCCGCCGTATACGGATTTTACAGAGTCTTTCAGTCATCCCGATCAAGGATAAAAATGGCCGTGTCTATAAAGGTTACAAAGGCGATGGCAATAGCTGTTATGAAATTTTCCTGACCCCGAAAGGCAAATGGGACGGTGAGGTGATTTCTACCTTTGATGCAAACCAGAAAGGTTTTACCCCATGCTGGCACAAGGAATATCCCGCCGCGCCCTTGGTAATGCGTCTGTTCAAGGATGATCTGGTCGAGATGGAGCATGATGGACTTCGGCGTGTGATGCGGGTGGCTCAAATAACCCCAGGCAAAATAATTCTAGCCGAACACCACGAAGGAGGAAACTTGCGTGAGCGTGATCGTGCATCTGCCCAGGATGATCCTTTCAAGTATCTTATTAAAGCCCCATCCTCTTTACAGAAAGCTGGAGCCAAAAAAGCGCCTGTGTCGATTCTTGGATAGATTTGATAAATTAACCCCTTCTAAACCATAACCTCCTTTAATCCCTCTGCGTTTTACACTCGCGGGGGGTTCCATGCTGGGCCGGATTGTTGAAATTGCAGAGGCAGGCAGGCATCTTTCGGCTGATCGCGGCCATATGGTGGTTGCCGAAAAAGGCCTGGAAATCGGCCGGCTGGCGCTGGATGACATCGCTGCCGTCATTACCAGCGCCCATGGGCTGAGCTACAGCAACAATCTTCTGGTGGCGCTGGCGGAACGCAATGCCCCCTTTATCCTGTGCGCGCCGAACTTCGCCCCTGTAGGCTATCTGCTGTCCGTGGCGGGCAATCACCGTCAGGCGGCAAGAATAGAGGCGCAGATCAAAGCCTCGGTTCCGATGGGCAAGCGCCTGTGGAAAGCGGTGGTGCAGGCCAAGATTGCCCGCCAGGCGGAGGTGCTGGCCGGTCTGGGGTTGCCCACGGCGCCCTTGACAGCACTTATACCAAAGGTCCGGGCGGGCGACCCCGGCAACGCCGAGGCCGTTGCGGCGAGGCGTTACTGGCCGCTGGCCTTTGGCCGGGACTTCCGGCGCGACCGCGCCCTGCCCGGCGCCAACGCACTGCTGAACTATGGCTATACAGTTTTGCGCGCGGCAACAGCGCGGGCCATTATGGGCGCTGGCCTGCACCCCAGCATCGGCATTCATCACCACAATGAAGGCAACCCGATGCGGCTGGCCGATGATCTGGTGGAGCCGTTCCGCCCGCTGGTGGATCGCGCGGTGCTCGGCCTGCTGCGCGGCGGCGCAACCGATGTCACGCCGGACGCCAAAAAGACTCTGGTGAATGTTCTGTATGCGGACCTTGACACCGCGCGCGGCGTAACGCCGGTGATGGGGGCGATCATCGCGCTGGCGACCTCGCTGGCGCAGATTTTTGAAGGGGAGCGCGCGGAACTGGATTTGCCCATAATCGCGAAAACCGCGCGCCGGGAAGCCGGCCAGATGATGGCGTCAGAACCATAATATGCTGAGTGGATACAGGCTGATGTGGATCATGGTGATGTTCGACCTGCCCGTGGGCACCAAAGGCGAGCGCAAGGCGGCCACGGATTTTCGCAACTTTCTTCTGGATGAGGGGTTCGAAATGGCCCAGTTTTCGGTATATTTGCGTTATTGCGCCGGGAAAGAATATGCCGAAACCCACACCAGACGGATCGAACAGAACCTGCCAAAGGGCGGCAAGGTCGACATTCTGTTTTTTACCGACAAGCAATATGAAAACATCATCAGCTTTCACGGTCACGCCAGAGCCGAGTCGCGCAAAAATCCCGAACAATTGGCCCTGTTCTGACCGATTCTATCCGGTTTTGCACCCCTCATACAAAAAAATAACCCCCTGTTTTCAGGGGGTTATGAGTTATCTAGTCTAGCAGATGGAAAATTGCGGTCAAACCGGAACCAGGTCAAGCGGCACCACAACATCGCCCGAGTCTAGCAGATGGAAAATTGCGGTCAAACCGGAACGGTGGGGCCGGTGCGGCGCTGCTGGCTATGAGTCTAGCAGATGGAAAATTGCGGTCAAACCGGAACGCTAAAGACGCTGGGGCCGGTTCCTTTCAGAGTCTAGCAGATGGAAAATTGCGGTCAAACCGGAACGGGATCAGCGAGGGCAGGAAATCCATTATGAGTCTAGCAGATGGAAAATTGCGGTCAAACCGGAACACAAGAAACGTCGTCGCCGATGATTTCTCGAGTCTAGCAGATGGAAAATTGCGGTCAAACCGGAACAGTGATGTTGTAACGGGCGGAACCAGTGGCAGTCTAGCAGATGGAAAATTGCGGTCAAACCGGAACGAAGACTTTCTGCCCCTCACTGCGCCGCCCAGTCTAGCAGATGGAAAATTGCGGTCAAACCGGAACTAACGTTGGCGATCTTGCGGTGGTTGTGAAAGTCTAGCAGATGGAAAATTGCGGTCAAACCGGAACCAACTGTGTCAGGCTTTGTGTGGCCAGCTCAGTCTAGCAGATGGAAAATTGCGGTCAAACCGGAACAATTAGATCTCCAGCGCGCGTAAAATATAGAGTCTAGCAGATGGAAAATTGCGGTCAAACCGGAACAAAATGCACCACCTCGATATCCGCCAGAATAGTCTAGCAGATGGAAAATTGCGGTCAAACCGGAACCAATCTGCCCCTCATACGCGGCCTTCAATTAGTCTAGCAGATGGAAAATTGCGGTCAAACCGGAACGATTTTGCCCTGCCACGCCCCGCGTTGCGGGACCTGGCAGGGCAAACACGGCGCGGCCGCGCCGTGGGCCCGCCAGAGACAGACCCTCAATTATCCAGAAAGCTGCGCAATTTGCGTGGGCGGATCAGGCTCCGGCCTTTTCTGTCAAAAGGCCCGCCTCCTGCATTTCCTGATGCAACGCGATTGCGTCAATATCGAAGCCGTTGGGCCAGGTGGGGGCGCCGCATTCAACAAAAACGCGCTGAAACATCGCCGGGTCACGCAGTGGCTCAACCATTGAACCCGCCCTGCGCAAGCATGTCCGAAAAATCCCGGACACCCTCGCGCCCATCGGAAAAGCGCACCCAAAGACGATTGCCGCCCAGCGGCTTGATCTCAATGACTTTGACAAGCTTGATCATTCGATGTCCGCTCCCGGTACACGCTCCAAGGGAAGCCTGAGTCTGCCCCGTTCCCAATTAGAATGCAATTCATTGCGCCGTCTTTCAATCCAATCCCTGATGATGCGCAATGCACCGGGCGGCAGTTCTCCAGCAATTATACTGCCTGTCTCTATCTCTATCAGGGCTTCAAGACCCTGATAGAGAACGTGAACATGCGGCGACGGGTGATCGCGCCAATGCATCTGCACGGCAAAACCAAGAAAAATCGGGATCGCCGGCATCGCCGCCGCCCTCAATTATCCAGAAAGCTCCGCAGTTTGCGGCTACGGCTTGGATGCTTCAGCTTGCGCAGCGCCTTGGCCTCGATCTGGCGGATGCGTTCGCGGGTGACCGAAAACTGCTGGCCGACTTCTTCCAGGGTGTGATCGGTGTTCATGCCGATGCCAAAGCGCATGCGCAGCACACGCTCCTCGCGCGGCGTCAGCGAGGCCAGCACCCGCGTCGTGGTTTCGCGCAGGTTCGACTGAATGGCCGCGTCGATGGGCAGCAGCGCGTTCTTGTCCTCGATGAAATCGCCCAGATGGCTGTCCTCCTCGTCGCCGATGGGGGTTTCCAGGCTGACCGGCTCCTTGGCGATTTTCAGCACCTTGCGCACTTTTTCGAGCGGCATGGAAAGCTTTTCGGCCAGTTCCTCCGGGGTCGGCTCGCGGCCGATTTCGTGCAGCATCTGGCGGCTGGTGCGCACCAGCTTGTTGATGGTTTCGATCATATGCACCGGGATGCGGATGGTGCGCGCCTGATCGGCGATAGAACGGGTGATGGCCTGACGGATCCACCAGGTGGCGTAGGTGGAAAATTTATAGCCGCGGCGATATTCGAATTTATCCACCGCTTTCATCAGGCCAATATTGCCTTCCTGAATCAGATCAAGAAATTGCAGGCCGCGATTGGTGTATTTTTTGGCGATTGAAATCACCAGGCGCAGATTGGCCTCGACCATTTCTTTCTTGGCCTGGCGGGCTTCTTTTTCGCCCTTCTGCACGGTCTGCACGATGCGGCGGAATTCAGCGGTGTTCAGCCCGGTTTCCTGGCTGATATTGGCAATGGCGTCACGGATTTCCTTGATCTTTGTGCGCTCGGCCTGGACGAAATTCTTCCAGCCGCGTCCGCTCAGCCGTCCGACGCGGCGGCTCCAGTTAGGGTCCAGCTCGTTGGTCAGATATTGGTTCAGAAATTCGCTGCGGTCCACGCCATGCGAATCGGCCAGACGGATCAGGCGACCTTCCAGCGCCATCAACCGCTTGTTGATGGAATAGAGCAGTTCAACCAGCGCCTCAACGCGGTTATTGTTGAGATGCAGCTTTTCAACCAGTTGCACGATCTCGGCGCGTAGTTTGTTATATTTGCGCTCCTGGCTTTCACCCAATGGCTCATTGGACAGGGCGCCCGCGATGCGCGCTTCTTCCAGCTTGTGCAGTTTTTTGTAATTGGCGGCAATCTGGTCAAAGGCTTCCATGACCAGGGGCCGGATGGCGGCCTCCATGGCGGCAAGCGACATATTGCTTTCGGCGTCAACATCTTCTTCATCGTCGATGGGAATGTCTTCGAGAACTTCATTGCCGTCCTCATCCAGCGTGGGTGACGCAGGGGTTGGAACAGCCACCACAGCGGGCGCGGCGACAGCATCCACAACTGGTGGAAAAATTGGCGTCGGCTGCCCTGGCCCCTTACCAAAACTGGCTTCCAGATCGATAATGTCGCGCAGCAATACGCGCTCTTCATTCAGTTCTTCACGCCACACAATAATGGCCTGGAATGTCACCGGGCTTTCGCACAACCCGCTGATCATGGTTTCGCGGCCAGCCTCGATACGCTTGGCAATGGCGATTTCGCCTTCGCGCGACAGCAGTTCGACACTGCCCATTTCACGCAGATACATACGCACCGGGTCATCGGTGCGCTCCATCTCGCTGGTCCCGGATGTGCGAACAACCGGTGCGCCATTTACGGGGGCGATTTCCTTGCTCTCGGCGGCTTCATCGGCTTCATCGGCGTCAACGACATTGATGCCCATTTCCGACAGCATCGTCATGGTGTCTTCAATCTGCTCCGGCGAGACTTCTTCCGAAGGCAGCACCTGATTGACCTCTTCATAGGTCACATAGCCGCGCTTCTTGGCATTGCGGATCATCCGTTTGACGGCCTGATCGGAAAGGTCAAGCAAGGGGGGATCTTGCGTTTCTACTTCTGCCGTTTCGGGTTTTGCCGTAGCTTCCGCCGCCTTTGCCGCCATCTATCATCTCCTGCGCCAGAGCAGCACCCAATTATTGCAACTGAAAACCAGTTCATCAATAAGGTGATACAACCGCTCTAAAATAATACAAAAACACAAAAATATCGCTTTGAAGTGATCAGATTGATCGAAATTCGAAGGATATTCAATTAAGGTTTTACGATCCGCCCGGACGCCTCACCGAACCCGGTGATCAGTCCTTCTTCTGTATCTTCAGCCAATTGCTGCTGCAAAATCATTAAGTTTTGCCACTTTTCAACAGAAAAATCCGCCGCCAACGCCTGCTCCGCTTCGCTTAGGGCCTGCTGACGGTAATTTTCCCTGCGATGGCGCTGAACCGTCTGAACCCAGCCGGTTTCTGCATCAGCAAACGCCGCACCTGCCCCACAAAACCAGTCCCCGGAATGCGCCCCAGCCGCAAACATCTCATCCAGCAAACCTTCAAACCCTCGGTTTACTAGATGGCTCCGGAGACTCCCATATTCAAGGTCTGGGAAAGCAGCCGCTAGCTCTATGATTACTGACCTTAACCTGTCAAGTGCCGGATCGGTCAGGCTCAACTCGCAAAAGTCCTCAAGATGCCTTTCCAGCAGGGCCGGATGGTTCAAAACCGTCAGAATAATGATACGTTCGCGCCGCGCGCCCAGGTTCCATACCTTGCCATTTGCGGCCAGATGGGTGCGTTTCAGCTCGGAACTGGCTGGCCCGGTCCCAAAAGCGGGCGCATAGGGCTGACGCTGGCCTGAAAAGCGCTTCTGACCCGTAAAAGCCGGCTGCTGTGACTTCGAAGACATGTGCGCGGGACGAAATAAATTCGAAATCCGCTGCCGAATATCGTTCTGATAGTATTTTCGCACCGATGGATCGGCAATCGTCTCCAGTAATGCCTGTAGACGCTGCTCCAGTCCAGCGCGCCGTTCTGGCGTATCCATCGGCAATCGGCTTGTCTCGGCTGACCACAGAATATCCGCCAGCGGCAGCGGCGTCGCGAGATAACCCTCCATCGCTGCCCCCCCCTGGCGCGCAATGATGTCATCGGGATCCAGGCCATCCGGTAATAGCACAAAACGCAGCGAACGGCCCGGTTCCAGCAAGGGCAGCGCGCGTTCCACCACCCGCAGCATCGCCCGCATTCCGGCGGCGTCGCCATCAAAGCACAGCACGGGTTCAGGTGTTAAACGCCACAGCATGGCCATCTGGGCTTCGGTCAGGGCCGTGCCGAGGGGGGCGACCGCATTGGGTGTGCCCGCCCTGGTCAGAGCGATCACGTCCATATAGCCTTCGGTGACGATCAGGGTATCGCGCCCCTGCCCCTTAATCGGGGCCTGCAGGGCGCGCCGCGCATTGGCCAGATTGTACAGCACATTGCCTTTGTGAAACAGCGGCGTTTCCGGCGAATTCAGATATTTCGCCTGCGCATCGGCTGACATGGCCCGGCCGCCAAAGGCAATCACGCGATCACTGTTATCTGTGATCGGGAACATGATGCGGTCACGGAACCGGTCGTAAATTGCGCCGCCATTGTCAGGTTTTATGGCCAGCCCCGCCTCAACCAGTTGTTCTGGCGTTACGCCCGCCCTGGTCAGGGTGTCGCAAAGCAATGTGCGTGCAGAGGGCGCAAAACCAAGCCCCATTGCCTGCCGCAAGGCCGCAGGCACCTGACGCTTATCCAGATAGGCGCGGGCATCCGCGCCCGCAGGCCCCGTCAGTTGAGCCGCAAAAAACACCGCCGCCTGTTGCATCACGCCATACAGAGTAACGCGCTGGGCCTGCTTCGTCCTCGCCTCATGGCTGTCCTGAAAGCTGGCTTTGGGCAACTCCATGCCCGTATCCTCGGCCAGCCTGGCCACCGCCTCCTGAAAAGTCAGGCTTTCGGTTTCCATCAGAAAGGTAATGGCGTCGCCATGCTTGCCGCTGGAAAAGCAGTGATAAAAGCCCTTGTCATCATTGATGGTGAAGGAAGGGGATTTTTCATTGCTGAACGGACTAAGCGCCACAAATTCCCGGCCACGCCGGATCAGCGTTAATTTACGGCCGACGACATCGGAAAGCTTTACCCGCGCTTTCAGTTCATCAACGAAATTCCGGTCGAACTGCATCTGGTCCGGTCTCATTCAGGCGTTGAAATGATTCTAAAGCGGCCAAGCCGCACGGAAAGTCATTGTAGCAGTGCTTTGACTTCCGCGCTGGCTTTTTTGAAATCCATCTGTCCCGTATAGCGGTCTTTCAGGACATTCATGATTTTCCCCATATCTTTCAGGCCTGGGGTTTCCACTTCCGATACTACTTTCCTGCATGCGGACTGAATTTCTTCATCACTCATCTGGGGCGGCAGGAAAGTCTCAATGATCCTGATTTCTTCACGTTCCTGGGTTGATAAATCGGTCCGCCCCGCAGCCTCATAGGTCGCAGCCGATTCCTGACGCTGCCGGATCATTTTCTGCATGATCTGCAGAATATCCTCGTCCGTCAGCGTCTTGTCTTCGCCGCGCAGGGCGATTTCACGATCTTTGGCCGCCGCCAAAATCAGCCGCAAGGTAGAAACCTTGAGGGTTTCCTTGGCTTTAAGGGATTCTTTGAGGGCTTCGCTTAATTTCTCGCGCATAAGGCGATCCTTTGGAAGGCTGGAATGGCCAGACTTTAGTCCAAAGCCTCCGTCAAATGCAAATTATCGAAAAATCTGTTATAAAATCAACAATACCGGCTGTTAATCATGCCAGGGAAATTGACGGCCTGACTGGTTTTGATTATGGTCCGGCAACTTTCGCACAGACATCATCCCCAGGCGTAGAACCCTCGTTCGCGCAGGAGCCCCTGAATGCCCGCTGTCCATAAATATTCACCTGAACCCTGGTCAACAGGTTCGGAATCCCGAAGCACGGCCATATTGGCGCTGGCGGATGGAACCGTTTTCCATGGGCGCGGTCTTGGGGCATCAGGCGAGGCCGTGGGTGAAGTGTGTTTCAACACGGCCATTACCGGCTATGAAGAAATCCTCACCGATCCATCCTATGCGGGACAGATCATTACCTTCACATTTCCGCATATCGGCAATGTCGGCTGTAATGTGGAAGATCTGGAATCGGGAAATGTCGCGGCGCGCGGCGTCGTGTTGCGGGCGGATATTACCGGCCCATCGAATTACCGGTCCATCACCCATCTTGACGCGTGGCTCAAGACGCAAAATCTTGTGGGCATTTGCGGGATTGATACGCGCGCGCTGACCCGGCTGATTCGCGAGAAGGGCATGCCGCATGGTGTTGTCGCGCATGATCCTTCGGGAAATTTTGATATTAAGGCGCTGACAGCCAAAGCCGACGCCTGGCCGGGGCTGACCGGCATGGATCTGGCGATCACCGTCACCGGCCGCCAGACCGTAAGCTGGAATGAAACCAGTTGGCGCTGGCAAAAGGGCTATGGCCAGCAGGCGCAGCCGGTTCGTCATGTTGTCGCCGTTGATTATGGCATAAAGCGCAATATTTTACGCTGTCTGGCCGATACAGGCTGCAAGGTCACGGTCGTTCCGGCTACCGCCACCGCTGAAGAAATTCTGGCGCATGAACCGGATGGTGTTTTCCTGTCCAACGGCCCCGGCGATCCGGCGGCGACCGGCGCATACGCCGTACCCGTCATCCGTACACTGATCGATAGCGGCAAGCCCGTATTCGGCATTTGCCTTGGGCATCAGATGCTGGCATTGGCGCTGGGCGCACGCACCGGCAAGATGACGCAGGGCCATCATGGCGCCAATCACCCGGTCAAAGACCTGACCACCGGCAAGGTTGAAATCACCAGCATGAACCACGGCTTCACCGTGCTGCGGGATAGTCTGCCTGCGGGTGTGGTCGAGACCCATGTGTCGCTGTTTGATGGCACCAATTGCGGCATTGCCGTCGAAGGCAAACCCATATTCTCCGTGCAATACCACCCCGAAGCCAGCCCCGGCCCGCAGGACAGCTACTATCTGTTTGAGCGGTTCACCAAGATGATGGGGGCGGCGTAATGCCAGAACGCTGCGTGCAACTCGTGGGCCCCCTCACCCTGGCCCTCTCCCACGAGGGGAGAGGGGATACCAGCGTTCGTGTGGCAAAGGTTAGTGTACAAATAATTGGCAATACCAACCCTCCCGTGTCTAAACGCACCCACATCAACCAGATTTCATCGCTCCCTCTCCCCCTGTGGGAGAGGGCCGGGGTGAGGGGGCGTCTGCGCCCAATCCAGGCCAAGCGCCGTTGCGATTTGCGTCAGCGCGCCTTCAGCGTTGGTGAGGATTTCATTGTTCCAAAACCGGAGCACCCGGAAGCCGTCGCGTTGAAGACACAGGGTTCGCTCACTATCTTTTGCCGCGCGGCTCTCATGCGCATGCTGGCCGCCGTCAATTTCAATAATGAGTTTGGCGTCGAAGCAACAGAAATCAGCGATGTACGGACCAATGGGAACCTGCCTGCGGAATTTGAAGCCTGCAAAGCGCCGGTCGCGCAGCAGCGTCCACAATTTCCGCTCCGCATCGGTCTGATTGCGCCGGAGGAGACGCGCACGCGCTATGCTCATAAGGTAGGTCCCCTCACCCTAGCCCTCTCCCACAAGGGGAGAGGGGATACCAGCGTTCCCGTGGCAAAGGTTAGCGTACAAACAACCGACAATACCAGCAATCTTCCCCCTCTCGTCAGGCGAGGACTTCGCGTGGCCCGGCGCAGGAAAGCGTTGGAACAAATTTTTCTTAGCCGCGCCCACATCAGCCAGATTTCAGCGCCCCCTCTCCCCCTGTGGGAGAGGGTTAGGGTGAGGGGGGCCTATGCCTAAACGCACAGATATAAAATCCATTCTGCTGATCGGCGCGGGGCCTATCGTCATTGGGCAGGCGTGTGAGTTTGATTATTCCGGCACCCAGGCCTGCAAGGCGCTGAAGGAGGAAGGCTACCGGCTGATCCTGGTGAATTCCAATCCGGCGACCATCATGACCGATCCCGATCTGGCGGATGCGACCTATATCGAACCGATCACGCCGGAAATGGTGGCGAAGATCATTGAGAAAGAACGCCCCGACGCGCTGTTGCCGACCATGGGCGGGCAGACGGCGCTGAACACCGCGCTGGCGCTGGCGGATATGGGGGTGCTGGAAAAATATGGCGTGGAACTGATCGGCGCCAGCCGCGCGGCCATCGACATGGCGGAGGACCGGCTGAAATTCCGCGAAGCCATGACGCGCATCGGGCTGGAAACGCCGCGTTCGTTTATCGCGCATAACCGCGCCGAGGCGCTGGCGGGGCTGGACAAGGTTGGCCTGCCTGCCATTATCCGGCCGTCCTTTACGCTGGGCGGCACGGGTGGCGGCATTGCCTATAACCGCGAACAATATATCCAGATCGTCGAAGGCGGCGTAGACGCCTCGCCGGTTGGCGAAGTGCTGATAGAAGAATCCGTGCTGGGCTGGAAAGAATATGAGATGGAGGTGGTGCGCGACAAAGCGGACAATTGCATCATCATTTGCTCCATCGAGAATATCGATCCGATGGGCATTCACACCGGCGATTCCATGACGGTCGCACCGGCGCTGACCCTGACGGACAAGGAATATCAGATCATGCGCAACGCATCGATTGCGGTGCTGCGCGAGATCGGCGTTGAAACCGGCGGCTCCAATGTGCAGTTTGCCGTCAACCCGGCGGATGGGCGGCTGATCGTCATTGAAATGAACCCGCGCGTATCACGCTCAAGCGCGCTGGCGTCGAAGGCGACGGGCTTCCCTATCGCCAAGGTGGCGGCAAAATTGGCGGTTGGGTACACACTTGATGAACTGATGAATGATATTACCGGCGTTACGCCCGCCTCGTTTGAACCCAGCATCGATTATGTCGTCACGAAGATTCCGCGTTTCACGTTTGAAAAATTTCCCAATGCCGATCCGTCGCTGACCACTGCGATGAAATCCGTGGGTGAAGCCATGGCGATTGGCCGGACCTTTCAGGAATCCCTGCAAAAAGCGCTGCGATCGATGGAAACGGGCCTGTGCGGACTGGATGATCTGGTTATCGAAGGCATGGGCCTGGGTGATGACCGTAATGCGTTGCGCGCATCCCTGTCGCAACCATCGCCTGACCGGCTGTTGCGCATTGCACAGGCTTTCCGCCATGGCCTGCCGCTGGAAGACGTGCATGCGGCCTGTAAATTTGATCCATGGTTTTTGCATCAAATCCGTGATCTGGTTGAAAATGAAAGCCGTGTGAAAGCATTTGGCCTGCCGGCGGACGCACAGAATTTCCGTATGCTGAAGAGCAAGGGTTTTTCCGATGTGCGGCTGGCGCAGCTTGCGGGAAAAGCAGAAGCAGAAGTCAGCGCGCAACGCCAGGGCCTGGGCGTGCGCCCCATATATAAGCGCATCGACACCTGCGCGGCGGAATTTGAATCCCGCACGCCTTATATGTATTCGACCTATGAAAGCCCCGCCGTTTCCACCGGCGCGCCGGATTGCGAATCCGCCCCAACCAATGCGCGCAAGATCGTTATACTTGGTGGTGGCCCCAACCGCATCGGCCAGGGGATAGAGTTTGATTATTGCTGCTGTCATGCAGCATTCGCCCTGTCGGATGCGGGCTTTGAAACCATTATGGTCAATTGCAATCCGGAAACCGTCTCGACCGATTATGACACCAGCGACCGGCTGTATTTTGAACCGCTCACCGCCGAAGATGTGCTGGAGCTGATAGCGGTTGAACAGCGCAATGGCGTCCTGCATGGCGTGATCGTGCAGTTGGGCGGGCAGACGCCGTTAAAACTGGCGGCCGCACTGGAAGCGGCCAATGTGCCCATTCTGGGCACGACGCCCGACGCCATTGATCTTGCTGAAGACCGCAAGCGCTTTCAGGAACTGCTGTCCGGGCTTGGCCTGAAACAGCCGGAAAATGGCACGGCCATGAACCTGCCCGAAGCATTGGCGGTGGCGCATCGCATTGGCTATCCGGTGGTTATCCGTCCATCCTATGTGCTGGGCGGCAGGGCGATGGAAATTGTACGCGATGATGCGCAACTGACCCGTTACATGACCCAGGCGTTTATCGCATCCGGAAAAAATCCGGTGCTGATCGACAGCTATCTGCAGGACGCCATCGAGGTGGATGTGGATGCGCTGGCCGATGGCGAGACGGTGCATGTCGCCGGCATTATGGAGCATATCGAAGAGGCGGGCGTGCATTCCGGCGACAGCGCCTGTTCGCTGCCGCCCTACTCGCTGAATGCGGCAATTATCGCGGAAATTAACAGGCAAACATCCGTGCTGGCCAAGGCGCTGAAAGTTGTTGGCCTGATGAATGTGCAGTTCGCCATTCAGGGCGAAGTGATTTTCATACTGGAAGTGAACCCGCGCGCCAGCCGCACGGTGCCCTTTGTGGCCAAGACCATGGGGGTGCCGTTCGCCAAGATTGCCTCACGGGTGATGGCGGGTGAAAAACTTGCAGGTTTTGGTCTTGTCCAGAAAAAACTGAACCATGTGGCCGTGAAAGAGGCTGTGTTTCCTTTTGCGCGGTTTTCAGGTGTCGATACGCTGCTTGGCCCGGAAATGAAATCCACCGGTGAAGTCATGGGGCTGGACCGGAATTTCGAGCGCGCCTTTGCCAAAAGCCAGATCGCCAGCGGATCAACCTTCCCCGAAACCGGGACAGCCTTTTTCTCGGTCAAGGACCGGGACAAGCCCGCAATTCTTGCGGCGGCCCGCACACTCCAGGAACTGGGTTTCAAACTGATAGCAACCGGCGGCACCGCCACTTATCTGGAACAGGCGGGGCTACAGGTCACACGCATCAATAAGGTGCTGGAAGGCCAGCCGCATATTGCCGACGCCATCAAGAACGGCGATGTGCAACTGGTGTTTAATACCACCGAGGGGGCGCAGGCGATTGCCGATTCTTTCTCTATCCGGCAAAGTGCGCTAATGTCCAAGGTGCCTTACTATACGACAGCGGCCGGAATAAGGGCGGTTGTCAAAGGACTTGAGGCCTCGCGCGCCGGGGCGCTTGAAGTTAACCCCTTACAATCTTACATTTAGCAATTGCATGGTCCATCCTTTGTCAGCGTGACACTGGATGGGGCAATACACGCGTTAACCTATAGGCATAGCAAGACACATGGAAAGAATTCCTATGACTGCCAATGGTTTCGAATCTCTTGAAACCGAGGTGCGGCATCTGAAAACAGTTGAACGGCCCGCCATCATCAAGGCCATTTCGTCTGCGCGCGAGCATGGCGATCTATCCGAGAATGCCGAATATCATGCGGCCAAGGAACGCCAGAGCTATGTCGAAGGCCGGTTGATGGAGCTTGAAGACAAAATCAGCCGCGCCCAGGTCATCGATGTCGCCAAACTATCCGGCAAGGACGTGAAATTCGGTGCGACCGTCAAGCTGCTGGATGAAGACACCGAAGGCGAGATCACCTATCAGGTCGTGGGCGAGATCGAGGCCGACGTAAAGGCCGGACGTATTTCGATTACGTCCCCGCTGGGGCGCGCGCTGATCGGCAAGAAAATCGGAGACGCGGTTGAGGTGAATACGCCCGGCGGAGGTAAAAGCTATGAGATTTTGAGCGTGAAATATAAGGCTTAGCGTCGCATCAAAACCTCTCCTCGCCGGTCTTGCGCACCGCATCAGGAAAATCGCGGTACAGTGCAAAGCGTAAGTTCTGCGCCATGGAATTGACTGCGAAATGCTGGTGTTCCACCTCGCCCGCGCGGGTGGCGACGTGATTGAAAACGGCGTCAAGCTGCGCCAGGTCTTCGGTTTCAATCATGATGTGAAAATCGCCGAGGCTCGGCTGGCCCAGACCCAGCTTGCGGCGGGTGATGCGATAGCCTGCAATTTTTCCCTGATCACGTAACCGGCCCAGAAATAAAGCGATATTGGCCGCAAAATCCGTGTCTTTGACGCCGGGTTTCAGATCACACCAGACATGATACAGGTCCATCGGCGAAATCTCTTAATAGGGTTTTGTGCCGCGTAGCGAAATGCGGTGCAGCACCCGCTTGAAGCCATGATAGTCATTGACCGGATTGTGCTGCACCACGCGATTGTCCCAGAATACCACAGATCCGGGACTCCACTGGAAGCGGCAGGTAAATTCCGGCTTCACCTGATGCGCAAACAGATAGTTCAGCAGCGGCGCGCTTTCCTCTTCGGTCATGTTTTCAAAACGCACGGTATGCCCAAAATTAACATACAGAATTTTGCGGCCGGTTTCGGGATGCGTACGGATCACCGGGTGAATGCCGATCAGTTCCCTTTTCGCGTTCTCCGTGCCGCCTTCCGGCAGGCGATCCTCACGGGTTTTGTTGGCGTCGGCCTTGACCGAACTGTTGACGCCTTTCAGGCCGGACAGCATGGCCTTCATGCCATCAGACAGCGTGTCATAGGCCATATACATATTGGCGAAAATCGTATCCCCGCCATAGGGCGGCAATTCGCGCGCCACCAGCACCGCGCCCATGGGCGGCACAGGTGTGTAGGTGGTATCGGCATGCCAGATGCCGCCGAAATTTATCCGCTCATGCGGAAGTTTGATAACCTCGACAATTTCGGGAAATTCCTTCAGCCCCTTCAGCATGGGATATGCTTCCGGCTCGGAAAAACGCCGCGCGAAGGCGATATGCCGGGCCGGGCTGATATTCTGATCGCGGAAGAAAAGCACCAGATGATCCAGCAGCGCCTGGCGGATTTCCGCGATCACGGCGTCACTGAGATTTTGTGACAAATCCACACCGCCAATTTCCGCCCCCAATGCGCCGGCAATGCGTTTGATCGAGATCATGATCTATCCCCGGTATTATTCCACCGTCACGGATTTCGCCAGATTGCGCGGCTGGTCCACATCCGTGCCCTTGAAAACCGCCGTGTGATAGGCCAGCAACTGAATTGGAATAGCATACATGATCGGTGAAAGAAACGGATCGACTTTCGGCATGCTGACCGAGGCTTTGGCGTAACTGCCCATTTTCTCAATTCCTTCCAGGTCCGAAAATAGGATCACCTTGCCGCCGCGCGCAACAACCTCCTGCATGTTGGATGCGGTTTTTTCAAACAGTGCGTCGCTGGGCGCAATTACGATCACCGGAACATCCTCATCAATCAGGGCGATCGGCCCGTGCTTCAACTCGCCCGCCGCATAGCCTTCGGCATGAATGTAGGAAATTTCCTTGAGCTTTAACGCGCCCTCAAGCGCTATGGGATAATTCATCCCCCGCCCCAGATAAATCACATCACGTGCCTTTGACAGATCATGCGCCAATTCGCGGATCATGTGATCACGCGCCAGCGCAAGATTGATCATGCGGGGTAATTCAGTCAGCGCCCTGGTAAGGCGCTTTTCTTCCGCTTTGTCAATCGCGCCGCGTGCGCGCGCAAAGCCAATCGCCAGGGCCGCCAGCGCTGTTAACTGGCAGGTAAACGCCTTGGTCGAGGCAACGCCGATTTCCGGCCCCGCATGGGTTGGAAAAATAACATCCGACTCACGCGCGATGGTGGATTCCGCAACATTGACTACAGACGCTATAATTTGTCCCTGTGAACGGCAATAGCGCAGCGCCGCCAGCGTGTCCGCTGTTTCTCCCGATTGTGATATGAACAATGATAAACCACCAGGCCGCATCGCCGCTTCGCGATAACGGAATTCCGATGCAATATCCACTTCGACCGGCAGGCGCGCCAATTTCTCAAACCAGTATTTGGCGACGCATCCGGCATAATAGGCCGTGCCACACGCCACAATCGTCAGCTTACTGATTGATTTCAACTCAACATATAATTTTGGCAGGTCAATTGTGCCGCGCAATGCGGAAATATAGGCATTAAGCGTATTGGCAATCGCGTCCGGCTGTTCGAATATTTCCTTCGCCATAAAGTGCCGGTGATTGCCCTTGTCGATCATTGCGGCGCTGACGCTGGCTGTTTCTTTTTTGCGTTGAACCGGTTGGCCGGAGGAATTAAAAAATTCCGCGCCAGCACGGGTAAGCACAACCCAGTCACCCTCTTCCAGATAAGAAAGCGTTTGCGTAAATGAACTTAACGCCAGCGCGTCAGACCCAAGATACATTTCTCCTTTGCCATATCCCACAGCAAGCGGACTGCCCTTGCGCGCGCCGATCATTAGATTATCTTCACCCGCAAAAATCAGCGCCAGCGCAAAGGCGCCATCCAGCCGTCCAAACGCCTGCGCTGCGGCCTCGCGCGGAGATCGTCCCGTCCTGATCCCATCATGCACAAGATGTGCGATAACTTCGGTATCCGTTTCAGATGTAAATATATGTCCCTTACCCTCAAGCTCCGCGCGCAATTCCTGAAAATTTTCGATAATGCCATTATGCACCACGGCAACGCCGCCGGAAACATGCGGGTGGGCGTTATCCACTGTCGGCGCGCCATGTGTTGCCCAGCGCGTATGTCCGATGGCCGTTGCGCCAAGAAGGGGTTCTGCCCGCAGCGAACCAGCAAGATTACGCAATTTTCCTTCGGCGCGGCGGCGGTCAATCCCGCCATTCACTAGGCTGGCGATGCCTGCTGAATCATAGCCGCGATATTCCAGCCGCTTCAGCGCATCCAGCACCAGTTCCGATGCGCCCTCTGCGCCCAATACTCCAACAATTCCGCACATATTCCCGCCTTGTGAATGATATCATCCGTGTCCTGATTTTTTACCCGCAAAGCGCGCACGGAAACGCGCCGCCCAGCCCGCTTTTTCCACCTGCTGCGGACGCACCAGCGCCAGCGCATCAGGGCTTACATCTTTTGTGATGACGCTTCCCGACCCGGTATAGGCGCCATCGCCGATTTTCACGGGCGCCACCAGACAGGTGTTGGAACCGATAAATGCGCCAGCACCTATGTCTGTAAAATGTTTTTCAAAGCCATCATAGTTACAGGTGATCGTGCCCGCGCCGATATTCGCGTCCGCGCCCACGCGGGCGTCGCCAATATAGGACAGATGGCTGATCTTCGCGCCTGCTTCAATCTGTGCGGCTTTTATTTCAACAAAATTGCCGATCTTTGCGCCCTTGCCCACATCCGCGCCGGGGCGCAACCGGCCATAGGGGCCAATTTCTGCGCTGGCCGCGACTGTCGCCCCTTCCAGATGCGAAAACGGTTTGATCTGTGCGCCGTCCGCCACAGTGACGCCAGGACCAAACACCACATTCTGCCCGACGACAACATCGCGGCCCAGCCGCGTATCAAAACTGAAATAGACCGTAGACGGATCAAGCAATGTTGCCCCGTTCAGCATCGCCATGTGGCGCAACCGGTTTTGTAAAATCACTTCGGCCTGCGACAGCTCAACCCGGCTGTTGACGCCCAGAACTTCGTCCGCATCCGCCTCAATCGCCGCGCATGTCAAACCGCGCTTGCGTGCGATGGCGATGATGTCGGTCAGATAAAATTCGCCCTTGGCGTTAGTGTTGCCGACCTCCTCCAGCAGGCTGAACAACACCGCGCCATCCACCGCCATCACACCGGAATTGCAAAAGGTGATTTTGCTCTGCTCCGGGGTGCAATCTTTGGATTCTATAATCGCATGCAGACCACCGGTATCACTCATCAGCAACCGGCCATAAGGCGATGGATCGGCGGGCCGGAACCCCAGCACGACAGCGGACGCCCCCTTGCGCCGCGCCGAAAGCATCGCCTGCACCGTCTCAATCTGCACCAATGGCGTGTCTGCATACAGGATCAGCACATCGCCGGTAAATCCGGCCATTTCCACGGCCGCCGCCTTGACCGCGTCCGCTGTGCCCAACTGTTTGGCCTGTATGGCAATGCGCGCATCCGGCGCCTGCTTGCGCGCCGCCTCAGATACAATTGGCATATCCGGCCCCACCACAACAACGCGCCGCGACGCCGCAATCGCATCGCTCAAGGCCAGCACATGGCCCAGCATGCTGCGCCCCGCAACCGGGTGCAACACTTTGGGGAGGGTGGACTGCATCCGCGTCCCCTGCCCTGCGGCCAGGATAATCACGGCAAGCTCGATAGAACTGCTCATGGACAGGCCCTTTTATGGCGGCAACAGGTTAACCATGTTGAATAATGCATCGAAGAACAGTATCACGCCAATTCAATAAATATTTCTGACTCTTACGCTAATCTGCATGTTAATGGCTGATTCGGAAGTGATCGACCGCACAGCATGGTTATTATGCATTATGACGCGTTAAGGAAGGGCAAATGACGCTTTACGCGGGCTATACCATCGTTTTTGACCTGGACGGAACGCTGGTCGATACCGCCCCGGACCTGACGGCGGCCCTGAACCATGTGCTCCTCAGCGAAGGCCGCCTGGCGCTGCCCCAGGCGGAGGTGCGCAATCTGGTGGGGCACGGGGCCCGGGCGCTGATCGAACGCGGCATGAACCTCAACGGCCAAATGCCTTCGGAGCCGGAATTACAGCGTATGCTGAAGCTTTTCCTGCACTTTTATGGCGATAATATTGCCAATCACAGCACCCTGTTTCCGGGCGTTATAGAGACCCTGGAATTTTTTCGCGCCGCTCAGGCCCGACTTGGCGTCTGTACCAACAAACCCACCGGGCTTACATGCGCATTGCTGGCTGCACTGGATATGCAGCATCATTTCGAGGCTATTCTTGGCAGTGATAGCCTGTCAGTGCGTAAACCCGATCCGCAGCATCTGCTGGAGACCATCCTACAGGCTGGCGGCGATCCGGCTCGCGCCATCATGGTTGGCGACAGCGCCACCGATGTGGATACAGCCAAAGCGGCCAATATTCCCGTAGTGGCCGTCAGTTTTGGCTATACGCAAACCCCTGTGCGCGAACTGGGTGCAGATGTGGTTATTGATACGTTTAATGACCTGCGCGAGGTGCTGCCGCGCCTGTTACGGCTTGACCAGAAAGGGTGAAGCGCCTTATAGCTTGCGCCCTGATCAAGCATCGGGCGATTAGCTCAGTTGGTAGAGCACTGTGTTCACATCGCAGGGGTCGCATGTTCGAGTCATGCATCGCCCACCACGCTTCGCCCTTACGGGCTACGCGTGGCGTGAAATGGATTCAGAATCATGCAAAGCCCGGGTTGTCGGATCGTGACCTGAAAGACTATCTGCGCCAGTCGCACCAGATTGTCGCAAGCGGCCTGTCCAGAAAGAGGCGAAGCGAGCCCGGACATGATTACAAATGCGAGCGGAGCGCGGCAATGACACTGAAAGTAAATCAGGCCGTCAAGGTGCAGCTTTGGCCAACCGAGGGCCGCGAGATCGTGATGCGGGACAGGCCGGGAATGGGGCTGGAAAGCCGCCGCCATAACCAGGCGCAAATATTTTCCAGCGTTGGGGTGGACAGGCCTTCAATTTCATTTAACACGCGATGATCCAGTTCGCTGCGCACCGCGGCGATGATCGTATCCAGCGCCTCAAAATCCATCACCCATCCGGTTTCCGGATCGGGTTTCCCCTGAATGGCGATTTGCACATGAAACGAATGGCCGTGCATCTGCCGGTAGGCATGACCCTGCGCCATATGCGGCATGAAATGCGCCGCATCAAAATAAAATTGTTTGCTGATCTCGAACATTATGGAATACCGATAAACTTGTGGGTTTGCAGGCTAAGCCGCCATTTTGGATGCGCCAGGCAATAGGCTGTCGCCAGTTCGGTATTGCGGACGCGATCTGGGCCGTCCATGGGCTGTAATTCAAAATAATTGAAATCCAGTTGTTCAAAATTTTCCGGCGGTGCATCGTGCTGTGGATACACAAGTTTCAGCTCATCACCCTTGCGGACATGCAGGGTGGCCGTAGATTTTGGACTGACACATATCCAGTCAATGCCCGAGGGCGGCTCCAGGGTGCCATTGGTCTCAATGGCGATCTCAAAGCCCGCTGCATGCAGGGCGTCGATCAGCACTGCGTCTATTTGCAGTAATGGTTCACCGCCGGTGCATACGACAAAAGCTTTGCTGGTATTATTGGCGGGCCACTTGTTGCGCACTGCCTGCGCCAGCGCTTCCGCTGTGTCAAACTTTCCACCGCCGGGTCCATCGGTTCCCACAAAGTCCGTATCGCAGAAGCGGCATTGGGCGGTGGCCCGGTCCTGCTCGCGCCCGCTCCATAAATTACATCCCGCAAAACGGCAAAATACCGCCGGACGGCCGGCATTCACGCCTTCGCCCTGCAGGGTGTAAAAAATTTCCTTTACCGCGTAGGTCATGGGCTTACTTTTGTAAGAATCATGCTTTTGTAAGAACTATGGCTCATGCGTCTTGCCAGGCAGCATAGCCCTTCGCCCGTAACTGGCAGGCGGGGCATTCGCCACAGCCATAGCCCCAGTCAAAGCGCTGTTCACGCGCGCCCATATAGCAGCTATGGCTATGTTCGCCCACTAATTCCGTGAAGCAGGGGCCCCCCAGTTCTTCGCCCAGCGCCCAGGTTGCGGCCTTATCCAGCCACATTAACGGGGTCAGAAACTCAAAATGCCGGTCCATGCCCAGACTAACGGCCTTTTGCAGCGCCTGGATTGTGTCATTGCGGCAATCGGGATAGCCGGAATAATCGGTCTCGCACATGCCGCCGATCAGCGCGCCGATCCCCCGCCTGTACGCCACCGCCGCCGCCAGTGTCAGAAACAGCAGATTTCGACCCGGAACGAACGTATTTGGCAGGCCATTACTGGCCATTTCTATGGCCATGTCCTGGGTCAGGGCGGTGGCGCTGATCTCGCCCAGCACTTTCAGATCAATCAGATGATCCTCGCCCAATCCGCCCGCCCAGGGGAAATCCTTGCGCAATTGGGCCAAAATCCGGGGGCGGCACTCCAGCTCAACCCGATGCCGCTGGCCGTAATCAAACCCAATGGTTTCAACCATCGGATAGCGCTGTAACGCCCAGGCCAGACAGACGGTCGAATCCTGACCACCGGAAAACAGCACCAGAGCCTTGTCTGAAGCGGATGTGGGATTGGGCACTGTTTTCTCACCAGAATCTGTTAGAGCCCGTTTAAGAAGCTTTACTGAGTTTTCTGAACATGAGACGGATTGAGGCCAAACGCAAGAAGGCCAAGGCGCGGCGGGCAAGATTTTCCCAATCCCTGGCCAGACGGCGGCCCGAATAAACCCCAAGGGCGGAATAGCCGTTTCGATTGGGGGTGGCGTCCACCCAATCGCTGTCACCCCCGGACCTCTTCCGGGGGTGACACGGAGTGTGGGGGCAGGTCACTGATTTTGTTCAGACGAGCCTGTCAATAATTGGCAATGATTGACAGGATTGCTGTCCAGAGCTAGCCTCTGACCCTGTGCCCGAAGATGGAGTGCCAATCATGACGATGAACATCAATCTTACCCCGCAACTGGAAGCCATGGTGCGCGAAAAGGTGGCGGGTGGCCTGTATAGCAGCGCCAGTGAAGTGGTGCGCGAGGCGCTGCGGCTGATGGAGGCGCAGGACCGCCTGCGCGCCGTGAAGCTGGAGCAATTGCGCCAGGATGTGCGCGATGGCATCGAGAGCGGTCCGGCCGGTGAACTGGACATCGAAGCAATCAAATTGCGCGGACGCGAAAGGCTCAAAAAGCTGAAGCAGGAGTGATAAACGCCCATGTCCCGCGTCCGGAAAACCGTTCGCGCAGAAAGCGATATTGAGGATCTATGGCTTTATATCGCTACTGACAATCCACAAGCGGCGGATAGGATACTTGACGACATTGAGGCGCAATGCCGCCTGATCGCCACGCAGCCAAACATGGGCCGCCTGCGTTCAGAGCTTACACCCGGCCTGCGCAGTTTTCCCGTGGGGCGTTACATTATCCTCTATCAGACCTTGCCTGACGGCATTGAGGTCGTCCGTGTACTGCATAGCGCGCGCGATCTGGACGCATTGCTATAACCTTAATCCGCCGCCGTCAGGATTGCCCGCACAAAACCCCGGCGGGCGTTCCGAAGCTACCCCGCCGCCGCAAACCGTTTCAGATGATAATCCACATTGCCGAATTGTGCGTCGATCATGGTCAGGCGTTTGAAATAATGCCCGACATTCAATTCGTCCGTCATGCCCATGCCGCCATGCAGCTGGATCGCCTGCTGGCCGACAAAGCGTCCGGCCTTGCCGATCTGCACCTTGGCGGCGCTTGCCGCCTTCATGCGTCCGGCCTCGCTTTCGTCCAGTTTCAGATTGACCATATAGGTTATGGAAAGCGATTGTTCGCACTCCATGAACATGTCCGCCATGCGGTGCTGCAACACCTGAAACTTGCCGATGGGCTGGCCGAACTGTTTGCGGGTCTTGCAATATTCAACGGTCGTGTCTGTCAGTACGCGCATGCAGCCCACCGCCTCGGCGCATTGCGCAGCGATCGCCCGGTCAAAAGCTTCTTCCAGCAGCGCCAGCCCCCTGCCGGCCTGTCCAAGCACCGTATCAGCACCAAGTTTGACATTCTCGAAACTGATTTCCGATGCGCGCTGCCCGTCAATGGTTGGATAGTCGCGGGTTGAAATGCCCGGTGCGTTTTTATCGACGATAAAAATCGTTACGCCGTCCTTGTCGCGTTGCCCGCCGGAGGTGCGCGCCGTCACCAGCAGTTTATCCGCCCAGGGCGCCGCCGCGACCACGGCCTTATTGCCATTCAGAATAAATCCATCACCCGTTTTTTCCGCTTTGGTGACAAGATCAGCCAGATTAAAACGCCCCTGCGGTTCGGCATAGGCCATGGCGAGGATCAGGTCGCCACTTGCGATTTTCGGCAATAATGCCGCTTTTTGTGCGCTGCTTCCCGCCAGATTGATCAGGCCGCCGCACAGCACAACGGTTTGCAGATACGGCTCCACAACAAGGCCTTTGCCGAATTCTTCCATGATGATCATGACTTCAATCGCGCCGCCGCCAAAGCCGCCATGCTCCTCGGCAAAGGGGGCGGCCAGCAGGCCAAGCGCCGCAAAGGCGCGCCAGCAATCGCTGCTCCACCCGCTATCTGATGCAAGGATGGCTTTGCGCGCCTCGAAGCTATAACGGTCCTGCACAAACCGCTGGACGCTGTTGCGCAGCAATATCTGTTCTTCGGTGAATGAAAAATCCATGACGTTTCCCGGTTATTGCGCTGCGTTAAAGGCCCAGCACTGCTTTGGCGATGATATTATGCTGAATTTCGTTCGAACCGCCATAGATGGAGCTTTTGCGCATGTTAAAATATTCTGGCGCAATGCCTGCTAAATCCGGTGGCACATTCGGAAAATTATCTCCATCCAGACGCATGCCCCGCAAATAGGGCGCGCCGTAAACACCTGCGGCCTCAATCAGCAGCTCTGTGATGCGCTGTTGTATTTCAGTACCCTTGATTTTCAGGATCGAACTTTCCGGCCCCGGCGAATTACCTGCACTTTCCGCCGCCAGCATGCGCAGATCGGTAAATTCAAGCGCCAGCAATTCAATTTCCACCGCCGCAATTTTCCGGGCGAAATCAGAACTCTCAAGCAGCGGATGGCCATCATCAAGATTGGTGCGCGCCACCTGTTTCAGCCGCGCCAATTGATGCTTTGATCGCGCAACGCCCGCCATGCCGCTGCGCTCATGCCCCAACAGCATTTTGGCATAGGTCCAGCCTTCATTTTCCGCGCCAATCCGGTTGGCCACGGGCACACGCACATCTTCCAGGAAAATTTCATTGACCTCATGCCCGCCATCCATGGTGATGATCGGACGTACGGTAATGCCCGGCGTTTTCATATCGATCAGAAGAAACGAAATGCCCGATTGCGGCCTGGCGTCAACATCCGTGCGCACCAGGCAAAACATCATATCCGCATGTTGCGCCAGTGTGGTCCAGCTCTTGCCGCCATTGATCACATAATGATCGCCGTCTTTGACCGCGCGGGTGCGCAGACTTGCCAGATCGGACCCGGCCCCCGGTTCGGAATATCCCTGACACCACCAGTCCGTACCCTGATAAATACGCGGCAGATAATAGTCTTTCTGCGCCTGCGTCCCATGGGTCCAGATTACCGGCGCCACCATCATCAACCCGAAAGGCATCAGGGGAACGGTCTCCGCGCGCGCCAGTTCCTGGCTGAAGATATATTTCTGTGTGGGCGTCCAGCTCAAACCGCCATATTCCAGCGGCCAGGATGGCGCAACCCAGCCCTTTTTCGCCAGCACCCTGTGCCAGGATAAGTGCTCTTCCTTGCTCAGCTCCCGCTCAATTTTGCGGCGGCCGCGCAGGGCGACAGGATAGTTTTCCGCTATGAAACTGCGCACTTCGTTCTGAAAGGCGATTTCTTCGGGGGTAAATTTTAGGTCCATCGGGGTTCCTGTCAGCAGCGCAGCCTGAAGCAGACAATGTAGGCCCGATAGCATCCCAATTCAACCAGATCGGTCCAGCGTCACGCTGGACCGCCCCCTGTTTAAGCGGTACCAAGAAGGGCGTGAAGACCTTTTGACAAGTGATTCTTAATGAAAATCCTGTTCCACCACCGCATTGCCAGCCGTGACGGCCAGGCGGTGCATATGGATGAAATGATCGATGCATTGCGCGCGCTTGGTCACGAAGTGATCCTGGTCGGCCCCGCGCGCGGCGGGCAGCAAACCGAATTTGGCGCGGATGCAGGACTGATCGCCACACTGAAACGTCTATTGCCGCGCGCGATCTATGAGATGCTTGAGGCAATCTACAGTGTTCCCGCTTTTTTTCGCCTCTATCAGGCCTATAACAGGCACCGTCCCGATTTTGTGTACGAAAGATATAATCTTTTCATGTTCGCGGGGCTGTGGCTTAAACGCCTGACTGGCGTACCTCTGGTGCTTGAGGTGAACGGGCCGATTTTCGAGGAGCGGTCCCGGCATGATGGCCTGTCGTTAAAAGGTTTTGCCGCCTGGGCCCAGAGCGTTGCATGGCGCGGCGTGGATTATGTCTTGCCCGTCACTGAGGTTCTGGCCGGATATGTGCGCCATTATGGGGTGCCGGACAATCGCATTCATGTGATTCCCAATGGCATCAATCCGGTTCGTTTCGCCGATGGGCGGGCCGGAAAGGACATAAAAGCGGAATATGGATTACAGAGGCGGCTGGTTCTTGGCTTCACGGGATTTATCCGCAGCTGGAATGCGCTGGACAAGGTGATCGACTTTATCGCAAGGGATAATGGCCAGCACAATCTGCACCTGCTGGTGGTCGGCGATGGTCCCGCCCGGCAGGAGATTACCCTGTTGGCGCAGGCGCGTGGCGTCGGGGACCGGCTGACGATAACCGGTGTGGTGGGCCGGGACGATGTGGCCGATTATGTTATGGCCTTTGACATCGCTCTGATACCCGGCGTGACAGAATATGCCTCGCCCCTGAAACTGTTTGAGTATCTGGCGCTGGGCCGCGCCATTATCGCGCCGGACATGCCCAATATCCGCGAAATACTCACCGATGGCGAAAATGCCGTGCTGTTTGCTACAGATGGTGGACGCGACGATACTTTTTCTAACGCCATTTTACGTCTGTGTTCAGACGCCGCGATGCGCAAGCAGATCGCCAACGGCGCCAAAGCAACAATAGAGGCTCAGGGCCTGACATGGTCCCGAAACGCCCTGCGCGTGGTGGAGATCGTTGAAAAGCATCTTCAGGATCGCACTCAAAGCAAGACGACAGCTGTATAGTCCGAAGCATCAGTGACGAGTGTTACATCAGTGACGAGTGTTAATGGTAAATCGAATATATATTAGCAAGCCATAAATATGAGAATGCGCATCCGCTAATTGCCCAGTCAATGTTTCCGGCAATGTAAGCGTTGAACCGGCGCGCTTCTCTTGCTAGGATTTCCCACTTCGGATCGACACGTAAACATCACCGTCGGTCCATTTTCAGCGGGAGGTTGAGCATGGCGCAAATAGACTGGTATCTGGAAGGCGTTGAATTCAGTAATTGCAACTGTAACTATGGCTGCCCCTGTCAGTTTGAGGATCTGCCAACCCATGGCAATTGCAAGGGCTTTGGAGTGGTTCGCGTGGACAAAGGCTATTTCGGAGATGTGCGGCTCGACGGTCTGAACATGGCTATGACTTTCGACTGGCCGGGCGCCATCTTCGAAGGCAAAGGCACAATGCAGATCATCGTCGACGAACGCGCCGATGCGCGTCAGCGCGACGCGCTGGAGCGTATTTCAAAAGGGGAAGAAACTGACGAAGCGGCAACCCACTGGTGGGTGTTTCATGCGATGTGCAGCACCGTTCATCCGACGATCTCCAAACCCATCCAGTTCGATGTCGATATCGACGCGCGCACGGCTCAGGTTCTCATCCCGGATGTGCTCGAATCCAGCGGCAGGCCAATAATCAGCCCGGCCACGGGCCAGCCGCACCGGGTGCGCATTGATATGCCGGACGGCATTGAGTTCCTGATGGCCGAAATCGGCAGCGCCTCGACCAAGGCGCGCGGCGCTGTGCCTTTGGAACTGAACGACAGCTACGGACAATTTAGCAGGATACGCCAAAACGGCCATGGCGTTGTGCGCTGATCGCAATAGGTGACGGATCGGCCCACGGCGGCTGGATAGAGTATCTCTGATGTCTGAAGAGTCGCCAGTCGAGAGCGCGATTGTTATATTGGCGCAGCGTGACCGGATGGTGGTGATCGCCGGGCTGACGGCCGTGATACTTGCGGCCTGGGCCTATATTTTATCTGGCGCTGGCATGGATATGGATATGCCAGGAATGAAAGCCGGGGCTTCAGGCTTCGCCTATTTTGTGATGATGTTCCCCATGTGGATTGTCATGATGGTGGCGATGATGCTGCCCAGCGCCGCGCCAATGATTCTGCTGTTTGCCGCCATCAACCGGAAACAGCGCGAGCGCGGGACGCCATTTGCGTCCACCGGTCTGTTCACCCTTGGCTATGTGCTCGCATGGGGCGCCTTCAGCATCGGCGCAACGGCGCTGCAATGGGGGCTTGGTGAAGCGGAAATTATCCGTCACACCCTGAGCGTCGGAAGTCCCGCAATAAGCGCGGCGCTTTTGGCGGGGGCCGGACTATGGCAACTCACGCCGGTCAAACGCGCCTGTCTGGAACATTGCCGCTCGCCAGTGCATTACCTGACCGCGCATTGGCGTAAAGGCCAGATTGGCGCGCTGCGCATGGGCCTTCAGCATGGCGCATTCTGCCTGGGTTGCTGCTGGTTTTTGATGGGGCTGCTATTCGTAGGCGGGGTTATGAACCTTTACTGGATTATCGGCATTGCGGTCTATGTGCTGCTCGAAAAACTTGTTCCCCATGGCCAGGCGCTGGCGCGGATAAGTGGAGCGATGCTTATCGGCGCTGGCGTCTGGCTGGGGTTTTCTGTATGGTAAAGATTATCCGGTCAGCCCGGCCCACTGACCCCCGCCTGCTCGAACGTCGCCATGCCTGCATGGGTGACCGCCGCCGCGCGGACGATGGAAATGGCCAGCGCCGCGCCGGAGCCTTCGCCCAGACGCATGTTGAGATCGAGCAGCGGCTTCTTGCCGATTCGTTCCAGCAACCGGCCATGCGCGGCTTCCGCCGATACATGCGCCGCCAGACAATGATCCAGTGATCCCGGTTGTAACTGGTGCAGCACCGCCGCAGCGGCGCCCACCACAAAGCCATCCAGCAACACCGGAATATGCTGCACCCGCGCCGCAATGATGGCGCCGGCCATGGCGGCGATTTCGCGCCCGCCGACGCGGCGCAATATTTCCAGCGGATCGGACAGATGCCCCTTGTGAAATTCCATCGCCGCCTGCACCGCCGCCGCCTTGCGCGCCAGACCTTCTGCATCGACGCCTGTACCCGCACCTACCCAGTCTTCGGCCTTGCCGCCGAACAGGGCGCAGCATACGGCCGCCGCCACCGTCGTGTTGCCGATGCCCATTTCACCGATGCACAGCAGATCGCCGCCGCCGGCGACCGCTTCCATGCCGAACGCGATGGTCGCGGCGCAATCCGCCTCGCTCATGGCGGCGGCTTCGCAAATATCAGGGGTTGGGATATCCAGCGCCAGATCGAATATTTTCAGCCCGGCGCCCGCCGCCTTGCAAAGCTGGTTGATGGCCGCGCCCCCGGCGGCGAAATTCTCCACCATCTGTTGCGTCACCGATGCCGGAAACGCCGAAACGCCGCGCCGCACCACGCCGTGATTGGCGGCAAACACTGCAACCTGAGGCTGCAAGACCATCGGCGGATGCCGCCCCTGCCAGGACGCCAGCCATTCGGCTATTTCCTCCAGCCGCCCCAGTGAACCGCCCGGTTTTGTAAGCTGCGCCTCACGCGCCCGCACCTTTGCCAGTGCGTCCAGATTTGGTCCTGGCAACTGGCGCACCAGGTTGCGAATATCGTCAAAAGGCAGGGCGCTGGCGGATACTGACATTTTGTGCTTCCGTATAATCAGGTAACGGGCTTATTTCGCATTAGTTTTATCACAATGAAAGCGTTTAACATGCAGGCGCCACCGCCAGATGACCGGATACAGCAATGGCGTGACGACCTCACTACCGCCCTGGCCTTTCTGACCCGGCTGCCGGTTCGCGCCCCGGAACATTGGGATGCGGGCATGCTGGCCAAGGCCCTGCGTCTGTCGCCCGCAGTAGGGGCGTTTGTTGGGGCATTTGCAGGCAGTTTTTACTGGCTTGCCGTCAGTTTCGGCTTTTCGACCTTTATTGCCGCCGCGCTTGGGATTGTGGCGGCGGCGCTGCTGACCGGGGGCCTGCACGAAGACGCACTCAGCGACATGGCGGACGGGCTTAGCGGCGGCTGGACCCGTGAGCGCAGGCTGGAGATCATGTCCGATGGCCGGATAGGCGCGCATGGGGCGCTGGCGCTGATGCTGGCGCTGTTATTGCGAATTGGGGCCATGGCGCAGCTCAGCAGCCCTGACAAGCTCATGGCGGCTCTGATAGCCGCAGGCGCCTTGTCCCGCGCCATAATGTATGTCGCCATGGCTGCATTACCCTATGCCAAGGAGACGGGCCTTGCCCACACCACAGGGCGCCCCGGCATGCAACAGGCGGCGACGGCGCTTGGGTTGGGGTTTGGTATTGCCTGGCTGGCCTTGCCATTTGGAACGGCCCTGACAGCGTTCATCGCTGCTGGCGCCGGGGGGCTGTTCACCGCCCTGCTCGCCAAACGCCGCATTGGCGGCCAGACCGGCGATATTTTAGGCGCCGTGCAACAGATTTCCGAGCTATGCGCACTGCTAATTTTGGCAGCGTTGCTAACATTTTAGACTGTCGCGTCACGCAACCAATTCTCACTGGGAAGATCAACGATCCTGGCAAATTCCTGCATATTGTCTGTAATGATCGTATAACCTAGCGCCAATGTTTGTGCTGCGATCAATAAGTCATTCCCGCCAATGACCTGACCGCTTTGTTCAAGACGTGTGCGAATTTGACCATAAATGGCATCTGCGGGGGCTTCAAAGGGCAGGATTTCCATGGCATCCAGCACCGCTTCAACCTGGGCTGAAAGCCGAAGCGATCTTGCTTTGGCGGCAACGAAACGTAATTCTGCAGCAACAATAATGCTGCTGCACACCGACGCCTCACCCAGCGTTGCGATACGCTGCGCCACCCGTCCCCGTGGATCGCGGATAAGATCCAAAAGAATATTCGTATCCAACAAATAACGCATCAAAGAACAATCTGGTCAGGCGCCAGATCGGGAATAGGTGGAAAATCTTCCTGCAATGCGTCCAGCTCGGCAAGAACAGCAAGAAGGGATTTTGGGCGGGCCGGTTCTATGATCAACCGATCACCTTCCTTACGCATAATCGCGTCCTCTCCCGGAAGTTCGAGCTCCCGGGGAATGCGCACTGCCTGATTTCTGCCATTTTTAAAGAGTTTAACGTGCCGCTCAAGTCCCATGGCATCCTCCATCTTCACGACATATGCCGTAGCATATGCTGCGTAAAATGTCCAGCGTTGCCTTAATGTGATTGGCTAACCCTGTTAATCTTGTGAAATACACTCATATGGTTTTATAGCTGCGCTGGATGTACATAGCTTACGGATTCCAGGATATTATATTGAAAATAATAGGAAAAATTCTGCTGTACGGCGTCACGCTGGCGCTGCTGCTGGCGCTGCTGCTGGCGATTGGCGGCGGCGCGGCTGTGGCCATCGCCCTGTGGCGCTATGGCATTGGCCTGCCGGACTATTCCCAGCTTGCCAATTATGAACCGGCGATCACCACCCGGGTGCATGCAGGCGATGGGCGGCTGATCACTGAATTTGCCCGCGAAAAACGCCTTTATGTGCCCTATGAAACGATCCCCAAACTGGTCATCAACGCTTTTGTATCGGCGGAAGACCAGAATTTTTTTGTGCATCGCGGCATTGACCCTATCGGCATTTTGCGCGCCGCCGTCGTCAATCTGCAACATGCCGGGGAGGACCGCCGTCTGGTCGGCGCATCCACCATTACCCAGCAGGTGGCGAAGAACTTCTTTCTCTCGGGCGAAGTTTCCTATCAGCGTAAAATCAAGGAAGCCATTCTCGCCTTCCGCATCGAACGCACATTCTCCAAGGAACGGCTGCTGGAATTATATCTCAATGAAATCTATCTCGGCAGTTCCGCCTATGGCGTAGCGGCGGCGGCGCTGAATTATTTCGACAAGCCGCTGGCCGATCTCACGCTGGAGGAAGCCGCCTATCTCGCCGCGTTGCCGAAAGCGCCCAATAATTATCATCCTGTGCGCCATCATGACAAAGCCGTGGCGCGGCGCAACTATGTGATAAGCCGCATGCTGGAAGATGGCTATATCACCGCAGAAGAAGCGTGGAATGCAACACAGAGGCCCCTGAAAACAGCGCCGCCGCGCGACCAGGAGTTCGTGCGCGCAGATCATTTCGCCGAGGAAGTGCGGCGTGAACTGATCAATCGCTTTGGCGAGGACGCGCTGTATGACGGTGGCCTGTCGGTGCGCACATCGCTTGACCCGCGATTGCAGCAAATTGCCTATAAGGTTCTGCGCGATGGACTGATTGCCTATGATCGCCGGCATGGCTGGCACGGCCCCATTACCCGCATTGACGCGGGCGATGACTGGCCAAAAAAATTGGCCGCCGTGCCGCTGCCCGCCGGATTAGCCCCATGGCGGCTGGCCGTGGTGCTAAAAACACAGAATGACCGTGCCGGAATTGGTTTTGCCGACGGCGCACAGGGGATCATCCCATTTGCACATATACGCTGGGCCCGCAAACGTCTGGACAATGCAACGCTGGGCCCGCCACTTGCCCGTGTCGAAGACGTGCTGCATGCGGGCGATGTGGTTGCAGTGGCGCAAACGGATGAAAAGCCATCCCAAAAAGCAGCCGCCAATTGGAGCCTGCAACAAATTCCCGAGGTGGGCGGCGCGCTGGTTGCGATGGATCCGCATACGGGCCGGGTGCTGGCGATGCAGGGCGGATTTGCCTATGGGGACAGTGAGTTTAACCGCGCCACACAGGCCCAGCGCCAGCCGGGTTCCGCGTTCAAGCCGTTTGTATATGCCGCCGCGCTGGAATCCGGCTTTACTCCATCCAGTCTGGTGCTGGACGCACCAATGGTCATCGATCAGGGGCCGGGGCTGGCCAAATGGAAACCAACTAATTATTCCGGCGAATATTATGGCCCGTCAACATTGCGCCTGGGCCTGGAGAAATCGCGCAATCTGATGACGGTGCGCCTGGCGCAACATATCGGCATCGACCGGGTGAATGAATATGCCAGCCGCTTTGGCCTGACGCAGGCCGCGCCAAGCCTGTTGTCTACGGCATTGGGGGCGGGCGAAACCACTCTGCTAAAACTTACTTCCGCCTATGCGATGCTGGTCAATGGCGGGCGGCAGGTGACGCCTGCATTAATAGACCGGGTGCAGGACCGCCGGGGTAAAACTCTGTACCGCAACGACCCCCGTGAATGCACGGAATGTCTCGCCCCCTGGCGGCAGGGCTTGCCGGAACCTGTATTGCCGGACCTGCGTGAACAGCGCATTGACCCGGCAACAGCCTATCAGATCGTGTCCATGCTCGAAGGCGTTGTGCAGCGTGGCACCGGAACCAGCGTCTCTGCTGTGGGCAAACCCCTGGCGGGCAAGACCGGCACCACCAACGAAAGCCGCGACACCTGGTTCATGGGGTTTTCACCGGACCTTGTGGCGGGCGTATTTATCGGCTTTGATACGCCACGCACCATGGGCAAAAAAGAAACCGGCGCGTCTGTTGCAGCGCCGGTATTCCGGGATTTCATGGCTGCGGCGTTAAAAGATTCGCCCGCAACCCCGTTCCGTATTCCGCCCGGCATCCGGCTGATGCGGGTAAATGCGGAAACCGGACTGCCCGCAAATCCGGGCGACCGCAAAGTAATTCTGGAAGCCTTTCGCCCCGGCACGGAACCCAAAGACCGCGCGCAGCCCGTGTTGGGAACCGACAGCCCCGGCGGTGTAAGCGCCGGGCCAGAAAAAACCGGCGCCGAACCTGTTGCCGGGGGCACCGGGGGGCTGTATTAATCCGCTTCATTTCAATTCAGGAGTTTTTCCATGCGGGCTGAAGTTCAGGCCTTGGCGCAAGACATCAGGCAGTCGTTCGAACTGCTGAGGAGGCATCTTTGACTGGGATCGCGCACAACGCAGACTGGAAGAGCTGAACGCCCTCGTCGAAGACCCCAGGCTGTGGGATAACCCGCAGCGTGCGCAGGATATGATGCGCGAACGCACCCGGCTTGAATCGTCCATCACGGCAATACGCCGCATGCAGACTGATTTTGACGATACGCTTGGTCTGATAGAACTGGGTGAGGCTGAAAATGACCCCGGCATCATCGCCGAAGCGGAGAATGCATTGCGCAGCCTGCGCGATGAAGCAGCCATGCGGGAAATCGAAACCCTGCTATCCGGCGAAGCCGACGGCAATAGCGGCTATGTCGAAATTCATGCTGGCGCAGGCGGCACTGAAAGCCAGGACTGGGCAAACATGCTGCTGCGCATGTATATGCGCTGGGCGGAAAAGCACGGCCACAAGACTGAAATCGTCGAACTAAGTGACGGTGAAGAGGCCGGTATAAAATCTGCGACCTTGCATGTCAAAGGCCCCAGCGCTTATGGCTGGCTGAAAACCGAAGCCGGCGTGCATCGCCTGGTGCGCATCTCGCCATTTGATTCCAATGCGCGGCGCCACACCAGTTTTGCCAGCGTCTGGGTGTATCCCGAAGTGGATGATCGCATCATCATCGAGATTGATGAAAAGGATGTCCGCACCGACACCTACCGGGCGAGCGGCGCAGGCGGACAGCATGTCAACAAAACCGATAGCGCGGTGCGCCTGACCCATGCGCCGACGGGCATTGTCGTGCAATGCCAGAACGAACGCTCACAGCACAAAAACCGCGCCAATGCGTGGAAAATGTTGCGCGCCCGGTTGTACGAACATGAATTACGCAAACGCGAAGAGGCCGCCCAGGCCATCGCCAGCGCCAAAACCGATATTGGCTGGGGGCATCAGATACGCTCTTACGTATTGCAGCCCTATCAGATGGTGAAAGATCTGCGCACCGGTGTTGAAAGCCCGACGCCGCAGACGGTGCTGGATGGCGATCTGGACGCCTTCATGTCAGCCGCTCTCGCCGCCCGCGTCGAAGGCGCAAGCGGCGAGGTGCAGGATCTGGATTAGTTTGCGTTATTGCGCTCGTTATTGCGGATGACAGCCGGACGCAATGCGGTTGCGGTCCGCCGTCACCATCATCTCGATCAGACCATCCAGCTTTACTTCCGGCGTCCAGCCAAGTTTGGTGCGGGATTTTTCCGGCAGGCCGACCAGAAGCTCCACCTCCGCCGGACGGAAAAATTTCGGGCTGACATGGATAACGGTTTTGCCGCTTTTGCGGTCAATGCCCAACTCACCCGGACCTTCGCCTTCCCAGCGCAGATCAAAGCCAAGCAGCGCTGCCGCGCGTTCACAGAAATAGCGCACCGTATAGGTTTCGCCCGTGGCGATCACATAATCATCCGCCACATCCTGTTGCAGCATCGCCCACATGGCCTTTACGTAATCGCCGGCAAAGCCCCAGTCGCGTTTGGCGTCAAGATTGCCTAGCTCCAGCACGTCCTGCTGTCCCGCAGCAATCCGCGCCAGCGCGAGCGTGATTTTCCGCGTCACAAATTCCTGACCGCGCAAGGGTGATTCATGATTGAACAGAATACCGGAACTGGCGTGCAGCCCATGCGCTTCCCGGTAATTCTGGGTCATGTAGTGGGCAAACACCTTTGCCACCCCATAGGGGCTGCGCGGATAAAATGGCGTGGTTTCCTTTTGCGGAATTTCCTGCACCTTGCCGAACATTTCCGATGTCGAAGCCTGATAAAAACGCGACTGCGGCACATAGTCGCGCATCGCTTCCAGAATATGCAGGCAGCCCATGCCATCAATCTGCGAGGTCGTTACCGGCAGCTCAAACGACACGCCGACAAAGCTCTGGGCCGCCAGATTATAGATCTCGTCCGGGCGCGTGGCTTTTATGGCGCGGGTGACATTGCCGATTTCCTGCAGATCAAAATCGATCAGCTCAATTTTATCATGCACCTTCAATTCCCGAAGACGCCACAGATTATCAACGGAAACCCGGCGGCAGCCACCATAGACTTTATAGCCTTTATCCAGTAACAGACGCGCCAAATAGGCCCCATCCTGCCCGGTAACCCCGGTCACAAGTGCAGATTTCTTCATAATCTAAGCAGTTTCCCCATCATTTTGCCGCCAGCGTACCAGCGGTACTCCGCAATATATTCCATAAACGTCTCGATAGCACCGGCCAGTCATGTTGCGCAAGCCATGCCATTTGACGCCCGGTGAGGGCCTGTATGCGATTTTGGTCCTCCAGAAGCGCCGAAATCCCCGCGGCCAGCTCTCCTGGCATAATTCCGGGTAATTGGTGTGTGACGCCCGCCACATCCCGAAAAATTGGCAGGGGCGTACAGGCCACCGGCCGCCCGCTGGCCAGGCCGAAACGTACCGCTGCGCTGGAGGATTCGCCACTTTTTTGATAGGGAAAGACAATCAAATCGGCTTTCTGCAACCGCTCAAGCACAACCTCATCGTCCAGATAATCCGTTACCAGAGTAATGTCCTGGCCGAACGGACTGGCGGCGATGGCTGCACGGCATAATTCCTGTTCCATGTGAGACAACACCCCTGGATAGGCCGCGTTCAGCATCAGCAGACGTAACCCGGGCCGTGTCTCACGCAGCAGGCCAAACGCCTCTATCAGTTGCAAATATCCCTTGTCAGGCAGCATATAGCCAAAACAGGCGATCAGTTTTCCGTCTTCCGCGCTGACTGGCGCCGCCTGCGGCACGCCATTGGGCAAACTGACGCCATGTGGAAACAGTATGACGTTCTCAATCAGACCAAGCTGTTTTAAGTAGTTAAGATCATCAATCCCATGCACGTAAAGCCGGGTGGCCTGCACCAGGGCGTTCGTAATAGCGCGCAGAGAAAATATACGCTCCGGGCGCACAATATCGGCTGTCGCATGGAAGAAAATATGAACAGCTACCCCATCCGCACACAACCGCGTGATCAACCGGGCAAAACTGGGCAAATCGAAAAACCCGAAGTTGAACTGAATCACCACAGCTTCAACACCTGCCGAACGAATCCTCAGATAAAGCTGCTCCAGCGTGTCTTCATCGCCCTTGCGCCAGCAGCGCACGACAAAACTTTCGTCCACTTCAATCCTGTCATCCCCGTAATTCGCAATAACGGTGATCTGGCCAGCCGGAATGGCGGCGCTGAGCGCGCGCGAATAAGCTGCGATGCCACAGCGGATATTCCACGTCGTCACAAAAGCAACATGCGGCAGAGCGCGCGGGGCCGGGCCTTCATCAAGCGCCGCGATGGCTTGCAGGTTTCGTTCCGCAACATGCGCCCAGCGCCAATTATCAAGCAGCGCCTGTTTGCCAGCCTGCGCCCGGCGCAGACGCTCATCGGGGGCTGCGTCATACACCGCGCGTAACTTTCGCGCCAGATCATGCAGATCAGGTTCCGCCCAAACGGAATTGAACTGTTCAAAATGGGTTTGCGCATACGCAAACTGATAGTCCACCAGCCACGAATTATCCGGTGTGCAGAAATCCATCTGGCCGCCGTAAGCTGTCGTAATCACCGGCTTTTCAAACAGCATCGCCTCGGCAACCGGCAATCCGAAGCCTTCGCCGCGGCTGGGCGCGGCCAGCGCATCGCAGCGCCGGTAAAGATCGGCTACATCCACTTCGTCCATTTCTTCGTTGCGTAAAATGACGGGTGCCGCATTCTGGAAACGTTCATGAAATTCAGCAAGCTGGCGTTCGATCTGATTGTGAATATTGGGAAAGGTTTTAATCGTCAGCGACACTTTGTCCCTGTTTGTGAACGCCATGCCAAAGGCTTCCAGCAGCACGTCTACACCTTTGCGCGGAAAACATGACGATACATGCAAAAAGCGGAACCCGTCCGAATCCTGTCTCTCTTGCGGCCCCCGCGAGGCAACATGCAACAGATGATCCACGCCGTCTCCGCTAACCGTTAGCGGCGCGCGCACACCATTGTCCAGCAGCACCTTACGCACATAATTTGAAACCACGGTGATGTGTGTCAACGACCGGTTAAAGGCGTCAACATAGCTGGTGGGAAATCCGCTTTCTTCCCAGGCGTAATTACATAATCCGTTGGTTGGCGAATGCATTTTGGATGCGCGTGGGGGATAGAGGTTAGCCAATGTCACACCGGGTGCGCCGCCCTCCTCCTGGCCGCGCAGCCACATTGCATGGCACTCCTGATCGGATGCAAGAAAGCCCGCATCAGGCGTATAATCACCCGGCCCTTCAGCGGCATGCAACGCGACATCAACCCCCTTGCGGTGCAATGCCCGCGCAAATTCACGATTAACCAGCGCCAGACTATAACTGCTGTCAAATGGACCTTCGACCAGAATTTCAGGCGGCGTCAGACGTTTTATGTGAGGCGCGCCCGGTATCGCAACGCCAATTGATTCAAGAAATGCGGCAAGTGAAGTGCGCACCGTTTCGCGTTCAAAGCGTTGCAGATTTCGCCGCTGGGCAAGCAGAATACGGCGGCGCAGCCCCGGCTCTTCCGACAAGACCTTGATCAGGGCTGCGGTTTTTGCATGATTTTTTTCGCCTAGCAGCAGTCCGCCCTCGCCAATTGTGCTGGCGATGTTGCTGCTGTTATAGGCTATCACCGGCACATCATGCGCCATTGCTTCGATCAGCGGCATGCCAAAGCCTTCATGCTCGCTCATCGACACAAAGACATCCGCCCGCTGATAAATCGCAGTCAGGCTTTCATCCGTGACTTTACCTGTAATTTTTACACTGTCTCCAAGATTTAGCGCATCGCGCAACTGTTCCAGATGCGAAAGATAGGCATTGGATGTTACACCCCCTACAAGCAGCAATCGCGAAGGAATGTTCAGCCTGCGACGCAACAGGGAGAAGATGGAAATCAGATCATGCTGACATTTATTCTCAACAATGCGTCCGACATAAATAACATTAAACGCTCCCTCCATCCGGGTTTTTAACTGCCTGTCCGGCGCAATCGCACGCAGACGGTCAAGATCAACCAGCATGGGAATCGTTACGGCATTTTTATAACCCGCCTGCAAAAGCGCGTTTGTGTTCAACTCTGAATCACCGATGGCGCCGATGAAACGATCCCGCCATTGAACAAGCTGTGCACGGCCCAGATCACACAGGTCACGCATGGGGCTTTGCGCGGGAAAGAATTCAGCCGGCGTAATATTGTGGTAAACCATCACCAGACGGCTTTTCCGGGATTTTATCCAGTCACCATGGTTATGGCCATTTGTGTGGTGAACCAGAAGAACCTGATCGGGTGAATCCCGGTATTTTCGTACAGGCTTAATCTCATTCTTTAATTCGGCAGCAATCTGTATACAGAATATGTTTGAATCAAAGCCCATCTCACGCAGTAACCGGCGGGTGAACAGCATCCCGTTTGTAACCCCGTCACCATAAGCGGATCCTGTATGAAACTGATGAATGGCGGCAGGTTTCAGAGCCACCGGAATCAGGCCTTGCGCGCCCAGATGGCGTAATCACGCGCGCCATAAAAAAGCTGATTAAGACGCGAAGCCACCGCATCAGAGCCTGGGAAATGCGCCTGATCATCATCTGGATGCAGATAAATTATTTCGGCGTCAACAAATCCCCTTTGCTCAACAATGAATTTGCTGATCCCCGGACGCAGGGGCGCGCGATGCGTAGGATCGCTCCAGAATGTACTAGCCCCAACCATCAGATTATCCGGGTTAGGCGTTTCCAGCAGCAAAAACCCCCCCGGCGCCAGAACACGTTTGGCTTCGTCGATTACACTGATGAGATTGCTGAATTGAAGATGCTCGATAAAATGAAAAGCAGAAATCCCTGACAGGCTGGCGTCCTCCAGGCTGCGCAAATGCGCCAGCGCTTCTGTCTCGCGCACATCCAGGTTTGCCTTGCGCGCACCGGAAACAAATACCCTGTTCAGATCGATACCGTACGCAGGAACGCCGCGCTCGCCCAGCAGTTCAATCCATTCCCCCCGGCCACAGCCAATATCCAGCACCGGAAGTTTTGTTGATACGCCAGCTACACGATCAAGGTAAACACGCTGGCGATTTTTCAGATCCTCGCGGCTGCCCCGGAACGACGCTTCAAACGCAGCGTAAAAGGAATCGAGACCATCCGGGCGTGCTACTGTGTGCACTGTTTTCACCGCGACTTCCTGCCGCATATCGGCCAGGCGTTGTTCGGTCAGGCCGATATGCTTGCGCAGATCCTGCGTTTGTTTGCGCAGATCCTGTAATTGAGAATGACAATGCGCGATCTCCGCGCGCATCCGCTGCTCAACATAACCTGTCTCTTTGGTGACAATAGAAACTATCCCGCGTGTTTCATGCACAAGCAGAAGACTTTTCAGCCAGCTCATCCCATAACCAAGAGCCGGCAAGATCCTCAGTCCGCGCAGAAGCCGCCGCCGCCATACATTCATCATCACCAGTGCTGGCCCAAGGACAGGGATAGCGCTCAGCTGTTGTTTCAGCACCAGCATCATATCATCCTTTTCCACCGGCAGAATTGCCCCGCTTAAGTCTAGCGGCGGTGGCGGCAATACGATCAAACCCTCCGGCTGACGCATTTCAGTGTCGATTTGGGCTTCGAGAGACAGCTGATTGACGCCATGACTGTTGGCTGTGATCATTCCAGTGATCCGTCATTCATATATACGCTTGGCTCAAGCCGGCATATTCCCGCAAATTGCGCGCCAATACACCCCGCCACCTCAAAAGCCATCAGATTATCGCACCAATGGTAGCAGTGGGTCAGATGATTGTCATTATCATGCAGCGCCGCCGTCAGCGTGTACTGTCCGGGGGCCAGATTGACCGCCATGCGGATGGATATGGTTCGCCGCTCGCCTGCGCTGAATGACAAGGGACACTTCAGGTGAAACGTATTGGTGCCAAAGACATCCTGGCCCAGCCGGTCGCGAATCATAATGCCCAAAGTAACCGACGGCACAGTCTCTGCGGCCACCAGATCAAACACAAAGTCTGCAACCTCTCCCGAGGACACGATGGCGCCGCCAGAGATCAAGCCGGCAACTCTGGTTCCCTGAATTTTGACCGCCCCGGTTCCATAACTGTTGTTCTGCGCTTCATCGCTCAGGGGCGCTGATAAGGGCGCCGGTCGCGGCAGGGAAATTTCCTGCGTCTCCATATCTGCTATCAACCGGTTGTAATAGTTGACCGCCTGGTCTGGCGTGCCCGAAAAAACCGCAGCACCTTCCTCCAGCACAATCGCCCGGTCACAAAGCACCTTGACCGCATTCATATCATGCGAGACGAATAATATCGCGCCCCCGGAATCACGAAAATCCTTGATGCGCCGCATGCATTTTTGCTGAAAATGCGCATCGCCAACTGCCAGCGCCTCGTCAACAACAAGGCAGGCAGGCTCGGCATGGATGGCGATGGAAAAGGCCAGCCGCATAATCATGCCCGAAGAATAAGTGCGTACCGGATCGTGAATCGCCGCGCCCAATTCGCTAAAATCAATGATTGCCTGGCGCTTTTGCTCCACCTCAGGCGGCGTCATCCCCAACAGGGCCGCATTAAAGGCGATATTATCCAGCCCCGTCAGTTCTGGATTGAAACCAGTCCCCAATTCCAGCAACCCGGTTACCCTGCCGGAAAGCATGACGCTGCCCTGATCTGGCAGAATAACCCCCATAACCAGCTTCAGCAGTGTTGACTTTCCGGCGCCATTCCGGCCGATCACCCCCAGAACCTGACCGGCCTCAAGTGTAAAATGAATATCCTGGAGCGCAGTTTTAACTTCATGCAGTTTGCGGCGCAGCACCAGTTCCCGCAACCGGTCACTTTGCCGGCGGTAGATTCGGTAATGCTTGCTGATATGCTCAACGGTAATCATGGCTGCCCTGCACTAACCCGTGTTTATATGGCATCGCGGATATGATGCTCACTATAAGACAGCAGCCGGGTCATAAGGCCCGCCGCCAACGCGCTGCCTGCAAACAGGATCAGCATCCGGCCGGCATCAGGAACAGCGCCATTCAAAAAAATCTCGTGATATTCACGCACAAACCACCATGCCGGATTATAAACCTGTATCGCCTGAATGATGTGCGGGACGGAATCGATTGTGTAAACGATTGGAACCAGCCAGAACCACAACATCATCACGACCCCAACAATTTCCTTTATGTCGCGCAGGAACACCATCAGAATGGCCCCGATCAAACCAAATGAGAAGGCCATAAGCTGCTGGCAGACAATCAGCAAGGGAAGCGCCAGTAACCCCGCCGACAATGGCGCCTGCAGCACAAGCGCAATGAGTGTAAACAGGCCAAGGGTGCAGGCTAGGGTTATTCCCTCCACAATCGCAATATGAAGGGCGACCATGGTCAGATTGAGCGAGACTTTACTGAGTATGGACCGCTTGTCAAAAAACACCGTGGTCATACGTGAAATGGTATTGGCAAAGGCTGTCCAGGGAAGAATGCCTGACACGAGATAAATGCCATAGCCATACACGCCCCCCTGGGAACCAGGCAGTCTGGGACCTATCAGTTCGCCAAAAATGACAATAAAAATCAGAATTTGAACCAAAGGCGTCAGCAGCAGCCAGGCTCTGCCAAGGGCAACGCCAGAATAGCGGTCTGTAAAATCCTGCCTAACAAAATGCCAAAGCAAAGCAAAATTCATGCGAGAAGGTTCACCCCGTTAATGGTTCTTCAGAAAGCAGGGATTGTGCTACGCCAAACCTGTCTTTCGTCATTCTCAGCCCCTGATTGATGGAGCTAGTAAGGGGTTTCGCCAGCCCTGTACACCATCAACTGCAACAACCGGGGTATTATCCCTGTTGATGAAATGGGCGGACCGCTCAACTTCAAGACGCCAGCCAGCATTCAGCATGGTTTCAAACAGACGCCCTTCGATCTGCCGTGAATGGGTTCCAATAACCGTATAGGCCACTTTTTTGGACAAATCTCCAATGCAGGCCTCCATCAAATCCGCCTCGCCGCCCTGAATATCTATGTGTAGAAGGTCCACCCGATCCACCGAATTGACGACCTCTTTTAGGGAAATCATTGGCAGTTCTTCATATTGCCCCAATAGTTTCACGGCGTTACGCTGCAAATCCGACGCGCCAAAAACCGGGGCAAGGCCCCAATCCGTTCCCGCGGCATCCTGCAGGGGAAACAGCGCCACGCCCCCGGTGGCGGCAGCGATCCCATGATGCAGAATCACTTCCTCATCCCGAAACCCGTTTGCTGCGCAGGCTTCTCTTGCAAACTGAATATGCCCTTTGTCGCCTTCGATCCCGATCAGGCGTGGCTTCAGACCACGATTTCGCGCTGCAACGCCGGTGATATTAAGCCAGCATCCCCATCCGCATCCCAACTCCACAACCGTAAAAGAATTTTGGGCAAGATCAACCGCCCGCAGCGCGCCAGCCCATTCCGCAATGTCCGCATGCCAATTCGCAGGTATTGGC
>JBMOMW010000063.1:0-5446 GCA_049325255.1 Pseudomonadota bacterium | reverse complement strand
CAAGCGGTTAGGAGAAACGTGGGTGGGAGACCATGATGACAACGGTCGTAAATACCGCATCCTGACCGGTTGCCCACCCACGCCACTCATAACACATCCTCAACACACAATCCTGAACGAAGTGAAGTATCCTGTCTACAGCGGGGATCCTTCACTTCGTTCAGGATGACACACTGAGGGCTTGATACAGGTCATTACATAGGGCCGTTGGAATAAGGGCTGGGTGATGATGAATAAACCAAAACTACTGGTCATGGACGATGAAGCAATGTTCTGCGATTTTGTCGAGGATGTCGCGACAGTTCTTGGCTATGAAGTCCGGACCCTGTCCGCGTCCGGAAAATTTATCGAAACATTTATTTCGTTTCAGCCTGACATCATCATTCTGGACATGGTAATGCCAGAATTTGATGGCACTGAAGTTACCCGGTGGCTTGTGGACGAAAAATTTTCCGGAAAACTGATCATCGTCACGGGGTACAATCCGCAATATTCAAAAATTGCAAAGGCCCTGGGCGAGCTTGGCGGGCTTCATGATGTCGTACGTTTAAGCAAGCCCGTCCGGCTGGAAGAATTGCGTAATGTTCTGAAGATTTAAGGCGTGCTTACCAGCGGCAGCTCAAGGGTGAACCTGCTGCCTTTGCCCGGCGCGCTTTGCAGCCGGATACCGCCCTGCATCAATTCGGCAAGACGTTTTGAGATATGCAGGCCAAGGCCAATGCCTTGGCCTATATCATCATAGGCGCCAGCATTATCTCCGCGCACAAATTTGTCAAAAATCCGGTTTTGCAAATCCGGTGATATGCCAATTCCGGTATCCCACACGGTGATCGCGGCGACAGGAATACCGTCATGGACATCCGCCATAATCTCTATGCCAATGGAGCCATTCTCCCCTGTAAATTTTACGGCATTGCTCAGAAGGTTGACAAGGATCTGCGTTGCAAGAAGCGGATCAGCCCTGACCAGCCAGCCTGGCGGAACCATTGCTTTGCCAAGGTCCAGATTTTTAGCGCGCGCCCGCATATGCACAATACTCACGGACTGTTCAATCAGGCCGGCAATGTCGACTGTTTGCAGGTTCAGGGATACTTCATCCCCTTCGATTTGCGCGGTTTCCAGCATGGTATCAATAAGTGACAAAAGATGCCGTCCCGATTTCAGAATATCGTCCGCGTACCCTGCATATTGCTCGCTCAGATTGCCAAACAGTTTCATCGTCATCGCTTCGGAAAAACCAAGAATGGCGTTTAGCGGTGTGCGTAATTCATGGCTCATGGTGGCGAGAAATTCTGTTTTGGCTTTAAGCGCTTTTTCGGCGCGGCCACGTTCTATGTCCAGCTGGATATTGCGATTTATCAGCGCCTCCTTTGCATTCTCCAACTCGCGATAGGCCGCCGCCGCCGCATCTTCCGCCTGAAAGCGTTCTGTGACATTGACGCCAACACCGCGAAAGCCCTGAAACTTGCCACTGACAGGTTCAAAAACGGGAACGCCGCTCATATGAAAATAATATGGCTGGTTTTCCTGGCCATGCATCAAAAAGATGGCGTTGCGGAATGGCCGGTGTTTGGAAAAACTTTGCGGAGGCGGGGCGTCCTTGCCAGAGCGATCAACGAAACAGCCTATTTCACCAATATCCATGCCAACATAAAATATGGCGGGTTTACCCAGAATATCGGTTGCACGGTCAGATAGCGAAATCAGCTTTCCCTCCGCATCCAGCTCCCAGAATAAATCGGAACTTGCACGCAATTGATCCCGCATGCGGGACAAATCCCGCCCCGCGTGAAGCATGGCCGCTGCCTGGCCGCTCGCCTCCACATAATGTCCTATCACTCCCAGCAGGGTGTTTGAATTATCAAACAGGGGATAATGGTAAGAACGGACATGCCGGGGTTGTCCATCCGGGGCCGCAACCATAACCTCATCGCGAGTATAACTTTCTTTGTTATTGCAAATAAACTGGAAAACATCACTGGCAATATGTCCGTTTTCCGGAGGCGCGCCAGCAACAGAAGAATAGCCCGCGCTCACAAACAAAATCTGTCCGGAAGGTCCACAAACGTAAAATGCCGCATCGTCGGCAAAACTGATCCGGCTGGCTACCTCTTCAAGAAGCCGCGTAAGTATACTCGCGTCGGATGAATCGCCACTAGCGTGACGTCCGGCAGACGGAGTGGAGGCCGCGCCTCCGCTAAGCGTAAATCCCTGCATTTTAATCGCCCATCAACACAACAAGACCACGTTAAAATCCTACCGGATTTTCTGCGCCGCCTTTTGTAACTCCGAGTCATTATGCCAGTAGTTTAACGTCAGACGAGCATGATCAGAAGATATTTCCCGGAATAATTCAAGTACATTTCGCAATTCCTTCGTAGACTGACGACTATTATTGCGTGACTGTAACAACAGTAAGGCCATCGTGGAGAAGTGCGCCTCATTAAACTTAAGGGCCTTGCACAAAACAGCAAAAGGCGTGATGTCCTTGTCCAGAACAATGCGATTTACCGTTGTGAATGAAATTCCGGCCAAATTTGACAGTCCCGCACAAAAAGCGGGGATGCGCAAATTGCGCAACATATTGATGATAACTTCAACTTTTAGTTGATTTTCATCGCGCAATGCGGATGCCAGTTTGGTGGCGGTCGCGCCGGCCGCGCCTGGTTTTTCGGCCTCTGTTATGGCGAGAATATCCCTGGTCACATTCTCCAGCGTGGGATCCAGTACATGCTCGGCAATGTTGAATTCATTCAGTATTTTTTTCCGAAGATTTGCGGAAACCCACCAGAACATCTGGTTTGCAAGCTCTGCCGACAGGTCGGCCCGTGATAAAAGGGGTTCCTGAAACTGGTCAAAACGGCGGCTTTCTGCAACCAGATACGCCATGGCTGCATGCGATAATGTGGCGTTCGGGTTACGGATAAGGGTTTCCAGCACATCCGGATCCGCTGCATGATCGACCAGACTATCGCTGACAGCCGCTGACAGCGATGCACGCATGGCGATACATAGCTGATGCTCGCGTGTGCGCAGCTGGATGATCTCGATCAGTGTCGTTTCCTGCAATAACTGGGAGTGCTGCAGGATCGGGCCGGCGACGGAAATATCATCCCTGGCCAGCATTTCGATCAGGCCTTCGGGCGCATGGGGAGATCCGGCAAGCTGGGTGGCCAATTGCTGACGCACCTGCAATTCCATATCCTTGACGAGCCGGGTCAGAACCTGATCCGTAAGCGCACGTTCCTGGTCACTCAGCCGCCCGTCCTGCGAAAGGACAAGATCCAGCACATTCTCGGCCAATATCTGACGTGAACGCCGGCTACCTTCACGCGCCATGGCGATCAGGGAAGACATATCGCGATGTGTTTCAGCCATGCTCATTACCGGGTAAGCTTCGAATTGCGCGCACAAAAGTCCATGACCCATTCAGGATCTGGGATGCTCCACTGTATGGCTTTATTGAAAATTTTCTGTTAACAAACACAGAGCCAGCCCAGACTAATAGAAGGAAGTTACGATATGGCGTCACATGGCCGTGCACGATTCGTTAACGATTCCGGTGTCGATGAAATCGCCATTGGCGTTAAGGAGTTTGAATGCATGGGGGCGTCGGCGCCCCATGATCATCCGCATATCTATCTGGATATGGGGCGGGACGCCCAAATTCGCTGCCCCTATTGCGGAACGCTGTTTCGTCATGATCCGGCGCTTGGCGCCAATGAGGCCCGGCCGCAAGACTGTATCAGCGCAGGTTAACCGGGCTTGCGTACGCCATCCTTTCCGATCAGCGCCCTCACCACACGGCACAGCGGAAAAATCGGGATTTGTCCGTGCCCCGGCCGGAAATATCCGCCAGTTCTGGGGACCATCCAAAAACATAGCCTGACGCAGGATTTGCAGGCTATTCGAAATTTTCCCGCCGCAGTGCTGATAACCCTGATGGAAATGGGTGAGCTTGACTGGGCTGGTCCCGCATTGCCTGAATTGGGCGCGGCCTGCGCAACGCTTGGGATGCAGCATATTTACCTGCCGATTGCCGATTGTGACATTCCAGACATGCAGTGGGAACGCCGTTGGGCAAGCCACGGTCCTGAACTGCACACCCTGATAGAGTCTGGGCATAATATTGTCTTTCACTGTCGCGGCGGCCGGGGCCGCGCCGGGCTTGCCGTAACCCGCATGCTGATCGAAATTGGCGAAGACCCCGCCCTGGCGATGGCGCGCGTTCGCACCGCACGTCCCGGCGCCATTGAGACCGCTGCACAGGAAGATTATTTACTTCGTCTGGGCATATAATTTTATGCGCGACCTCCATCCTGTTTGCTGCTTTAATGTTGGCATCAATATTCATAACAGGGCGGGAAAACGGATATGGCGAGCTTCACCTCCGACGGGTTAAAGATTGCGTTTAATGCAGTGGGCTATGGCGATCCGGTGCTGCTGCTGCACGGCTTCGCAGCCAATCGCGGACAGGCATGGCGGGCCAGCGGCTGGTTCGATCTGCTTGACAAGGCCGGTATCGATTATGCCGCGATGGATCATCGCGGGCACGGCGAAAGCGACAAGCCGCATGAGGTCGACGCCTATGCGATTGATAAAATGATCGCCGACATCATAAATTTTCTCGATTATCTGAAAGCCAGGCAGGCGGTGATAGTTGCCCATTCCATGGGGGCAATGCTTTCGATGCGCCTGCTGACCGAACATCCGCAGCGCTTCACATCGGCGGTGTTATGTGGCGTTGGCGCACGCATGCTGGAAAAGCGCGATGACAGAAAAATGATGGCGGAAGGCCTGACCAGCAGCGATCCCAAAGCGATCAAGGATGAACACGCATTATCGTTTCGCGCCTTTGCCGAATCCACCGGCAGCGACATGAAGGCGCTGGCCGCCTGCATCAGCGCGCGGCGCGAACCCATTGATGAACAGGCGCTGTCGAAAATCGCCGTGCCGGTGATGGTCATTACCGGTTCAGAAGATGACCTCAGCGGCAAGCCGGAGCCGCTGGCGGCGCTGATCCCGGGCGCCAGGGCTGTGACCATCGAAGGCGCCAGCCACCATACCATCATGGGCGATCCAGACTTCAAACAGGAGGTCGTGCGCTTTCTTGGGCTAAAGGTAAAACCCACCGCCTTTGAGGATGACGATGATGAAGATCGCTGGAAGCGCTAGACCATTTTGTGAACGGATTGAATCGCCTTTAACCCCACGATGTCATTACCCGGCTTGTCCGGGTAATCCATGCCACATCCAATGGCCTGGGTTTTGGGGGTGTGGGTTGCCCGGCTAAACCGGGCAATGACAATGAGGGTGTGGGATGCGCTTCAATCCGTTCACAAAATGCTCTAGCAGGCTGCTGAAAAACCTGCCGTAAATCTGGTTTTTCAGGGATTGGCGGGGTTTATTTCTGTCAGTTTGCGTTCATATTCGCCGTTTGCTCCGG
>JBMOMW010000062.1:0-52323 GCA_049325255.1 Pseudomonadota bacterium | reverse complement strand
GCGGCTCCAGCTTTGCCCATGCCTCATCGCTAAACCAAAACAAATTCTCCCGCATGGCCTAATCTCCCAGAATCAGTTGATAAGACCCTTGAATCACATAATACTTATTTAAGTCTACACCCTAGGGTTGTCCCTCTACACCACCCCATAGGCCAGCATGGCGTCGGCGACCTTGACGAAACCCGCAATGTTGGCGCCCTTGAGATAGTTCACATAGCCGTCTTTTTCTTCGCCATACTGGACGCAGCGGTCGTGAATGCCGGTCATGACGTCGCGTAGAAGTTTTTGCAGTTCTTCCTCTTTCCAGGAAAGCCGGGCGCTGTTCTGGCTCATCTCCAAACCGGAAACTGACACGCCGCCCGCGTTCGCGGCCTTGGAAGGGGCGAACAGGATTCTGGCATGCAGGAATGCGTCAATGCCTTCCTGCACCGTGGGCATGTTTGCGCCTTCCGCAACCCCCATGCAGCCGTTTTTCAACAGCAGCCTTGCCTCATCGCCGCTGATTTCGTTCTGCGTGGCGCAGGGGAACACGATGTCGCAGGGAATGCTCCACGGGCGCTTGCCGGAAAAATATTCGCAGCCGATCAGTCTGGCGGCTTCTTCGATGCGGCCGCGTTTGTTGTTTTTGATGTCCATCACCTGGGCCAGTTTTTCGGCGGTAAGCCCGTTCTTGTCGTAGATGAAGCCATCGGAGTCCGAGAGTGTCAGCACGGTCGCTCCAAGCTGGATCAGTTTTTCCGCCGCATATTGCGCGACATTGCCGGAGCCGGACACCAGGCATTTCTTGCCCACAAAACCGTTCTTGCTGCGGGTCAGCATGTCTTCCATCATATAGACCGCGCCATAGCCCGTGGCCTCTGTGCGGATCAGGCTGCCGCCATATTCCAGGCCCTTGCCGGTCAGCACGCCGGTATAGACATTTTCCAGGCGCTTGTACTGGCCGAACATGAAGCCGATTTCGCGGCCGCCCACACCGATATCGCCTGCGGGCACGTCCACATCCGCGCCGATATGGCGGTGCAGTTCGGTCATAAAGGACTGGCAGAAACGCATCACCTCATTATCCGACTTGCCCTTGGGGTTGAAGTCGGAACCACCCTTGCCGCCGCCCATCGGCAGGCCGGTAAGGCTGTTCTTGAAGGTTTGCTCAAAGGCCAGGAACTTCAACACGCTCAAGGTCACGGTGGGGTGAAAGCGGATGCCGCCCTTATAGGGGCCGATGGCGTTGCTGTTCTGCACCCGGTAGCCGCGATTAACCCTTATATTGCCCTGATCGTCTTCCCAGCAGACCCGGAAAATCACCACCCGGTCGGGTTCGGCCAGCCGCTCCAGAATGCGCATTTTAAGGTATTTCGGCTTGTCCCGTATGAACGGGATAATGCTGCCCGCGACCTCCTGCACCGCCTGGTGAAACTCGGTTTCTCCAGGATTTCTGCGGATCAGGCCCTGCATGAAGACATCAAGATCGTTGGCGGCGACGTTCATAAGTACTTTCCTTCCTGTATTGATTGGCCTGGAAATCATTGGAATGACAATATTCAACGCTGACCGGATAAAAACAATGGTTAAATACGGAAAGATTTATGAAAGATATTGCGTGTAAGTTCGTCCGGGCTTGGGGAAGGCTGCAAACAAGGTAGATACAAAATGATCGTGCGTGCCAACGAAAGAAAGGCTGCGCTCATCAGCGACGCTGTTGCGCTGATTGGTGAACGCGCCGCGCCCGGCCCCAGAGCGGATCTGGAAAGCTTTATCGGGCATTATTTCAAAAATGTAATCGCCGAAGACCTGCTGCAACTGACGCCGCAGAATATTTATGGCGCGGCATTGGCCCATTACAAGCTGGCCGCCACCCGCCGGCCGGGTGAAGTGCTCATCCGGGTTTATTCGCCGCGTATCGAAACCCATGGCTGGCAGATACCCCATACGGTGATTGAAATCGTCAATGATGATATGCCGTTCCTGCTGGATTCGGTCAGCGCGGTTATCGCACGGCGCGGGCTGGGCGTACATCTTGTGGCGCATCCGGTGTTGCGTGTACGGCGTACATCAGACGGATGCTGGGCCGGAATTGCCGAAAATGGGGATGGCGGCGCCAAAGCGGAATCCTTCATTCACATCATGATCGATGAACAGCATGATGCGGAAAAGCTGAAAAACATCCGGGATCATCTGGCGGCTGTGCTGGCCGATGTGCGCGCCGCCGTCAGTGACTGGCGCGGAATGCTTGCGCAGATTGATACATCCATCGCAGATATTCGCCAAAGCAAAGTGCCGATCGCCGTTGAAGAAGTGGATGAATCCATCGCCTTTCTGGAATGGATGCGTGACAATCATTTCACATTGCTTGGCTATGCGGAACTTGCGCTGACTGGAAAAGGCGACGCTGTTTCGGCCGTGCAGCTTCCTGAAAGCGGGCTTGGCGTATTGCGCAATCCGGATGTTAAATTATTCCGTTCCCGCAGCGACGGGCTTGTGGCGATTTCTCCGGAAATTCTGGAAAGCCTGCAACGTCCCGGGCCGCTGATCATTACAAAAACCGATGTGCGTTCCAGCGTACACCGCGATACGCATATGGATTATGTGGGCGTCAAGCGTTACGGCGCAGATGGAAAAGTGACCGGCGAGCGGCGCTTTGTGGGGCTGTTCACGTCGGGCGCCTATAGCCGCGCGCCGGGGGAAATTCCATTGTTGCGGCGCAAGGTTGCGCTGACCATTGCCCGCGCCGGCTTTGCCCGCGACAGCCATGACGGCAAAGCGCTGCAGAACATTCTCGACACCTATCCGCGTGATGAGCTGTTTCAAATATCGCGTGAGTTGCTGTTTCAAAACGCCATTGCGATTTTGCGCCTGCAGGAACGTCCGCGCACCCGGCTGATTGTGCGCACCGACCCATTTGAGAGATATGTCTCGTGCCTTGTATATATTCCACGCGAGCGGTATGACGCGGAATTGCAGCAACGCATTGGCGTGATCCTTGCGGAAAATTTCAAGGGTTCGGCCGTCACGATTACGCCTGAATATGGCGATGCGCCGCTGGCGCGGGTGCATTTCATTATTAAAACCAGCCCTGGTGACATGCCAGAATTCCAGATCGAACTGATCGAAGCGCAGATCGATCAGGCGGCGCGCACCTGGCGCGATGATTTGCGCGTGGCGCTGCTTGCGCATGCGGGCGGCGGACGCGGCCTGCAATTATGGGAACGCTACGCAAAGGGATTTCCGCCGGATTATACGGCGCATTTCCCGCCCGAACTGGCGGCACTGGATATAGAGCGCATGGAAGCGCTGCTGGTGTCCGATGGCATTCATGTCTGCTTTTACCGCACGATTGAAGATCAGGAATCCTGCGTGCGTTTCAAACTGTTTCGCAAGAGTGAAGCGGTGGCGTTAAGCGATTGCATGCCGATGCTGGAGCGCATGGGCTTTCGGGTAACGGGTGAACATCCGTATGAAATAGATGTGGCGGGCGAGACGCGCATCTGGCTGCATGATTTTGAAATGCGCGAGGCGAACGATAGAGCTGTTGATCTTTCCGTGGTGCGCGAAAATCTCGAAGACCTGTTCACGGCGCTCTGGCATGGCGCCGCCGAAAATGACGGCTTCAATCGTCTTGTGCTGGGCGCAGGCCTGATGTGGCGCGAGGCTGCGTTGCTGCGCGCCTGTGGCAGATATCTGCGTCAGGCAGGCATTCCCTATAGCAACGATTATATGGAATGCGCGCTGAGCGCCCATCCTAAAATCATCCGGCACATGATTGATCTTTTTCATGCGCGCTTCGATGTTGATTTTGCAGGTGCGCGTGAGACAGCGGTAGACACATTGCGTTTGGCCATCACGCAGGAACTGGATGCGGTGGAAAGCCTGGACGAAGACCGGATTTTACGCCGCTTCCTCAATCTGATTGAATGCACCCTGCGCACCAGTTTCTATCAGCGTGATCAGGAAGGTGCGTACAAGGATTATATCTCCTTCAAGCTGGACAGCAGTCTGATCGATGAACTGCCGCTGCCGCGCCCGATGGTGGAAATTTTTGTGTATTCACCGCGCGTAGAAGGTGTGCATCTGCGCTTTGGCAAAGTGGCGCGCGGCGGGTTGCGCTGGTCGGACCGGCGTGAAGATTTCCGCACCGAAATTCTGGGGCTGGTAAAGGCGCAACAGGTAAAGAATGCGGTGATCATTCCGGTTGGCTCCAAGGGCGGCTTCTTTCCCAAACGTCTGCCCACAGGCGGTGCGCGCGAGGCCATTCAGGAAGAAGGCATTGCGGCCTACCGCATGTTCATTTCCGGCCTGCTGGATCTGACAGATAATATTGTGGATGGCAAGGTGTCCCCGCCGCCGCGCGTGCGGCGTTATGATGGAGATGATCCGTATCTGGTGGTGGCCGCCGACAAGGGCACGGCGGCATTTTCAGATATTGCGAATGGCGTGGCGCAATCTTATGGGTTCTGGCTGGATGATGCGTTTGCGTCGGGTGGCTCGGTTGGCTATGACCACAAGAAAATGGCGATCACGGCGCGCGGCGCATGGGAGGCGGTCAAGCGGCATTTCCGCGAACGCGGCACGGATATTCAGACAGCGCCGTTCACGGTCATTGGTTGCGGCGATATGTCGGGCGATGTGTTTGGCAATGGCATGTTGCAATCGCGCCAGATACGGCTGCTGGCGGCGTTTGATCACCGCGATATTTTCATTGATCCCGATCCCGATCCGGAAAAAAGTTTTGAGGAGCGCGCGCGCCTGTTTGACCTGCCGCGATCCTCATGGGCGGATTATGACGCAAAACTGATCAGTACGGGCGGCGGCGTGTTCAGCCGTTCGCGTAAATCCATCCTGTTAACCCCGCAGATGCGGCAGATGACAGGCCTGACACAGGCCGCCGTCACGCCGGCGGAACTGATTCATGCGCTGCTGGGGGCGGAGGTTGATCTGTTATTCTTCGGTGGTATCGGCACCTATCTTAAATCCTCGCGCGAAAGCCATCTGGATGCAGGCGACAAGGCCAATGATGCGGTGCGCATTGACGGCTGCAAAGTGAAAGCGAAAGTCATTGGCGAAGGCGCAAATCTTGGCTGCACACAGTTGGGCCGCATCGAATATGCGCAAACCGGCGGCGCCATCAACACCGATGCGGTGGATAATTCTGCGGGCGTTGATTGTTCCGATCACGAAGTAAATATTAAAATCGCCCTGGGCCGGGAAGTACAGGCAGGTGATCTGCCCCGCAAACAGCGCGATCAGCTGCTGGCGTCCATGACCGGTGAAGTGGCCGAACTGGTGCTGCGCGATAATTATCAGCAGACACTGGCGATCAGTCTTGAAGCCGCGCTCGCACACAGTTTGCTGGACATGCATGCGGGATTTATCCGCGAACTGGAGCGCGCCGGACAGCTGAATCGCAAGGTTGAATTCCTGCCCGATGATGCGGGTATTGCGGAACGCGCAGCAGCGGGGCTTGGGCTTACCCGGCCAGAGATTGCGGTGCTGGTCGCCTATGCGAAAAACAGCATGCGGCAGGAATTGCTGACCAGCGATATGCTGGATTCGGAATATCTGCATGAAGATCTGCTGGGCTATTTCCCAAAACCGCTGCGTGAAAAATATCCGGCGGCGCTTTTGGGACATCAGCTGCGCCGTGAAATCATGGCGTCCATGCTGGCCAATTCCATTGTCAATCGCGCCGGCGTCACCTTTGTCAGCGCGATTGCAGAAGAAACCGGATTTTCCACAGCCGATGTCGTGCGCGCTTTTATTGTGGCGCGCGCGGCCTTTGATATGCGTGCTTTCTGGCAATCGCTTGAGGCGCTGGATAACAAGGTGCCGGCGGATGTGCAGACGCGCATTCAACTGGATGGGCGCAATCTGATCCGGCGCACGACCATCTGGTTTTTGCGCAATGTGCCGCAACCGATGGATATTGGCGCAATCATCGAAGCTTACCGGCCAGGCATTGCGCAGTTGCGCAGCGAAATTCATCTGCACCTTTCAACCTTCGAGGCGCAAGCCCATGCCGCGCGTTTGCAGGCCTTGCAGGCGGATGGCGTCCCCGAAGACATTGCCCGGACCGCAGCGGGACTACAGCCGATGGGTGCGGCGGCCGATATGGTGATGGTGGCGCGATCCACCGGCAAAACGATTGGCGATGTGGCGGCGGCGTTCTTCCGGATTGGCGCGGCGCTGGGCCTTGACTGGCTGTGCGACGCGGCGGAGAAAAATACGGCTGACGGGCATTGGGAAAGATTGGCGATGAACGCGATGATAGATGATTTTTATGGTCAGCAGCGGGTGATGACGGCGCAGGCGCTCGGCACCGGCGGTTCGCTGGATGCGCAACAGGCGGTGGCGCAATGGTGTGATGCGCATGGGCCTGCGGTGCGCCGCACGGTCCGGCTGATTGATGAAATGCGTTCAGGCGCGATCAGTGTGGCGAAGCTTGCCTTCGTCAACCGTCAGATGCGTGATCTGCTGAACAAGTAATGCTGTTGCGTGCGTGATCCAATGCGCTAGATTGCGGTGGTGATACATACACTGCATGACATTGCCGCCAAAAAATCCGCGTTTGCGCGGCGGCGGGGGCAATATTCCTGGGCGCTGCTAGACTGGGCGCATCAGCCCTATTTCACACTGATCACCACCTTTATCTTCGCGCCTTATTTCGCCACCAGCTTTATTGGGGACGCAGTGCGCGGACAGGAAATCTGGGGCTATAGCCAGTCTTTCGTGGGCGCCACCATCGCAGTGTTAAGCCCGGTATTGGGCGCTATCGCCGACAGAACCGGGCGGCGCAAACCGTGGATTGCCGCCCTTGGCGTTTCATACGTGATAGGCAATGCGCTGTTATGGTTTGCACTCCCTGGGGGTGCGGGTGCATTCTGGCTGGTGATGGGCGCGGTGGTGCTGGCGGCGATCAGCGCGGAATTCATTATCGTCTTCAGCAACGCCATGCTGCCTGATCTGGTGTCGCCCGCGCGCCTTGGCGGGCTTAGCGGTTTCGGCTGGGGCCTTGGCTATGTGGGCGGCTTGCTCAGTCTGGTGATGATTATCGGCATGCCGGGGTTGAAGGAAATGCCGGGACAGATGGTTGGGCCGCTGACGGCATTCTGGTTTCTGCTTTTTGCGCCGCCATTCTTTTTGTTTACGCCCGATCGTGCTGCAACGGGATTGCGTGTGGGGCAGGCGGTGCGTGAGGGCCTGGCGCAGTTGCGGCGGACCTTCACGCATGCGCGCAGCTATGGCAATGTGATGTGGTTTCTGGTTGCACATATGATTTACGCCGATGGCCTGTCGGCGCTGTTTGCATTTGGCGGCATTTATGGGGCGGGCCTGTTTGGCTGGGAAATTTTTACCCTGGGCCTGTTTGGTATTATTCTGATTATCTTTGCGGCTGCCGGTGCGTTTGCCGGTGGTTGGGCCGATGACCGGTTTGGTTCGCGCCGCACCATTCTGGTGTCGGTTGCCGGATTATGCATCGCGTTGCTGGGGGTGATATCCATTCAGCGGGATTCAATTCTTTTCGGCATCCCTGTAGAACCCATGCAGCCCGGCGGGACGCCGTTCAGCAGTATGCCGGAACTCGCCTATCTGGTGTGCGGGGTAATGATGGGAATTTTTGGCGGTCCGGCGCAGGCTGCCAGCCGCACCCTGCTGGCGCGTCTTGCCCCCAGGGAAATGGCCGGGGAATTTTATGGGCTGTTCGCCATGTCCGGCAAGGCGACCTCCTTTCTGGCGCCGTTGCTGATCGGGCTGACAACAGCAGCCCTGCATTCCCAGCGCGCCGGAATGTCCGTGATCCTGCTGTTCCTGATTGCCGGATTTGCAGTTTTGCTGCGGGTCAAAGAGGCTGGACGCCAGGCTAACTTTACTTAACTATAAGTAATTATTGGATAATTCTCCGCATCACGGACAGGCTGGTTAACCGGCAGTAAAAAGTTGACGCATGCGTCATTTTTTGTTGACTCCGGCGCCCCTATTGACCATGTTATCAAGTAAGCCAAGCCTTGCTGATGCAAGCGCATAGAAACCTGCGATACAACCATGATGAGGAGCACCCAATGAGCAAGGAAGCCACCGTCTACAGAACAGTCAGCGCCCATGATTTTCCGCCGATGCTGGACCCCGCCCGTTATGGCCAACGCTCCAGCGCATTTGACAAAATTATTTCCGCCACCAATGACCATTTCTGGGATCCGCTGGATACCCGCTATATCGATTTCAGCGCGCCCTTCGATATTGAAAACGAATATATCGTGCAGCCGAAGCTGACACCGGAAATGAATACCGGCATTGTGGAGAGGCTGACGGAAAAACAGAAAATCCATCTTAACAACCGGGTGCAACACCATCTGCTGTCCACGGTTCTGCACGGCGAACAGGCGGCGCTGAACATGTCGGCCAATCTGTGCCACATGCTGCTTGATCCCGGTGCGCAGGAATATTGCGCCAATCAATGCCGCGAAGAAGCCCGTCACGTCACCGCCTTTACCAAATATATTGCCGCACGTTTCGGTGCGCCGGCGCCGGTGACGGGCGTGTTGCGCACCCTGCTGGTGGATGTCGTCACGACCGAACAGGTCTGGAAAAAGATCGTTGGCCTGCAAATGATGCTGGAAGGTTTCGCCATGGGCCTGTTTGCCTCTTATTACCAGTTTGGCAATGACCCGCTACTGGTGAAGATGGTGCAACTGGCCATGACAGATGAGGCGTTCCACCATAAATTCGGCAAGATCTGGGCCGACAAGACGATCCCGCATATGGCGCCCGAACTGCGCGACCAGGTCGAAGACTGGCTGCGCGACACGTTCGATCTGGTGTTGAAAAATTTCAGTGATCCAGAGCAGAAGCAGCATATTTACGCCGAGGTTGGCCTGACATGGCAATATGTGCAGGCGGCCATGTTTGAAGCCTTCACCGATGATTTCCACCGCAAGCAAATGCAGGAAAGCACCAATATTTTCCGCACGGTGATCAAGACATTGCTGAAGGCCGGCATCATCACCCAGCGCACCGCGCCCTATTATGCCGCCTTTGTCGACATGAAAGAGCTGCATGCCGAAGGCGAAAGCATGGTCGGTGATGAAATTGCCGAAGAAGGCATCAAATATCTCAAGGGTATCAATATGTTTGGCAAGGGCGCACAGATCGCCGCCGAATAGGCTGGTTTCATCCTGTCGCGCACGGCTTGGCCGGCGCGCCAAACGGGTATTTCTTCGCCCCCCGGGTCACATGCCCCCGGGGGGCGTTTTTTTACCTGAACCAGCGTCTTTGCGGCATGATCTGGCCATCGTAACCTGCTCGTGACAATCATGGGTGTTTGCCGTTATTCTTGAAAAAACAGGAACAGGGGGTGTGCATGCCGGTTGATCTTAAAATGATTTTGCCACAAAGCCGCATTGACGCGATGAAGGGCACGGGCCTGTGGCCCGATATGCTGGTGACAGACGCGCTGGATAGGCTGGCCGCGCAGCGCCCGGACGGTGTGGCCATAACCGGCATAAACACCATGCGGGGCGGACGCCGCGAAACAGTTTCCTATCGCCAACTGGATATTCTTTCCAGGCGCATTGCGCTGGGACTGGTGCATTACGGCATTGGCAAGGGCGATATGGTGTCGTTTCAACTGCCCAATTGGTGGGAATTCGCCGCCCTGCACCTGGCCTGTGTACGCATTGGCGCGATCAGCAATCCGGTCATGCCGATTTTCCGGGAACGCGAACTTTCGTTCATGTTGTCCTTCGCGGAAACAAAGGCGATCTTCGTGCCGCGTGAATTTCGCGGTTTCGATCACCCGGCCATGATGGCGGGGCTGCGCAAGGATCTGCCCGCGCTGGAGCATGTGTTCGTGCTTGGTGGCGAAGGCGCGCAAAGTTTCGAGGATAACTTCCTGAACCGCCGCTTTGAGGACGAAATGGACGCCGGGGCGATTTTTGCCGCCCGCAAAATGGGGCCCAATGACGTCAATGAAATGCTCTACACCTCCGGCACCACGGGCCAGCCCAAGGGCGTGATGCATACCGCCAATACGCAATTGGCCAACGCCCTGCCCTATGCGCAACGCCTGGCGCTGGGTGAACGGGATGTGATTTTGATGTCGTCACCGCTGGCGCATCAGACCGGATTTCTGTACGGGGTCATCATGCCGCTGCTGATTGGCGCCAAGGTGGTGTATCAGGATGTGTGGGACGCGAAGGTTGCGGCGCAGCTTATTCAGGAAGAACGCGTGACCTACACTATGGCGTCGACGCCCTTCCTGGCCGATCTGGCGGGCACGCCGCAGGTGCGCGATTATGATATCAGCACCCTGAAAAACTTCCTCTGTGCGGGGGCGCCTATTCCGCGCGTACTGGCGGAAAACGCCAGCAGGGATCTGGATATCAATGTTCTGTCGGGCTGGGGCATGAGCGAAAATGGCGCGGTGACGACGACACAGCCCAGCGACCCGATGGAAAAAGTCTTCAATACAGACGGCAAACCGCTGCCGGGCGTTGAGGTGCGTATTGTCGATGAAAAAGGCAAAGTTGCGCCACTCAATACTGAAGGCCTGTTGCAATCGCGCGGCTGTTCGGCCTTTGTGGGCTATATGAAAAAGCCGGAAATGCATGGCACCGACGCCGATGGCTGGTTCGACACCGGCGATTATGCGCGCATGGACGCCGACGGCTATATCCGCATCACCGGGCGCGCGAAGGATATTCTGATTCGCGGCGGCGAGAATATTCCGGTGGTTGAGGTGGAGGAATTGCTCTATCGCCACCCCGCCATAGCCGATGCGGCGATTGTTGGCATGCCCGATGACAGGCTGGGCGAACGCGGGTGCGCCTTTGTCACGCTACAGCCGGGGGCGAAGCTTAGCTTTGAGGATATGGTGGCCTATCTGAAAGACGCGAAACTGGCGCGCAACTATCTGCCGGAACGCCTGGAAGTGATACCCGAAATGCCGCGCACCGCCAGCGGCAAAATCCAGAAATTCAAACTGCGCGAAATCGCGAAGGAGTATTCGGTTTGACCCCATCCTGGCTGGTGAATGACGCATTGCGCGATCACGTTACGCACAATGTCACGAATTTCGAAAGCCGCAATCATGCGGGCGAGGGGCTGAAACACGCCGCCGTGGCGCTGGTGATCGCCGCCAATGACGCGGGCGAGGGCGCCATATTGCTGACGCGCCGCGCGCCGCGCCTCAACGCCCATGCGGGGCAGTGGGCGCTGCCCGGCGGGCGGCTGGACAAGGGGGAAACCCCCATAGACGCGGCGCTGCGCGAAATGCACGAAGAGATAGGGCTTGATATTGCGCCCCATCACGTAATCGGCACGCTTGACGATTATCCCACCCGTTCGGGCTATCTGATCACGCCGGTGGTGATATGGGCGGGGTTGGAGGCAAAACCTGTCCCCAACCCGGCCGAGGTCGCCTCCATCCATCATGTCAGTTTCCCGGAGTTGAACCGCCCGGATTCACCCGTGTTTTTTAATATCCCCGAAAGCGCGCGCCCGGTCATCCGCCTGCTGGTCGAAGACAGTTTCGTGCATGCGCCGACCGCCGCCGTGATGTACCAGTTCCGCGAAGTGTGCCTGCACGGCCGCCACACAAGGGTGGATCATCTGGAACAGCCGGTGTTCGCCTGGAAATAGGGAACTGCGCCGGGTCCATGGATTGGCCACAAGTTATTATATTGAAACCATTCAGGGATATCTTCCGGGCATGAGTATAGGAAAGCGCATCACCGGCGGGGCTGCGACACTGTTCGCCATGCGCCTTTTAATTCGCTTCATCGGGCTGTTCAGCACGATGGTGCTGGCGCGCATGCTGGTTCCCGAAGATTTTGGCCTGGTTGGATTGGCCGTATCATTTTTGGCGATCATTGAGGGCGTTACTTCCATCCATCTGGGGAGCGCCCTGATTAAAATTCGTGATGAAAGCCGTGATCTTTACGATACGGCCTGGACTCTGGGACTTGTCCGGGCGGGCGTCATATCCCTGGTCATCGTAATCTCGGCAAGCTTTCTGCCCGCCCTTATGAACGAGCCCCGGCTGGAGAATGTCATATACATTATCGCCCTGCAGCCGCTTATCCAGGGCCTTATGAACCCGCGTTTTATTGAATTTGAGAAAAATCTGAATTACCGGCCGGTATTCATAAACAATGTCACCAGCAAGATACTTTCGACAACCATCACCGTGGCCATAGCGGTTATTTACCATAATTACTGGGCGCTTATCATCGGCAGCATGGCGTCCAGTTTGATTGGTTTATGCATGGGCTATGCGATGCGGCCTTATCTGCCGCGATGGAGCCTTGGACGTGTGCGTGAAATTTTTGGATTCACCGCCTGGCTATCCGGCGTCTCGATCCTGTCGACTCTTAATTTGCGGGTTGACAATTTTATTGTCGGCGGTTTTCTGGATACAAAACATGTCGGCTATTACCGTGTCGGGGACGAACTGACAAACCTGCCAACCGGCGAACTGGTTGGGCCGCTAACCCAATCCCTGTTTCCCGCCTTTTCGGAAATGGCGCACGAGCCGGAAAAACTCAAAACCAATGTCCTCGAAGCCACTTCCGTCCTTGCTGCAATAACACTTCCGGCAACTTTCGGATTCGCGTTTCTTGCACCAGATATTGTGTGGTTGCTGGTGGGCGAGCAATGGCTTTATATCGTGCCAATGATACAGATACTGACGCCGATAATTGGTCTTCAAACAATTGCCGCCACGGCGGCAAGCGTGTGCATGGCGACGGGGCGTACCCGCGATCTCTTTAATTCCGAAATCATATTTTGCATCGTTCGTCTGACGGCTGTTTTTACGGGCGTCATCTATTGGGGATTTGCGGGCATCATTGGAGGGCGCGTGATATCCGGCCTTACATTTTTTTCCATTAATAATTGGCGCCTGATAAGGGCGATCAAAGTTTCCTATTTTCAACCAGTCCGGAATGCCTGGCGAAGCATAGCAAGCACCCTCTTTATGGTGGGCGCATTATGGGGCTATCACCATGCAAGCTTTGCCGATGTAGCGCAATTTCCCCTGTTTCTACGCCTGGGCAGCTCGGTCGTCATTGGCGCTATCGCTTATATTGCAGTACACGGATTATTGTGGAGAATCAGCGGATATCCTCACGGGCCAGAGGAGCGATTTCTGAGCACAGTTCGTGCGCTGTGGCGTAATTCATCATAGGTATTTCAATTCATGGAAAATGGCTACGCGGTATAGCGTATGATGGGTCCGATTAACGGACAATATGCTGCAAAGCTTCGATCAGTTTCTTTTAAATTTTGGAGGCCATGATGGCTATTTATTATTGTATGGATTACGGCATATATCATGAGACACGGAATTTTGGCGATGATGTCAACCCATTATTACTTGGCAAACTGTTCCATCCTTCAATTATTGAAAGTCAAAAAATTTGCCTTATGGGAATCGGGACGATTCTTTCGGACTATCATGTTGCCAAAATTGAACACTATGAACGTAAGATCGTTTTTTCTTCTGGTGTTGGCATTCAGAAAATAGAAAAAAAGTTTGATGATAGCTGGGATTTTGTTTGCGTGCGGGGGCCAAAATCAGCTGAATTTTTAGGCCTTCCAGCCGAGAAAGGAATATCAGATGGGGCAATCCTGTTGGCAGACTTCTACCCGCCAAAACCATCCGAACAACGCAAGGGAATCATTTTCATCCCGCATATTGATACAAGCCGGAAAGCCGGTGAGAGCTTTAAAAAAATCTGCAAGAAATTGGGGCTAGGCTATCTCACGACGGACCAGCCATCAGATATTATTATAGAGGCGGTGCAAACTGCATCACTTGTTATAACCGAAGCCATGCATGGAGCGATCCTGGCGGACGCCATGCGTACCCCCTGGATTCCCGTTAGTTTTTTTAATCACGATCCCTTTAAATGGGAAGACTGGTTCTTATCCATAGAAGTGCCGTATATCTCACATCAGATCCTGCCTCATTTCTGGAATGTAAAAAAAGCGGATAATATGACAGCAATCAAGATGCCTGTCAGGCTGCTCAGAGAAGCACTAGCAAAAAAATTGTTTGAAAGAATATTGCGAGAGAAGCGCCCTCTACTAAGCAGTGATCAAGTCATTGAAATGCGGAAACGAGCGTTGCGTGAACGTGTTGCCTTTATAAACAAGACTTACGAGGATTGACGTCATACTCCTAAAGCTTATTGCCCGTGACCCTGTACCTGTAAATTGATCCAATTAGAATGAAGGGTTCTTGCACAACCTTACGAATCCAGTATCCGGTTAAGCGTATCAGACACCACACCCGCGCTGTATTTTTCTTCGATGCATTTGCGGCCCTCCTGGCCCATGGTGTGACGCAGGCTGGCGCTTTCCAGCAATGACACACATGCGCTGGCGAAACTTTCCGGGCTGTCCCCGATCATGATGTTCAGGCCGTCTTTGATATCGATGCCCTCCGCGCCGATCATCGTTGTGACCACCGGCTTTTGATAACTCATAGCCTCCAGAATTTTGATGCGGGTGCCGCCGCCAAAGCGGATGGGGGCAATCACCAGATCGCAATCATCATAATAGGGCGCAACACTTTCCACCCCGCCCGTGACGACAACATCGTCAAATTCTTCCGCCAGGGCCGCAACATCGCCGGGCGGACCGTAGCCCACTATCCATAAACGGCATCTGGCCTTTGACTGTTTGCGAATAAGCGGCAGAATTTCCTTGCAGAACCATATGGCCCCATCTCTGTTGGGGCCGTAATGCATTAAACCGACAAACAGAATATGCAGCGTATCGCGCGCCTGAAGGGGGGGCATGACAGGTTGCAGCGGCACGCTGTTTGGCAGGGCGTGAATGGTTGCGGGCAAAGCTTTTTTTTGCAGAGTTTTTTTGTCCAGATCAGAACAGACAAGAACATCATCATAGGTGCGAAGCAGGCGATTTTCAGCTCGTTCAAAGCGCCATGCGGCAATCTTCTGGATAAGGTCAAGTTCAAATCCATTCTGACTAAATTCAAGTGCACGTTTGATATTGATCGATTCGATGTCGTCAAAATCGACAATTTTCCGTCTTGCGGCAATGGAGGACAGCCGCTTCATGCGATCAAAAGTTTTTGCGGACACAATGCGAAAGCAAAAAACCGCATCAAAATTTGTAACGTTGAGTTGGGCTATCCCTTCACGTATCCGTGTATCTGATGGCATCATATAATGCGTCGTTGGCCGGATGATTTCTGAAATTGTCGCAAATAGGGGGATCCTGATTTTTCGCCAAAGCGGGTAAGTAATCCACGGGACAGGCACAACTACAAGGGTCTGGCAGATAGTCCTGAGCGATTCCAGATGGTGTTCTTTCAGGCTGCTGACATCACTGAAAATAATTAAATGAACCCTATTATTGCGTGCCAAGGCATCTAGATGCGCGGCACCCCTCTTTTCGGTTCCGGTGCCAGAATGATTCGGAACAACGGGAGATATCATAAGTAGGTTTTTCATTATTATTTCTCGATTTTTAACTGGCGCAGGGGACATGGCCCATGCACATCCATATGTGAATTTTATTAATAAACCTGATCATGTTTTAGTGTCCGAACTATTTACCGCCGACCGGCAAACGGAAATAAAGTCCTCGAATAATTTTTGCGGGTCAATCTCCGGGCGCTGGCTGTATTTCAGGGCCTGATCTGAAATTTCGAGATAGCGTTGCGGGTCGTCCCACAGGCTGCGAAGGGCGGCTTTCCATATGGATATACCGGCATTGGGATCAACCAGTATTCCACCGGGGCCGACCGATTCGGGCAAGCCGCCCTGGTTGGAGGCGATCACGGGAATGCCCGAAAAGTGCGCCTCGGTCGCAATTCTGCCCCAGGCTTCGATCCAGTCAACGGGCTTGCCCATATATGGGGCGCCGGAAGGCGCGAGCACGATTTTTGCGCGGGCATACAGAGATTTCATATCGCCGGTTGGTTTCAGCCACTCGATATTGTGTAATTTTGCGGAGCGCGCCTGGGAAAAATTCCGTACTTCTTCTGTTAATCCCCAGCTTTCGACAAGGGTAAATGGAATATCGGGGCACTGCTCCGCCAGTGTCAGGGCGACATCAAGCCCCTTTAAGGGGTTGGGGTTGATCACCAATACGGCGTCACCCGGGGCGGCATTGCGGTAATTTTCCGGCTCCACCAATGGCGGAATGATGGTAGATCCGCGACCGGTGCGCTCATGGAAAACCCGGGCGGTAAATTTTGAATTGGCGATGAAGTGCGCTTGCTCCAGGATTGGAAGCTCTTCATCTTGAAAATTAAATTCCACATCATGTAAATAAAAAACCACGGGGATATTTGCAGCAAGCGCCGCAAGGGCAAGGGGGTTTTGTTCTCCAGCCTGAATGACGGCAACGTCAGCTTTGCTATGCTGAGCAATATGGTTTGTAGCCTCTATATAGTTCCAAACTCGATAGACCGGATATCCACAGACATGGTCCAATACAAAGCCGTTTCCCGAGAGTTTTCCTTTAATTCTGCCTTTTAATAAAAACCAGGTTTTCTTTCTGCTCAACCTCGACAATACAGCTGGTTCATGGCCTGCGTGAATACAGCGGTGCGCCAGATTATCTGTGGTCAATTCCGACCCGCCGCGGAAAATCGGCAGGTGGCTATGGGAGGTCATAAAAAGGATGTTCATTTTTATTTCCCTATCCCCAGCGCCAGAAAGGACAGGATCATTCTTGCGTAAAACATGGCGTCCCGTTCACCCTGCGGCACGTTCCACACAACCTGGCGGGCTTTCCGGAAATCGCGCACCCAGAAATAGTGATTGAAAAGCATGGCCTTGCGCCGGGTAATGTCCTTCATGGTAAGTTCAATATAACGGTCAGGGATCATTCTGTCCTCTGCGAGACGCGCAAGCACCTGCATATCCCCTTCCATGACCCGCAATGCACCTGCGGAAAAACTTCCTTCATGGCGTCTTACTTTGGCCGTGACGTTCCGGTCGATGGCGGTAATCCCGTGCGCCGCCAGCCGCAGCGTAAGATGCGCGTCCTCCGACACCTGCCGCGCCATTGTTTTATCAATGCCGCCAAGTTGCGTGTAAAGGCTGCGCCGGAACATTTGCGGGGTGGTGTAAACAGCCGGAAATTCCAGCAAGGCCGGATAGGCGTTATTCCCGAAACTCTGGTACGCCCCTTCAGTTTTTTCGATAAACGCCTCCGGCCAGCCGATGGGGGCGTTCTGAAATATTGAACCGCCAAAACTTCCCTGATCATTGAAATTCTCGAAATTGGAAGAAACCATATCGGTTTCCGGCCATATTTCGACGGCCCCGGCCAGCCGCTCCAGATGGTCCGGCATCCAGACATCGTCGCTGTCGCATAGCGCCACCCAGGGGGCCGTGGTGCTCTCAATGGCGATTTTTCTCGCCATGGCCGGCCCCGAATTCCTGATGGCCGTCCAGTGTATTTTACCGCCATAGGACCGCAGAACGGATTGGGTGCCGTCGGTTGAGCCGTCGTCGCACACGAAAATTTCTTTTGGCGCCAGGGTCTGCGCCAGAATGGCGTCCAGCGCTTCCCGCAGATAATGCTCCCGGTTATAGGTTGGCACGGCGACGGCAATTTCCACCGGAGATCTCGTCTTGAATGGCGGCGCTAATTCGAAAAGCCGCAAGGGTAAGGGTGGTGGGCGCGGCTGGGATTGAACCAGCGGCCCCCTCGATGTCAACGAGGTGCTCTCCCACTGAGCTACGCGCCCGATAAATATGCCTTCTCTTATCTGTTGAAGTGGGCCGATGGCAAGCACTTCATCATTTGTGAAGCATGATGAATGATTCGTTAAGAATGAAGCGCATTTTTCGCCCTGGAGGCCTCTTTGCTGACAGGTCACTATAGCAACGCGACCGCAAGCGTGGGAAATATGTCATAGTTACCAATTAAGTGACCATGATCCGGTTTTCGCCCGCGCCTTAGGGTTGACAGACGCCGCCTTTTTCTGGCGTTGTGACAGGTGAGGCATGAGGCTTGTCAGGACAGCATCAAACAAACGCTGCCGGCGGGCTTGAAAAAACCAAGAATGGAGGCACGTGTGTCCGGATTGTTGAACACGCCCGCGCGGCGGGTGTTGCGGGATCGTCTTGTAATGGGCGGTTCCGCTATTGCGGTATTGGCGCTAACGGCGGGATCCGCCAGCGCTATCGATTACAGCTATGGCGAGGTTGCCGGGTCGATTGACACGGTGCTTTCGGCTGGCGCGTCCATGCGCACCAGCGCGCGGGATTGCCGGAATCTCGGTGAGGGTGAGGGCGGCTGCAAGGTTCGTGACGCTTCAGGCGTTGAAAAAGGCGGCGGGCTCAATAGTGACGATGGCAATCTGAACTATGGCCAGTGGGATGTGTTCTCCGGCGCCATGAAGGCGACCTCGGAAGCCTCCGCCACCTGGCGCAATTTCAACGCCTTTGTGCGCGGCACGGCCTTTGTCGATCCGATTGTCGACAATACCGACTTCCGCGACCTCGACAGCGCCGCGCGCAGCGAAGTGTCGCAGAACGCCAAGCTGCTCGACTATTTCGTCGGCGGCAGCTTTGATGTGGGCGGCCTGCCGCTGGAACTGCGCGGCGGCAACCAGGTGATCAGCTGGGGTGAAAGCACCTTCATCCAGAACGGCATCAATGTGATCAACCCGATTGACATATCCGCACTCCGCAAGCCGGGTTCCGAAGTAAAGGAATTCTTCACCCCGATTCTGGCGGCCAAGGCGGCGCTGGGCCTGCCGAACAATTTCAGCGTTGAGGGCTTCTATCAGTTCAAGGCCGACAATATCGTGCCCGATCCCGCCGGCACCTTTTTCAGTTCGGCCGACATTGTCGGGCGCGGCTCGCAGCCGATTCGCGCGGGCGTTAACGATATCGGCGATGATTCGCGCTTCAACCCGTTCCAGGTCATCAATGGTCTTGACGACGACATCACCTGGGTCAGCCGGCACGGCGTCAACGTGCCTTCGGTTTCAATTGAACGCGCCAATGACAAGAATGCCGATGATGGCGGCGAGTTTGGTTTCGCATTGCGCTATTTCAATGAAGAACTGAACAACGGCATGGAGTTCGGCCTCTATTTCATCAATTATCATTCGCGCCTGCCGATCCTGACGACCAGCATGGCTAACCCGGCGGCATCCTATTCTGTCGCCACCGCCACCCATCTGAATGGGGTTGCGCGCATACCCAATGCGTTGACCAATACGGCGGGCGTACCGCTGGGCGTTGGCACGGCGGCGTCTGAAAACCCTTTTAACGCTGGTATTGGCAGCGGCCCGAACAATGCCCCGGTCAATGCCTGGGAAGCGGCGCAGATGTTCTGTAACACGGTCGGCGCTGTTGGTTTTGGCCTGCAGGCCCAGGGCGTGGGTTCCGCGACAGGTACGCCTTTCGCCAATCCGACGGGGGCGGGTGTCACTGGCGGCGCGGCGGCGGCGGCGGCGATCAATGCGGGGAACGTTAATTTCAATACTCCGGGTGGTTACACCAACTGCAATAACATTCTGCGGTTGCGCAGGGGCGCGGCCGACCTGGAACGCAACATTGCGGCCCTGTTCGGCAATTCGACAAACTATCGTCTGGAATATCCCGAGGACATCAAACTTCTTGGCGCCAGCGTGAGCACCACGCTGGGTTCCCTGGCGTTCCAGGCCGAGGCGACCTATCGTCACGATCAGCCAATGAGCTATGTGGGTTCCGAAGTCGGGGCGCTCAGCAACGATCTCTCTGGCCTGACCGCGCTGAATACGGGCGCCGCTACGCCCGCGGGAACTGGACTGACGTTTAACGGGACCAATGTGCCAACGGCGGCGGCGCGCCCCGCAACGGATACGCCGTTCCGGTTCTCCGTCATAAGACTACAGGCAGGCAACCAGTCGGTTTCGGGCACGGCTGTTCCCGGGGATAATCTCTATAACTTTCTCGAGGTGGCGGCGCTGGAACAGGCGGCGCGCAATAGCAATGGCGTGGATACCGTTCCCGGTAATGTGACCGGCACGATGGCGCTGACCCCTGGTCTTGCGGCGGCGGCCGACAAGGCAAGGCTTGGCACCTTAACCGCTGCGGATGTCACGGCCCTTCTTGGCACCCCGGCTTTCGCGCTTAGCGCGGGCGGCACCCAATCGACGGGTCTTGCTGGCGGCGTGGGGACGATGCTGGGTCTTGGCGGCACCACCGCCGGCCCATTGCCGGGTCAGGTTGTCTTCCCGGGCGGCACGGCGGCAAGCGTTGCCGAAGTCGCCAACCGGTTGGGCTATATCTCCATCGACGTGGAGAACGCCAACCTGGCGGGCAATGTATCGACGGGTCAGGCCGCCAACGTACTGTTCGCACGTCATGCGGATAGTGGCGTGGATGGTCAGCCTTTGATCCCGATCACCCCGCAGGTCCGCTCCTCGCAACTGACCGCCGCGAATGTGCGTCCTGACGGATACATCGAGATCCCGACAGAAGACGTATTCACGGCGCAAGCCACCATCACCTCGGTGCTGTTCGGCTCCAACCCGCTGGTGCAGTTCGCCAGCGCCGATGGGGGCACGGTCGTGACGGAAGTCGGCATGGTAATGGTGCCGGGCATCTCGACCAGTTCGGCGATCGCGGCCAGCGGCAGCGAAGGGTTGCTAAACCCGATTGCGGCGGCGACCTATAAGCTTAATCCGGATCTGAAGGGGCCGACCAACTGGGCCACCCCGTTCTCCTGGGGCGCGCAGGGCATCTTCAACATGACCTATAACCGCGTGTTTGGCAGCCCGGTCAATCTGGTGCCGCAGCTAGCCTGGCGCTGGGATCTGGGCGGGCGCACGCCTTCCCCGCTCGGCAACTATATGGCGGAACGCAAGGCGATTGGCCTGTCTCTGGCGGCGAACTATCAGTCGCGCTGGACGGGTTCGGTCAGCTGGACCGCCAATTTTGGCCCCGATGCGCCGCTCGATGACCGCGACTTCGCCTCGATCAACATCGCCTACGCTTTCTAAAGGCAGGCTCTGCAACAAAAACGCCCGGAACCCTGGTTCCGGGCGTTTTTTTTCAGCTTAAACAAAAAATGGATCTTACCGGCTGGTGTATTCTGATGACTTCGGCTAAAAGATGAGGCCATAACATGGCGCGCAAAAGCGTCAGTATATTTAGCGGGGAAATGTCATGCGCATTCTGAAAACTGCATTTTATTGGGCCTGTGTCCTGCCGGCTGCCGCCTTCGCAGTGGCCCTGGGCGTGATGGTGCTGGATGGTAGCCAGGCCGAGGCTGCAGAACGCATGGGACAGGCGCCGCCCGAAAAAGCGGTGCAGGAAGATGCAATTCCCTCCGCCCTGACCACAAAAACATTGTTGCTTGGGGTTGCCAAAGCGGGTGAACGGCTTGTGGCCGTCGGCAGCTGGGGGCATGTCATCCTGTCGGATGATGCGGGCGTGACCTGGCGTCAGGCGCAAAAGGTGCCAACCCGCACCACGCTGACATCGGTCTACTTCACGGACGACAAAAACGGCTGGGCAGTAGGCCATGACACCGTGGTGCTGCACACAATGGATGGCGGCGAAACCTGGGAGATGCAATATTCCGATCCCCCGGCGGAAACGCCCTTGCTGACGGTGTGGTTTGAAAATAATGAGCATGGCATTGCAGCAGGTTCGTTCAGCTTCATGCTGGAAACATTTGATGGCGGCAAAACCTGGGAAAGCCGTCCCCTGCTGGAAGAAGAACCGGAAGAATTTGAACAGCCTCACCTGAACGCCATTTTCTGGGGACCAGACCGCTTAACCCAGGTGATGATCGCCTCCGAAGCGGGGAATTTTTTCCGCTCCAGCGATGCCGGCAAGACCTGGGAACTGGTCAAAATGCCCTATATCGGCTCGTTCTGGGGTGGCCTGACCACCAAGCAGGGCCGCGTGCTGGCGCTCGGCATGCGCGGAAATATTTTCCGCAGCGATGATTTCGGCGTGACATGGGCAAAGGCCGAAACTGGCGCCGATCAATCCTTTAGCGGCGCCACGCAATTGGCAGATGGTACGATTGTGGCTGTTGGTCTGGCCGGAACCGTGGCCTACAGCACTGACAATGGCGATAGTTTCAGCACCGTGATTCGTCCCTCGCGCACCGGGCTTTCGTCTGTTGCGGAATCCGCAAATGGCGAAGTGGTGCTGTTTGGCGATGTCGGCATCGAGCGCCAGCCAGCCAAACTTCCGCCCGCAGCAACGGCTGCGGGCAGCTAATCGCGCAGCGAATGCCCTAATATGGCTTCAAGTTCGGCGAGCGCCTTTCCCGGTTCGCCGACCTTGATGGTGCGCATGCCCAGATCGCGCGCCGGTTTCAGATTAACCCCCAGATCATCCAGATACACAGCCTGTTCCGGGCGCACCTCCAATGCGTCGCACGACATCTGATAGATGCGCGGATCGGGCTTGCGGATGCCCGCGCGCCTTGATTCGACGATATGGTGAAACAGCGCCATCACGTCACGCACCGCCTGCGCGCGGGCATTGTCCAGCACCATGCCGGGGCCCTTGCCCGCAGGCACATTATTGGTGATGCAGCCAACCTTGTACCGGATGGAACAACGCCGCAGCGCCTCTGCCATCATCGGGCGCACATCACCCCCCAGCAGTGCAATCACCTCACGTCCGGGGATTTTGCGGCCCCTGGCGGCGCTCTCATCGGCAAACAAGGTGTCGAATTGATCCAGGGTCACTTCGCTGCGCTCAAACTGCGCCCAGGCATTGGTGTCCGGGTTGACGGCGTTAACGCCGCGAATAAAATCCAGCGGAATATTGTTGGCCGCCTCATAGCGGTTAAAGGCCTCAAACGGGCTGCTGGTCAGCACCCCGCCAAAATCCCATATAATTGCCCTGATTGTCATGCCGCCCTCATACCGATACGATGCAAGGCAGTAATAATATCTAATGGCCCATCCAGCAAGGTAAGACGGAAATTCAATGGCGCTGTTTTTCGATCAGGAATGGTTTGACGCAAAGTTGAACGCGCGTGGCCTGAACAGGCTGGCGCTTGCGGCGATTTTGGGAATAAGTGCGGCCGAACTGGACGCCATGTGGAAGGACCAGCGCGAAATCAGTGCGCGCGAAGTAGCCCTGCTGGCTGAAATGCTGGGCGTCACGGTGGCGGAAATTGCGGCGCGCGGGGGCGCATCCACGCCCATACCGAAAGCAGAGGGTGATATGGGGGAGGTTCTTGCGCGGCTTGATGCGCTGGACGCTCGTATGCAGAAGCTGGAACGCGGTCAGGCCGATCTTATGGCGCTGGCGCTGAGCGCAAAGGCGGGTGGCGGCTAAACCTGTATCCCGCTGCCGCTGGCGGTCATCACCATGGCGCCCTGCCGGTAGGCAAGGGCCACGTCACGGGCAGAAGCGGCAGGCGAAGAGGATTGGTGGCGCAACAGTTGCGCCGCGATCTGTATGTCCGCCAGTTGATACTGAAATGGACGGGACTGTACCGGCTTAATGCTGGCCGTGGTCTTTGATGCGCGCGCCTCAATGCATACGGCGTCTTTCTCGCGAAAGACCGGCGTGTGAGCCTTTGGGCTGGATATGGAATTAATTGCCAGAGTCATTATGCAGCGGCCAATCAGGGGTTCAAAATATCCCTTACGATACCTTAAAGCCCGGTGCGATCAAGTTTTGACTATGGTTAATTCTGATTAAGCAATCAAAGTGTGACCGATGTCATTTAATTTATTTGCTTAACACCGCCGCGCGTTCATATTTTTTCGCTGCGGGCGTATTTACAGGCTCGCTCAGCGGCGCGGCTTGAAATGAACTCAGGGTGCGGGCGCGCGGAACTTCACCATAGGTGGTGCTGCGCTGTTGCGGGGTCCGGCCTGCGGCTTTGATCAGCGCTTCCATTTCCTGGGGCGGCATTTCCTGTCCGTGTCCGGCCCCGGCGGCGCGGGTGATGGTTTCATTCATCAGGGTGCCGCCCATATCATTGGCCCCTGCCTGCAGGCAGGCGGCGATGCCGTCCGGTCCCATTTTTACCCAGCTTGCCTGAATATTGGTGATGTGCGGGTGCAGCGCGAGACGCGCCACTGCATGCATCAAAATGGCTTCGCGGAAAGTGGGGCCCTTGCGCGCGCGGCCCTTCAGATAAATCGGCGCTTCCATATGCACGAATGGCAGGGGCACAAATTCCGTAAAGCCGCCCGTGCGCGCCTGCAATTCGCGCAAACGCAACAAATGCCGCGCCCAGTTTTGCGGCCCGTCCACATGGCCATACATGATGGTGGATGTGGTGCGGATGCCCAACCCGTGCGCGGTTTCCATCACCTGCAGCCATTGCGCCGTATTGATTTTATCCGGGCAGAGTATGGCGCGCACTTCGTCATCCAGAATTTCCGCCGCCGTACCGGGCAATGACCCCAGCCCCGCATCCATCAGTCTACGGAGGAATTCTTCCAGCGGCAGCCCAAGGGTTTCGGCGCCCTGCCAGACTTCCAATGGCGAAAACGCATGAATGTGCATATCAGGCGCCGCCTGTTTCACGGCATGGCAGATATCGAGATAGGTCTGTCCGGTATATTCCGGATGTATGCCGCCCTGCATGCACACTTCGGTGGCGCCGCGCGACCAGGCCTCGCTGGTGCGGCGCATGATTTCATTCAAGGACAGATCATAGGGGCGGCCGCGCAGATTTTCGCTCAGCTTGCCTTTGGAAAAGGCGCAGAACTGGCATTTGAAATAACATACATTGGTATAGTTGATGTTGCGGTTGACCACATAGCGCACCACATCGCCGCTGACCCGCGCGCGCAGATCATTTGCGGCGGCGCAGACGGCGGCGAAATCCGGCCCGCGCGCCTTGAATAATTGTATGATTTCCGGTTCCTTCAATCCTTCGCCGCCGCATGCCGTATCAATCAGTCTACGGATTGTTTTGCTGGCCGCGACATGCCCCTTGCCCCGGCTGCGCGCCAGATCGGCGGCGGGCGGCGGCGTTTGCGTCCCCGGTGACCAGTCTTCGCCGCGCGCAAAACCTTCGCTGTCCTGCGCTTGCAGCACCCTGGTATGCAAAGCCTTGTCCAGCCAGCGTTCCGGCGCGCGCGCAAAGCCTGGATAGATCGTCAGGCGTTGCAGCAGATGCTTTCCGGCATTCGCCGTTAGTGACGCCAGATGGTCGAGATGCGGCCAGGGTGCTTCGGGATTGACGAAATCCGGCGTAACCGGCGACACGCCGCCCCAGTCATTGATGCCCGCATCAATCAGTTGCGCCAATACGCCGGGGCTTAAATTCGGCGGCGCCTGAATGCTCATTTCCGGGCCAAATATGATGCGCGCGACGGCGATCGTCCATACCAGATCATCCAGATCCGGCTCCGGCGCGCCAGACATGCGGGTGCCGGGCTTGGCGCGGAAATTCTGCACAATAATTTCCTGAATATGTCCGTGTACGTCATGCAGATCGCGCAGACTGAGCAGCGCCTCGATGCGTTCCGCGCGCGTTTCGCCGATGCCGATCAGAATGCCGCTGGTGAACGGCGCCCCAGCGATGCCCGCCTGCGCAATACATTCCAGGCGCAATTCCGGCGCCTTGTCGGGCGATCCATGATGCGCCATGCCTTTTTCCAGCAGACGCCTTGATGTGCTTTCCAGCATGATGCCCATGCTTGCCGAAACCTTGCGCAGGCGCGCAAAATCTGCGGCATCCATCAGGCCGGGATTAAGATGCGGCAACAGGCTGGTTTCGCGCAACACCAGTGCTGCCATGGCTTCGAGATAGTCCAGCGTGCTGGCGTATCCCATCTGTGCGAGCGCATCGCGCGCCGCGCCATAGCGTAATTCCGGCTTGTCGCCCAGTGTGAACAGCGCTTCATGGCATCCGGCCGCCTCGCCTTTGCGGGCAATTTCCAGAACCTGTTCAGGGGAAAGATAGGGCGCTTCACCTTTGCGCGGCGGGTGCGCAAACGTGCAATAGTGGCACACGTCGCGGCACAGATGCGTCAGCGGGATAAACACCTTGCGCGAATAGGAAATTAAATTGCCATGGCCGAGATCGCGCAACCGTCCGGCCGCCGCAACCAGTTGCGCGGTGTCGCTGATTTCGGCCAGGGCCAATGCTTCCATGTGGCTGGGGCGGTGGTTGCGGGTGATATCGTGCATTTGGTCCATATATTTTACCTTGCCTGTGCAGATGCAATGGGCATTCCTGTGTTCAATCGCAACGCGCGCAAATATTCCTGCGCCCGTGTGTGGCCGGGGGCCGCCGCCAGCGTGAATAAATCATCCACCGTGTCCACGTCAAAACCCAGCCCCGCCAGGTCCAGCACCTGCGGTGTAATGCCGCTATTTGCTGCTTCTTGCATATGCGCAGAAAAACTGTTGCGGCCATAGCGGAACGTGATCAGATCGGGCGGGCTAACGATCATGGCGTTGGTGCCGTCATGTGCAGCATCGGGCGCCATGGCGATGGCGGGAGACGGCCCAAGCGCTGCAATCAGCCGCTCAATTTCTTCTGCTCGCGCCAAAGGCACATCGCCGTGCAGCACCAGCGCGCCTGCAATATTTTCGCTGGCAAGCAGCCGTGCGGCATGGGTAACGGCGGGGTTCAGTCCATCAGCGCCGGTTTCGGGCAAAATCCGCGCCCCATACTGGCGCGCCAGATGGCAGGCATCCCTATCCGATGACACCAGCACTATCCCGCTCAGGCCCGGGGTTTTGCTCAGAGCTTCAAGCACGTCTTCCAGCATGGCCAAGCCCAGCGCGCGGCGTTCCGCATGGCTCAACAGGCCGCTAAGGCGTTGTTTTGCAAGGCTTAAATCCTTGATGGGTATGATGGCCCAAATCGCCCGCATGGGCAGCTTCCCTGTGATTTATACTTTTGCCGCAAAGTCTAGCACACTCCGGGCGAGTTTCACCCTGTCTTGCAGCGTGTGCATCACACTTTGGGCGGTGTGGCAGGCAAGGCCGGTTGCCGCCAATTCAGGGGCAAGACCGGCATCGGTGTCATCCAGAATAAATCCGTTCAGCAGGCCGTCATAATGCGCGGCCACAGCCATGGCGGTCTGGGGCACGCCCAGCTCCTGCATCATCTTGGCCGTTGGCCCCTTGATGGCCCGTCCCCCCACAATGGGCGAAACGGCAATGACCGGCGCGCGCGCCGCCTTCAGCGCCGCCCGCATGCCCGGCACGGCCAGAATTGGATCAATGCTGACAAATGGGTTGGATGGGCAAATGACGATGCAATCCAGATCCTGGCCGGCAAGGGCTTGCAGCACGCCTGGTGCAGGGGTGGCCTGTTCGCTGCCTGCAAAGCTGAAACCGGTGACTTTGGGCGCGCATTTGTCACGCACAAAATAATGCTGAAAGGCCAGCGGTCCGCCCGCCGTATGAATGATGGTGCGCACCGGATTATCGCTCATCGGCAGAACGCGCGCGCCAACGTCCAGCGCCGCAAATAAATCCCGTGTAATATGTGACAGTGTTTGCCCCGCCGCCAGACGGCGCGTGCGCTCCACATGGGTGGCCAGATCCAGATCGCCCAGTTGAAACCAGTCCTCGCCGCCCAGTCTGCGCAATGCGGCCATGAACTGCCAGGTCTCGCCCGCCCGCCCCCAGCCCTGCTGCGCATTGGAAAGTCCGGCCAGCGTATACATCACCGTGTCCAGGTCCGGCGAAATATGCAGACCCAGATGCGTGAAATCATCTCCTGTATTGACGATCAGCGTCAGATTTTCACCGGGCAGAATATGCGTGAGACCCAGCGCCAGTTTCGCCCCGCCAACTCCGCCGCATAACGCCACGCATTTCATGTTCAACGGAACATGTCGATGCGCTTGTCGCGCACCAGTGCGGTGGCGGGCTTTGCCACATCGGGTTTGGGCGGTGTAAAGCCGCGAATAAGCACCACCGGCATGCCCTGCGCCCCCTGGCCCTGCAACAGTGACCCTGCGGACGCCAGCTCGTCTGCGGTGGCGGCCTCGGTTACTTCCAGACGGCGGCCGAACAGGTCCGGTTCGCCGCGCAAATCATGCAGCGTGGTGAGGCCAGCGGCGCCAATGGCGATGCCGACAATGCCGTTGCGCCAGGCGCGGCCCACGCTGTCATTGATAATGATGGCCACATCCGCGCCACACAGGCTTAGTAATTCCGCACGCAGACGTTGGGCCGATGCGTCTGGATCAACAGGCAATAACAGGATATTTTCCGCGCCGCCGCTATGATCAATATTGGATTGATCAATGCCGGCATTGGCCATCACCACGCCGATGCGGTGCGCAACAATCAGCACATTTTTCTGATAGCGCACCACGTCGGAAGATTCCGACAGTACGGCCTCAACAAAGCGCGGGTCTTTTTCGACCACGGCGGCAATTTCACGCGCGCGCGGTGATGGCGTCAGCTTACGCAAATCCACATAACGGTTTTCGGATTTGGAGACGATCTTTTGCGCAATCACCAGGACATCGCCGTTCTGCAAATTCATGCCCGCCGCCAGGGCGCAGTCATGAATCATACGGGCAAGCGCATCGCCGGGCGCCACCAATGGTATCCCCGGAATGGCGGTAAGGCTCAGGCTGCGGGACAAACTAATCTCCCTTGCCGGATGGATTGCCCGCCACGCCGGTAATGCGCAGACCCGCGCCTTCAATCTGATAGCGCTTGTTGATGCCGATCAGCACCGAGGTCAGCGCTTCCGCCGCCACACTGTTGGCCAGCGGACCCGCATGCCAGCCGCGCATGCCGGCGGCTTCCACCAGCGTGATCACCTGTTCACGCGCCGCCAGTTTGTCGCCGCATACCAGCACATCGCAATCCACCGGATGGTCATCACGCAAATGGCTGGCGCCGACATTCTGAAACGCCGAGACGACGGTGACGCCATCGCCCAACACCGCCTGCGCGGCCAGCGCGGCGCAGCCTTCGGGCGGCATCTGCACCCGGGCGACTTTGGGCGGAACCAGCGGCACGGTGACATCAATCAGAATTTTGCCCGCCAGCGCCTCACGCACGCTTTCCAGCGTCGATTTCTGATTGGCGAACGGCACCGTCAGCACCGCAATGTCGCAGGCCCTGGCCGCGCTCACATTGTCCATGCCCGCCGCACCCAGCGGTTTGGCGGCATCCAGCGCCTTTTCCAGGGTGCGCGATCCAATAATGATTTTGTACCCGGCGCGCGCCCAGCGCACCGCCAGCCCGCCCCCCAGATCGCCGGTGCCGCCCAGAATGGCGATGGTGGGTTTTGCTGCCGTCATGGTTCTGCCCGCGCTTTGAATTGAATTTACCTATGGTTAGCACGAAAAACACTGGAGCGAAATCGCCATGCAGTGGTAGCCTTGCTTAATCAAAAACATCAGCAGGGAGGCGTCAATGCGTACAGGTGTGATTTTCCCCACCATTTCCATCGGCAATGATCCGGGCGGCATCCGCGATTATATACAGACGGCGGAAGCGCTGGGTTTCAAACATATTCTGGTGTTCGACCATGTGCTGGGCGCGGGGTTGACCACCCGGCCGAACTGGCGCGGGCCGTATAATCATACCAATGGGTTCCATGAACCGATGGTGCTGTTCGGCTTTATCGCGGCGCTGACCAAAAAGATCGAAATGGCCACCGGGGTGCTGATCCTGCCGCAACGCCAGACCGCGCTGGTCGCCAAGCAGGCGGCGGAGGTCGATGTGCTGAGCCGGGGCAGGTTGCGGCTGGGGGTTGGTATTGGCTGGAACGATGTGGAATATGAATGTCTGGGCGAGGATTTTCACACGCGCGGCCGCAAGGTCGAGGAACAGGCGAAACTGCTGCGCGAATTGTGGGCCAAGGATCTGGTCACCTTCGAGGGCGATTTCGATAAGGTCATCGACGCGGGCATCAATCCGCGCCCGATGCGCAAAAATATTCCGTTATGGTTTGGCGGCAACGAAGACGTGGCGCTGCGCCGCATCGCGCGCATTGCCGATGGTTGGTTTCCGCTGTTCGGCATGGGCGACAAGGGTGCGGAGCGCATAGAGCGCATGCGCGGATATCTGCGCGAAACCAATCGCGGCATCACCGGTTATGGCCCCTATTTCGGCATGGACCCGATGCTGCAGGGCGGCGACCGCAGCCCGGATGAATGGGCAAAAGAGGCCGAATGGTGGAAGGCGCATGGCGCCACCCATATTTCGCTCAACACCATGACCAGCGGCCGCCACGGCGCCAAGGCGCATATCGAATGCATCAAACAGTTCGCCGGCGTAATGGCGGACGCATTGTAGGAGCCATTCCATTATCTGGTCAGGCTGGCGAATGCTCGCCAGCCTGATATCTGCGCTAATCTGGGACGCCAGCGGGCGTCCGTCATTTCAACTACCCCGATCTATAATTGCGCCAAATAAGTGGTTTATTTGGCGCAATTACGCATTACGGGCTTGAGATTCGGTTTATTTGGCGCGATAATCCTAGAGCAGCCCGCAATTAGCTTGAGTCACCCCACCCACGGTGTCACCCCGAACTTGATCCGGGGTCCAGGGACAAAAACACAGGCTTTCCCTTGTAACCCTGGACCCCGGGACAAGCCCGGGGTGACAGACTGGGGGCAGGGTGTGCCTCAACCTGAGTGCGGTACGCGCTAATAACGCCAAATAAGCGCTATTATTTGGCGCAATAAATCAATCGCGCCATAATGGACCCTTATGCCGAAGCAGGTTTCTCAGGATGAACTAACGGCCGTCTGGGATGCGGTAGGACGCGTTTCCCAGCCCGCTGCAATTGGCGACATTGCCAAAGCGCTCCCGCTAAAATTGCCGCGCCGCACACTACAGCGCCGTCTGGCGCAGCTGGTTGAACAGGGGCGTTTGACCGTACACGGAGATGGCAGAGCAAGACGATATAATCTCCGCATCAACGCGAACGTCGCAATAGCGGAAGTCGGTGACACCCTGATTGCCACCGGCGAATCTTATGTTCCAATCAGTGCCGACGGCGAAAGCATCAAACAATTGGTGCGCAGGCCTGTCCGGGAACGCGATCCGGTCAGCTATAACCAGGAATTTCTTGACGCCTATCGTCCGAATAATTCTTATTACCTGCCAGGCGAAACCCGGCGGCGGTTGCATGAACTTGGCGGGCTGCCGGGGGATGCGCGTCCGGCGGGAACATTTGCGCGGCAGATATTCGACCGCCTATTGATTGATTTGTCGTGGAACTCAAGCCGGCTTGAAGGCAATACCTATTCTCTGCTCGAAACGGAGCGGTTGCTTCAAGCGGGCGAAAGCGCGGAAGGCAGGAATGCGCGCGAAACCCAAATGATCCTGAATCACAAGGCGGCGATTGAATTTCTGGTGGAGAACGCCGCTGACACGGGATTTAACCGGTTCACTATTCTGAATCTGCATGCGATGCTTTCGAACAATCTGCTTGATCCTGACGCGAGCGGGCGGTTGCGAGCGGGCCCCGTGGTAATTGGCGGTTCGGTCTATATCCCCTTGGCCGTGCCGCAACGTATTGATGAATGCTTCCAGAATATACTCGATACCGCCTCCGCCATCCGCGATCCGTTTGAGCAGGCTTTTTTTTCGATGCTGCATCTGGCCTATCTGCAGCCATTTGAAGATGTGAACAAGCGCGTTTCGCGTTTCGCCGCGAATATCCCATTTATCCGGCAAAATCTTTGCCCCTTGTCATTTGTGGATGTGCCGGATCGCGCTTATCTGGAAAGTATAATCGGCGTTTATGAATTGAACCGGTTTGAGCTGTTAAGGGATGTGTTCGTGTGGGCCTATGAGCGATCCTGTGCGCGTTATTCAGCGATCAGCCGGAGCCTGGGTGAACCTGACTCTTTCAGGTTACGCTATCGCGAATTTCTTTCAAAAACTGTGGCCGAAATCGTTCGCAAGCCAATGGATAAAAAATCGGCCATCGCCTTTATCCGGCAACAGGCAAGCGAAAATATTGCCTCTGAGGACGCCGCCAAATTCATTGAGGTTGCCGAAACCGAGCTCATGAGCCTGCATGAGGGCAATTTTGCCCGTTACCGCCTGCGGCCCTCTGAATTTGAGGCATGGAAGAAAGTGTGGCGGTGAAGATTTTCACCGCACAACATAGCCCAATGTCATAATCTGCGATGGATTAGACGTTTGCGTCCTGCCATGGGGTGTGGTGGGCTATAAGCAGAAACGCAGAAACAGTGTATGGGAGAAACACATGAGCAGGATCAATCACAACGGCGTGCTGGCGGGCAAGGTGGCGCTGGTGACAGGTGCATCGCGCGGCATCGGCGAAGCGATTGCATTGCGCTATGCCATGGAGGGGGCGAAAGTGGCGATCTCCGCCCGCACCCAGGAAGAGGGCAGCCATCAGTTTCCCGGCAGCATCAATTCCATCGTTGCGCGCATCCAGGCGGCGGGCGGCGAGGCGCTGGGGGTCAAAAGCGATTTGTCGATCCCGGCGGAACGGGTAAGGCTGATCCGCGCGATCGAGGATAGTCTCGGGCCGGTGGACATATTGTGCAACAACGCCGCCGTCACGTTTTTCATTCCCATCGAAACATTTCCCGAGGCGCGCCTGCGCCTGATGTTCGAGGTGCAGGTGCATGCGCCGCTGCATCTGTCGCAACTGGTCATTCCCGGCATGAAGGCGCGCGGCGGGGGCTGGATTGTCAATCTTTCCTCGCATGCCGCGATCCATCCCAAGCCTGGCGCAGGCTTGCCCGGAAGCGTTGTGTACGGAATGTGCAAGGCGGCGCTGGAGCGTTTTTCCACCGGTCTGGCCAGCGAACTGCACAAGGACAGGATTGCCGTCAATGCCATGTCGCCGGGGCTGGTCGCCACGCCGGGCGCGGTGCATCACAAACTGGTCAATGATGCCAACCGCGAAATGGTGACGCCCGTGGAACATGTGGCCGAAGCCTGCCTGCGGCTGTCGTGTAACATCCCCTCCATGATATCCGGGCGTGTCACCTATGCCGCCGACATCATGAAAGAATGCGGGTTGAGCGCGGCGCAGCTGATTGCGTGAAAGGGTAACGCCCTTCCTGCCATTCAGGCGGTTAGGAGTGACCTGCGCTCTTAAAACACCTCCAAAAATGAGTAGAGTCCGTCAACTTAGGGAGAGACGGGCGATGAAGGGATCACGGTTCACGGAAGAGCAACGTAGCCTTATTGGTACCCGCACCTTCGGGGCAACCAATAGACAACCCCTTTGGCCTGGGGGCGTCACCTGCCTTGTCCCCCACAGCTTTAGCGAAGGGGGATGTCCTGGGTACAATCTGTTACCTATGTGCCCAGAATGGACCCTTTGTTAATGGCGAGAGTGACGGGACTCGAACCCGCGACCTTCGGCGTGACAGGCCGACGCTCTAACCAACTGAGCTACACCCCCATAGGGCTTGTGTATGCCAGCCCCCCCGGCTATGTCAAGCAAGGTGTCTGGTCAAACCGGCCGCGCCATGACGGCACTCAGATGATCATGCTGTTCGCGCCTCATTAACGGCGCATCCGCCACTTATATTTTAAGTATAATTTTCCATTTAAGTGTATATTCGGACTTGTATTTTGAAACGGTAGAAGTACCGTCGACGCCGGTTAAACACTGAAGGCCTTGCAACATATGAACGACTGGACATCCGGGTATGTGGCCGATGTCGGCTACACTTATGGCTATTATGGCGAACTTAACCCGCTGCGCGAAAAGCTTGCTTTGCTGGCGGCCGGGTTTGACATCGCTCCCTGCCGCACGGCGTGTGAACTTGGCTTTGGACAGGGAATTTCGGTAAACATCCACGCCGCCAGCCAGCCGGATACGACATATTGGGCGACAGATTTCAATTCGGCACAGGCGGGATTTGCGCAACTGGCGGCGGGCGCATCGGGCGCCAATGTCTCGCTGTTTGATCAGTCATTTGAAGAATTTTGCAGGCGCGATGATTTACCGGGTTTTGACAGTATCGGCCTGCACGGTATCTGGAGCTGGATTTCCGACGAAAACCGCGCCGTCATTGTCGATTTTATCCGCCGCAAGCTGAATGTCGGCGGTGTGCTCTATATCAGTTATAACACGCTGCCCGGCTGGGCTCCAATGGTGCCCATGCGGCATCTGCTGACGGAACATGCAGCGATTATGGGCGCGCCGGGACAGGGCATTGTGGGCCGCATTGACAACGCCATTACATTTACTGAAAAACTGATGGCGTTGAACCCGCAATATGCGCGCCTTAATCCGATCATTGTGGAGCGGCTGAAAGCCATCAAGGATCAGAACCGGCATTATCTGGCGCATGAATATTTTAATCGCGACTGGCGGCCCATGCCGGTTGCGGAGATGGCCAACTGGCTGGAACCGGCGAAGTTGAGCTTTGCCTGCTCTGCGCATTATATGGACCATATCGATGCGGTGAACCTGACCCCTGATCAGCAGGCCTTCCTGCGCGAAATCCCGGATACGCTGTTCCGGGAAACCGTGCGCGACTTCATGGTCAATCAGCAGTTTCGCCGTGATTACTGGGTCAGGGGCGCGCGCAAGCTAACACCGCTTGAACTGGTGGACACCTTGCGCAGCCAGCGTTACGTGCTGGCCGTGCCACGGGAAAATCTCTCGCTCAAAGTCAAAGGCGCGCTTGGCGAGGTTGAACCGACAGCGGCCATCTATGATCCGATTCTCGACGCATTCGCGGAACATCATCCCAGGTCGCTGGGTCAAATTGAACAATTGGTCAAAGAGAAAAACATCAATTTCGCCCAATTACGCGAGGCGGCGGTCATCCTGTGCGGTAGCGGCATTCTGCATCCAGCCCAGGATGACAGGAAAATCGCGAAAGCCAAATCTTTTACCGACCGGCTCAACGCCTATTTAATTGATAAATCCCGCAGCAGTAATGATGTTTCCTATCTGGCCAGCCCGGTGACCGGCGGCGGCATTGCCGTGCCACGCTTTAGCCAGATGTTCCTGAAAGCAAGATCCCTGGGCAAAAAAGCCCCGGCGGAATGGGCCGCCATTACCTGGCAAATTCTTGCGTCGCAGGGGCAACGCATCCTGAAAGAAGGAAAAACACTGGAAAGCCCGCAGGAAAATCTGGATGAACTGACCGCCCAGGCAAACGGTTTTTCGGAAACCCAATTGCCGTGCCTGAAGGCGCTGGGGATTGCCTGACGGGGCAATCCCGTACTAACAATAAACACGTTCCGCTTAGCGAAGAGGCAAGGTCGAGATGCTGAAAAATCCCCAACCCGTATCAAAAGCAACGCATCTTTATAAGCGTTTGTTGCCGGTCCCGTCATATGCCTATGCTGAAAAAATGGCGATAGTGCCTTTGCTTGGCGTGGAGTGCGCCCAGGCGATACACAATTTTCCCATCGTGTTCGCGCCTTACGGGCAATCTTATGTGCTGATGGGATTGCTGTCATTGCAGCCGGATCGAAACATGTTTGTTTCCGCCGAAGGCCAGTGGCTTGGCTCATATGTGCCGGCAATCCTGCGTCAATATCCTTTCGCCGTTGGCCTTCCGGCCGAAGGCGGCGAGCCGCTTTTATGCGTCGATGATGACTCGGGCCTGATATCAGACACAGACGGGCAGCCCCTGTTTGAAGTGGACGGCAATCCTTCAGAGACCATGCGCAAGGTCATGGAGTTTGTTGGCGAGCTGGAACGCAATCGCGCGGGAACGATCCGCGCGGTCAACGTCCTGGTCAAACATAATCTGATTATTCCATGGGATATTACCCTGCAGCAGCCCCAGGGGCCGCACAAGGTGAATGGCATATTCCGCATTGACGAAGTGGCCATGAACGCCCTGCCGGACGAGGATTTTCTGGAGCTTCGCCAGTCTGGCGTGCTGCCCATTGCCTATGCGCATCTGCTTTCGCTGAATTGCATTGACGTTCTGGTTCGGCTGTCAAACGCGGGCGCCGCCAGCCCGGCGGCGGGAAAGGCCACGCCGCTCCAGTCGGCACTCGATAGCAACGGCGATCTGGTATTCAATTTTTAGGGCGGGATGTATTCAGGCGCGCTGACGTTTCAGGCATGACCGGGACAGCGCCAGGACTTCGGTGGAAATTTTATCCCACGAAAATTGTTGCTGCGCCGTTCTGCATGCGCCATCTCTCAGCGTCACCAAAAACTGTTTATCCCCGGCAAGCCGCCGGATTTCCGACGCAAGCGCCGCCGGGCTGGTATCGGCCGCTATCAGTCCATTGACCTCATGGGTGATTTGTTCTGGCAGCCCGCCGATCGGGGTGCCAATTGCCGGAACACCTGCTGCAAAGGCGGATGCAATAATGCCGGACTGGCTGGATTCAAGATAGGGCAGCACAATAATGTCGGCCTGCGAAAAAACGCCGTTCATTTTATCCTCAGGCACCCATTTATTATTCACAGTAATATCGGGCAGCGCCCTGACTGCCTCCATCACATCGCTCATATCGCCTGCGCCGGTGATCTGCAAGCTCACGCCCACGCCTTCAGCGCGTAGCATGCCATAAGCCTCGATCAAACGCTCCAGCCCCTTGTAGCGCAGTATCCGGCCAAAGAATAACAGCCGTAATGGCCCCGCCCCGGTCTGTGAAATGTCAGACGGAACAGCCGGGCCGGATAAAGGGCCCAGGGGGATTACCGTCACCTTTGCGGGCGCAATATTGTGCACATCGCTTAATTGCTGGCCGACATAATTGGTCAGGGCGATATAACCATCGGCATTGTTAAAGGGTTGGTAGAACCAGCTTTTGAAGCCGCCATCTTCGCCCGGATGCAGAACCGCATCATGCACCGTGTTCAGCAGCACCGCCCCGCTGCGCCGGACGGCGGACGTAATAAAGCGCGACCATAGATGGCTCATGGTCGAGTTCACGACATTGATCTGGTGATGCTGTAAAAAATTGGAAAATTTCCGCCGCGTAGACAGGAGGTTCAGTGTCATCAGGAAAGCGGAAAGCAGGCCGGTATAGGTTTTTATTTCAAGCATTGGAAGTTTCAGGGCTCGAAACTCATCTATCAACTCACTATTTTTAGATATTGAAAGATAAATATCGGCATCCTGCTGGCGCATGAGTGCGCGGGCAAGCTCAAGCGTGTAGCGCGGTCCGGCGCCCCGGCGTCCCCAGTGCCACAGGAGAATTTTCAGTTTGTCTGAAGGCCGTTCCCGGTCCGTCATCATATCCTTCAACGCATAGCCATCGGGCATTTTTACCCCTGAATTTCAGAATTACATAACCCCGGAGTTGAACCGGCATGCTATTTTATTACGCATCCTCAATTATTAGCCTTAAATGCGCCATAAATACGACCTGATACTGCGCCGGGCCGTCAGGAGCAAAGTCTCAGCGGAAAATGGAATTTCGCTGCATTCCTGATAAATCTGCAGATCAGGCCTATCCGTTTGAAATCTTGAGTAATTTTGTTTGATCCGGTCATCCCGAATGGTTCAATCTGATCATGGCGCTGCAGGTGCGCCGGACCAGCCTGTGACGAAATGACAGCCAGGAGTTTATGCTACGTGTTGCAAATTTGGCCTTTTCAATTCCCTGCCCGTCCTGTCCAGCGCTTTGTGTCAGGCATATTGCTGAGCGGCGCCATCCTTGGGGCGGCGCCTGGCGCCATTACCCCTGCATCCGCCATTTCGCTGATCCGTGATGCGGAAACCGAGGAATTGTTGCGCAGTTATGCAACGCCGATTTTTGCCGCCGCCGGGCTTAATCCGAGGTCGGTGAATATTTATCTGGTCAATGACAACCAGGTGAACGCCTTCGTTGCTGGCGGTCAGAATGTGTTTTTCACAACCGAGTTGCTGCTTGAATTCGATACCCCAGGCGAAATCAAAGGTGTGATTGCGCACGAAGTCGGCCATATAGCCGGCGGACATCTTGCCCGCACACAGGATGCAATGAAAGGTACCGGCGCGCTGGCCATTGCCTCGATGGTGCTTGGCGTCGGGATTGCGGCAATGGGAGCGCCGGATGTGGGCATGGGTGTAATGACCGGTGGCCAGCAGGTGGCGCAGCGCAACTTTCTGGCCTATAGCCGTTCACAGGAATCATCGGCCGATCAGGCGGCGGCAAACTATCTCGACTCCATCGGTGAATCCTCCGCGGGCCTGATGGAAGTGATGCATCAGTTCAGCGGGCAGGATGCGCTGAACGCGCCCAATCAGGATCCGTTTGTGCGCAGCCATCCCATGTCATCGGAGCGCATGAGCGCGCTTGAAGAGCGGCTTGAAAAATCGCCCTATCGCGATCGCAAAGATCCCCCGGAATTGATCGAAGCGCATTTGCGCATGCAGGGAAAGCTTTATGGCTATGTCAAACCGGCGGCGCAGACCTTCCGCAAATTTCCAGCCAGGGACACCAGCATCAAGGCCCGTTACGCGCGCACGATTGCCAATTACCAGCGCGGCGATACAGAAGCGGCGCTGCGTGAAATCGACGCCCTGATCGCCGAATCGCCGGACAATCCTTATTATAATGAGGTAAAAGGCCAGATATTATTCGAATCCGGCCGCATTAAAGAATCAATTGCCCCGCACACACGCGCCGTTGCGCTGAAGCCGGACATTCCATTGCTGCGCGTGAATCTCGCCCAGGCAATGCTTTCGACCGAGGATCCAGCCTATCGGAAGCCCGCGCTGGAATCGCTGAAACTGGCCATGGCGCAGGATCCCGAAATTACCTTTGGCTGGCACCAGCTGGCCATCGCCTATGCCAATGACGGGCAGGAGGGCATGGCGGCGCTCGCCAGCGCAGAACGCTTCTTCCGTTCAGAGAACCGGCGCGATGCGTATATCCATTCACAGCGCGCCATGAAACTGTTACCGGAAGGTTCGCCGGGCAATTTCCGGGCGCAGGACATTTACGACATGGTAAAACCCAAACACCGGGGCGACATTATCGAATGAAATATTTTTTACTGGCCAGGACGCTGCTGTTGATGATGGCGGTGTTATTGCTTTTTCCTGTCTCTGCGAATGCGCAGAGCGCCACGCCCGCAGACAAGGCCGCCACCAAACAGATGGTGCGTGAAGTGCTGGAGGAAAATCCGGAAATCCTGATGGAGGCGCTGGACAGCCTGCGCAAGAAAATGGAATCCGGCCAGACGCCAGGCAGCCGCGAGACATTGGGTAAGTTGCGCAAGGAACTTGAGAACGATCCTGACACCTTCATTGCCGGAAATCCGAAGGGTGATGTGACCGTGGTGGAGTTTTTCGATTACCGCTGCGGATATTGCAAACGCGCCCAGCCGGTTATTCAGCAATTGCTGAAATCAGATGGCCGCATACGCCTGGCGCTGAAAGAGTTTCCCATACTGGGTCCGGATTCGCTGATCGCCTCACGTGCAGCCATTGCCGCCATGCGCCAGGATAAATACGCACCCTTCCACGATGCGCTGATGGCGGCGCAAGGCGCGTTAAGCGAAAGCCGCGTACAGCGCATCGCCACGGAAAATGGGCTGGACGCGGCCAGACTGCGCAAGGACATGGACGATCCAAAAGTCGAAAAAATTATCAAGCGCAATCACGAAATTGCCGAAAGTCTTGGCATTTCCGGAACGCCATCTTTCATTATTGGCGACACGCTGGTGCCAGGTTTCGCCGAACTTGAGCAGTTGCAGAAGCTGGTGGCGGCAGCGCGAAGTGAATGCCTGACCTGCTGAGATATAAGGAGATGGCCGCCAATGGCCGTATTAACGTTACGCAGAATGCTTGCTGAAAAGCGCTTCATTATCGCGCCGGGCGTTTTCGACGGATTTTCGGCCATATTGGCGCATCGGGCGGATTTCGACGCTTTGTATATGACCGGATACGGGGTTTCGGCGTCACGCTATGGCCTGCCCGACGCGGGATTGACCACGCTAACGGATATGCTTGGGGCGCTGGAAATCGTCCGTTCTCTTACGGATAAACCGGTTATCGCGGATGCCGACACAGGCTATGGCGGCTTGCTGAATGTGCGCCACACGGTGCGCCGCTATGAAGCGGCGGGGGCCAATGCGATTCAGATCGAAGATCAGGAAATACCCAAAAAATGCGGCCACACACTGGGCCGCCGCGTTATTCCAATGTCCGACATGGTGGCCAAGGTGCATGTCGCCGTCGAGGCCCGGCTGTCACCGGAAACGCTGATTATTGCGCGCACCGATGCGCGCACCGCCCATGGGTTGGACGAAGCGATTGCCCGCGCCCAAGCCTATGCCAGAGCGGGCGCAGATATTCTGTTTGTTGAATCACCGGAAAGCGAGGCGGAGCTGGCCCGTATCGGCCAGGAAGTCAATGCGCCGCTGCTCGCCAATATGGTGCCGAAAGGGGCGCGTACGCCTGAACTGCCCGCCGCAAGGTTAAAAGAATTGGGATTCGACATCGCCATCTATCCAGGCGTAGGCTTCGGGGCGGCGCTGGGCGCGATGGAACAGGCCTATGCCTATCTCAAGCAGAATGGCGTCAGCGACTCGAACGGCCCAACATCTCTTGCGGGCGCACACACATTAACCGGATTTCCGGAAGTATGGGCGCTGGAGAAAGACTGGGATACCCGCTTCGGCAACAAGGAATAGGGGAGGATATTGCAATGACAACACAAGAGAAACTGCGCCCCATCGCCACCAGAATTCTGTATGAAGATGATGAGGTAAGGGTGTGGGATCAGGTGATCAACGAGGGCGAAACCCTGGGCAAACATCACCACGAGCTGGATTATGTCATTGTCAATGTAACCGATGTCGGCCCGTTCGATGTCGAATTCTTCGATAGCGACGGTAAAGGCAAAAAAGCCAGTTTCAAATTTCCTGACGCCAAGCGTGGTGGCGCGATGCTGGTTGAAAAAGGCCATATTGAAATCGCCCACAATCGCGGCCCGCGTTTTCGCGCCATTCTGGTTGAATTGAAAGAGCCAAAATAGCCGCTGCCGCAAACACCATTATGATTATGGCAGCAGGAAATAAGCCTCGAGAATGCCTTTTTCACGCAGCATGTCCAGCAGTTCGAATATCGGAAATGCTATGAAGAACATTGCGGCATCGCGCATGGATTCGCGCAACAGGCGCGGTTGCGTGGTGATATATTCCGGCTCAATCCAGTTCTTCCAGCGTGGCCACCAGCGCGGTGTCCCGAGCATATAATCACGGTAGGTATCACCGAATTTGTGCAGCAGGAATGCTTCTTCGCGGGCCACGACTTTTGGATAATAAAGCACAAAGCCAAGGAGCAGCAGCACCAGCAGCGTCGCGATGCCCGACTGCAATCCAATCCCCACAATGCCAATGAAAGAAAACACATAGAGCGGGTTGCGCACAATCGAGAACGGCCCCTCGCAGATTATCTTGTCGTTCTTGCGGCCGCCAATATAGGCCGAACAATAGGCGCGCCCCAGCACACATAAAATTACCAGAATATGCCCCGCCCATTCCATGATCTCATGGACCACGCCATCTTCGGCCAGCATGCCGAGTGAAAAAAGCACAACAGGCAGCATGGCGAATACAAAGATACGGGTGTGCAGGATACGCGCCTTGAGCAATGGCAGGACCGGCTCAGACAAAGGGGCAGATTCAGACACACCAGATTCAGACATATATGAGAAGCCTCTGCTTGCTGACTGGCGCTAATTCTGCCCAATCTGGGTCAGGAAAAGGTGAATCCTGTTGCGGTCGCGGGTCGAAGGCGTGCAGCGTCCATTTCCTGTAGCAAATTTGTTTCGATAATGCCACGGACTTCGTCAATATATTTCTTGCCCAATACGGAATACCGGTCCAGATATTTGACAAGCTCCACGCCCGACGGGGCCTGCCCGCGCGCCTGCAGATTGGCCCGCTGGTTGCGGAATTTTGCATAATGCCGATGGGTGTTGAGATTATGCAGATAAGCGTTGACGCAGTCTGACAGCGTTGAGAAGCTACGCACTTCGTGATTGGCGTCAGGATCGCGACCCGTCTGAATGAGACCGCTGCCTGGCCTCCAACTCACCTGCCCAAACACCGCATTGCCCTGTTGGGCAAAACGCGACGTGCCCCAGCCCGATTCCAGCGCAGCCTGCGCCAGCGCCAGCGAGACAGGGACCGCATCCACACGGCGCAGAAGCTCCTGCCAGTCGCCATTTTTGGGGTCAAAATTATCCAGCCCATATTCTTCCGCCAGGTTGATCACCCAGGACTTGTTGACGGCATAGAGATTTCCACCGCTCAGCGCCTGCCCCGCAAATTTCTCCACACGCTTGCGGTCGGCCAGGATTTGCTCGTTCCCCGCCAGCACCAATGGCAGCATTACCCGTAAAAAGTCGCTTTTGCGGTCCCAGGTGGAATCGCCCTCCGCCAGGTCGCGGGGAAGGCTGCGCAAATATAACCGTGGCACCTCATTGCGTGCCTCGTCCGGCGCGCCCGCCACCGGCAGCGCATAGTCAAGGGCGGCAAAATGGCTTTGCAGTTGCTGACGGTCACGCGGCGCCACCATCAGAACCACATTACGCGGCTTTGCGCTGGCAAAGATCTGATCAGACCCCTGTGCAAGCTTGTCCCACCAGGACGGGGCGGCATTATCGGCCACCAGCCGGGACGGGCCGTTCAATTGCGCCAGCTTTCCCAGCGAGGGAACCGTGGCCAGCATGGCCATTACATAAGCTGTAGCAACGGCCACGCCCAGTAACGAGACCATAGTGCCAGCTGCGCCGGCCAGTATCCGTTTGGCGATGTTCACGTCTACACCCTTCACTGATCATCCCTGGGGGGGAGCCAATTAGTTAACAAAACATGAAGGGAGTGTACCTGCTGGGCCGAAGGGGGGCAACCCTTTGGCAGATTCATTATGCTAAGCCATTGAAAACACTGGTTAACTAAAGATTTTTATAGTTTCCATTCTGTTAAGACTCTGACAGGGCCGGTTTTCTGCCCCGTTATTCAAAGGGTTAGCGAATGGTTAACGCGCTTCCTGGCGCGTGATGTGTTTAGGTTGAATCTCCTCAACCACGGTGTCACCGAGCTTGTCCTCGGGCCGGCCAAGGCCGGTCCCGGGGGCACTTGGTGCGGGGTCCAGGGTTCCGAACTCAGGCCTTAGCGCGTGGCTCCCCCGGGACCGGCTTTGCCGGCCCGAGGGCAAGCACATGGACCCCGGAATAAATCCGGGGTGACAGACCGGAATTGTGGCATGGACAAACCTAAAATCATCATACTCTAGCTGACCTGGCGAACCTCTTCGACTTCCGGAATATAGTGCTTGAGCATGTTCTCGATGCCGTTCTTCAGGGTAATGGTTGAGCTTGGGCAACCGGCGCATGACCCTTGCAGATGCACATAGACGACGCCTTCGGAAAAGCTGCGGAATACAATATCACCGCCATCCTGCGCAACAGCGGGCCGCACCTTGGTGTCGAGCAGTTCAATGATCTGCGCCACAATATCGCCGTCGTCGCCGTCCGCATCGTATACATGCCCGCCGGCGGATGCGCCCTCGGCTAGCATTACAGGCCTGCCGGAGGTGAAATGCTCCATAATCGCGCCCAGGATCATCGGCTTGAGGTGGTGCCATTCGCCGTTTGACTTGGTGACGGTGATGAAATCCGCACCAAGATAAACCCCGGTAACTTCGGCTATTTCAAACAGCCGCGTTGCAAGAGGGGAGTTGGCGGCGGAGGCCGGGCCTGGAAAATCCGCCGCCCCTTCTTCCAGCACGGTACAGCCGGGAATGAATTTCAGCGTGGCGGGATTCGGGGTCGATTCCGTCTGAATGAACATGGGCTGCTCCTGTGACGCAAATTTCAAAATATAAGGTGATGCCTGATAAATGGCCGATGCAGGCCGCTATATCAACCCTTTATAAAGAAGGGTTTTAGGTGAAGACAAAGGATCTAGCCTACAAGTTCTTGCGCCGGGACATATGGCGCGCCAAGGGCATCGGCAACCGCCTGATAGGTCAGTTTGCCGCCATGCACATTCAGTCCGGCCATCAGATGCCGGTCACGCCGCAGCGCTTCCATGGCCCCGTGATCCGCCAGCGCCAGAATGAATGGCAGGGTCGCATTGTTCAGGGCAAAAGTTGACGTGCGCGCCACCGCGCCGGGCATGTTGGTCACGCAATAATGCACCACGTCATGCATTTTATAGGTGGGGGAAGCATGCGTTGTCGGGCGTGAGGTTTCGGACGTTCCGCCCTGATCGATGGACACATCCACGAACACCGAACCGCGCTGCATGCTCTGCACCATTTTATCGGTGATCAGGCGCGGCGTGGCGGCGCCGGGCACCAGCACGGCGCCCACCACCAGATCGGCGTCCCTCACATAATTTTCCAGCGCATCGACAGTGGCGAATATGGTGTTCAGCGTCGGGCCGAACTGCATGTCCAGCTGTTGCAGGCGGTGCAGGCTTTTATCGAGCACGGTGACATGCGCCTCCAGCCCCATGGCCATGCGCGCGGCATTGGTGCCGACCACGCCGCCGCCAATAATCACCACCTTGCCGGCCTGTACGCCCGGCACGCCGCCCAGCAGCATGCCGCGCCCGCCCTGTTCCATTTCCAGGCAATGCGCGCCCGCCTGAATGGCCATGCGCCCGGCGACCTCGCTCATTGGCGCCAGCAGGGGCAGCCCGCCATTGGCATCGGTCACGGTTTCATAGGCGATCGCAGTGCAGCCAGATGCGATCAAGGCCTGCGCCTGCGCCGCATCGGCTGCCAGATGCAGATAGGTGAACAGAATTTGTCCGGCGCGCAGCATCGCGCATTCGGACGCCTGCGGTTCCTTGACCTTCACGATCATACCGGCGCGGGCAAACACATCGGCTGCGGTCGCGGCAATTTCGGCGCCCGCTGCACGGTAATTGTCATCGCTTAATCCAATGGCCATCCCCGCGCCAGTTTGCACCAGTACGTCATGGCCATGATGGGTTAACTCGCGCACACTCGAAGGGGTCATGCCGACGCGGTATTCGTGCACCTTGATTTCTTTTGGCACACCCAGCAGCATGACACTTCCTTTCTATGTGAGCGCGTTCAGCGCTTTGCGAAACCGTTCGGCAATATCAGCGATTTCAGTTTCGCTGATAATCAGCGGCGGTGAAAGCGCAATCGTGTCACCGGAAACGCGCACCATCACATCCTGCAGGTGAAACGCATTCAGCATGGCTTCAAAGCCGCGTTTGCCGGGGGCATCCGTAATGGAAGCAAGATCAATGCCTGCGGCCAGCCCGATGGTGCGAATGTCCTGCACGAAAGGCGCATCGCGCAAAGCCTGAATGGCGCTGGCCCAGACGGGTTCCAGCGCCAGCGCGCGGGCAAACAGGTTTTCGTGCTGGTACAGATCAAGTGCGGCATGCGCCGCCGCAACGCCCAGCGGGTGCGCGCTATAGGTATAGCCATGCATAAGCTCGATCACATGATCGGGCCCCTGCATGAATGCGTCATAAATGCCCGCGCGCGCCAGCACCCCGCCCAGCGGGGCTGCGGCGTTGCTGACCCCCTTGGCGAAGCACAGCAGATCGGGAACAACGCCAAAGCGTTCCGCGGCGAAACCCGCGCCCAGACGGCCAAAGCCGGTGATGACCTCGTCGAAAATCAGCAATATGCCGTGCCGGTCACAAATCTGGCGCAGGCGTTGCAGATAGCCCTGCGGCGGCGGCAGCACGCCGGTGGATCCCGCCATCGGCTCAATGATCACCGCCGCGATCGTGCTGGCGTCATGCAGGGCCACGAGCCGCTCCAGATCGTCGGCCAGATGCGCGCCCCAGGCCGGCTGGCCATTGGCGAAGGGCTGCTGTTCGCGCGAATAGGTATGCGGCAGATGATCCACCCCCGCCAGCATGGGGCCAAAATGCTTGCGGTTATTCACCATGCCGCCCACCGAAATACCGCCAAAGCCGACGCCGTGATAGGCGCGTTCGCGTCCGATCAGGCGGGTGCGGGCGCCCTCGCCGCGCATGCGGTGCCAGGCGATGGCGATTTTCAGCGCGGTGTCCACCGCCTCGGATCCGGAATTGCAGAAGAACACATGGTCCAGATCACCCGGCGCCAGCGCCGCCAGCCGGCTGGCGAGCGTAAACGCTTTGGGATGGGCGAACTGAAACGGCGGGGCATAATCCAGTTCCGCCGCCTGGGCCTGAAGCGCTGCAACGATGGGGACGCGGCAATGCCCGGCATTGACGCACCACAGGCCCGCAGTGGCATCCAAAATCTGACGGCCATCGGGCGTGTGGTAATACATGCCCGACGCGCCAGCAATCATGCGGGGCGCTGCCTTGAACTGCCGGTTCGGCGTAAACGGCATCCAGAAAGCCGAAAGATCATTGGCGTCAAAAGTGGTCATGAATGATGCCTCGCCTTAGATCTTGTTCGGATCAGAAGGAATCGCCAATCCTGAAGGGATCAGGCATCGGTCAGATTGAGGCGGTTTTCAATGCGTTGCAGACGCTCGTCCATCCTGGCCTGCATGGCTTCGCGGCGCAGATCATCGCCGCGCAGGCCGTTAATGTCTTCGCGCACGCTGTTGATGTCTTCGCGCACCCGGATGAACTGGCGGGTGTGATCGGTAAGGGTTGACTCGACCTTGGCCAGCCTGTCCTGAATATGTTTCAGGACTTCGTAGATCAATTCGTTAGTGACGTTTTCGGCCATCTTCCACCTCTCCCCGATAATATAGCGCAGGCGTTAACAAAAACCATGGGAAAATGGTTCGCCGCGCGGCCATCCCCGCAAACAAAAAACGGCGGCTAGTGCGCATGATGCGTTTAGGTTTGCCCATGCCACAATCTCGGTCTGTCACCCCGGATTTATTCCGGGGTCCAGGAGCCACACACAAAGGCCCGTGTTTGTGGCCCTGGACCCCGCACCAAGTGCCCCCGGGACCGGCCTTGGCCGGCCCGAGGACGAGCTCAGTGACACTGTGGTTGAGGTGATTCAACCTAAAATCACCATGCTCCAGCCCGTTACCGATGGTTCGGCATGACCTTGGTGGCGAACAGGTCGAGCGAGGTTTTGATCTGTTCCGGGGTATGAATGCCCTGGGGGATCAGCAGATAGCATTCCTTGACGGGAATTGCCTTGTTGACCTCGGCCAGGCGCTTGTTCAGGGTTTCGGGCGAACCGATCAGCAGTTCCGGCAGGCCAAAGCCGAACGGCACCGACCACTGGTCCCAGAACCATTTCATGTCTTCCCACCATTCCCAGGCCTGGGCGTCGGTGGGGGCGCAGATCATGATGCCGCCCCAGCAGGCTTCCTCGCCGGGTTTGAAATCATGCCCGTGTCGCCTGGCCTCTTCGCCCCACTCGCCCCACAGGGTTTTGCAGAACTCCAGATTGTCGGTCAGGACGATCGGCTTTCCCTTGTATTTCGCCCAGAATTTGGCGGTGCGCAGGCTGGAGGAAAAGCCGCCATACAGAGGAATTTCCTTTTGCAGCGGCTTGGGCGCAATGCCGATTTCGCTGAAATTCATCTTCGCGTCCACGCCCTGGCCATATTTGTGATAGACTGGATGGTCATGCGGGTTTTTGAAACCGGGTGTCGGGAAGTTCCAGTATTTGCCGCGATAGCTGAACGTGTCATTATACAGGGCCTTGTAGATCACCTCGACAAATTCGGTGAACAGTTCGCGGTTCATCACATCGGCGGGACCATCCACATTCCAGGGGCCAACGGCTTCCACGTCCGGCCTGATCTTGAAATTATCCAGCCAGCGCGCCTGATAGCCGCGCACCAGACCCACATTGAAACGCCCGCCCAGCATATTATCCAGCGTGGCGATTTTTTCCGCCACAATGATCGGATTATTGGTGGCGGCGACAAAACCGCAGGACATGACCCGCATCTTTTTCAGATGCTGGCCCAGCCACATGGCCATCAGGCAGGGATCATTGGCCATCTCGAAGCCTTCGATCTGCAAATGATGTTCCGGGTGGCCGATGGCGTAATAATCCCGTTCATCGGCGAAACGCGCATAATCCTGTAACTCCGCCAGAAATCGCTGATAAAGCTCAGGCTTGCGCCCGGCCATGCCCGCTTCAAGTTCCTTGCGGCGTCCGACCGTGCCATAGATGAACAAACTAAAATCCATGCTTCTCACTCCCTGCTGGTTTGTTTTGCCAATTATATCTCAAATATTCTAACGGTGGTTAGGTATTTGCCTATTTTCCCTGCCAGTTGGGTTTGCGTTTTTCGGCGAAGGCCTTTGGTCCTTCCTGGGCGTCCTGGCTTTGATAGACCGGTTCGAAAATCCGCCGTCCGGCTTCCTGTGCGGCGCTTCTGCCCATTTCGGTGGCGGTATAGACCATGTGTTTTGCCGCCATCACGGTGAGCGGGGCGTTTTCGCAAATGGTTTGCGCCAGTTCCAGCGCCTTGGGCATCAGTTCTTCGGGCGCTGTCACATGATTGACGAAACCAAATTCATAGGCGCGCTGCGCCGTGACCGGATTTCCCGTCATCAGGATTTCCAGCAATATTTTTTGCGGGATCATATGGGTCAGCGGCGTGGCCCAGGGCATGCCGCGCCCGACCTTGGCCTCGGTAATGGCGAAGCGCGCAGTGTCGCTGGCCACCACCAGATCGCACATTTGCGCCAGCATCCAGCCGCCCGCATAGGCCACCCCGTTTACCGCCGCGATCACGGGTTTGCGCACTTCGATCGTATCGCCAATCAGCGGCAGAAAATTGCGCGGCAGCATGCCCAGTTTCATGTCCGACATTTCCTTCAGGTCCGCGCCCGCGCAAAACGCCTTGTCCCCGGCGCCGGTGAGAATGGCGACGCGGGCATTGGCGTCGGCTTCGTATCTCTCAAAGCCTGCAAATAATCCTTCGCGCACCCCTATATTAATGGAATTGCGCTGCTCCACCCGGTTGATGGTAAGGATGGTAATCTGACCGCGCGTTTCATATAAAATGTCGCCAATCGTCTCTTGTCCCATGCCGGTCTCTCCATTCTTATGTTAGTGTGGGATATAAGTAGCAGGCCGCAACGCCGGAAGGAAATAGCCATGAAAGAGCAATACAGGATTTTCGGCGTGGAGCTGTCGCCATACTCGGTCAAGGTGCGGTCCTATTTCCGCTATAAAAACATTCCCCATGAGTGGATCGCGCGCAGCGAGGACGATATGGCGGAATTCAGCAAATTTGCGAAATTGCCGCTGGTGCCGCTGGTTGTTTCCGCGCGCGGCGACGCGATGCAGGATTCAACCCCGATCATCGAGGAGATGGAGCAGACCTATCCCGAGCCCGCAATCGTGCCGCATGATCCCATATTGGCTTTTATTTCCGCGCTGATTGAGGAATATGCGGACGAATGGTGCAACAAGCATATGTTCCATTACCGCTGGTGGTATGTGCCGGACCAGAAATCCGCCGGGGAGCGGCTGGCGCGCGGCATGCGCCCCAATGCGGCCGATGTGGAAGTGCAGGCAATGGGCGAAATGATCCGTGACCGGATGGTCAGGCGTTTGAGCCTGGTTGGCTCCACCCCGCAAACCCGCGAACAGATCGAAGCCTCGTTCAGACGCCTGCTGGAAATTCTGGAATCGCATCTTGCCCACAGGCCCTATCTGTTTGGCAAGCGTCCGCTACTGGCGGATTTTGGGTTGGCGGCGCAACTGTATGAATGCTGGACCGATCCAACGCCCCATAGGCTGATGGCGGCGCACGCGCCCAATGTGGCTGCATGGGCAGAGCGTATGCTGGACCCGAAGCTGGAAGGGCAGATCGAGACCTGGGAAAAACTGGCGCCCACCCTGACGCCGCTGCTAAGTGAGGAAATTGCAGGCCTGTTCCTGCCCTGGTCGGTAGCGAACGCCGCCGCGCTCAGGCGGGGCGAAGAAAAATTCACCATTACTTTACAGGGCAAGCCGTTTACCCAGGAGACACAGAAATATCATGCGCGTTCGCTGGCGGTATTGCAGGCGCGCTATGCCGCCGCCAAACAGCATGCGGGTCTGATTGAAATTTTAATGGCGACGGGCTGTCACACCTATCTGGATTGATCGATTGACTGGAGTTTAATTGATGGAAGCGTTTATCGCGGGGGCAAGTGACCCGCTCATATGGACCAGCCTGATTACCCTGACCATTCTTGAAATCGTTCTGGGCATCGATAATCTGATTTTTATCTCGGTGGTCAGTGCGCGTCTACCCGTGCATCAGCAGGCCCGCGCACGGCGCGTAGGCCTGTCGCTGGCATTGATTTTCCGGATTGGGCTGTTAGCCAGCATCGTCTGGATTGTGGGCCTGACCCAGCCGATTTTCAGTGTGGGTGATTTTGATTTTTCCTGGCGGGATGCGATTTTATTTGGCGGCGGATTATTCCTGCTGGCCAAGGGCACCATGGAAATCCATGCCACGGTCGAAGGCGAAGGAGATGACCATGCAGCCGGTGGCGGCAGAATGGCGGTCACATTCGCCGGTGTCATTGGCCAGGTGATTGTGCTGGATATTGTGTTTTCGCTCGACAGCATCATTACAGCCGTCGGCATGACCCAGAATTTGCCGGTGATGATCATCGCCGTCGTCATCGCCATTATCATCATGATGCTGGCGTCAGAACCGGTAAGCAATTTTATCCAGCGCCATCCCACCACCAAGATGCTGGCGCTCAGTTTTTTGCTGCTGGTGGGCATGGCGCTGGTGGCCGATGGGCTGCATTTCCATCTGCCGCGCGAATATCTGTATTTCGCCATCGCCTTCTCCATGAGCGTTGAAGTGCTGAACCTGCTTGCCGCTGGCCGGCGCAGGCGCAAGCATGACGCCGCACTCGAACTGCTGCGCGGGGAAAGTAGTGAAGCAGCACAGTGATATTTCCGTCATCATGCGGGTGCGCGCCGAAAGGATGATGCCCGCATGACACTGCAAATGCCCGCGCCGGAGCCGCATATTTTGCAGGCGCGCCCCGCCCTGATTGCGGCGCTGCGCGAAATTCTTCCGGCCGGTCAGATTATTGATCAGGAAGCGGAGCTGCGCCCCTATGAAAGCGACGGGCTGAGCGCCTATGCGCAATTGCCGCTGCTGGCGGTGCTGCCCGATAGTGTGGAACAGATTTCGGCCATCCTGCGGCTATGCAATGAGATGAACATCAAGATGGTGCCGCGCGGGGCGGGCACGTCGCTGTCGGGGGGCGCGCTGCCGCTGGCGGATGGCGTGCTGCTGGGGCTGTCGCGGCTAAATCAGATTATGGATATTGATTTTGAAAACCGTTGCGTGGTGGCGCAACCCGGTGTGACCAATCTGGCGATATCCCATGCGGTCGCCGATGCCGGATTTTATTACGCGCCCGATCCTTCCAGCCAGATCGCCTGCACCATTGGCGGCAATGTGGCGGAAAACAGCGGCGGTGTGCATTGCCTGAAATATGGCCTGACCACCAATAATCTGCTGGGCCTTGAGATGGTGCTCATGAACGGCGAAGTGATCCGCCTGGGCGGCAGGCATCTGGATGCGGCAGGGCTAGACCTGATGGGCATTGTGACCGGATCAGAAGGTCTGCTGGGGGTGATAACCGAAGTAACGGTGCGCATCCTGCCCAGGCCGGAAACCGCAAAGGCGCTGTTGCTGGGATTTGATTCGGTTGAAGATGCGGGCGCCTGTGTCGCCGCCATTATTGCCGACGGCGTCATTCCCGGCGGGATGGAGATGATGGACCGGCCCGCAATACTGGCGTCGGATGATTTTTGCAATGCCGGTTATCCGCGCGATGTGGAGGCGCTGCTGATTGTCGAACTGGATGGCGTGCAGGCGGAGGTCACGGCGCTCTCAACGCGCGTGCGCGAAATCGCCAGGGCCTGCCGCGCGCGGACCATTTCCGAAAGCCGGGATGAGGCGGAGCGGCTGGCGTTCTGGGCCGGGCGCAAGAACGCCTTTCCCGCCATGGGGCGTATTTCACCGGATTATTTCTGCATGGATGGCACAATTCCGCGCGGCAGCCTGCCGCTGGTTCTGGCGCGCATACGGGAATTGTCCGTGCAATATGGATTGCGTGTCGCCAATGTGTTTCATGCGGGTGACGGCAATCTGCATCCGCTGATCTTGTATGACGCCAATGCGCCGGGTGAACTGGAAAAGGCGGAAAATTTCGGCGCGGATATTTTGCGGCTATGTGTCGAGGTTGGCGGCGTGCTGACCGGCGAACATGGCGTGGGCGTCGAAAAGCGCGACCTGATGCCCGTCCAGTTCAGCGAAACGGACCTGGCGCAGCAGCAGCGCCTGAAATGCGCCTTTGATCCGAATGGCCGGCTTAATCCGGGCAAGGTGTTTCCCGTGCTGCACCGTTGCGCCGAACTGGGCCGGGTGCATGTGCATGGCGGCGCCACGCGATTTCCCGATCTGCCACGCTTTTAGACCATGATGCTTTTAGAGTATCCGTGATGGTCAAGCATGATTTGGCTGCCACAATCGATCCGCTTTGAGCAAGGCGTTAGCCAAGACGATGAGCTTTCGCATGATGGCTGTGATTGCGACTTTAGCGGGTTTTCCGGCT
>JBMOMW010000061.1:0-6054 GCA_049325255.1 Pseudomonadota bacterium | reverse complement strand
AGCGGCCAATACGGATACGGATATGGTCCGGGTCTGGCTGGAATGGAGCACGTCCATCCGCGATGACACCTGGCCGAAATATCTGGAATTTCAGGAACGGATTATTGACCGGCTGCGTCAGATTATCATTGCGGGCAAACATGCCGGCACGGTGGCCGCAGATGTCGATCCCGAAGACGCCGCGCGGATTGTCGTAGGTGACGCGCATATGGTGGCGCTGATGCAGTTTGCGCACCAGCCATCCGCCGACATGGATCGTTTTCTGCGGCACCTGGTGGAAAGCGTGCTGAAAATCCCCAGCATGGATACAGCCCTGAGTTAAGCAGCGCAACGCTGGGCACGCCTGGCATGTTCATGTTACGCTACCGCCAGCCAAACAATTCGCCAGCCTTCGCTATCCCGCATCGCTACAGCTTCCCCCTTCGCCTTCGGCTATGGGGGACAGATGATGAGGAACAAAAGAAAGGCTTCGGCTGACAAGGGAAGGTAACTGCATGACCTATGGCGTGGGACTGGGTATTGCCAATTTTCCGTTTGCCGATGCGGACGGCTTCTGGCGCTGGGTAGCCCTGTGCGAAGAGGGCGGCGTCGATTCGATCTGGCAATCGGACCGTATCGTCTCCAAAGACCCGCATCTGGAATGCATGAGCGTGATGGCCGCCCTCGCGGGGGCCACCAGACGGCTCAAATTCGGCATGAATGTCGCCTCCGCCGGGCTACGCGATCCGCTATTGCTGGCCAAGCAGTGCGCCACCATTGACGTGCTCAGCAATGGCCGTCTGCTGCCAGCCTTTGGCGTCGGCAGCGCCATCGGCCCGGAATGGGAGGCCACGGGCCGCACCACCAAACGCCGTGGCGTACGCACCGATGAATGCCTGACGCTTATCTCGCGGCTGTGGAAAGAAGACAGCGTGACCTTTAACGGCGAGTTTTTTCAGTACACGGATGTTTCCATTTCGCCGCGTCCGGTGCAGCCGGATATTCCGCTTTGGGTGGGCGGATCGGCCGAGGGCGCTATCCGCCGTACGGCCATGCTGGGCACCGGATGGCAGGCAGGCCTCGAAACACCCGCCCAGGTCGCCCCGGTTATTGCAGGCATAAAACAGGCGCTGACCCAAACCGGCCGCAAGATTGACGAAGACCATTATGGTGCAGGCTTCGCTTTCCGCTTCGGCACATGGGACGACGCCCCGGTAGCGCGCAACATGGCGGTGCTGGCCAGGCGGGTAAAGGACGATCCGCGCGGCTATTATGCGGTTGGCGGGGCCGACGAAATCCTGGCGCGGCTGCGCGAATTCGTGGCCGCCGGGGCGCATAAATTCATTTTGCGGCCGATTGCGGGCGATGCCGATGAAATGGTGGAACAAACCCGCCTGCTGATCCGCGATGTGATCCCCCAGGTCGCCGCGATGAATAGATGAGTGAAAGGCGTCAGCCCGGAAAGAATGTCTTCAGAAAAAGAATGCCTTCAGAATAAGTGCGGTTACGCCGCCAAGCACCAAACCCATCATCCATTTCACGACAAACAGGTCACGCTCCAGACGGGCGATATCGGCCCGTACACCCCTGATATCGTCCTTGGTTGCCAGTTGCAGTTCCATGGCTTCTGAAAGCGCAGAAACCAGCACTTCTGCCTGCGCCTTGGCTTGTGGCTCCGAAACGCCAGCCGCACGCAGCTTTTCCACGAATTTAAGGGTATCAAATTTAAGGGTATCAAAGGTCACTGTGGCCATGGACAATAACCTATCATAATGCCTGCTCAGGCCAAGACGTAGGCTTCTCCGCCAGTGAGAGCGGCAGCGGTAGGTTTGCTCGAAACTGCCTGAACCTGCCTCCATGACCCTGCTGGGCGCGAGCATCATGAGCCTGGGCGCGGTCAAGCGCCGCCGCAAGGTCTAGAGCAGCCCGCAATTAGCTTGAGTCACCCCACCCACGGTGTCACCCCGGACTTGATCCGGGGTCCAGGGACAAAAACACAGGCTTTCCCTTGTAACCCTGGACCCCGGGACAAGCCCGGGGTGACAGACTGGGGGCAGGGTGTGCCTCAACCTGAGTGCGGTACGCGCTAGAAAGCGTAGGCGATGTTGACCGAGGCGAAATCGCGATCATCGAGCGGCGCGTCCGGACCGAAATTGGCGGTCCAGCTTAGCGAACCCGTCCAGCGCGACTGATAGTTCGCCGCCAGCGACAGGCCAATGGCCTTGCGTTCCGCCATATAGTTGCTCAGCGGAGCAGGTGTGCGCCCGCCCAGATCCCAGCGCCAGGCAATCTGCGGCACCAGGTTAACAGGGCTGCCAAACACGCGGTTATAGGTCATGTTGAAGATGCCCTGCGCGCCCCAGGAGAATGGCGTCGCATAGTTGGTCGGCCCCTTCAGATCCGTGTTCAGCTTATAGGTCGCGGCTGCAATCGGGTTCAACAGCCCTTCGCTGCCGCTGGCGGCGGCAATGGCGGAACTGGTGGAAATACCCGGCACCATTACCATACCGACTTCCGTCACGACCGTACCGCCATCGGCTTTCATCATCGACACCACCGGGTTGGAGCCAAACAGCGCCGAGGTGATGGTGGCCTGCGCCGTAAATACGTCCTCGGTCGGAATTTCGATATATCCATCCGGACGCACATTGGCAGCGGTCAGTTGCGATGCGCGAAGTTGCGGCGTGATCGGTGTTGGGATCGCACCCGTACCAGAGTCAACATGGCGGGCCAGCAACACGTCGCCAGCCAGGGCCGTCGCCACATTGGGGGATTGCGCCGCATTTTCCACATCAAGCGAGATATAGCCGAGCCGGTTGGCAACCTCGACCAGGCTGGCCGCTGTACCGGCCGGGAACACCACCGAAGTCGTGCCCGCAGGATTGGCGGCGCTGACCGCTGGCGGCGCACCCAGGGTGGAGCCGCCCAGACCGATCAGGGAATTGGGACCGGGAGGAGCGAAGGTCGTGCCGCCAGTTCCGATCAGCGTGCTGGTTGGAACCACCGCGCCGCCGACCAGTGTTGCCGGATTAAACAGGCTGGCTGGAAGCGCAGCAACCGTCAATGCACCCTGTTGCGCCAGGGCGGCTGCCTGGGCAAGCCCGGGTGTGGTCGGCACGATGCTTGCTCCATAGCTGCCGGGAAGCCCCGAATAAACACCGGCAACGCCTGCCTGTGCGGCCTCAATGCGTGCTGCTTCGGCAAAACTGACGAAGTTCGCACCAGCTCCGCCCGCCGCAGACTGGTTGCTCGCCTGTAAGCGCGTGGTGGTGAAACGGCCCGGCGAAATTTCAACATTGCGCGCCGGCGCCGTGGGAGAGCCAACGCCCGCCGGCAGATCCGCACCAGTATTGAAGGCGGTACGGCCATCCAGATCGGCAAATAGCGCCGAAACTTCCGAACCGACATAGCTTAGTGGCTGATCGTGACGATAGGTCGCCTCGGCCTGGAACGCCAGATTACCGAGCGTCGTGCTCATGCTGGCGCCAACCAGTTTGATGTCTTCGGGATATTCCAGACGATAATTCTGGGTATTGGCCATAACGGCGGCAAGCGACGCCTCAAGTGTGCCTGTAAGCGAGCGCAAGCGGGCCATATTGTTACAGTTGGTATAGCCGCCGGGTGTGCGGAAATCGACGTTTGACCGGTTCCTGGCATTGTCACCGGCGATAAACGGCCTTCCGGTGGCCGAGGCCACACCCTGGGCCTGCAACTGCGTGCCTACCTGCAATGGCCCCGCCAGCACGTTACACAGCGCCTGGGCTGCTTCATAAATATTCACATGGGACGGGCCGGCAGCAGCGCTATAAACCGGACCGCTGGCCGTCAATTGCGGGGCCGGCACGCCGGCCGCGACGTCAGCCGCATTCGGGGCGGCAAGCGCTGCATTGAAGTTTCCCAGATCCAATCCTGATACTGTAGCCGCATCGGCCTGCCGCGTGCCATTGGGATTGGTCTTGCTGACATAATCCCGCGCCTGACCACTCAGTGTTGTGGGGGTGCCGATACTGACGGCGCGCGTCGTATCGGTCCTGCTTTGCGTCAGGATTGGCAGCCGCGAATGATAATTGATGAAATAGAGGCCGAACTCCATCCCATTGTTCCATTCCTCATTGAAGTAACGCAAGGCGAAGCCGAACTCGCCGCCATCGTCGGCGTTGACGTCATTGGCCCGTTCGATCGAAACGGATGGCACATTGAGCGCCAGCCGGCTCTGCCAGTAGAGATCGGTGTCAAGACCATTGGCGATCTGGAACGGGTTGAAGCGGGCGTCATCGCCAACATCAGAAGTGCCCGCGCGAATCGGTTGCGAGCCGCGCCCGACAATGTCGGCCGAACTGAAAAAGGTGCCGGCGGGATCGGGCACGATATTGTCGGCCTTGAACTGATAGAAGCCTTCAACGCTGAAATTGTTGGGCAGCCCCAGCGCCGCCTTGGCGGCCAGAATCGGGGTAAAGAATTCCTTCACTTCGGAGCCCGGCTTGCGGGTCGCGGAAACGTCAATCGGGTTGATCACATTGATGCCGTTCTGGATGAAGGTGCTTTCACCCCAGCTGATCACCTGGTTGCCGCCGCGCAGCTCCAGCGGCAGGCCGCCCACATCAAAGCTGCCGCCGACGAAATAATCCAGCAGCTTGGCGTTCTGCGACACTTCGCTGCGCGCCGCGCTGTCGAGGTCGCGGAAGTCGGTATTGTCAACAATCGGATCGACAAATGCCGTGCCGCGCACAAAGGCGTTGAAATTGCGCCAGGTGGCGGAGGCTTCCGAGGTCGCCTTCAGGGCGCCGGAAAACACATCCCACTGGCCATAGTTCAGATTGCCATCGTCACTGTTGACGCCGCCGCCTTTTTCAAGGTTTGACGCGTCGTAAATCTTGCAGCCACCTGCGGGCTGGCCAAGATTACGGCAATCGCGCGCACTGGTGCGCATCGACGCGCCAGCCGAAAGCACCGTGTCAATCGACCCCGCAACCTCGCCATATTTATAGTCAACGGCGTTTGCGGGCTGTGTCAGCATTGTGGATCCGAGCAGCGCAATAGCTGACAGCGCCAGACGCCGATTGGTGTTCAGCACTGCGATACTGGAAGTGGGGGATTTTCTTTCGTGGAACATTCATGCCTCCTGGGTGATGTGATCTTGTTGTTTTCGTTGTTGTGGGTGTTGCCGGTGCGCGCGGTGAACATCTTGCGAAGGGCCTCAACAAAAAATGGACGGTTCGGGTGGAGGCCACGAACCGTCCAAAGTTATTGAGGCATGGCGCCGCCAAGACGGCGCTACGCTGTAACGGCGCGGAGTCCACGCCGTGTCTGCAAGGCACGCGATCAAAGGTTGATCAGAAAATCTTGCAAACCTCATTTTGACATTCACCGTCAAATTTCCTTGCCGGACGCTTCTTCAGCGTCTGACGCCATTGTGATCTACGAAATGAGGGAGGCTTGCTGACGTCTTTATCAGCAATGTGCATGTGACGGTCTTAAGCGCCGCCATTTGCCACATATGAACCAAGCCCCAACCCGCTAACCGCTTTTAAACTACACAGGGCGCGATAATGGCGGCCCCCATTGCCAAATCAATACCCGTCTGTGTCCGAACCGCACAGGCCGCATCGCTAATCTGACCTTGCCGCAAGCTATGAAGATGCAGGCTTGCTGTCAATAAATTTAGTTAATAAAATTACTAACAATAATCTATAATCAGAAAATGTTGCCAAAAATTGTAAAAATGCAACAGATGGGAGCATTGATGTTTGTGGCCAGGCAGGTGGCGTAATTGTGCACCCCAATCATATCAGGGATGAATAAGCCTTGAACTGTTCGGATGCGTGTGATTTTTGGGCGAGCCGGAGTTCAGACAGGGGCGTGTCTTTGCCCGTTTTGCCAGGGTATCCATGATGGTCAAGCATGATTTGTCTGCCAGTCTCTGATGGCGCTTCGCCCCCGTCATTGGGGCAGGGCTATCGCATTTGGGTTATGAGGGATATGAGGAAGCTATCGTCCCACCCGGCTTTTTTGATTTTTCTGCGTATGGAGGCTTTGTCGGGATGAGTTCTGAGAAGGTTGAGTGCGATCTTTCGC
>JBMOMW010000060.1:0-62095 GCA_049325255.1 Pseudomonadota bacterium | reverse complement strand
AAAATACGGTTCATTTTCACCCTCGTTGCAATCCGACACATGCGCGCAATGGCTGCGGACCAATGGCGCGTTCATACGCTCTATATGTAGTGTGGAACGGCGTAATCCAACATAAAAATCCTGATTTCATTCCACGACCATATTACCGCAGCGCTTCGGTACAGATATACCGTCAAGAAAGGCTAAAATATGGCGGCAAAACATATATAGGCAGTGTAAAACTACCGGATAGCACATTAGCGAGAGGTTAACAGCATGACCGCAAATACCGGCACATCAAATAGCCAGGGCGATCTCAATGCCGGGCCGGTCGATCTAAGTGATCCGTTCGCCCTGTTCAATGACTGGTTTAACGAGGCCGCCGCAAAGGAAGCCGCGCCCAACGCCATGTCGCTGGCGACGGCGGGCGATGATGGCTGGCCTGATCTGCGCATCGTGCTGATGAACGGCATAGATGGCGTGGATGCGCCGCCCGAAAAGCGCGGCTTTATATTTTTTACCAATATGGGCAGCGCCAAGGCGCAGCAGATACGCGAAAATCCTGGCGTCTCACTGTGCTTTCACTGGAAAAGCCTGAACCGTCAGGTGCGCATCATGGGCGAAGCGTTACCGGTTACGGATGCGGAGGCCGATGAATATTTCGCTACCCGCCCGCGTCAGGCGCAGATCGGCGCCTGGGCGTCCTATCAGTCCGAGCCACTGGAAACACGCGCAGTGCTGGAACGCCGGGTAGAAGAATTTGCAGCCAGGTTTCCCGATATTGTGCCACGTCCGGAATTCTGGTCGGGGTTTCGCGTTGTCCCTATCGGCATCGAATTCTGGCGGGATCGTTATTTTCGGCTGCATGACCGGTTTTTATTCACCCGCGAAGCGCCGGATGCACCCTGGACCTGTGGACTGCTTTACCCATAGCCGATTTATCGTTATAATTGATGGCACATGAGCTTATTTCTGACAGATATGGTTTCGCCTGATGCGCGCCCGCGCGCAGCGCGTCTGATGCGCTTGGCGACCTATGCCTCGGTTGGTGTCGCCGCGACCCTGATCACTGTTAAGCTGGGCGCGCTGTACGCCACGGGCGCCGCAGTGATTCTGGCGACATTGATCGATTCCATTCTGGATGGGGCGGCGTCGCTGTTAAACCTGCTTGCGGTGCGCCATTCCCTGCAACCTGCCGATTCAGAACACCGTTTTGGCCATGGCAAGGCAGAGGCGCTGGCGGGTCTTGGGCAGGCAGCCTTTATTGGCGGCTCGGCGGTGTTTCTGGGCTTTGAATCCGTGCAGCGCATCCTTGATCCGCAACCAGTGGTGCAAAGCAATATCGGCATTGCGGTCACCGTATTTGCGCTTGTGCTGACCATCGCACTGGTTGCGTTTCAGCGTTACGTCGTGCGCGCCAGCGGGTCGGTCGCCGTTGGCGCAGATGCGTTGCATTATGCCAGCGATGTGGCGCTTAATATTGGGGTGATCGCAGGACTTGTGCTGGCCGGGCGTTTTGGGCTGATATTTGCAGATCCATTGATCGCCATGGCGATTGCAGGCTGGATTGGCTATAGCGCCGTGCAGATATTTCGCACGTCCTATGATCAGATCATGGACCGCGAACTGCCTGATGAGGACCGCACCAAGGTCCACGAAATCGCGCTGGCCCATAAAGAGGTCATGGCCATTCACGATGTGCGCTCGCGGCTTGCCGGCACAACGCCGTTCATTCAGTTGCATCTGGAAATGCAGCCGGACATGACGCTGCACGCCGCCCATCTGATTGCAGACGAGGTGGAGGCGAAAGTGAAAGCCGCCTTCCCCGGCGCCGAAGTGCTTATTCATCAGGATCCGGCAGGGTTTGAAAAACACCCGGCATTCCATGACTGATGCAGCGGGCGCGTGGCAGGAGGCCGCCGCATTTCTTGCCACGCCCGGCGCCTATGGCCAGACTGACCCGGTACAGGTGATCGACACCTCAATATCCAGGGTGTTTTTGGCTGGCGCCCATGCCTATAAAATCAAAAAACCCGTCAAACTCGGTTTTCTCGATTTCTCTACCATTACGTTGCGCCATGAGGATTGCAAACGCGAAATTGTGCTGAACCGCCGCACCGCGCCCTTGATCTATCTTGATGTCTGCGCGGTCACGCGAGAGACGGATGGCCGTCTGGCGCTTGATGGCAAAGGCGCAGCCATTGAATGGGCGGTAAAAATGCGGCGCTTTGATAATGCCACGCTGCTTGACCAGATGGCCGTTGACGGTACGCTGACGAACGAACTGATTGCCAGGCTGGCGCGTAACATTGCGGTATTCCATGCCGCCATCCCACCTGAATATGAAGCGGGCGGCGCGGAAGCTTTTCGCCGCAACCTGCTGGGCAATGATGCCGAATATCGAAATTTTTCCGGGGATATTTTTTCTCCCGCGGCGATTAACGCACTGCGTGACGCAAGCCTGGCCGCACTGGATGCGCATGCGCCGCTGATGAATGCCCGCAAGGCGGCGGGATGCGTGCGCCATTGCCACGGCGATCTGCATCTTGGAAATATATTCTGCCTTGACGGCGAACCCACGCCATTTGATTGCATTGAGTTCAGTGACGTGATTGCCAGAATCGACATTCTGTATGATCTGGCTTTTTTGCTGATGGACTTATGGCGGCGCGGGCTTGGCGCGCTGGCCAATCACTGCCTCAATCAATATGTGGCGCAACTGACGCCGGACAGTGCAGAGGCCTGCATCAAAGGACTATCCCTGTTGGGGCTGTTTTTGTCGTGCCGGGCGGGGATACGCGCCTTTGTGATGGCGCGCACGTCGCTGTCACAACCAGACAATAAGCAACTGATTTCACAGGCGCATAATTTTTTTACGCTGGCGCAAAATTTTCTGCGCCCGGCGTCACCGCGGCTGATTGCCGTCAGCGGTTTTTCAGGCGGCGGCAAATCCGTGCTGGCGCGCGCCCTGGCCCCAACCATAGGTGCCGCACCCGGCGCGCTGATTTTGCGCAGTGATGAAATCCGTAAACAGCTTGCGGGCGCGCCCCTGCTGGAACAATTGCCGCAATCCGCCTATACGCCGGAAAACAGCACAAAAGTTTATGCCTGTATCCTGAAGCGCGCACAGATGGCGTTACAGGCCGGGCACAGCGTCATCGCCGATGCGGTCTATGCGCGCGACACGGAACGTGCCGCAATTGAAACGGTGGCGCATGCGCTGGGCATTCCGTTTCAGGGCCTGTGGCTGGATGCGCCGCCGGAGATCCTGGCAAGCCGTGTTGGCGCGCGAAGCGGGGACGCCTCGGATGCGACCGCAGATATTGTGCAAGCCCAACTGGAATATGATACAGGCCGCATCGGCTGGATGCGCATTGACGCCAGCGATTCACCGGATGAAACGCGGAGAGCCGCCCTAACGGCGTTACAGCTTGAACCCGATGGTAAGGTTCATTAGGCTGTGCTTCCAATCAGCCATAAGACAGGGGGAACGTCATGCGTTTAATCTTGGTGAATATTGCTCTGGGTGTGACTCTGGGAATGGCTGGGCTGTCGCCTGCGCTGGCGCAGCAGGACTTTTCCAAGGTCGAAATCAAAACCATCAAACTAGGCGATACGCTGTATATGCTGATGGGCGAAGGCGGCAATATTGGCGTGTCCGCAGGCGCGGATGGCGTCTATCTGATCGATGATCAGTATGCGCCGCTATCTGAAAAAATCATGGCGGCGGTGAAGGCGATTTCTGACAAGCCGGTAAAATATGTCATCAACACCCACTGGCATAGCGATCACACCGGCGGCAACGAAAATTTCGGCAAGGCGGGCGCCACCATCATCGCCCATGAGGCCGTGCGCGCCCGGATGGAAAAAGGCGGCGAACTGGCCGCGTTCAAAATGGTGGTTCCGCCCGCCGCCGCTGGCGCCCTGCCGGTGATTACATTTTCGGACAAGGCGGCATTGCATCTGAATGGTGAAACGTCACAGCTGATCCATATGGACCCCGCCCATACGGATGGCGATACTATTATTCACTGGCCCGCTGCAAATATCATTCATACCGGCGATACGTTCGTGAATGGGTTTTTCCCGTTTGTGGATAGTGGATCAGGCGGCAGACTGGATGGCATCATCAAATCGGCGGATACGGTGCTGGCGCTGGCCGATGACAAAACCAAAATCATTCCGGGGCACGGGCCGCTGGCAACCAAGGCCGATCTGGCGCGTTTCCGCGCCATGCTGGCAACAGTGCGCGAGCGTGTGCTTGCTGCAAAGGCAGCGGGCAAAACCTCAGAGCAATGGGTTGCTTCAAAACCCCTTGCCGATCTGGATGCAGAGTGGGGTGATGGTTTCATCAAAACCGATATGTTCACACAGTTCGTGTTCGGCGCGATTTAGACCGTTTTCTGATCGAGTGGAAGCGTTTTCCACCCCCCCCACTGTGTCATTACCCGGTTTATCCGGGTAATCCATGCGACACCCATAGGCCTGTGTTTAGGTCTGGGTTGCCCGGATAAACCGGGCAATGACAATGAGGGTGTGTGATGCGCGTCCATGTGATCAGAAAATGGGTTAAAGAAACGCGCTCAGATTTTTCGCCAATATAGTGCTCTGCGTCGTGATGATCTTGCGCCGCGCCAGCTTCAACACGCCATCGACCCGGCGCAATAAATCCTCGCGGCGGCCCATCATGGTGTCTTCGTCCTGTTCGGTGCGGCTGCGGTGGTTCACGAATGCGGAATAGACGCGGTATTCGTTCGGGTTTTGCGTCAGTTCCACTTCGATATTGGTGATGACATGGCAATGGCGTGTCGGCGGGTCTTCGGGCCAGGCGACACCGGTGTTGAAGCGCTTGATGCGCAATTGCAGGCTTTTCAGATCTTCGTCGAACAGCGCCATATGGCCGGGAGAATGCGCCGGGGTTTTGTCGCGCCGGTAACGGTTTTGAATGGACGGCATCCAGTAATGAATATCGTCTGTCAGCATTTCCAGCCATGCGTCAAACTGTTCCGCATCCAGCAGGCGCGCCTCGCGATATAAAAACTGTTCGACCTCGTGCACAAGCTCAATGTCCGGCATAGCCATGCGATTTACTCCGCCGCCTTTTGCACATCGCGGTTGGGCACAGAGGCCCAGTCTTTCGCGTCCATCAGATCGGCCCAGCGCTGATACATGGCCATCTGGTTATTGTCGCCCATCTGGCCCTGGCGCACCCGGCCCGGATAATTGGACGGCCCCTCAGGCGCAAGCCGGTTCATGCCATAATGCAGTTTCTGGCGGCGCGTCACCACGCCCTTGTTGGCGCGGGTCGCGCTTTCCCAGTTTTCGCCATCATCCATTTCCAGCATGCCGCTGGGCGAAAAGGAACGCATGGCGAAGCGGCGGATATCCTGTTTCACTTCCTCTGGCGCATTTTTATTGACCAGCGCCCAGGCCCAGATTTCGGTTTTGTCCGGCCCTTTGGGTTGCCAGACGCGGAATGTATTGATGCCGGGCAGAAACGAGAAATTCGGGAACATGCTGACCGAGGCAATCGAGCCGATCATCTTTGCCCGTTCCGGCCCCAGGCGGCGTTCGATGAGCGGGCGTTGCTGCATCACATATTGCGCGATGGCCATGCTGCCAAGGCCGCGCATTTCGCTGCCGTCATAACCGGATTCCCAGCCATGGCCCTGCGATGTCATCTGAAACGAAGTGTTCTGATCACCGGCAAACGGCTTGCCGCCATAAGCCAGCGATCCCGCCATATGCGTCCAGCCCACATGATAAGCGTCGCCGTGAAAATTTTCCGCCGGGAATTTCCAGTTGCAGTTCAGCACATTGCGCACCGTGCCCGGAACAAATTCGGTGCCGCCTTCATCTGTGTCCAGCATCATGTCGAGATACCAGGCGAAGGCGCCCAGATATTCTTTCAGGCTCGGCGCATCATCGGCAAAGGTGGCGAACACCAGCCCCTTATATGTTTCCACCCGTGCATTGACCAGACCATGTTTCGTCTTATCAAACGCCGGATCTTGCTTATAGACATATTCTTCGTGCATCCCCATCAGGGCGCCATCATTGCCGAACGACCAGCCATGATAATTGCAGATGAATTGCCGCGTATTGCCTGCATCGGCAAAGCACACCCGGTTGCCGCGATGCGGGCAGCTATTGAGAAACACGCCAATGCCCTTGTCCTTGCGGCGCGACACAATCACCGCGTCCTCGCCCATATAGGTGGTCAGAAAATCACCCACAGCCGGAATTTGCGATTCGTGGGCGACAAACAGCCAGCAGCGCGCGAAAATCTGCTCCAGTTCCGCCTCGTAAATTTCGCGGTCATGGAATATGCGCCGGTCAATCCAGCCTTCCTGCGCGTTCACATATTGGCTGAAGGGCCGCATGGTGGTTTTGTTCATTGGCGTTTCCTGATATTAAAGCTTTATTTTCGCCTGTTCCACATTTCCGCGCAGATCGTGTTTGCGTAAGGGCAGTGAACGTACCCGCTGTTTGGTCAGGCTGAATATGGCATTGCTGACCGCCGCCGCGATGGGCGGCGTGCCGGGTTCGCCAGCACCCCCGGTGGGGCGGCCTGAGGGCATCAGTTTAACCTCGATCATGGGCGCATCGGCCATGCGCAGCATTTCATAATCGGGGAAATTCTGTTCCACCACGCGGCCATTGGCGATGCTGATTTCGCCATAAAGGGCAGCGGTCAGGCCATAGATGATGCCGCTTTCCATTTGCGCCACAAAAGTGTCGGGATTGATGACCTCGCCCGGGTCAACGGCGCACCAGACCTTGTGCACGCGCGCCTGGCCTTCGGAGTTGACCGAAACTTCCGCTACCTGCGCCACGATGGTCCCGAACGACTGGCGCAGCGCAATGCCGCGCGCGCGGCCCAGCGGAAGCGGCGTTCCCCAGCCGGACATTTGCGCGGCGGCTTCGAGCGCCACTTTTTGTTCGGGCGCATCGCCCAGTAAATCGCGGCGATATTCAAACGGATCGCGCCCCGCGGCATGGGCCAGCTCGTCCATGAAACTTTCAATGAAAAAGCCATGCTGGGTGTGCGCGACGCTGCGCCAGGCGCCAAACGGAATGGGGTCCGTGCCGCTGACCACGCGCGCGCGCCGGTCGGCGATGGCATAGGGGATCCAGGTGGCGTCTTCCGGGTCGCGCTTTTCGGTATAGTCCTGTTGCCAGCTTACCGGGCGGCCAGCGGCGTTCAGCCCGGCGCGCATATTCGCAACCGAGGCGTTGCGATAATTATCCTGCGTCATATCTTCTTCGCGCGACCAGATCATGTTCACCGGAGTGTCCACCTGCTTTGCCAGCAGTATCGCCTGAACCATATAATTCAGCGTCGATCCGCGCCGTCCAAAACCGCCGCCCATGGCGGTGTGATGCAGCGTCACATTTTCAAGCGCAAGGCCCGCGACTTCGGCGGCACGCACGCGCGCGCCCAGCCCATCCTGAAATCCGCCCCAGATTTCCAGCTTGCCGCCGGAAAAATGCGCCGTGCAATTCATCGGCTCCATCGTCGCATGGGCCAGATTGGGGACGCTATAGCTGGCCTCTACCACTTTGGCGGCGGATTTTGTCGCGGCTTCGGCGTCGCCAAACGCATGGTCATTCTCAAATTCGCCTTTTTCCAGTGCGGCCTGCATTCCGGCAAGAATCGATGCGGAACTATGCGCGGCATTGGCGCCCTCGTCCCATTCAATCGGCAGCGCCAGCAGCGCCTGTTGCGCGCGCCAGAAATTATCGGCAATGACGGCGACGGAATTTTCACCAACGGCATGTACGGATTTAACGCCGCGCATGGCCGACACGGCTTTGGCGTCGAAGCTTTTCAGCTTGCCGCCAAATACCGGACAGGCCTTGATGGCGGCGAACATCATGTTTGGTAGCCGCACATCCACACCATAGACCGCCGATCCATCGACCTTGGCGGGAATATCGAAACGCTGTTTGGGTGTACCGACAATCGTATAGGCGTTGGAGTCTTTCAGCGGCAGATTGGCGGGCGGGTCAAAATCCACCGCCTTTGACGCCATGTCGCCATAGCTGGCGCTGCGGCCACTGGCGGCATGCATCAGCCTGCTGTCTTTTGTGGTGATTTCGTGCGCCGCAACCTTCCATTCGTTCGCCGCAGCCTGGATCAGCATCCAGCGCGCGGCGGCGCCTGCCCGGCGCATACCGAACACCCCGGTGAAACGCACCGCCGTGCTGCCGCCGGTCATCTGCATATTCATGAACTCGGCAATTTTTCTGCCGCCAAAATCCGTCAGTCCGGAGAGGAATTTGGGAATCGATGCGTCACCGCTAAGATATCCCTTGGCCAGAGGTCCATTGGCGAACGCCATATCGGCAGGCGCCTGTTCCATGCTGACCAGCGTCCAATCCGCATCCAGTTCTTCGGCCAGCATCATCGGCATGGCGGTATGTACGCCCTGGCCCATTTCCGAATGCGGCACAATCACTGTCACGCGATTATCGGGGGTGATTTTTACCCAGGTCACCAGCAGGGCGCCGTCGCCCGCAGCCAGTTTGCGCGCCCGGTCAATGGTGGAAAACGGGGCCATGGCATAGCCCAGCAGAACGCCGCCGCCAGCCAGCGCCGCACCGACCATCAATTTACGCCGTGTGATCATCACCATGACGGATCTCCTATGCGGTTGCCAGGGAATGAATGGCGGCGCGAATGCGCCCATAGGTTCCGCAGCGGCAGATATTGCTCATGGCCGCATCAATATCGGCGTCTGTCGGAGCCTGATTTTCTGACAGCAACGCCACCGCCGCCATGATCTGCCCGGACTGGCAATAGCCGCATTGCGGCACCTGATGCGCGATCCAGGCCTGCTGCACTTTATCAAGCAGTGTGCCTGAAACGGTTTGCGCCTCGATGGTGGTGATGCTGGCGCCCGCAACCGCACTGGCCGGTGTCGAACAGGAGCGTACAGCCACACCATCCACCAGCACCGTACACGCGCCGCAGGCGGAAATGCCGCAGCCAAATTTTGTGCCGGTCAGGTTCAGCACATCGCGCAGCACCCATAACAGAGGCATCTCGGCTTCCACATCGACGTCCCTGGCGTCCCCATTGATGATAAGTTGCATGATTTTCTCCTGCTACACTTCCAGTTTCCAGCGGCTGCCCTTGCGCCGTACCCGGCCCGCCGTGGGCGCAGCAAAATGCGCCCCCAACATATAAATATCTGTATCACACAGCCGCTCAACTGTCATTTGCCGTGTCGCCGCCGACTGTTCCTTGTCGGTGCAGGCAAAGCTGGACCATTCCGGATAGGCGACCTGAATCGGATGATGAAAACTGTCGCCGGTGAACAGCGCGTTTTTGCCGCCGCCTTTTAGATTTATAAAAATATGACCCGGCGTGTGACCGGGACTGGGTTCAATCCAGATTGAATCATCAATGGCGAAATCGCTTTTCACCAGATCGGCCAGTCCTGCATCAACGACCGGCAGAATACTGTCATCATAGCAGCCATCCATGCCCACCGCATCCTGATCGGTCAGCCAATGGTCATATTCGGTTTTGTGAAAAATATAGCGCGCATTCGGAAAGGTCGGAACCCAGCGGCCATTTTCCAGCCGCGTGTTCCAACCCACATGATCCACATGCAGATGCGTACACATGATGTGTGTGACGGATTCGGGCGCCACCCCCATCGCCGCCAGATCGGACAGCCAATTTGTCTTTTTCATATTCCAGGCGGGCGAAAAGGCGCGTGGCTTGTCATTGCCGACACAGGTATCGACCAGAATGGTATGCCTGCCGGTGCGGATGACATAAGCGAACAGCCCCGCCTGCATGCGGCCACCGTCTGATTTTGGCTTGATAAAATGCGGCTCCATCCAGTCGCGCTCGGCATCCACCGCTTCGGGGGTTGATAGCGGAAACATCCGGGCGGGCGGGAAAAAATCGCCTTCATGCTCGACACAGCGATCTATGCTGATTTCACCGAATTGCAATGGCCTGAATGGTTTGGCTTGCATGTTCGCGCTCCCCGTCGTTTTCTGGTTCTGTGAAAGGGCAGTTTGCCGCAAATGCGTTGATAATGCAATTTAACCGGGGGGCCGGAAATGACGCCGCTGATATTCGGGACACAGGTCTTATTGCCCATCATTTTAATGATCATGATGCTGGGGTTGGGGCTGTCGCTCAGCGGCGAGGATTTCACCCGGGTGTTGCGCACGCCCCGCCCGGCGATTGTGGGCATTCTGGGTCATGCCATTTTATTACCCCTGGCGGCCTTTGCCGTCCTATCGGTTTTTGATTTTCCACAGATGGTGGCGGGCGGGTTGGTAATCCTGTCTGCCTGTCCGGGCGGCGTCACCTCAAACGCCGTGGTCTATGCCGGGCGCGGCGATGTGGCGTTAGCGGTATCACTAACGGCGATTAGCAGCGTGGTAACCGTGTTCACCATTCCCCTGGTCGTCGGATTTGGCTTGGCGCAGTTTGCCGGCATGAATGCGTCTGTGCAGCTTGGCTTTATCGATACCGTGTCACGGCTGGGAATTTTTATTCTGCTGCCATTGTTTGCTGGGATGGCGGTTAATTATTTTTTCCCGGCATTCGCGAAGAAAATTGAAAAATATTTTCGCATTGTGGCAATGATCCTGTTTGCCGGCATTTTACTGGCCAGTGTGATGATCGCCAACGGGCTTGAAGCGGCGGACCTTCATTATGCCTTTATCGCAGTTGTGGCATTGTTGATCACTGCAAGTTCAGCGGGATATGCGGCTTGCCGCGTGGCGCAACTGGACACGATGCGCACCATGACGGTGGTGATCGAGACCGGCGTGCAAAATGTCACCACCGCCTATATGATCGGCGGCACATTGCTGAAAGAACCAGGACTGATTCTGACCCCGGCGGTGTATGGCGGCATGATGTTCGCAGCTTCCGCCGTGATCATCTGGCTGGCGCGCCGGCGCGCGGCGGCCTGATCATCCGTGCCAGCCATGCTCCAGCCAGTGCGCAAGATCCGGCGTCAGGCGTTCGTTCATGATCTGGCGATACAGCGCCAATTCTTCGTCACCCAGAATGCCCTGCCATTGGCCATGTTCGCCCTTGTTGAAGAAGGCCGCGTTATCGCGCCAGGGCTGTGGCCCGATCGAAGCCGGGGCCAGAGTATCCGCATTTTCTTTCATCTGCTCGAAGCCCGCCGCCGCCACCAGTTCTGGCCACAGCGCCGTATCAACCGTAATGCCCGCAGCATCGGCGATGCGCCGCATTTGGCCCTCAAGATCGGCCTTCATGTCATTATAGTGCAGCAAATGAATATTCGGCAGATGCCGGAATTGCCAGAAGGTTTGCGCATGGTGCAGAACATTAAACTCTGTCGGTACGCCTTCCTCGGGAATACCGCTGGCGCTGATCCAGTTGCGAAACGCCACCTTCGCGTCGCTTGCCGGCGCCTGTGATGGGATATTTCGCGCTTGCGCGGTGCGTAACATGGCCGCCAGCATTTCCGGCTTCATATTTTTACGGTGGTTGCCCATGGAGATGAACGCATCGCGAGGGTCGCGCGCCACGAACAGATAGGTGACATTATCGAAGTAGGGAATGCCATCGAGCGGCGTGTGGGTCTTGATAAAACGGCGATGGGTTTGCGCCTCGTAAATACCGAGAATTTCCTCGACCGGTTTCACCGGCATATCCAGCCACGGGGTATAGTCGCTGAGCCTGCGCTCGAATTTGGCTTTCTGGAAGATCAGCAGCGCACAGATCATCTGTGTCCAGGTGGTGCCGCATTTTGGCGGCGTCGAAATGATGATGTCACCGTCGCGCGGCTGGAAACCATCCCAGCGGCGGCTGTCCGTCATCATGTTATTGTAGATATACTTACGCTCCGGGCGCGCTTCTGCCGACATGTTCTCTACACCTCCAGTTTCCAGCGATCCTTGTTGGGCACGATGCGGGCTATGGTCGGGTCCATGAAATGCGCCGCCATGATATAGGTATCCGTTCCGCAGATTTTGTCGATGATCTTGCGCCGCGATGCGGTTGACGCCGCCGGGTCGGTGTCGGCGAAGATGCCCCATTCGGGATAGGCGATCTGCACCGGATGATGAAAGGCGTCGCCGGTGAACAGCGCGCTGTCCTTGCCGCTTTTCAGATTGATGCAGACATGGCCCGGCGAATGGCCGGGGCTGGGTTCCAGCCAGATGGTGTCATCGATGGCGAAATCGCCCTTCACCAGATCGGCGCGGCCTGCCTCGACCACCGGCAGAATGCTGTCAGCAAAGGAATTGTCCATGGCGAAATGATCCTGGTGATCGCGCCAATATTCATATTCCGTCTTGTGAAAAATATAACGCGCATTGGGGAAGGTGGGAACCCAGCGGCCATCCAGCAGTCTGGTGTTCCAGCCGACATGATCAAAATGCAGATGCGTGCACATGACATAATGAATATCTTCGGGCTGCAGGCCAAAAGCGGCGATCTTCGCCAGATAGTCCGTATTCATCATATTCCATTCCGGAATGGCGGCGCGCTTGCGGTCATTGCCGACACAGGTGTCCACCAGAACATTGAAATGGGGGGTGCGAATCACATAGGTGTGCAGGCTGACATCCAGAACGCCGTCCTTGCCCTGCCCCTTTGGGTATATGAAATGCGGCGCCAGCCAGTCGCGCTGGGCCTCCACCTGTTCCCAGGTGCTGCCGGGCCAGGTTTCCGGCACATGAAATATTGGCCCCCACCAATCCTGCACCCGGTCCACGGTCACATTGCCGATGTTCAGTGTTTTCATGGCGTTTCCACTTATTGTTATGGGCGCTTACCCGTTCCAGCCTTGCTCCAGCCAATGGGCGAGTTCCGGCGTCAGCCGCTCACGCATCATCCGCCGGTAAAGTTGCAAATCCGCTTCGTCCAGAACGCCCTGCCATTGGCCCTGCGCGCCCTTGTTGAAAAATCGGGCATTATCCAGCCACGGGTCGGGATGCCCTGGGCCTGGGACCAGCGCATCGGCATTTTCCCTCATCGCTTCAAATTCTGCCGCCGCCACCAGTTCCGGCCACAGCGCCGCATCCACACGGATTCCCAGCGCATCGGCGAGGCGGCGCATCTGGCCACCAAGATCGGCTTTCATATCGCTATAATGCAGCAGATGAATATTCGGCAGATGCCGGAAATCCCAGAATGTGCGGGCGTGATGCAATATGTCAAAATCCGGCAGATTGGGCGGGATGCCGTCGGCGTTGAGCCAGCCACGGAACGCCGCATGCTGGTCCGCTGCGGGCGGGTGCAGCGTAACGCCGCGCGCCTGGGCGGTGCCCGCCATCTGGCCCATTACATCGGGCGTCATATTCTGCATATTATTGCCTAATGAGACGAACGCGTCACGCGGGTCGCGCGCCACAAAAAGATAGCTGACATTTTCAAAATAGGGCAGGCCATCCAGCGGCGTATGGGTCTTGATAAAACGGCGATGGGTTTGCGCATCCAGAACCCCCAGCACCTCATCAACCGGTTTCAGCGGCGCATCCAGCCAGGGCGTCATTTCGCGCAGCATGCGATCAAACCTGGTTTTCTGAAAGATCAGCAGCGCGCAGATCATCTGCGTCCAGGTGGTGCCGCATTTGGGCGGCGTGGAAATGATGATGTCGCCATCCCGGGGCTTGAACCCATCCCAGCGGCTGCTGTCCGTCATCATGCTGTTATAGATATATTTGCGTTCGGGCCGTGCGGTTGCTGACATGATCACACCCTCAACTTCCAGCGGTCCTTGTTGCGCACCACGCGGGCGATGGTCGGGTCCATGAAATGCGCCGCCATGATATAGGTGTCGGTGCCGCAGATCTTGTTGATGATTTTGCGGCGTGAGGCTTCGGATCCAGCGGCGTCGGAACAGAACGCCGTGCTCCATTCCGGATAGGCGATCTGGATCGGATGATGGATGGCGTCGCCGGTGAATATTGCGCTGCCGCCGCCGCTGGACAGATTGATGCACACGGAACCCGGCGTGTGGCCCGGCGTGGGCTCCAGCCAGATCGTGTCGTCAATGGCGAAATCGCTTTTCACCAGATCGGCGCGGCCCGCCTCAACCACCGGCAGCACGCTGTCTTCGAATGATCCATCCATGGCGTGGCCGTCCTTGTCATTCAGCCAATGCTCATATTCCGTCTTGGCGAAAATATAGCGCGCATTGGGAAAGGTCGGAACCCAGCGGCCATTTTCCAGTTTGGTGTTCCAGCCCACATGATCGAAATGCAGATGGGTGCACATGACATAATGGATTTCTTCCGGCTTCGCGCCCAGCGCCGCGATCTTCGCCAGATAATCGGAATTCATCATGTTCCAGGCGGGCAGGCTGTTGCGTTGTTTGTGATTGCCGACACAGGTGTCGACCAGAATATTATGTTTGGGGGTGCGGATCAGGAATGTGTGCAGGCTGGCCTGAAGCACGCCTTTTTTCATTTTGTCCTTGGGCAGCAGAAAGTGCGGCTCCAGCCAGTCGCGCTCGCCCTCAATGGCGTCCCAGGAACGGCCCGGCCAGAAGCTGGCGACATCGAACAGATTGCCCGCCCATTCCTGCACCCTGTCCACGGTGACATTGCCGATTTTCAGCGTCTTCATTGCGTCCTCCCATGCTTTTATTATTATGCGGAGCGTAACCCCTCGCGCGTTACTTGCCCATCGGTTTCATTCAGCCCGCGTTCCAGCCGGTCGAACATCAGATCAATTTCTTCTTCGGTAATGATCAGCGGCGGGCACAGCGCGAGAGCGTCGCCAATGGCGCGCACGATCAGCCCGTTGGCCTGCGCCCATTTCTGCCCCATCAGGCCCACGCCCTGCGCGGGCTTGAACGCGCGTTTGGCGGCTTTGTCCGCCACCAGCTCCAGCGCGCCGATCAGCCCAACCCCGCGCGTCTCGCCGACCAGAGGATGATCGCCAAGTTTTTTCAGGCGTTTCTGAAACAGCGGCATGACGCGGCGCACCCGGCCCACAATATCCATGCGCTCATACAGCTCCAGCGTCTTGAGCGCCACGGCGCAGCCCAGCGGATGCCCGGTATAGGTAAAGCCATGTCCGAAATTGCCATTGCGGCGGCTGCCCTCGGCAATCGCTTCATCCATGAATTCCGGCAATATCACCGCGCCGATGGGCACATAGGCCGACGACAGCGCCTTGGCCAGCGACATGCTGGTGGGGCGAATGCCAAATGTTTCCGCGCCGAACATATTGCCGGTGCGGCCAAAGCCGGTGATCACTTCATCATCGATAAACAGAATGTCGTATTTGCCCAGCACCGCCTGAATCTTTTCAAAATAATCCGCAGGCGGGATCAGCACGCCAGCCGCCCCCATAATCGGCTCCGCGATAAAGGCCGCAATCGTGTCCGGCCCCTCGCGCTGGATCATGGCGTCCAGATTATCCGCCAGCCGCGCGGTGAACTCGCTTTCCGTTTCGCCGTCTTTGGCAAAGCGGTAATAATGCGGGCAATCCGTATGCAGAATATTTGCGATGGGCAGGTCCCAGTCCGCATGCAGATGCGGCAGACCGGTCAGGCTGGCGGTGGCGACGGTGACCCCGTGATAGGCCTTGATGCGGCTGATGATTTTTTTCTTTTTCGGGCGGCCCATGATGTTGTTGTAATACCAGACCAGCTTGACCTGGGTGTCATTGGCCTCGGAACCCGATCCGCAGAACGACACTTTTCCGGCCGCAAAAGGCATCATGGCCTTGAGCTTTTCGGCAAGCTCTATCGCGCCCTCATGCCCCTTGCCGCCGAACACATGATAAAAGGGCAGTTTGTGCATCTGCGCCGTGGCGGCTTCGATCAGTTCCTTTTCATTGAAACCCAGCGACGTGCACCACAGACCCGCCATGCCTTCGATATAGCCATTGCCATCGCGGTCAAACACATAGACCCCTTCGCCGCGATCAATCAGAAACGGCCCGCTTTGCGGAAAGCTGGCCATATTGGTATAGGGGTGCAGCACACTGGCCACATCACGGGCTTCAAGCGAATTGGGCAAAACTGGCATGGGCGCTCCTTAAATGCTGACGCCCCAGAATAACCCGTCTGTTGTGTCACGCCAGCACTTTATCCATCGCCGCCAATTGGCCCTCGACGGAGATGGGCAGGAAGGAGGTGATCTCCAATTGCCGGTCTTCATAGATGTCTTTGCCGGGATATTCCTTTTGCCGCAATTCGATAGCCGCATCGCGCTGATACAGCAGCACGCAGATTTGCGGATAGAACAGATGCAGCATGGCGCCGATCCACATATTCGTCGCCATGCAGGGGAAAGTATGATCGATTTTGTACTGGTCAATCAGTTTGATAACATCCCTGGCGCGGTAGAAGGTTTCGCCGGTGACCCAGCGGTTGACGCCGAACAGGGCGATTGGCAGACCATCGGGGTCCATGGAAATGCAGATAATATGGGCGATGGCGTCCTTGCCCATGGGGCGTTGCCATTCGCCTGTATAGGGGGCAGGCTCCACCCCCGGGGCAATGCCGCCCGCCCGCATGAAGGTATGGAAATGGCCATGTTCGCCCGACGTGCCGCGATGGGCATGATAATAATACTGGCTGAAGGTTTCGCGGTCATACACATCGCCCTTGGGGTAATGGTTCCACTGATAAAATTCACCCTGATGGGCCAGAATTTGCCCGACCACATTGGCCCCGGTTTTTTTCAGCAGGCGTTGGCATTCCAGCACCTGACGCCCGGCCCGCAGCATCTTTTTCAGGCGATCTTTGGGCAAACTGGCCATTAATTCATTCAGATCCATTGCGCGGCCCCGTTTTGTCTCATTAATTACCGGCTTTTTAGCATAGCCTTAACGCCTGATGCCGCATTTTTGACAAACCCGCTGGTTAGTCTTGCCACATCTGACGGTTGACTGTAATTGAACGTGCGAATTGTCTTTGCCTTTGTCCTTTCCCTGGCGGCCCAGCCGTATCCCAACCCACGCAGGAGTGTTTTATGAAAGTGAGTTATTTTGGCCCGCGCGCTGTTGCGCTGGCAATGCTGGTTTCCTTTGCTTTGACCGGTAATGCACTGGCGCTTGATGCAGGCGACGCGGCCGCGGGCGCAAAGGTTTTCAAGAAGTGTCAGGCGTGCCATTCCATCGTGGCGGCGGACGGCAATAAGGTCGGACCCAATCTGCATGGCGTTGTTGGCCGCAAGGCGGGCACGGCAGAAGGCTTCAATTATTCCGATGTGATGAAGGCGGCAGGCGAAGCCGGGACCACATGGGACGAGGCCGCCATCGAAAAATATCTGCGCGATCCGAAGGGCTTTATACCCAAGAACAAGATGGCGTTTGCAGGCATCAAGAAAGATAGCGATCTGGCGAATGTCATCGCCTATCTGAAAGAAGAATCCGCGAAATAATCTGCCTGATCAGAGCGTTTTTTGATCTGATTTACGCGTTTCCACCCCTCCACTGTGTCATTACCCGGTTTATCCGGGCAATCCATGTGACACCCAAATGCGTGAGTTTGGGATTCTGGATTGCCCGGATAAACCGGGCAATGACAATGAGTGTGTGTGATGCGCGTCCATATGATCAGAAAATGGGTTAAACCCGCGCATTATTCCAGTAAGCCAGTCAATTTCCTGACTGGCTTATTTTTTACTTCGTCTCGCGATAATATTTTGCAGCGCCGTCATGGAGCGGCACGGATATGCCAGCACTGGACAGGCCAACGCGATTGATGCTGGCAAAACTTGCATGCAGCTTGCGCACCGCATCCAGATTGCCCGCGACCGACTTGACAATGGTATAGGCATCCTTTTCCGTCACCTTGCCGGACGCCAGCAGAATTACCCGCAGGCCAATGCTTGGCGCATCGGCCTTCACTTCCGGATAACTGCCTTTGGGTATTGTCACCACGGAATAATAGGGCTTGGCGGCAATCAGCTTTTCCGCAACGGTCCCGGTTACGGGAACAATTTTCAACGGGCATGTGCGCATGGCCAGCGTAACATTGCGGTCCGGCGTAATGCCCGCTAGCGCCAGCGCGTCCAGCTTGCCGCCACACAGCGCCTTGATCGCCTCTGCTTCCGGCAGTTCCGAGGCCAGTTTGAATTTTCCCAAATCCCAGCCCATTGCCAGCAGCAGCTCATCGATGGCAGCACGCCGCCCTGTGCCCGGCTTGCCGATATCCAGCTGCCTGCCCGCCAGATCCTCCACCGCCTTGACGTTACTATCGGCGCGCGCCAGCAGCACAAGCGGTGATCCGTTAAGCGACATCAGGGCGCGCATGTCCTTGATGGCCTTGCCGCCGGAAAACTGGCTTACACTACCGGCATAGGCATGGTGCTGCCAATCGGACTGGGCCAGCACCAGATCTACCTGCCCGGCCTGTAACGCCAGCAGATTGGCGAGCGTACCCTTGCTGGTCTCTATTGCACAGCGCAACCCGCCGGCACCGGCGGCGGCATTGATCTGTGCGCAAACACCGCCGCCCAGCAAAAAATACCCGCTGGTCACGGCGCCCGTGGCCATGACCACGCGGTTTACTTCCTTTGCGGCGGCTGACGCACAGAAAAACAGAAATATCGTGAGAAATGCAGTTAAATTCTTATACATTCTGGGTTCCTTTAATGATTTTTTGATAGTAACAGGCTTGATGAATCAAAATTAGTGCTTATTTATTATAATGTGTCAAAGCAGATACTTTGACACTTGCTTTTTATTAATTGAGTTATCATTCTCCCAAATAAGTGGTTACCTGTAGCCTCGACTGTTGCTGAAAAGCCCTTATATTTGTCTATATATGGTAAATGATCCCATGTCATAAATCATGATGGAATTGCATTTATTGACAGCAAAGATTTGACGGTTTGGAAATGGATTATCAACGCAATCTTGCGCAGGAATTCCTTGAATTTGTTGAACAGCAGCCCCGCCAGTCGCTGTCGCAGCTTCTGGCGCGCGTTTTGCACAAATCCCGTTTGCTGACAGGTGCGGAAGCCGGCACCGTTTTTATTGTCCGGCGCAAACGCGGCGGCACGGTATTGCTGGCGGTCAACGTGCAAAATGACCGCATCCGCGTGAACGCCGCCGACTTCGAAGTGCCTGTAAATAATAAAACCATCTCCGGCTTTGTCGCGGCGACTGGCGAGACTGTGATCATCGACGATGTTTACAACATCGATACGGCCAGGCCCTATTCCTTCAATCCGGCCAATGAAGCGAAACATTACAAATCCGTCTCGATGCTGTGTTTTCCGCTGAAAAATTACACCAATCAGGTCATTGGCGTGGTGCAATTGATCAACCGGGTCGGACCGGGCGGCAAACCCATTCCATTTGACCCGCATATGGCGGCGATTGTCGCGCCGGTCGCGCGGGTTCTTGGCGCCAGCATTGAGCGCACAGACATGATGGATCAAATTCGCCTGAAGAACAAAACGCTGCAGAACCGTAACCGGCAACTGGCCGACCAACGCGCGCATATTGGCGCTTTGCAGGAACAGACCGAAGAAGCATTTCTGCTGTCGGTTGGCTTGCTGGCGCGGGCCGCTGAAATTCATGACGAAGGCACTGGAAATCATATTGTGCGCACCAATGAATATAGTTTTTTCATTGCGCAGCATCTAGGCATGCCAAGGAATTTTTGCGACGAGATTCACTATAGCGCGCAGCTGCATGATGTCGGAAAAATGAGCGTTGATCAGGCGGTGCTAAAGAAAAAAGGACGGCTCGATGAACTTGAACGGGCCGAAATGGATCGCCACACGACCTATGGCCACCAGATTTTACGCGACTCGCCACGTTTGCAACTGGCCGCGGAAATTGCCCTGAACCATCATGAAAAATGGGCGGGTACCGGTTATCCCAACGGGCTGGCCGGTACGGACATTCCCATTTCCGCACGTATCGTTCAGGTTGCCGATATCTATGATGCGCTGCGTTCGGAACGGCCCTACAAGGTTGGCTTCAGCCATGACCAGGCAAGGAATATTATCCTCAGCGGCGACGACCGTCTTGATCCCTGGGAGCATTTTGATCCGAAATTGATCGAACTGTTTGCAGACACGCATCAGGGGTTTGCCAAAATCTGGGATGAATTGAAAGACCCCTCGTCCCAGACTGCCGCTTAATTATCTTCGGTTCACATGCCGCTATGTTGACACCCAAGGGGCCGCTTCCGGCAGGCGGTGAGGATGATGAGGTTTTTAGGTCTATATTCTATAAATCGGTATATTATCCTAAATATCTTGACTATAAACCTATTTCCGCCTATAATGCTCTTTCACGTGATCCCTGTTTATACCGTATTACGGGTATTATATTTATTTTTCTCGTTAAAGTGTGGGTAATATGCGTTTGTGGCTTCAAACAATGAGACGCCTTGCCGTACCGGTTGCAATCCGGTGGCAAATCATCTGCCCCATATTCCTGGCGTCTTTTGCCATTCAGGATGTTGATGCCGCCTCTGGCGGCAAGCGCCTGAAGGGGCCAGTGCCTGCCATTGTCGAACGGGTAATTGACGGCGACACGATAACCGTGCGCGTGCGCATTTGGCTTAACCAGGAACTGCGGGTGAATGTGCGCATTGCGCACATCGATACACCGGAACTGGCGGCGCGTTGCGCGCGTGAACGCGAATTGGCCGGCCGCGCCCGCGATTTTATCCATAATATTCTGTATATCGATGAAAATGCGGAGCCGTCCGTCTGGCTAAGCGACATCGATCAGGATAAATATGGCGGCCGCGTACTGGCCCGCGTCACGGGCAGCACGGGCGGCGACATCGCGCAAGCACTGGTGCAGGCGGGGCTGGCAAATATCTATGACGGTAAAAAACGCGCAGACTGGTGCCGCGATTTCAGGCTTTAGGCCTTCGCCACCCTGTCAAGACCAATGACTAGCCTGCTTTTTTGCGCTTGCTTTTTTGGCCCAGCCCCATTTGTTTGGCCAGCGTCGAGCGTGCCTGGGCATAATTGGGGGCAACCATCGGATAATCTTTGGGCAGGCCCCATTTCGTCCGGTATTCATCCGGGCTCATATCATAATGGGCGCGCAGATGGCGTTTCAGGGACTTGAATTTCTTTCCATCCTCAAGACAGACAATGTAATCGGACGATATCGAACGCTTAACGGCAATCGCGGGCTTCAGCGGCTCGTTATCGGTGAGCGCAACCCCCTGCGACACGTCGGCCAGCGAGACATAGACCTGCTGGATCAGGCTGGGCAGTTCCGCAGCGGATATTTCATTATTACCAACATAGGCGGAAACAATCTCTGCGGTCATATCAATAAGTGCGTTCTTGTTTTCCATGATTACTATCTTCCGATGAATATGAGTTCTTCAATATAAGTTTAGAAAATAATAAAATCAATATTAACGTAAGCAGATTTTACCTTAATTGCGTTTTATTTACCCTGTTAAATATTGGTTAATTTTTAACAAGAACAATGCATCCCGAGCAGGTTCTGCTAGAATATAGAGCTGATGAATCGCCGTACCGGAAAATACAGCACGAGCAACGCCCCATAGGCCAGATAGGGATCGCCATAAGGCAGCGGATGAAACAGCATCAACCAGTTCCGCCAGAGTTCCATGAAAAACTGTATCATTTTGCAGGCCTCATAATCACACCTACCCGAATGAGATATTGGAAGTACAAAGGCGCCATTCAATGCTAATCAGGACATCGTGTGATGGTAAGCGTAATTAGTTAAAATATCACTGGAGCCACACGGTATTTTTTAAGAATCCTGTGGTTATGATTAAAAACCGGAAACCATATTTATGCTGATGCAGAGAATAGTGCGGCAACTTCAAAACCTTATACCGGCAATTGTGCTATTATTATCCTTTGCACTGAATTATTACGACCCGCTCTTCATTATTACAAATCTTCGAAACCAGACATTTGATCTGTATCAGCGTATAAAACCGCGTGAATATATTGATCCAGCAACCGTGGCTGGCGTTGGGATCAAGATAATCGACGTTGATGATGAAAGCCTGAACCGCCTGGGGCAATGGCCCTGGCCCAGAACCCTTATTGCCGATCTGATCACGCGCGCCACCAATGCGGGGGCTTATGCGATTGTTTTTGACGTGGTATTTGCAGAACCGGACCGCACTTCGCCGGACAATTTTCTGGCGCAGCTTGGAGACAGTCCCGAGCTAAAGCAGATATCAAAGGTCATTGGCGCAATGCCAGACCATGATGAGGTGCTGGCCGATGTCATGCGCCAGGCAAATGTGGTCACCGGCTTCACCCTGACCGAAGCGCAAAACAGTTTCGAGCCGGTGCGCAAATCAGGATTTTCCTATGCGGGCGACGATCCGCGCCAGTTTATTCCGGTATTCAATGGCGCAGTTACAAATCTGAACATGCTTGAAAAAGCTGCGGCGGGAAATGGCAGTTTTAACTTCATCACCGAGCGGGATAATATTATCCGGCGTGTGCCGCTGCTTGTACGCAAGGGTGAAACGCTATTCCCGACACTGGCCATGGAGGCGCTGCGCATTGTGCAGGGCGCATCAACCTTTATCGTCAAATCATCTGGCGCCAATATGGCAGAGTCGTTTGGTGAAAAAACCGGCATCACGGCCATCAAGGTTGGCCGCATTGAAGTGCCAACAACCAGCACTGGCCAGGCATGGGTGCATTATACCAATGATGTGCCCTCACGCCGGATTTCAGCCTGGCAATTGTTTGAAGAAAATTTCGATCCGTCCCGTGTTGCCGGAAGCATATTGTTTGTCGGCCCCAGCGCGGCGGGCCTGAAAGACTTGCGGGCGACGCCGCTGAACCCGGCCGCAGCGGGGGTGGAAGTTCATATTCAATTGCTGGAACAAATTCTGCTGGGACATTTTCTTTCCCGCCCGGATTGGGCCGAAGGCGCGGAGATCGTATTTCTGTTCAGTTTCGGCATTGTTATTCTGGTCCTGCTGCAGCGGGTTTCCGCCATTTCGTGCGCGGCTGTGGCGGCAGGCGGCATCGTTTTTGCGATTGGCGTTTCGTGGTATCTGTATTCCGGGTATCAGTGGCTGGTTGACCCGATTGGCCCATCCATCACCGTCGGCCTGATGTTCATCACCGGCACGCTGCTTAATTTCCTGCGGACGGAAGCGGAAAAAGCCCAGGTGCGCGGCGCTTTCAGCCAGTATCTTTCGCCTGCGCTGGTGGAGCAACTGGCCCGGGATCCCAGCCGTCTCAAGCTCGGGGGCGAAATGCGGGAAATGACGTTTCTGTTTTGTGACGTGCGCGGATTTACGACCATTTCGGAACAGTTCAAGGGGAACCCCCAAGGTCTTACCAGCCTGATCAACCGCTTCCTGACGCCAATGACGGATATCATCCTGGAGAAAGGCGGCACCATTGATAAATATATGGGCGACTGCATCATGGCATTCTGGAATGCGCCGCTGGATGTGCCCAATCATGCCGCGCAGGCGTGCAGCACATCGCTGCAGATGTACCATGATCTTGAATTTCTGAACCAGGATCTCAAAGCTGAAGCCGAACGTGAAGACCGGACATTTTACCCGCTGAAAATCGGCATCGGACTGAATACCGGCGATTGTGTTGTCGGGAATATGGGATCGGAACAGCGTTTCGATTATTCTGTTCTGGGAGATTCGGTGAACCTGGCGTCGCGCCTGGAATCGCAATCAAAAAATTATGGCGCCAATATTGTCATTGGCGAAGTCACCTATGCCAGGGTCAAGGATGATTTTGCATTGCTGGAACTGGATCTCATTGCGGTGAAGGGCAAGACCGAAGCGGTGCGCATCTATTCCCTGATGGGCGGCGGGGAAATGGCTGCGTCGGAAAGTTTTCTGGCGTTCAAAAAAATGCACGACAGCATGCTCGTAGCCTACCGGGCGCAACGCTGGGATGAGGCCACAAAACTTCTCGGTGAGCTGCGGCAAAAGGCAGACGCCAACCAGACACTTTATGCTATGTACGAAGAGCGTATTGCGGAATATCAGGCAAACCCACCAGGCTCCGATTGGAATGGCGTCTATGTCGCGACAGACAAATAGGATCACAGGCGAATGACGCCATACAAACCGGGCCTGCTCGCATTATGGATGATGGTTGCACTGGGAATATTGTCTTCTGATTTAACGCCAATGGCGCCAGCCCAGGCCCAGCCAATCATGCGTGTGGAAGCCGGACAGGCAAAACAGTTTATTTCAGATCTTGGCGCCCAGGCGATTACGGTTTTGCGGCAAGGCGGCCAGCCAATAGAGCGGCGCGAGGCCATATTTCGTGATATGCTGGCGCGGAAGTTTGCGATGGGTTTTATTGGCCGGTTCGCGCTTGGACGTTACTGGCAGACAGCGACAGCGGACCAGCAGGATGAATATCTTTCGCTTTTTTCCGAATTTGTGCTGCGAAATTATGCCTCCATGCTGGGCGGTTATGTGGATGAGAAATTTGAGGTTCTGGACGCCGCCGAAGCAGGCAAGCTGGATATGATCGTTGGTTCACGGATTACCGGCGGCGGGCGGGAGCCCATACGTGTAGATTGGCGGCTGCGCATGATTGACGGACAGCCACAGATCATTGATGTTTCAGTTGGTGGTATCAGCATGTCGACTACCCAAAGGGAAGAATATTCAGCCCTGGTGCAGCGAACCGGAATTGCGGGACTGCTTGAGGTGCTGCGTGCACGAACCCTTGGACTGCCGGCGGAGGGACCAGAATGATATATGTCGGACGCCAGGCCATTTCCGGTAAAAAGCGTTTTTTGCTTGGCATGAGCATTGCCGCCGCCAGCCTGTGGCTTACGCTGGCGGGGTGCGATGGCGGCGAAGATGCCGCTTTCAGCAAAGGCTATGGCGCATATCAGCAGGGTGATTTTGCCACCGCGCGGGCAATCTGGAAGCCGCTGGCGGAAACAGGTGACGCAAGGGCGCAGTATAATATGGGCGTCCTCTACAATGAAGGGCGCGGCGTTGCCCGGGATGTACCCCTGGCCATGCAATTATGGCGCAAGGCAGCCGATCAGGGACATATGCGGGCGCGGCACAATCTGGCGCTGGCGCTGATAGCCGATGAAAGCGGACAACCGGATTATCCCGCAGCCATCAGGGAGTTGAAAATTACCGCAGCCGCAGGTTTTGCCAATTCACAATATTCGCTGGGCAAAATGCTGATCGAAGGGCTGGGTGGTCCAAAGGATGAAGCCGCCGGGTTGAATTATATCACCATGGCCGCCGAGCAGGGATTTGCCAAGGCGCAATATAGTCTGGCGAAAGCCTATCGCGATGGCGCAGGCGTCGGGAAGAGCGATGAAATGGCCGCCATCTGGTTTGGCAAGGCGGCCGAGCGTGGCCATTTACGCGCACAGCAGCATCTGGCGTTGCGCCTCGCAGAAGGAAAAGGCCTGCCACGCGATGAGGTCGCGGCTTTGAAATGGGCAATGATTGCCGCCAACCAGGGGGTCGCGGATGCAGCGCTACTGGTCACGCAATTAAGCCAGCGCCTGGCTGCGGACCAGGTTGCCAGGGCGGAAACGGAAGCGGCGGCTTTCCGCCCGGAATAGACAGGTTTGGCAGGATCGGGGGATATATGGGAATTTGCGGACTGGGGCAACGGTATCGGTTACGGGCTGGAATAAAAGCCGCGGCTTTGATTCTGGGGTTTATCCCGCTCAGCGGCTTGCCGGCGCAGGTTCACGCCGCGCCCTCCCTGCCCGCGCATGTACTTGCCGATCTGCGCAACGCCGCCGCCCTTGCCCGGCAGGATGAGGCCCGCATCGCGCGCATGAGCGACTATACCAGCGATCCCCTGCTGGCGGCGCGCATGCGTGAAGAAGGCCGCCGGCAATCGGCCACCACTTTCAGCTATGTGGTGAACACGGCGATCGCCAATAATCCTGGCGCCACACAGGCCATTGTCAGCGCCGCAATTTCTGTGGCCCCGGATTTGCGTGACGCCATCACCCAGTCGGCGGTTATTGCGTTCCCGGGATTTCAGGATCAAATTCAATCGGCCCGCCCCGGACGTTATGATGCCGTTGAAGCGGAAGCGCAACCCGTTGTTGCAGCGGGCTTGATACCCGCCCCGCGTGCGCCAACGTTACAGGAATACGTGCACCCGCCAGCATCGGAGCCGCACGAAAACGCCATATGGGATCCCTGGCAGCCGGTGAACCGGCCGCTGTTTGCGGTTTATCAGTTTATCGATGATTTTCTGGTTCGCCCGATTGCTGCGGGCTATGGCTTTATCGTGCCCGGCCCCATCAAAAAGGGGCTGCGTAACGCCTTCCGCAATCTGGATTCGCCTATCGTGTTCGCCAATGATCTGCTGCAATTTCAGCCGGGTGATGCAGCCGCCACGCTGGGGCGTTTTGTGATCAACACCACTGTGGGCGGGCTGGGATTTTTCGATGTCGCCACACGCGGGGGCCTGCCATACCATCCGGCGGATTTTGATCAGACGCTGCACACCTATCATGTGCCTTCCGGACCCTATATGATTCTGCCAATCCTTGGCCCAGGCACCGTGCGGCACAATCTGGCGCGTATCGTGGACAGCGCCGCCGATCCGTTAAACTGGAGCAATGAGGTTGATCGTTCTATCAAGATCGGCCGTACGGCTGGCTACATAATTACGACGCGGGAAAACCTGATCAAACCGCTTGATACCCTGCGCAAGGACTCGCTGGACTGGTACGCCACCTTCCGCGCCACCTATTATCAGGATCGTGACGTGGTGCTGCGCAAGGGCGTGACCGCGCCAGGCGAAGCGCAGAACGACATGTTCGACGCCGCGCAATAATGCGCCGTTTGCAGATCACGCAGGAAAGCTGGCCGATACGCGGCAGCTTTACCATTTCGCGCGGCGCAAAACGCGAAGCCCAGGTGGTGGTGGCCGCCATTTCCGAGGGCGCACATACCGGGCGCGGCGAATGCGTACCCTATGGGCGCTATGGCGAAAGCATTGCCTCCGTCCTGGCGCAGATCGATGCGCTTAAGGCGCGCATTGAAGCGGGCATGACCCGTGCGCACTTGCAGGACGCCTGTCCTGCTGGTGCGGCGCGCAATGCGCTGGATTGTGCGCTATGGGATCTGGAGGCCAAGCAGAGCGGTACGCCGGTGTGGAAGCTGGCGGGACTGGCGGCGCCCGGCCCCTGTGTAACCGCCTATACGCTGAGCCTGGACACGCCTGAGGCCATGGGGGCCGCTGCCGCAAATGCGGCGCAGTTTGGGGTGTTGAAACTGAAACTGGGTGCAGATGCGGTGGTCGAGAGTGTGCGCGCCGTGCATGACGCGGCCCCACACGCAAAGCTGATCATCGACGCCAATGAGGCCTGGGATCTGACGCTGTTGCAGGCGGTGAGTGCGCGCCTGAAGACGCTGAATGCGGTGCTGATTGAACAGCCGCTGCCAGCGGGTGCAGATGATGTGCTGGCCGGGCATGACTGGCCGGTGCCGCTATGCGCCGATGAATCCTGTCATGAAGTTGCGGGGCTGGCGCAATTGCGGGGGCGCTATGGCCTGATCAATATCAAGCTGGACAAGACCGGCGGCCTGACCGGGGCCTTGCAGCTTGCCCGCGCCGCGCGCGATCTTGGCTTTGGCATAATGGTGGGCTGTATGGTCAGCACATCGCTGGCCATGGCGCCCGCCATGCTGTTGGCGGGGCTGGCGGACTATGTCGATCTGGACGGGCCGTTATTGCTGCAACAGGACCGGCACGGCGGGTTGCGCAGTGCTCCAGGCGGCATTCTGCATCCGCCCGGCCCGGCATTGTGGGGCTGAAACTTCTTGCATAATCCCCGGATTTTAGGGAAACTCTGCGAATGAACAATAATGACGACCGCAAGGATATGCAGATGGCCTGGAGAAAACCCAAAATTACCGAAATCTGCGTTGGCATGGAAATTAACTGCTACGCCTGCGCCGAGATTGGCGCATAGGGCGTTATTGATGCATTAAGTCATAAAAACTCCCGCTCCGTCATTGCGAGCGAAGCGCGGCAATCCAGAGTCACACAGCATGGCCTTCGTTTGTAGCTCTGGATTGCCGCGCTTCGCTCGCAATGACGCCGGAGCAGTACGCGGCGTCCCGAGCGGGAAGTGGGCCAGCTCGAGTGGATTCATTCTGTGCGAATTCTGATTCTAGGCGCTGCGGCGGGTGGCGGCTTTCCGCAATGGAACGCCAATAATAAAAATTGCCAGCGCGCCCGCAATGACAACGCCAACGCGCCCGCGCAGACCCAATCCTCAATCGCTGTAAGTGTTGATGGCATAACCTGGTGCCTGTGCAACGCATCGCCCGACCTGCGCCAGCAGATCGAGCTCAACCGGCCATTACAGCCCCGCCCCGATGGACCGTTGCGCGCGTCGCCCATTGGCGCGGTGGTTTTGACCAATGCGGATATTGATCACATTGCGGGTCTGTTGAGCCTGCGTGAAAGTCAGGCCTTTTCATTGCACGCCACTTCACGGGTTCTGGATACGCTGGGTGCGAACAGCGTGTTCAATGTGTTGAACCCGGCCTTTGTTACGCGGCGGGAAATATATCTGGACGCGCCATTTTCGCCGCTGCCTGGAATGCAGATCACCGCTTTTGCCGTTCCCGGAAAAGTGGCGCTGTATCTGGAAGACAGTTCGCGCAAGGACTTCGGCACTGTTGGCGGCGACACGGTGGGGCTGGAAATTCTGAACATTTCCAGTGGCCGGAAATTCTTCTATATTCCGGGATGCGCGGAAATGACGCCACAGCTTGCCGCAAGGTTGCGCAATGCGCCGCTGGTTCTGTTTGACGGTACACTGTACACGGATGATGAAATGATTGTAGCGGGCGAAGGCGTAAAAACCGGACGCCGCATGGGGCATATCAGCATGTCGGGGGATGCTGGCAGCATCAGCGCCTTTGCGGAACTGGGTGTGGAGCGGCGTGTGTTCATTCATCTGAACAATACCAATCCGGTATTGAACCTGGACAGCCCCGAACGCGCCGCCGTTCTGGCCAGCGGATGGGAAGTCGCCATGGATGGAATGGAAATCAGCCTATGAATAACAATAGCCGCATGCGCATTTCGAGGCTGTTAAGCCCTGCGGAACTGGAAGCGGCGCTGCGCCAGATTGGCGCAGACCGCTATCATAGCAGCCATCCGTTTCATAAATTGCTGCATGCGGGAAAACTGAACAAGGGCCAGTTGCAGGCCTGGGCGTTAAACCGGTTTTACTATCAGTCGCGCATTCCGATGAAGGATGCGGCGCTGATGTCGCGCACATCCGATCCGGATTTGCGCCGTGAATGGATACGCCGGATTTCCGATCATGATGGCGGCGGCCCGGATACGGGCGGCATTGAACGCTGGCTGCGCCTCACGTCCGGCCTTGGGCTGGATGCGGAGTATGTCACGTCGGAAGCTGGCATTCTGGCGGCGACAAAATTCGCCGTGGACGCCTATGTGCGCTATGTGCGCGATCAAAGTCTGTTGCAGGCGGTAGCGTCTTCGCTGACCGAATTATTCGCACCCTCGCTGATCCAGGAACGGGTTGCCGCCATGCTGGCAAATTATGATTATGTGGATAAAAAAATCCTGTCCTATTTCGATGCGCGCCTGACCCAGGCCCCGCAGGATTCGGGTTTTGCACTGGCCTATTGCCAGCGCCATGCGGTGACGATAGCGCAGCAGCAGGATGTGCTGGATGCGCTCTATTTCAAAACCGATGTGCTGTGGGCGCAACTGGATGCGCTCTATTACGCCTATGTGTCGCCGGGGCATATTCCGCCCGGCGCATTTATTCCGGATACGGATTATACATGAGTGCGGCAATCGTAACCGCAGATTCCTGTCCCGCACTGGCGCGCGGCGTGAAAATGCGGTTTGATGAAGCGCGCCAGCAATGGATGCTGAATGCGCCTGAACGGGTGCTGCTGCTGGATGAAATTGCGCAGATTATTTTGTCGCGCTGTGATGGCGTTGTCAGTGTGGATGCGCTGTGCCGGGAACTGGCGCTGGAATTTGCATCGCCCCAGGAAATCATTCAGGCCGATGTGATGGAGATGCTGGCCGGCATGCTGCACCGTGGGTTTATACGCATATGAACCAGCCCGCCCCGCCCCTGGCGCTGCTGGCGGAACTGACGCATCGCTGCCCGCTGGCCTGTCCCTATTGCTCCAATCCTCTGACGCTGGAGCTTGCGGCAAATGAGCTGGACACGGCCACCTGGTTTCGGGTGCTGGACGAGGCAGCGAGACTTGGCGTTTTGCAGGTGCATTTTTCCGGTGGCGAGCCATTGATCCGCAAGGATCTGGAAGCGCTGATCCGCCATGCGGGCACGTTGGGGCTATTTACCAATCTGATCACCTCCGGCATGGGGCTGAGCCAGGCGCGCGCCAACGCGCTGGCGCAGGCAGGGCTGGATCATGCGCAACTGAGTTTGCAGGATACGGATGCGGCGGGCGCGGACCAGTTTGCCGGATCAAAGGATACGCTGGCGAAAAAAACCGCGTCCGCCGCGATGCTGCGCGCGGCGGATGTGCCGCTGACACTGAATGCGGTGATGCATCGCGGCAATCTGGACCATCTGGAGGCGATGATTGAAACAGCGGTGCGGTTCGGCGCCGGGCGGCTCGAGGTGGCGCATGTGCAATATTATGGCTGGGCGTTGCGCAACCGCGCGGCGCTGATGCCAACGCGCGCGCAGATTGATCGCGCCACCGGGATCGTCACGGCGGCGCGCGCGCGATTGTCAGGCCGGCTGGTGATTGATTATGTGGTCCCGGATTATTATGCCTCGCGCCCCAAACCCTGCATGGGCGGCTGGGGCCAGCGTTTTCTGAATGTCGATCCCGTGGGGCGCGTATTGCCGTGCCATGCGGCAACCACCATTCCCGGACTTGTCTTTGAGAATGTGCGCGAAAAACCGCTAGCGGAAATCTGGAAAGACAGCGCCGCCTTTAATCGCTTTCGCGGCACAGGCTGGATGCCGGAGCCGTGCCGGAATTGCGAGCGCAGGGAAATGGACTGGGGCGGATGCCGCTGTCAGGCGCTGGCGCTAACCGGTGATGCGGGCGCCACCGATCCCGCCTGCGCCCTGTCGCCACACCATGCGGATATGTTCACCACCGCGCAAACCGAAGCGGCGGCCCCCGCGCCGGAGTTTATCTACCGGCGCGGGGGTGGTGCGTAGCCTGCCCCCTTACGAAACCTCCAGCCCGCGCAGCGCGCCTTCGTCGCGCCAGTCTTTCAGGATTTTGAAAAACTTGACCGGGCCGCCGCCATATGCCCCGGTCAGGAAACCATTGCCGGTTTTTTCGGGCTTGCCTTCATTATTGTAATAGCCCGGCGTGCAGGATGCGAAATAAGCCTCGCCCACTTTCGCCGCATTGTGGACTTCCTGTACCCAGCCGTTCTCTGCTTCCGGAGTCGCCTCGATTGCCTTGATATTGTTGTTGCGGGCATGCTTGACAATATAGGCGATGTGATTGGCCTGCTCGTTCAGCATATGGGTAAAGTTCGCCGTGCTGCCGGTCTGGATCATGCCCATGAAGAAGCAATTGGGAAAGCCGTTGGAGAAAAACCCGTGATAGGTTCTCGGACCATCGGCCCATTTTTTGCTGAGGGTCGTATTGCCGCGTCCAATAATGTCGTAGCCGGAACGGTTGGTGTATGCCGTGCCGACTTCAAAGCCGGTGGCGAAAATGATGCAATCCACCTCATATTCCGTGCCGTCGAAGACAACGCCTTTTTCGGTGATGCGGTCCACACCCTTGCCGCGCGTGTCCACCAGGTGAACATTTGGCCGGTTATAAGTATGCAGATATTCATCGTGGAAGGTGGGGCGCTTGCAGAATTGCCGGTAATAGGGTTTCAGCGCTTCGGCGGTGGCCTGATCTTTCACGATGGTTGCGGCGCGTGTGCGCACTTCTTCCATCTTCGCAAAATCTACCAGTTCATTCAGGATTTCCTTTTCTTCCCTGCTCAGCACAAGATTGGGATTCTTGCTTTGCTGGGCGCTCATATTACGGAAGATATCCGTCCAGCCGTCACCGGCGTCATCATCGGGCTGATCACCGCCGGACACCATGAAGTTAAAGTTTTCGATCCGCTTCTTATGCCAGCCCGGTTGCAGCTTCTTGACCCATTCCGGACTGGTGGGCGCGTTGTTGCGCACATCGCACGATGACGGTGTGCGCTGAAACACAAACAGTTCCTTTGACCATTCGCCCAGATGCGGAATGCACTGCACGGCGGTGGCGCCGGTGCCGATAATGGCCACGCGCTTGTCGGCAAGGCCGGTCAGATTGCCCTCGCAACTGCCGCCGGTATAGTTATAATCCCAGCGGCTGGTGTGAAAGGTGTGGCCCTTGAAATTTTCGATCCCCTGCATCGCAGGCAGTTTCGGTTTGTTCAGCGGACCATTGGACATGGCAACGAAACGCGCTTTCATCCGGTCGCCGCGATCGGTGGTGATAATCCATTTCGCGTCTTTTTCATCCCACTGCATGCCGGTCACTTCAGTCTGGAAGCAAACATCATCATACAGATCATATTTGCGGCCAATGGCCTGGGTATGCGCCATGATTTCCGGCGCATGCGAATAACGCTCGCGCGGGATATAATTCAGTTCCTCCAGCAGGGGCATATAGATATAGGCCTCGATATCGCATTGCGCGCCGGGATAGCGGTTCCAGTACCAGGTGCCGCCAAAATCGCCGCCCTTTTCGATCATGCGGATGCTTTTCACGCCCGCCTCGCGCAGCCGCGCGCCGGCCAGCAACCCGCCAAAGCCGCCGCCGATCACCACCACTTCAACCTCGTCAAACAACGGCTCGCGGGTGATCGGCTCCACATAGGGATCATCGATAAAATGCGCAAACTGCCCGCTGGTTTCGCGATACTGGGCGCCGCCATCTTCGCGCACCCGCTTGTCGCGCTCATGATTATATTTTTCAAGTAGCGTGGCCGGATCGAACTTCAGATTCATCCCGGTTTTTTCGGCCACCGCCGTATATTTGTCGCTCATCCTGTCTGCTCCCTTGCTTGCCGGTTATTATTTTGTGTCTGTTCAGTATAGTAAGCCTTTCGTACTTCCCGCAAGCATGCTGATAGAGTGCATAATACACATGAAAAAGCCGCCCCCCGGAACCCGGGAGACGGCCTGATTATCAGACGTTTAACGAGGCCGGGTTACGAAACTTCCAAGCCGCGCAGTTCGCCTTCCTTGCGCCAGTTGTCGAGAATTTTGAAGAACTCAACCGGGCCGCCGCCATATTGGCCGTTCAGGAAGCCGTTGCCGGTTTCGCCGGGTTTGCCTTCGTTGTTGTAATAGCCGGGTGTGCATTCTGCATAGAAACGCTCACCCAGGCGGGCTTTCTGCTGGCAGGTGCTTACCCAATCGTCTTCGGCCTGTTTTGAGGCCTCGACGGCCCGGACATTGCGGCCCATGGCGTGATTGATGACATAGGCAATGTGCTGGGCCTGTTCATTCAGCATGTGCGGAATGTTTGCCGTCAGGCCGGTTTGCGTCATGCCCATGAAGAAGCAGTTCGGAAAGCCGTTGGTGTAAAAGCCATGATAGGTCAAGAGACCATTGGCCCATTTGTTGCTGAGGGTCATGCCGCCACGGCCATGAATATCATAGCCTGAACGGCTGGTGTAATCGGTACCCACTTCAAAGCCGGTGGCGAAGATGATGCAATCAACTTCATATTCCTTGCCATTGAACATGACGCCTTTTTCGGTAATGCGGTCCACGCCTTTACCAAGCGTGTCCACCAGCGTCACGTTCGGGCGGTTAAAGGTGGGCAGATATTCCTCGTGGAAGCAGGGGCGTTTGCAGAACTGCCGGTAATAGGGTTTCAGCGCCTCTGCGGTGGCCTTATCCTTTACGATATTGTCAACGCGGGCGCGGACTTCCTGCATTTTCTGCTGATCGGCCAGTTCGGCAAGTGCTGCCATTTCCGCCGGGGAACCGGCGGCGGGCTTGTCCGGGCCTGCCAGAATACCCGTCAGCTTACGGAAGATATCGGTCCAGCCATCGCCGACCAGATCCTTTTCCTGGAAGCCGCCGGACACCAGCACATTGAAATTGTCCATGCGCTCTTTCTGCCAGCCCGGTTGCAGGCTTTTTGCCCATTGCGGATCGGTGAGATGATTATTTTTCACATCGACGGATGACGGCGTGCGCTGAAACACATACAGATGTTTCGCGCCCTCACCCAGATGCGGAATGCACTGCACGGCGGTGGCGCCGGTGCCGATAATCGCCACGCGCTTGTCGGCAAGGCCGGTCAGCCCGCCAGTGGAGTCACCGCCCGTATAAGCGTAATCCCAGCGGCTGGTGTGGAAGGTGTGGCCCCTGAAATTTTCAATGCCGGTCATGCCGGGAAGCTTTGGCTTGTTCAGCGGCCCGTTTGACATGGCGACAAAGCGCGCCTTCATCCTGTCGCCACGGCTGGTGGTGACGGTCCATTTGGCTTCCTTTTCGTCCCAGGTCATGCCGGTAACCTCGGTCTGAAAACAGGCATCGTCATAGAGATCGAACTTGCGGCCAATCGCCTGACTGTGCGCCAGAATTTCCGGCGCGTGAGAATATTTTTCTTTCGGGGTGTAATTCAGCTCTTCCAGCAGCGGCAGATAAATATAGCCCTCTATATCGCAGGCCGCGCCGGGATAGCGGTTCCAGTACCAGGTACCGCCAAAATCACCCGCGCGATCAATCATGCGGATTTTCTTGACGCCCGCTTCGCGCAGCCGCGCGCCCGCCAGCAATCCGCCAAAGCCGCCGCCAATAACAATCACATCGACTTCATCAAACAATGGCTCACGGGTAAAACCCGGCTCGACATAAGGATCATCAATGAAATGCGCGAATTTTCCGGTGCTGGTGATTTCGATATATTGACTGTTGCCGTCTGCGCGCACCCGCTTGTCGCGTTCGGCCAGATATTTCTGCTTCAGCGTATCGGGATCATAATCCAGCTTCATGCCGGCTTTTTGCGCTATTGCTGTAAGGCTCTCACTCATGACATTTCTCTCCCGCCGTGTTTTGTGTTTGCCCCGGCAACATATTCATGGCGCAGGAACAGCTTATTATTATAGGGGGCCCATCTGCAATGGATGGCGCCGATATTCTGATAATAGATTATGAAAATGCCTGCTGCAAGCGTCGCTATCCCGCTTATTTGCCCTTCAAGACGAAAAGCACTATATTATCCTCAGGAAGCATCCGGGAAATTAGGAGGACGTGATGTCCCAATCAACAGCAAAACTGGCCGTTCACGATCCGGTATGGACGGAAATCCGCGACAAAGCGGCCCAATTGGCAGCGAGCGAGCCGGTGCTGGCCAGCCTGCTCTATGCGACCGTGCTGAACCAGAGCCGGTTGGAGGATGCGCTGGCCTATTTGTTATCGCAGCGGCTAAGTACGGTGGAAACCCCGGCGCTGGCGATGCAGCAGCTGATTGAAGCGGCCTTCCAGGATGACCCCGAAATTGGCGCGGCGTTGCGCTGCGATCTGGTCGCGGTAAACGAGCGCGACCCGGCCTGCAAGTCGCTGCTGGAACCGCTTTTATATTTCAAAGGCTTTCATGCCCTGCAGGGCTACCGTATCGCCAACTGGCTGTTGCGCCAGGGGCGGCGCGGGCTGGCGCTTTATCTGCAAAGCCGTATTTCTGAAGTGTTCGGTGTGGATATTAATCCTGCGGCGCGCATTGGCCGGGGCATATTGATTGATCATGGCACGGCTGTGGTGATCGGTGAGACCGCCGTGGTGGAGGATGGCGTATCCCTGATGCAAGGGGTGACGCTGGGCGGCACCGGCAAGGAAACCGGGGACAGGCACCCCAAAATCCGCAAGGGGAGCCTGATCGGCGTAGGCGCGATTGTACTGGGCAATATTGAGATCGGCGAATGCGCCCGTGTAGGTGGCGGCAGTGTGGTGCTGATCAATGTGCCGGCGCATTGCACCGCTGCGGGCGTGCCGGCCAAAATTGTTGGTTGCGCCGGGTCCGAAGCGCCCGCGCGCGACATGCAGCAGCAATTTGACTGCGGCGAAGGCGGCGCGGACACGGATCAGGACGCTTAATGCCCCTGATGGGGTGAAGGCGCGGATGGCGCCGCCACGCGCGGTTCAATCGCTGCTTCCGCTTCCACCGGTCCCGCCTTTTCAAAGCGCAAGATTAGCCTGAGCCGGCCGCCTTTGATCAGGGGGCCGGGCAGGTCGCCCAGCATCACATGCATGCCGCCCGGTTGCAGCGCAAGCTCCCCCCCGGCGGGGATCACAGCTGCATCAATCGGGCGCATCCGCATGACGCCGTCCTGCATCTGGCTGTCATGCATCTGCGCCTGCCCGCCATCGGGCAGATCAATAGCCAGCAGGCGATCCATATCTGGCCCCTGATTGCGCAGTGTGAAATAAACCACGCCAATGCGCTGCTTGCCCAGTGTCGGCGGCGCCCAGGGATGCGCGATGACAAGCTGTCCAGTGGAATAGTCGTGCGCCATAACCTGGCTGAGGTTCAGCGCCGCAACAAGATATGCGCTGATACCTATTACGGCAAATTTCTGCAGGTGCCGGTGCATGGTTCGAAATCCTGTGTTAATCGGAATGGTCACGACGCGTAACATTCGCCGGACGCACGCGCAAGCAATGCCTAAAACGAAAAAGCCCGCTGGAAGATTCATCCGGCGGGCTTTTTGGATCCTGTATTATCTGCTGAGGCGCAGACTTGCCAGTTCCGACGCGATGGCCCTGAACGCATCGCTCAACGCCGCGCCAGTGGATGTGGCAAAGAAGTTTTCAGGAGAACTGGCGCAGTCTCGCAGCAAATTCAAGGTCGTCGTATCGCTCACCTGGAAAGCGATCGTGTAAAGGCGGATTCCCGCATTTTTCACATTGGTGCACAACCGGGCAGTTTTCTGATCAAGCCGCGTTTCAGCGGTGCTGGCGCTGGTCGTGCCAAGCCGCGCTTTCGCCAGATAGCCATAGCCGGTAAAGGTCGACAGATTATGGGTCGAGTTGCCGCTGATGGTGTTTTCACCATCGGTCATCAGCACCAGCGCCTTGATCGTATCCTCATCCGAGTACAGCGAACCTTCCGTATACGGCGCTCCGGGCGACAGCGTGCGCCAGCCCCAGGCCAGGCCGATGGGGATATGCGTCAGATGCGCTGCGACCATGTCGTCGATATTGACCTCGATCAGGTTACGGTTATTGGTCAGCGGTGTAATGGCCTTTGTCTTCGAGCAGTTATAATCCGGCCCCCTGGAAGTCGAGCTGACGCTTGAGCCGGGATATTTCGCGGTCGATTTCTGCTTGAAGGCAGCGGTGCCGCTGACGGCATCCGCCAGATAGCTGTTGGGATAGGTGGGGCTAGAGCCATTCGGTTCATCTGGCGCGAACCAGGGTACAAAGAATGTATCCGGGCTTCCCGCAGTGGGAGGCGTGTCAACCTCATCAAGCCCGCCCGGGCGTTCCATCAGGCAGCCATTCCAGTCGCGATTGGTGATATTGTTATACAGCGTCCACAGATTTGTTCCGGCGTTGAAATTCTCAGCATGAATGCTGGATGCGCCCGCCATGTCCAGCCACACAGGATCAAACAGAGGCCCCACATTCACACCAGCGGCGAACGGCACCAGCGACATCTTCAGATGCGCCGGCATGGTTTCCGTGCCAAACAGGATATCCACCAGCTCATGGGACGCGGCTTTCAGATCGGCAAGCTTGGCGCCCGCCATCGAGCCGGTATTGTCGAGCACCAGCGCAATCTCCAGCCCGGTGACGGCGCGGCTGATCTCGTTCGTAGAGCTGACATCGATATCATTGAAGCCCATCACCTTCATAATGGAGGTCTCGACATTCGCTGTTACGCTCAACTGAATCTTATCATCCGTAATATTCACGGATAACGCGCCGGGCACGCCTAACTCATCCGCCGGATAATTGGCCTGGAAGTAGGCGTTAGCGGTCGCGATTATCACCGCATCACTCGCATCAATCTTTTTACCCGCAGCGAGACCCGCAGCATCCAAAGCTGAATTCAACCGGGCTTTTACCTGAAGGGCGCGGGTAATATCGACCGCCGCGCCGATGGCTGCAAGGGTAGGCAGCAACGCCAGGGCGAAGATAATGGCAACATTCCCCCGTTTGTTGAAGAGCAGCCGGGAAAGCTTGTTTGCGAGAAAACCCGGAGCGGTTTTCCGCCAGCAACCAGGATCAGCATTGCCTGCACCACTTCCAGGAATGGGGCTCGGGATTCTCAGCTTTTCCATCATCATTCTTCCTTCCAGCCATTGCTATATTCCAGAACCCAACCGTAAAAATCCATGCCAGATTATCTGCCGTTGGTCCTGATTTCCTGTCTCATCCACATTGCTGCGCTACATGCAGAGACATATGGTGTAGTAATAACAGGATTAATGTGCGCCACGTCACAAGTGCCGCGCATTCTCATGAAGAAACCCTGGAAGCGGCGAAAAAAAACATTAGATCTGTCATCAAGGCCGATAGTAGATGTAAAATTTAATAGACGATAAACGGTTAACATATTGTTGTTTTTTGATATATACTTAATTTTTGTTTAATTGATTATCAGTATTCAAGCATGGCCTGGTGCTAATGTTATGAGGTGACGAAGTGCGAAAAAAGATTTCAGGGGCTGTAAGGGGACGATTTGGCCGTCTCCTGCGCGACATAAAGGGTGCAACAGCGCTGGAATTTGCACTGGTTGCGACGCCATTCCTGTTTACGTTTTTTGCCATTCTCGAAGTCGCGCTGATTTTCTTTGCCTCCAGCGCCCTTGAAAGCGGCGTTCAGGAAGCCTCCCGCACGATCCGGACCCGGGAGCTTCAGATGAGCGGCGGCGGGCTGGCGGAATTTCGTCAGCGCGTCTGCGATACAACATCCGGGTTCATTTCATGTGGCGCCGATCTGAACGTTGATGTGCGCACCTATCCTGCTTTTGCCGATGCGGATATGACGCCGCCAGTTGATGCCGACGGCAATCCAATTCCGGGTGTGTTCAATCCGGGTGGCCCACTACAGGTGGTGGTGGTCAGGGTTTATTACGTATGGACAGTGCATACGCCCGGGCTTGGACTGATACTCGGAAACATCGGCAGTACAAATTCACGGCTACTGCTATCAACGGCTGCGTTCCGCAATGAGCCCCCATGAAAGTTCGCAGACCCCGAACGGCGAGTGTATGCAATGTTGAAATGGCTGAAGAAAAACAAATTCTGGCGTGATTTACGCGGTGTCTCTGCGATAGAGTTTGCGCTTGTTCTTCCGTTGCAGCTTGTTTTGATATTCGGCACGGTTGAAATAAGCAATTTGATGATTGCCGATCGCAAGCTGGTGTCCGCAACCAGCACCACGGCTGATTTGTTCGCCCAGGCCAGGGCGGTTGCAACACCCGATATTGCGGACATCTTCATGGCCGGCAGCGCGGTGATGCAGCCCCTTGATATAAGCAGTCTGTCCTTTGTAGTTTCAAGTGTTGTGGCGGATGCAGGCGGTGTAACCAGGATTGCGTGGAGCGAGGGAAATGGAGCGCCGGCGCTGGCCGTTGGTTCGATCTATGTGCTGCCGCCGGGACTTGTGGCGCCGAACCAGAGTGTGATCATGGTCCAGTCGCAATATAATTATGTGTCACAACTGGGCAAATTAATTACCGCGCCAATTACTTTGACGGACAGGTTTCTCCTGGCGCCGCGCAGATCGGCAAGTGTGCAACATCTGTAATAGTGACAGCAAAACTTTCACGCGCCATAGGCAATTGTCGGGCCGCCCGCGCGTACCGCTTCGCGCTGCGTCAGGGGGGTGTGATCCGCACTGACACCAATCGCATAGGGATCAACAATGCGATTTTCGCGCACATCGGCGGCCGCCTGCGCCAGCATTGCCTCGGCATCGCCCGCGTCAAACACGCTCGCGTCGCGGATATTTTCACACCAGTGATGATGATCTCCATGCGCCTGCAGATATATCACGATGCCATCGCGCAGCCGGTTGGCGGTAATCACCTGGGCGGCGGTGTTGATGCGTTTTGTGGTGGTGCTCATGGACGGCTTCCTGCATTTTTGACATTGCGCTGCGGTTGATGGCGCAATTGAATGGCGCTGGGCGAGCCATCCGGGTCCGGCTGATAGCGCACGGTGAATTCCGACCGTGCTTTGGCGAAGCGTAGTGCGTCCGCATCCTTCTGCACTTCATAGGCGTCAAAGCCGCAGCGATGCATGAATGAAAACTGGTCATATAATACATTGCCTACGGCGCGCAGTTCGCCCTTGAAACCAAACTGTTCGCGCAGCAGCCGGGCATAGGAATAGGCGCGGCCGTCCTTGAACAATGGGAATTCCAGCGCGACCAGATCAAAGCGGCCCAGATCATCGCGGATTTTTTCCGGCGGTTCACTGGACGCCAGCCGCACTCCAAGCGGCGCTTTGCGCGCCAGCAACTGATCGCGCGACGCAAGCCAGCGCGCCAGCGGCACGATGACGCCGCCCGTTGCGGGCAGGTCGCCGTCCACGCCCACATGCACCCATTCATCGGCGGTGATTTTACCGTTTTTAATGTACTGCATAAAGCGCGTCCTTGAAGGGGGCGATGCCGGTGCGGCGCACGGTGGCCAGAAAATTTTCATCCGTACCAGCACGGATTTTCACATAGGTGTCGACCACTTTTTCAACCGCATCGACTACTTCATCATAGGAAAACGCCGCGCCTAGAATTTCACCGATCGAGGCATTTTCATCGGCGCTGCCGCCCAAGGTGATCTGATAAAATTCCGTGCCTTTCTTGTCGACGCCCAGAATGCCGATATGGCCGACATGATGATGCCCGCAGGCATTGATGCAGCCGGAAATCTTGATCTTCAGATCGCCAATATCATGCTGGCGTTTCAGATCGGCAAAACGCTCACTGATGCGTTGCGCCACGGGGATGGAGCGCGCATTGGCCAGCGCGCAATAATCCAGACCAGGGCAGGCGATAATGTCGCTGACCAGCCCGATATTGGGCGTCGCCAATCCATGTTCGCCCAGCGCGCGCCACAGATCATACAGATCGCCTTGCCGCACATCGGCAAATGTCAGGTTCTGTTCGTGCGTCACGCGCAGTTCGTCAAAGCTGTAACGTTTGGCCAGATCGGCCACCACATGCATCTGCACATCCGTGGCGTCGCCGGGAATGCCGCCAATGGGCTTCAGCGAAATATTGACGATGGCGTAGCCAGGAATTTTATGCGCGGCCACATTGCTGCGCACCCATGCCGCAAAGGCGGGATCAACGTCTTTCTTTTGCACGAATGAGGATGGATTGTCCTGCAATGTTTCATAGGCAGGCGGCGCGAAATAGGCGGTAATGCGCGCGATCTCCTCGGCCGGCACATCCAGTGCGCCGTCGCGGATATGGCTCCATTGTTCATGGGTCTGGCGGGTAAATTCTTCAATGCCGATTTCATTGACCAGAATTTTGATGCGCGCCTTGTAAATATTGTCGCGCCGTCCGTGCATATTATAAACGCGCAGAATGGCTTCGGAATAAGACAGCATGTCGCGCTTGGGCACAAAACTGTTGATGCATTTGGCGATGACGGGTGTGCGGCCCTGCCCGCCGCCAACCCAGAATTCACAGCCCACTTCGCCCGCCTGATTTTTGACCATGACAATGCCAATGTCGTGCAGCTTGATGGCGGCGCGGTCGCGTGGGCTGCCGGTGATGGCGATCTTGAATTTGCGCGGCAGGAATGAAAATTCCGGATGCAGGCTGGACCATTGCCGTAAAATCTCGCCGCAAATGCGCGGGTCTTCCACCTCGTCTGCGGCAACGCCCGCATATTGATCGGCGGTGATATTGCGGATGCAGTTGCCGCTGGTTTGCAGCGCATGCATCTCAACCGACGCCAGTTCCGCCAGAATGTCCGGCATGTCTTCCAGCTTTGGCCAGTTATATTGCAGGTTCTGGCGGGTGGTGAAATGCGCATAACCCCGGTCATATTTGGTGGCGATATCCGCCAGCTTGCGCAATTGACGGCTTGAGAGCACGCCATAAGGAATGGCGACCCGCAGCATATAGGCGTGCAATTGCAGATACAGCCCGTTCATCAGCCGCAGCGGGCGGAACTCTTCCTCGGTCAGCTCGCCCTTCAGGCGGCGCACCACCTGATCGCGAAACTGGGCGACCCGTTCCATGACAAAATTATGGTCGAATTCATCGTAACGATACATATTGCGGCCTCTGAAAACCCTATTCTACCGCCATATATGTGGGAAAACGGGAAATATGTCAATATTAATGTGAAATTATATAATTTACACTAATATATAGTGTATTATATTTCCCGCACTACCCGGCTTTCGTGCCAACGGCGCAAAAGCAGGTTTTCCAGGGCGCTGAGACAAAAGAAAATCGCAATACCCAGCAGCGAGAGCAACAGCAGGGCCGCAAACATTTTGGCGATTTGCAGCCGGTTGCCGCTTTCCATGATGCGCCAGGCCAGCCCCATGGAGGCGCCGCTTCCCGCCACAAATTCCGCCACCACGGTACCGATCAGCGCCAGTCCGCCGGAAATTTTCATGGCCGACAGCAGATAAGGCAGCGCCGAGGGCAGCCGAATTTGGGTCAACACCTGCCAGCGCGTGGCGCCATAAAGCCGGTACAGATCCAGCAACCCATGATCGGCGGCGCGCAGCCCCAGGGTCATGTTGGATAGCACTGGAAAGAAAGCAGCAATCCATGCCATCAGCAACAGCGCCCGGTTGGGATTATCAATCCCCACCCAGATCACGATCAGCGGCGCAATGGCCACAATCGGCGTCACCTGCAAGATCACCGCCAATGGAAACAGCGCCATTTCCACCGCCCGGCTTTGCGAGAACAGCACAGCCAGCGCAACGCCGCCGATCACCGCCAGAACAAACGCCGTCATACTGATCCGCAATGTCATCCAGGCGCTGAACAGCAACGAAGCAAGATCATCAACCAGCGCATGGCCAATCGCCGAAGGTGGCGGCAACACAAAGGCCGGAACCTGCCACAGACGCACCAGCGTTTCCCACAGCCCCAGCATGACGAGCACCACCAGTAATGGCGTAAGAATGCGTGCAGCCTTCATGCGATTGCCTCGCGCAATGCAGCGGAAACTTCCCCGCAATAAGCGGCAAATTGCGGCGAGTGACGAAACCCATCCGCACGCGGTGCGGGCGCGTTGATGCGCATTTCGCGCAATATCGTGCCGGGCCGTGCGCACATCATCAGTACACGGCCGGATAGATACACCGCTTCCGCCGCGCTATGAGTGACGAACAGCACGGTCAGTTTTGCCTTGCTGCAAATATCCAGCAGATCATCGTTCAGTTGCTGGCGGGTGATTTCATCCAGCGCCGCGAACGGTTCATCCAGCAGCAGCACCGGCGGTTGGGTCACCAGCGCGCGCGCAATCGCCACACGCATTTTCATGCCGCCCGACAAGGTGCGCGGATAGGCGTTTGCAAAATTTTCCAGCCCCACCAGCGCCAGCATTTCCATGGCGCGGGCGTGGCGCGTGCGCGCGCCAACGCCTGCAATACGCAGCGGAACCTCGACATTTTTTCGGGCACTGGCCCAGGGCATCAAAGTGGGCTCCTGAAACACCAGGCCAATGCCGCCTTTCGCGGGCGGTGGCGCCCATTCCATTTGCCCGGAACTGGGGGCGGTCAGCCCGGCGATAATGCGCAGCAGGGTGCTTTTCCCGCAGCCGGACGGGCCCAGCAGCGATACAAATTCACCCCGCGCCATATGCAGATTGACATTTTCCAGCGCCGCGACGCCGCCGGAAAATTGTTTGCCAAGATGCGTGATGCTCAGCATTTAATTCGGCTTGCCGTCAATAAACTGCAATGTATAGGCCGCGCGCACATCCATGTCCGCCGGATAGACGCCGCTATCGCGCATGACGTTAAAAAATTCCGCCCAGCGCGCGTCGCTCATGGCGCCAATGCCCAGTGCTTGGGTATCACCGGATTCAACAATGCCATAGGCTTTCATTTTTTCTATGGCCTGCGCGATTGTCGCCGCGTTCATTTCGGGATTATCGCGCTGGATCAGCGCATTTCCGGGTGCGGGATCGCCATGCAGATAATCGCGCCAGCCTTCAATGGTGGCGCCGACAAAAGCCTGCACAATTTCCGGTTTCGCCTCGATCACTTTTATATTCACCATCACCAGCGTGGCATAGCTGGGATAGCCATGATCCGCATACAGAAAGATTTGCGGCTTCCGGCCTGTTTCACGCTCATATATGAACGGCTCGGATGTCAGATAGCCCTGCTGGATGGCTTTGGGCTCAGCCAGAAACGGCGCCATGTTGAAAGTATATTTGCGCACCTGCGCGTCTTCAAAGCCATAGCGCGCCTTCAGCCAGACAAACACCGCGCCGATGGACGCATCGGCCAGCATAATGGGTTTACCCTTCATGTCCGCAAGGCCGGTAATATCGGCGCGTGGATGGGTCATCAGAATTTCCGGGCTTTTCTGAAACACCGCCATCACGGCCTTTGCCTGGATGCCTTCGCGTAGCATGTTCAGCGGCATGAAGCTGCTTGAGCCCATACCGAAATCTATCGCGCCTGCCCCCATCAGTTGCGGAATATTTACCCCCGGCCCGCCCTGGCGGATTTCCACATCCAGACCGCGCGCCGCGTAAAACCCCTTCGCCACCGCCTGATAAAACCCGCCATGTTCGGCCTGTGCCTTCCAGTCTGTCGCAAACACAATGCGTTCGCCCGCAATAGCGGGCGAAGCCATCAGGACAAGGAGTACAGTCAGAAAAAAACGGTGCGCCATTTGTTATCATTCCAGACAAAACGAAAAATGCACTATAAAGTGTGCGTGCTGAAATGAAAGCGGGGAGACGGAAATGAAGCTGGCGACGTTCACGCAATCGGGCCGCACACGCATTGGCGTGGTGCAGGATGGGGGCATCCTTGATTTATCCGCCGCCGCCACACTGCCCACCGAAATGCGCCGTTTTCTGGAGGCGGGCGCACCCGCCCTGCAAGCTGCACGCGCGGCGAAAGGCGCCCTGATCCCCCTGAAAGACGTGTATCTGGAAGCGCCGGTGCTGCGCCCGTCGAAATTTCTGGCCATCGGGCTGAATTATGCCGATCATATTGCCGAAACAAAGCGCGAGACCCCGCAAAAACAGCTCTGGTTCAACAAGCAGACCACTTGCGTCAATGCGCCATACGGCCAGATTCACCTGCCAAAGGTTTCCACTTCGCTGGATTATGAAGGCGAACTGGGCTTTGTGATTGGCCGCAAATGCCGCCATGTGCCGAAGGGGCGCGCGCATGAGGTGATCGCGGGCTTTTGCATCGTGAATGATGTCAGTGTGCGCGACTGGCAAATGCATTCCCAGACCATGACCATGGGCAAAAGTTTTGACACCCACGGTCCATTCGGCCCCTGGATCGTAACGCCTGATGAAGTGGGCGATCCACATAATCTGTCGATCCGCACATTGCTGAATGGGGAGGTGATGCAGGATTCCAATACCAGACATCTGGTGTTCAACTGTTATGACCAGATTGCCTATTTAACCCAGGCCTTTACATTATTGCCCGGTGATGTCATCGCCACCGGAACGCCGGGCGGGGTGGGCGTTGCCAAAACACCCCCGCTGTTTATGAAGGCGGGCGACCGGGTGCGCATCGAGATCGAAAAAATCGGGGCGATTGAACAGGAAATTATTGCTGAACCCAGTGATACGGCGTGCCTGATATGAACGAGAATTTACTGGAAGTCACCGCCCCCTTTGACGGCGCGGTAATCGCCAAACTCCCGCGCCTGAATGCAGCACAGGTCGAGGCCGCGCTGGCCTCTGCCTACGCCCTGTACCGGAACCGGGACGCCTGGCTGCCCAAGGCGCGGCGCATCGAAATTTTACGCAATACGGCAAAAATCATATCCGGACGCGCCGAGGAACTGGCCTTGCAGGCGGCGCGCGAAGGCGGCAAACCGCTGATCGATTCGCGCGTGGAAATCGCCCGCGCCATCGATGGCATCGAAGTGTGCATCGAAACCCTGCGCACCGATGCGGGCAATGTCATCCCGATGGGCGTGAATGCGGCGTCGGCTGGGCATCTGGCCTTTACCCAGCATGAACCGATCGGCGTGGTGGCCGCCGTCAGCGCGTTTAATCACCCGTTCAATCTGATTGTGCATCAGGTGGGACCAGCCGTTGCTGCTGGCTGTCCGGTGCTGGTCAAACCCGCCAGCGCCACGCCGCTATCTTGCATCGCATTTGTCGAAATATTGCACGAAGCGGGTCTGCCAAAGGCCTGGGCCCAGGTGGTGATACCCGAGACCAATGCGCTTGCCACCAAAATGGTGACGGATAAACGCGTGGGTTTTTTCTCGTTCATCGGCAGTGGCGCTGTGGGCTGGGGCCTGCGTGCGCAACTGGCGCCGGGGACGCGCTGTGCGCTGGAACATGGCGGCGCCGCACCCGTTATTGTTGCGGCGGATGCCGATCTGGCGGCCAACCTGCCACGTCTGGCCAAGGGTGGCTTTTACCATGCGGGGCAGGTCTGCGTGTCGGTGCAGCGCATTTACGCCCATGCCAGCATTGCCGAAGGTTTGGCCCGCGAACTGGGCAAACTGGGCGACGCCATGAAAGTGGGCGATCCAACCCGAACCGACACGGAAATTGGCCCGCTGATAAATCACGGCGAATGCGACCGGGTGCATAATTGGGTGCAGGAGGCAGTGGCGGGCGGCGCAAAGCTGATTTCCGGGGGCGAAAAAATATCCCCGTCCTGTTACCAGCCGACCGTACTGTTCAATCCACCGGAAGACGCAAAGGTTTCAAAGTCCGAAGTGTTTGGCCCGGTGATCTGTGTTTATGCGTATACGGACATTAACGAGGCCATCGCGCGCGCCAACAGCCTGCCGGTTTCGTTTCAGGCCGCCGTGTTCACCCGCGACATCGATACGGCCCTGCGTGTCTATAACCGCATAGACGCCACGGCGGTGATGGTGAACGATCACACCGCGTTTAGGGTAGACTGGATGCCGTTTGCCGGCGCACGCGAATCCGGCCATGGTGTTGGCGGTATTCCACACACCATTCACGATATGCAGACCGAAAAAATGATGGTCATCCGTTCCAACGAAATTTGAAGGGAACAACAATGAAAGCGTCCGATCTGTTTGTAAAATGCCTGGAAGCCGAAGGGGTGGAACGTATTTTTGGCATTCCCGGAGAAGAAAACGCCGATGTGATGATTTCGCTGCTGGACAGTAAAATCGAATTCATTCTGTGCCGTCACGAACAGGGCGCGGCTTTCATGGCCGATGTCTATGGGCGGCTGACCGGCAAGGCGGGCGTCTGCCTAGCGACCCTGGGGCCGGGCGCCACCAATCTGGTGACGGGGCTGGCGGACGCCAACATGGACCGCGCACCGGTGGTGGCGATTATCGGTCAGGCTTCGACCAAACGGCTGCACAAGGAAAGCCATCAGAACATGGATAGTATCGCCATGTTCAAACCGATCAGCAAATGGGCGCAAACCATCGTCGCCCCGGAAAATATTCCAGAAGTGGTGCGCAAGGCCTTCAAACTGGCCGAGCGGGAAAAGCCCGGCGTCTGCGTCATTGAACTGCCCGAAGACATTGCCGATGAGGAAGTGCATGGCGTGCCGTTGCCCGTAACCCGCCTGCGCCGTCCGGCGGCGGACCACAAGGCCATTGCCCAGGCGGTCGATCTGATCCTGGCGGCGAAAAACCCGATCATTCTGGCGGGCAATGGCGCGGTGCGCAAACGCGCCGCCACACAATTGCAGCGTCTGGCGCGTAAAACCGGCATTGGCGTCGTCAACACTTTCATGGGCAAGGGCGCGGTGCCGATGGACGATCCGCATTGCCTGTTCACCATGGGGCTTGGCGTGGGGGATTATAACAATCTGGCCTTTGCCGATGCCGATCTGATTATTACCGCAGGCTATGACCCGGTGGAATATAGTCCTGTGGCCTGGTACAAGCCTGCCTCAAAAGCCAAGATCATTCATATCGATTTTGAATCCGCCGAAATTGACACGCATTTTCCTGTCACCGTCGATATTGTATCGGATCTGGCCGACGCGCTGTGGCAGATCAATGAGGAACTGAACAAGCGCGCCGAAGGCCGCCTGCCGCTGTTCGATATCAATGCGCGTAAAAAACTGCGCGACACCATGTCGGCGGATTTCGCGGCGGAAAAGGACGATACGGGCTTTCCCGTCAAGCCGCAGAAAATATTGTGGGATGTACGCCAGTTTATGGGGCCGGATGATATTGTGTTGTCAGATGTGGGCGCGCATAAAATGTGGATATCGCGATATTACCAGGCACAGGGCGCCAATACTGTGCTGATCTCGAATGGTTTTTGCTCGATGGGGTTTTCGCTGCCAGGCGCCATCGGCGCAAAGCTTGCCTGCCCGGATAAACGGGTGCTCAGCATCAATGGTGATGCGGGCTTCCTGATGAATGTGCAGGAACTTGAAACGGCTGTGCGTTACAAGCTTAATATTGTCGTCATGGTGTGGGTTGATGGTGAATATGGCCTGATCAAATGGAAACAGCAGGATTCGTTCGATGGCCGCCATTCCAAACTTGAATTTGGCAATCCCGATTTCGAATTGCTGGCCAGGGCCTTTGGCATGTGGGGCAAGACCCTGACCTCGGCGGATCAGCTAACCCCTGCGCTGGAAGAAGCTTTCCGCCAGCCCGGCCCGGCGATCATTGCGGTGCCGGTGGATTACCGCGAGAACCGCAAACTGACCGCGCGGCTGGGCAAGGTGTCGATCCCGATGTAGCGGCGTTTGTAAAAAGCGCCGGGTATTCATGGACAATTTACGATCCCGCCTGCATATTCCATTCATATGTGTGGCATAGTCGGAATATTTCATAGCCGGGACAAACGTCCCATTGACCGGGAACTGTTGTCGCGGATGAACGACACGCAGGTTCACCGTGGGCCGGACGGCTTTGGCCTGTGGGATCAGCCGGGGCTTGGCTTTGGCCACCGGCGGCTGTCGATCATTGATCTGGCGGCCGGGCATCAGCCGATGCTGACGCCAGATGGCGGCATCGGCGTTACCTTTAATGGCGAAATCTATAATTACCGCGAGTTGAAACAGCAGCTAGAGGCGCTGGGCCATCATTTCCAGACCCATAGCGATACCGAAGTCATTCTGCATGGCTGGCGGCAATGGGGCGCGGATTGCGTACAGCATTTTCGCGGTATGTTCGCCTTCGCCCTGTATGATGTGGCGCGCGAAACCCTGTTCATGGCGCGCGATCCCATGGGCAAGAAGCCGCTGCATTACAGCCTGCTGGCGGATGGCGCATGTGTTTTCGGATCGGAACTGAAATCGCTGCTACCCTATCCGGGTATGGTGCGCGAAATTGATCCACTGGCGATCGAGGATTATCTGGCGTTTGGCTATATTCCCGATCCGCGCAGCATTTACAAAACTATTCTGAAGCTGCCCGCCGCACATCGCCTGATCTGGCGGCGTGGCGATACGTCTCCCAAAATTGACGCCTATTGGGATGTGAAATTTGCCGATATGGCCGACACGCGCCAGGCCAGCGCCGAAGAATTGATGGATCAACTGCGCGAGGCGGTGGATTTGCGCATGATCGCAGATGTGCCGCTGGGGGCGTTTTTGTCGGGCGGCGTCGATTCATCGTGCATCGTGGCGCTGATGGCCGGATTGAGCAGCACGCCGGTGAAAACCTTTTCAATGGGGTTTGCGGACAAGGCCTTTGACGAAACCAGCTATGCGCAGCAGATGGCCACGCGCTATCGCACCGACCATCACAGCCGCATTGTCGATCCGGACAGTATTGATCTGGTCGACCGGCTGATCGATTTTTATGACGAACCATTTGGCGACAGTTCGGCGATGCCTACCTTCCGGCTATGCGCACTGGCGCGTGAAAATGTCACCGTGGCGCTATCGGGCGATGGCGGCGATGAATTGTTTGCGGGCTATCGCCGCTATCTGTTTCATGCGCGCCAGGAACAGTTGCGCGCCTGGCTGCCGCTCGGGGTGCGCAAAATATTATTTGGCGCCCTGGGCGCGATCTATCCCAAGCTGGACTGGGCGCCGCGATATTTGCGCGCCAAAAACACGTTTCAGGAGCTTGGCGCGGATTCAGCAGGCGGGTTTTTCGCCAGTGTCTCGGTGATGAACGATGCTATGCGCGCGCGGCTTCGCAGCCAATCGCAAACCCGCGCACTGGCGGGCTATCACCCGTCAAATATCATCCGTACCCATATGAATGCGGCCGGCACGGATGATGTGCTGGCGCAGGCGCAATATGCCGATATCAAAACCTGGCTGCCTGGCGACATTCTGACCAAGGTGGATCGCGCCAGCATGGCCAATTCGCTGGAGGTGCGCTGCCCGATGCTGGATTACCGGTTTGCGCAATGGTCGGCCGGTATCCGGCCCGATCAGAAACTGCATGGTGCGACCGGTAAATATCTGCTGAAGAAAGCCTGTGAGCCGTATGTGCCGGACGATATTTTATACCGCCCGAAACAGGGATTTTCCATTCCGCTGGCCGCGTGGTTTCGCGGCCCCCTGCGGCAAAAATTGCGCGACACCGTTGGCGGCCCCATATTGGCGGATAGCGGTTACTTTAATCCCGGCGCCTTGATACAGTTGGTGGACGAACATCAGTCGGGCCGGCGTGATAACAGCCCGTCTTTATGGCTGCTGCTGATGCTGGAAGCGTTTTTGCGCAAGGAGGCCGACGCATGAAATTTGACTATGTCATTGCGATGATAGTTTGCACGCTATCCAATCTCTATATGTCACCCCGGATTTATTCCGGGGTCCAGGGGCCATACGCTGAAGCCCGTGTGCTTGGCTCCTGGACCCCGCATCAAGTGCGGGGTGACACCATGTTGAATGGGGGCAGTAAAAAAATATTTTCACGCAGAAATATTGGCGCCCGGAACTTAATAAAAATATTATTTTGCTTGCTGATGGTTGCATTGCTACCCACCGCCGCCAGTGCATCCGACATGATTGACGCCATCAAGCAGGTGCGCCGTTCTGTTGTCGCCATTGGCACCTATCAGCAATTGGGCCAGCCGCCGGTGCGTCTGATGGGTACCGGCTTTGTCGTCGCGGGCGGCGGCCATATCATCACCAATGCGCATGTTCTTCCAAAAATACTGAACGCCAAGACGCAGGAATCCCTGCAGGCCTTTTACGGAGTCGAGGCCGATACCAAACATTTTGAGCTTGATATCGTGGCGGAAGATACCGAACATGATCTGGCGTTGCTGCGCATTGTCGGACCTGCAAAATTGCCGCCGCTTGTTCTGGCAAAGAGCATGGCCCCAGAGGGCGCCCGCACGGCCATCACCGGCTATCCGCTGGGCAGTTTGCTGGGATTATATCCCATCACCCATGAAGGCATTATCTCCGCTGTCAAGGAACGCAGCTTTGCCGCCTATTCGCAGGGGCAGTTAACGGCGGAACGGGTGCGGCGTTTGCGCAATTCGTTCATTGTCTATCAGATTGACACCAACGCCTATCCCGGCAATAGCGGCAGCCCGCTATTTGATCCGGCTACAAAACAGGTGCTGGGCGTAGTGCAGAGCGTGGCGGTGCGCGAGAAAACCCAGGCCTCGGCGATAGAAGCGCCGACCGGTTTTACCTTCGCGGTGCCATCGCAATTCGTCTCCGCGCTAATGGCGCGCAACGGCTTGCCGGGTTATTAAAAACAGGACTATCAGATGACGTTTTATTTGGTGACGGGCGGCTGTGGGTTTATCGGATCGCATTTGGTGGATGCGCTGCTGGCCGATGGCCATCATGTGCGGGTGCTGGATGATCTGTCCACTGGCACGACAGATAATCTGCCTGCGGGAGTTGAGCTGATCACGGGCGATGTCGCCGATTATGACACGGCGGGCAAGGCTATGCAGGGCGTGGAAGGCTGTTTTCATCTGGCCGCCATTGCGTCGGTGCCGCGTTCCGTTGATGAATGGCGGCGCACCCATGATGTCAATCTGACCGGGGCCATCAATATATTTGATCATGCCCGCGCAGATAGTGCGCACACCCCGCGCCCGGTAGTGTATGCGTCATCGGCGGCGGTTTATGGCGCGCCGGCCTATATTCCGCTGGATGAACGCGCGCCGGTGCTGCCGCTGACCGCCTATGGCGCGGACAAGCTGGGCTGCGAACAGCATGGCTATGTGGCGTGGGAAGTTCATAAAATTCCCACACGCGGCTTCCGGTTTTTCAATGTGTATGGGCCGCGCCAGCATCCCGAAAATCCCTATGCCGGGGTGGTGTCGATTTTTGCCGACCGGTTGCGTAAGGGGCAAGGCATAAAGATATTCGGCGATGGCCAGCAAACCCGCGATTTTATCTATGTACGTGATGTGGTGCAGATTTTACAGCGCGCCATGGCGCAACCCTGGCAAGGGGCCGAAGTCATGAACATCGCCACCGGAAACGGGACAACGGTGCAGCAACTGGCCGAGGTGATCTCGCATATCTGCGGCAATGCCGCGCCGCAGATTGGCTGGGAACCAGCGCGCATTGGCGACATCAAAATGAGTATCGGCGCCGCCCCGCGTTTGCAGGAAATTCTGGGCATCACCCCGCGCATCAGCCTGGAAGAAGGCCTGCGCGAATATCTGGCGAGCCTATAGCCCAGATTTTTTCAGCAGCGCCTTCAGATCGCTTTGCGGGCGCGGACCCAGATGCGCAATCACCTCGGACGCCGCCAGGGCCCCGATGCGCGCACTGGCAGCCAGATCGCGCCCATGGGTGAGGCCAAACATAAATCCTGCTGCGAACAGATCGCCTGCGCCCGTCGTGTCGATCAACTGAGCGGGTTTTACCGCTTCGATCACATGCACCTCATCGCCCGCCACAATCACGCAGCCCTTTTCCGAACGGGTCAGCGCCGCAATGGCGCATTTGCCGCGCACTGCCTGTAATGCATCATCAAAAGTTCTGGTCTGATACAGCGACATGATCTCGGATTCATTGGCGAACAGAATATCAATATTGCCCGCCGCCAGATGCTGAAACTCATCGCGATACCGTTCCACGCAAAAGGCATCCGACAGGCTCATGGCCACTTGACGGCCTGCCTGGTGCGCAATGTCCATCGCCTTGCGAAACGCTTCCTTGGCATGGGGCGGATCCCACAAATAGCCTTCCAGATAGGTGATCTGTGCGGATTCAATAGTGGCGGGATCGACATCGCGCGGGTGCAATTCCTGCCCCGCCCCCAGAAACGTGCTCATCGAACGCTGCGCATCCGGCGTCACCAGTATGAGACACCGCCCGGTCGGACTTTCACTGATGCTGGCGGGGGTGTCATACTGCACCCCCAGGGTGCGCAGATCATGGGCGAATACTTCGCCCAACTGATCCTGCTGCACCTTGCCGATAAAGGCAGCCTTACCGCCAAGGCCTGCGACCCCTGCGATTGTATTGGCCGCAGACCCGCCCGAAGTTTCGATGCCGGGCCCCATCGCGCCGTACAGCGTTGTTGCGGCAGCCGCGTCGATCAATGTCATGCCGCCTTTGGCAATAGCGTTGCGGACCAGGAAGGCGTCATCGCTTTGGGCAATAATATCAACGATGGCATTGCCAATGCCGGTCACATCGAGACTTGCGGGTTGGGACATAGATGCTGCTCCTTATTGTTGCGCCGCAGTATAGAGCCATGTGACAGGCATGCAAGCGGTCCGGCAGCGTACAATCCCAGTTGATACCAGTTGATAAAAGACGGTCAATCAGCGCATAACATCAGTATCAACTGTCAGGTTTAAGGCTAATGATTCGGCGGGGAAATGTTCCAATAATCAGAACACTGCTGCTGACATGCATGCTCAGCATAACTCTGGGCGCGTGCGCCAGTGATGGGCGGCTGGACCTGAAAAAGCTGGATTTTTCCAGGCTGAAGCAGGCAGGCTGGGCGCGCTGGGACAAGGACGATAAGGCCTCTGAAACAAACCCGCAGTCCGCCGCACCACAGGCGGACACCTCCGCTAAATCCACGAGAGCGCCGGCAACAGCCACCCGCACAACTGCAAATGGCCTGCCCCGGCCAAAACCATCGCGGCCGGCCGCTGCATATGCCGGCATTCCGAAAGCCACCTATCGCCAGACACAGACACCCGAAATAAAAGAACAACCGGCAAAAGCGCCACAGGGCAAAGTCACCTCTGAAGTCCCGCAGGCCCTCGCCGCGCTGCCATCCCCTGGTAAAGCGCCCCGCACAGGCGGCAAGGGGAGCTATACGACGAATGATCTGGTTGGCCTCGACGCCCCATCGGTAGAACGGCTGCTGGGCAAACCGGATCTCAGCCGCAAGGAACCCTTTGCCGAGGTTTTGCAATATACGCATGGGGACTGTGTTCTGTTCCTGTTCATCTATGCCGAGGCGGGGGGGACCGGACGGGTGTCCCATGCCGAAACCAGCGCGCGCGATGGCGGCAAGGATCCCGATCCGGGGCAATGCATCGGGGCGATCCTGACCCGCAACGCCGCAACGCCCGGCTAAAAACCGTTTCTGTCAGATGACGGTTTTATCGCCGTAATGACACACATCACGCACCACACAATGGGGGCAGTCGGGCTTGCGGGCCTTGCACACATAGCGCCCATGCAGAATCAGCCAGTGATGCGCATGGCGCATGAAGCGTTTCGGGATATTCGCCACCAGCCCATCTTCGACTTCGCGCGGGTTTTTTCCGGGGGCAAGACCGGTACGGTTGCCGATCCGGAAAATATGCGTATCGACCGCCATGGTGGGCTCGCCAAACGCCACATTCAAAACCACATTGGCGGTTTTGCGCCCCACACCCGGCAGGGTTTCCAGCGCCGCGCGCGAACGCGGCACCTTGCCGCCATGGTCGCGCACCAGTAATTCTGACAGGGCGATAATATTTTTTGCTTTGGTACGGTACAAACCAATGCTTTTTACATAATCGCGTACGCGATCTTCGCCCAGTTGCAGCATTTTTTCCGGCGTGTCAGCGGCGGCGAATAATGGCCCTGTCGCCTTGTTCACGCCCTTGTCCGTGGCCTGTGCGGATAATACGACCGCGACCAGAAGCGTATAGGGGTTCAGATATTCCAGTTCGCTTTTGGGTTCAGGATCGCGCGCGCGCAGGCGCGTGAAAAACTGCGAAATTTCCTTGGGCGTCATGTGTGTGTGCGTCATGTGTGCGTTAACCATACACTATGCTTAACGCATTTTTTACTTTCGCGGTATGCCCGTCTCGCTTAGTCTGGAGAAATGAACGCTCAGACAAACATCGCATCCGGGATCACACCGGAAATTTCCGCTGACAGCGCCGCCGGGCGCACGGCGGGCGGATTGCATTTTGACGCCGTGCTGTATCCGCATCGCTCCCTGGGGCCGCGTGGTTTTATGACTTTGATGACGTGCCTCACGGTGTTCAGTTTTGTTGCGGGTCTTTCTTTTTATCTGATCGGCGCGTGGCCAGTGCTGGGGTTTTTCGGTCTTGATGTGGTGCTGATCTATCTCGCGTTCCGGATGAATTTCCGCAGCGGGCGGATTTATGAAACCGTACAGCTTGATGACGCCTGCCTTCTGATCCGGCGTTTCCTTCCCGATGGACGTATTCTTAGCTGGAACCTGCAGGCCTATTGGGCGCAGGTCGAACTGATCGCCGCAACGCCAAGCGCCCCCCTGCTTGCGGTGCGCTCGCACGGAAAATATCTGGTATTCGGAAGTTTTCTGACAGCGGAAGAACGCAAGGAATTCGCCACCGCTTTGCGCAAGGCCCTTGCGCGCAATCGCACCCATCTCTACGCCTGATTATTTCCGGGCTATTCCTGCACGCACCGCATGCGCTATAATGGCCAGACAGCATGAGCGCGAGGCGCGGAAAGAATGCGTAAAATATCCCTCACGGATGGCAGATTATCTGTCGAAATTTTACCCGATTGCGGTGGCGCTATTTCGGCATTGCGCTGGATTTCGCCTGCCAGAAAAACGTTTGACCTGTTACGCCCGGCACGCGCAGAAGATATAGCGGAGCGTAATGCGGATCAGATGTCCTGTATTCCAGTCGCGCCTGCCACCAGCCCTGAAGACGGACTGGCGGAATGGATTGTGCAGGATGCGTCAAATATCCGCGCCACGCTTACCTTACACAAAGACGCAGGCGAGAATGAAGCGCTGCAATCCAGTTATCAGCTTTTGCAGCGTCTGGCGCTGGGCACCAAAGGATTGCGGATCGATCTGACCGTTACCAATATCGGCGCCAGGCCATTAGCGGCGCGTACGGGCTTAAGGCTACACCCGGATTGGCGCGGCGAAAGCATCCTGCGCGGCAATCTAACGCCTGTTGATATGAACGCAAAACCCTCCGATGACGCCCCGCATCCAACCACCAGCGATTTTGCGGCGGGTTTCCGGTTCGGTGGTGGACAGGATGTGGACATTCTCCTGCGGCATCTGCGGCCGGAAATCCAGTATGAATGGCCGGAAGAAAGACTGGCGTTAATGCTGAACCAGGTTCAGGGAAATGAATATGTCAGGCTGGAATATAAGGCCAATCAGCATGATATCTGGCTTACCTCGCTTAGCCATCCCGGCACGGACAACGCCGGTACATCAGGAACATCTACGTTACAGATGGGAGATTCACTTTCCGCAAGTCTGCTGCTATCCCCCATAATACTGGTCTGACTGAACTGCGCCCGGCAAGATGGACGGCCACCGTAGGCGCGTTCTGGAACCACATCGCGACTTCGTCCAGGAACGCTGATTGCGCAGACGTTTGAGCTCCGCCAGTCCACTTTGACCGAAGCAGTGCAGCGCACCTTCGACCGGCGCGGCACATGGATTTTTCTGCGGCCCTTTGCGGTGATGTCTGAATCAAACAAAATGCAGGCAGCCTTTTGTTCGACAGACCATGCTACGGCCAGCTTAACTCTGCTTCCCCCGCGCTTCCCCGATAAAATCAGGCAAGCCATGCAAGCAGAACAGGCCCCGGAGGGCTATATTTAATACATTGAAATCATAGAGAAAAATCTGGAGCGGGCGATGAGATTCGAACTCACGACCCTAACCTTGGCAAGGTTATGCTCTACCCCTGAGCTACGCCCGCTCGCGTCCCGCCTGAATGACGGGCGGAGGCATCTTATGTCCCAAGCTTGCGGATTTTGCAACCTCTATTGCGGTGGTTCGGCAATAAGGGCCAGAAAGGCCTGTTCCAGGCTGGCGCTGCCCTGTGCCTGCAACAATGCGCCGGGCGTTCCGGTAAAACGCAACGCGCCACGATGCAATACAGCAATGCGGTCACATAGCTCCTCCAGATCGGTCAGAATATGAGAGCTTAGAAAGATGGCCTTACCCAGGGCCCGATAGACCTGCATCTGTGTCTTGAGCATGATCCGCGCACGGGGGTCAAGACCGCTCATCGGTTCATCCAGAATAAGCAGCGGACAGTCCGTTAAAAATGCCGTCAGCAAGCCAACTTTTTGGGCCATTCCCTTGGACAGTGTGGCAATCCGCCGGTCCAGCGCTGCGGGATCAAGATCAATGAGCCGGGCCAAACGGTCGGCGCGGGGACGGTCAAAACTTATATTGTGAAAGCCCAGCGCCAGCCGCAAAAATTGCGCGCCCTTCATGGCCGCAGGCGGATGAAAATTTTCCGGCAAATAGGCCACCCGCCTTCTGCTTTCCGGCACTCTGCTGGACATGCCAAAAAATTGCATGTCACCCGCGTCCGGCTCCAGCAGGCATAAAGCGGCTTTCATCAGCGATGTTTTGCCCGCGCCATTTACACCGATCAGGCCAAATATTTCACCCGGCTTCACATGCAGGGACAGATTTTCAAAGACGATTTTTTTGTCATGCGCAACGCTCAGACCGTTTATGACCAGGGGCTGGATCAGATTATTATCCGTCATCTGATTAATTTCCGGCCTGGCTGCCTTCGGCGATACGAAGCTGACTGATCAAAAATGTCTGATTGGGGCGTAACCGCACAGGGATGGGGGCCGCCCCCGGCCTTGGTATCACACTAAGATCGACATGGTTTGCAGTTACCCGCAGGTCAGTCAGATAGGGTGGCGCCGCGTTGCGAAGCACCTGCTGTCTGCCAAACCACAAGGTCCATTTTTGCGGATCCGTATAAATCAGCGCCGACAGATGCAGCCGTTCAATTTGCCAGCTCGGTTTGTTTTCGGGGATTGGCAGTTGTTCCACCGCGCCGCCATCCGGCATATGCACATTTTCAAAAGGACGCAGGGCCAGCACAGCTTCAATGGCGCGCTTTTCCTTTTCCGAAAACAAAAGCGATACTGCGCTGCTTCCATCTGCTTCCTGCCCCAGGCCGGCGTGATTCATCAGCACAAAGAGTATGAAGATAAAAAGGGAATTATATTTTCGGAATGCGGTCATTGCACCTTATATCCCGGCTGCTTCTTTGGCGGGCTGCACAGCCTGCCACTGTAACTCTACCGTTGCGCTGACAAGTTCTGTCCCGCCGCCACGGCTGATTAAGGCCAGCAGATCATTGCCAGGGGATGCAAGTTTTACAATCTCTATCTCTGTGACCGTAACATGTCCGGGCAGCCCGCGCTGGACTGCAGTTGTAAAGTCACGCATGTCGCTGTCAAGAAAGCCACGCATGTTAAGTGATATTCTGGAACTGCTCATCACAATTCCCGTATTTTCCGCTTGTCCCGGGATGGTAACTTTTTCCACAGCGTCGATCTGATATTCCAGTACCGCAATCCTGTGCCGCACACGTAATCTTTCCAGTATCCGCGCGGCATTCAGCCGGTTTTGCTCACCCAGAAAACCATCTTTTTCCAGCATCTGAAATTCACGGCGATCCGCATCATCGCGGGCTTTGCGGGCGGCAAGATCATTGATCTGTGCATTTATGCCGGCGGCGGCGTCAAGGGCGGCATTTGTCATCTGCCTATAGTTGGCCAGTTCAGGCCGCAGATAACCAAAACACGCCCACATGATCAGTACAAAGATTGCCACCGCCGCGGCAAAGCCCTGCATCAAGGAAGATTGCGCCGCCGTGTTGCCGGTCATTTCAGTCTCCCGGTCAGCTCTATCTCCGCCACGCGCACTTCCCCGGTTAAGGCCAGCGCATTTTCTCCGGGTTTTACCGTGAATGTATCGGCGGGAAGAATATGCAAAGGCTGACGAACAATGGTGGTCTGCATATGCGGAAGTTCTTTTCGTAATGCGTTTGCCAGCCGGTCTGCCTCGCCAACAGCCAGTTCTGCGTTACGAAATGACGACAGATCAAGTATCAGGATGATCTTGCCCTCAACAGACGCGGCATCGGGCGCGGGGCCAGGCGGGCTGTCCTGAATTTGTGAAGGTGCGAGTACAGGGGGCGGCGCATCAATCTGCACCCTGATTGAACTCAGCCGTACATTTTCGGACATATTTGCGCCGAGCACGGAATAAAAAGAGCTCAGATCAACATCCGCGGCTTCCAGTTGCCGGTGAATGGCAATGATATCACGCATCCGGGCAATGGGAACCGGACCTGTATCCAGTTTGCTTGCCTCGGCATCATATTGCTGCCGCAGGACAGCATGCCGCGCTTCCGCCTGAAGATATTCCGCCTCGGCGCCCCGGATTTCCCACGCCAGGTTTGCGCCATATATCAGACCAGCCACCGACGCGGTGGCCAATGCGCGGGTTCCCCATATCCGGGCCAGCGTCCGCATGCGCTGCTGGCGTTTCTGCTGCGGCCAGATGGATAGCTCGGGCAGTAATCTGCCACCCCCCCATGCGGCGTGCAGCAGGTCCGCAAAATGACCACTCTCGTCATGAGCGCCCGAAATTCCGGCAAGCGCCCCTGCTTCTGCGGGACTGAATGTGGTAAGGTTTCGCACAGGCAGTTGTGCGCGCTTGAGCGCAGCGCCAATATCGCTGCGCCCGATAAAGACTGCGTTCAGGCCAGTGGCGCGGTCAAAACCCAGCCGCGTAATATAATCAATGGTGGCGCCGATTTCACGCTGCAACAGGCTGCCAATTTCCTCGGCTGATTCAATATCGATAAATCCCGATGTCATGCGCGCAATCGCCAACCGGTGATCACGGGTGACAATCTGCCGGAAACCACCGGTCCGGTGCTGCGAAATCAAAATATTCCACTGATCGGATTTACTTTCGCCGCCGTTAAGCTTGCCGGTCAGGCGCTGCAACAGTTTGACGGATTCCACGGGCAACAGCCGGACGTCGCTGACGGGATTTTCTACCTGCTCCAGCATTTTTTGCCACGGCGTAACCTCGGGCGAGGCTGTAACCGCAGCAAACAGATAATCATATCCCCGCACTTCACCTTCTGATGCGCCAAGCCGCAGGCCGCCTTTTAATTCTGTACCCGGGAATAAGGTTTCCAGTTTTCGCGCTATAATTTTGGGACGGTCCATAAAATTAACCGGTGGCAACCGGTCGCGCCGATAGGCCTGGCCCAGAACGTCATACACAATCACAACAGGGAGCCCGGGAAATTCGGCCAGAGCCAGCTTTGCCCCTCGAATATTACTGTCAATGGCGCCGCAAAAACAGGCATGCGATTCAACGCGGCTTCCCGACAGCCGGGCGATCAGGGCGCCCGCGTCTCCTATCAGCAAAACAAAGCGCTTCAGCGCCGTCAGGCGTTGCGCAATGCCTTCAATGTCCGGCAAGGTGACCACATTCGCGTCCTAATTCATGGCGCCAAGACTGTCATAGATGGGACCAAACACGGCAATGGCGATCCAGGCCATAATCCCTCCCATGACGATGGTCAGCGCAGGTTCGATGAACGAGATCATGCCTTGCACCGATTCGTCCACGTCACGATTATACATCTCCGCCACATTATTCAGCGCATCTGACATATTGCCGGAATCTTCGCCAACTTTAATCATGCGCAGCACCAGGGGCGGGAATTCACCTGAGGAACGCATGGCCACCGACAGGCCAAGACCGGATTGCACCCCTTCGCGTACGACCGACAAAGCCTCCATAAGCGCCAGATTATTCACCAGACGTTTGGAGGCATCGAGACACGCCAACAGCTCAATGCCGCCCCGGAACATGGTTGAAAACATATAGGCAAAGCGCGCCAGGGCAATTTTGCGCAGAACCATGCCAATAACAGGCAGACGCAACAGATAATGATCCGTCAGATATCTGAAATCCTGCGACATGTTGCGCCCGCTGATCAGCCCAACCACAACACCGATGGCGGTAACCGGCAGCATAAACCAGTAATCGCGAATAAAGTCTGACGTGCTGACCAGTGCCAGGGTCATAAAGGGCAGTTCGGTGCCGTTTGCCTTCAGCAGGGTGGTGATCTGCGGCACCACAAAGCTCATCATGAATATGATCACGATGGTCACGACCACCGCCAGAATAGCGGGATAGCGCGTCGCCTTCTTTACCTTGCCCGACATTTCATCGGTCCATTTCAGATGCGCTACAAGCTGGCCAAAGGCCTCGGCCATTTGGCCGGTCTGTTCGCCGGCCGCCACAAGCGACTGAAAGACATGACCAAACAGTTTGGGATGTGATCCGAAGGCGGCGCTCAGGCTGACGCCATCATTCACTTCACGGGTGACCTGGGAAAGCGCATCACGCAAACGTGGCGCCTCGGTTGAATCACGAACTTCGGCAAGGCTTTCCATCAGCGGAACGCCGGCACGCTGCAATTGTTCCAGATGAACACTCATCTGGATGAGATCGCGCACTTTCACCCGCTGTTGCAGCAGCTTGGTCAGCCGCCTTTCGGAAACCACTTTACACTCGATCAGATCAAGTCCGGCGGACTCAATCAGGCCGTTCAGATCCTGCTCATTCGACGCAACAACCGCGCCCCTGACGATCCTGCCATTTTGATTAATTGCGCGATACCGGTAGTCTGGCATGATCCTGATTACATCCGCGCGGTCAGATCAGTGGATCGTATCAAAGTGGACAGCGATATATCCCCCTTCAACACCCGTTCAATCCCGTCATCCGCCATGGTTCTGTGTCCATTCTCGCGCAGATAATTGCGCATCGCAGTACGTGTGGCGCGCGTGGCGATTAATTCATCCAGACCATCATCGACATAAATAATCTCGGCAATGGTGGTGCGCCCCTTGATGCCGGTATGATGGCAGGCGTCACAGCCAGGCGCATCCC
>JBMOMW010000059.1:0-65389 GCA_049325255.1 Pseudomonadota bacterium | reverse complement strand
CGAATTTGAGCCGTCTGGTGGCCCCCGCGAGGGCGGCCATCACGCTCATGCATTCCAGATGCGGGTCTTTGGAGACGATACGGTCCGATTGCCAGATCGAATCGACGCCGCCCTCTTCGCACAGGGCAACCCAGCGCCAGAAGCCGTCCGCATCGGCAAACGGAAAATTGGCAATACCCAGTCCCACGCCATAGGTCATGCTGTTACCTTCCCTTGTCAGCCGAAGCCTTCTGGCGAAGGCTGGTGGATTGTTTAGCTGGCGGTAGCGTAACACGAACATGCCAGGCGCGCCCAGCGTTGGGCTGCTTAACGCAGGGCTGTATCCATACTGGGGATTTTCAGCACGCTTTCCACCAGGTGCCGCAGAAAACGGTCCATATCGGCGGATGGCCGGCGCGCAAACTGCATCAGCGCCACCATATGCGCGTCCCCAACAGCGATTCGCGCGGCGTCTTCGGGATCGACGTCGGCGCCCACGGTGCCCGCCTGCTTGCCTGCAACGATAATCTGACGCAGCCGGTCAATAATCCGTTCCTGAAATTCCAGATATTTCGGCCAGGTGTCATCGCGGATGGACGTGCTCCATTCCAGCCAGACCCGGACCATATCCGTATCCGTATTGGCCGCTTCGGCAAAGGCGCTCATCAATTTGTATAATGCTTCGGGGGCGCCGAGGCGGGACAGCTCAATATTCGCCATCATTTGGGTCAGAAATTCGTCAACCTGGCCAAGAACCTGTTCGACCAGATTTTCCCGGCTGGGGAAATAGTTGAACACCGTCGCCACCGACACGCCCGCAGCGCGGGCAACCTCGGCGTGGCTGGCGCGGCCTATGCCCAGATGCGCAAATACCCGCACCCCGCACACAAGCAATTGTGCGCGGCGGTCATCGGGGTTCATGCGTCTGCGTGCGGTCTGTATGTTCATGGCCTGATGTGTACTACAACATTTAACCTATGTCGATCTATTGCAAGAGATTAACTGATGCAAGGGTCGCAAAAAAACTATTGACAAATCCATCAGCAAGTTATTGACTTGTCACTCAATAGAGACAGGATTTGTGTATCCAGCCCTGCTAGCCTGACGCAATCCGTGATCAGGCGGACATAATCGGAGGATCATTCCATGGGAACAGACGTCGTAGTAGACAAATTGAAGCCGTTGCCGGGCGCTGCGCCCAGCAATTCCGAAGCCTTGGATAAATACGAGCAGGACTTTCATGCCCATGGTCAGGTCTGGGGTGAAATCCTGCAGAAGAATTTCGAACGCCTTAGCACGGGCAGCTATTCGCTGCACTGGATGAATGGCGAGGCCAATGGATGGGGCAGCCAGAAGCCGAAGATTTCCTCACGCGGGCTGACCTATAACGACATCAACCGGGTCAGGGGCTCGGGCGAAATCGACGAGATGGTCAGCTGGAAAAGCTTCGCGCCGCGCGGTTCCATCCGGGAACCCTACAAGAACATGATGCCGGTGCTGGAAAGCTATGACGTGCTGCACAAATATGACGTGTGGTCGGATAACGTCATGCCCCTGTATGAAGAGGCGGTGGCGCGGCAATGGAGCGCCACCCGCGATATTCCATGGGGTGAACTTGAAGAATTGCCAGAGGACATCGCCAAGGCGTCGTGCCAGCTTTCCACCTTCCTGACCGAGGTTGAATTCGCCGCCGGCGATTTTCCCGCCAAATGGCTTTACCGCATTCCGCAGGACTTTCTGGAAGTGAAAAGCTTCATGGCCACCCAGATCATGGACGAAGCCCGCCACCAGGAAGTGTTCCGCAAGCGCGCCCTGATGGGCGGCGGACTGATGCATGCGACGCCCGGGTTCGAATGGGCGCTGAAATCCATTCTGGATGCGCCCAACCATGTGATGGGCACTTTCCTGCTCAATCTGCTCGGCGAAGGTCTGGTGCTGTCGATTTTCCGCTCCGGCGAAATGATCGCCAAGACACATACAGACAAGGAAATCTTCCGCCTGTGCATGCAGGATGAGGCGCGCCACGTTTCCTATGGGGTGCTGCAGTTCAAATATTTTCTCGACCACCACCCGAACCGCGCGCAGGCCGAGGAAGAGTTGCACCGTTTCGCCGATCTTGGCGAGCAGATCATCATGACGGCGTTCAGCGAGGCGACGGTGAATGAGCCGGTTGCGATCCTGCTTGGCGGCGGCATCAAGAACATCGACAAGGGTATGGAAGGCCTTGGCAAGCTGTGGACCGTATTTATCGAGGAATATCTGCAACGCTGTGACCGCACCGGGTTCGACCGCCGGGCGCGTTGCACGATCCCCATGCAGCTTCCCTGGGGTGGATCGGCCGCAGCCTGAGGATAAATACAATGGCAAATGTGAAAAGTGAAATGCCTGTGGCGGCTGCGCCGCAGGCGGCGGGCCAGGGGCCGGTGACGTTCCCCTCGCTGGCCTGGTTTAAGGCTTTGGTGTCCGTAATGCGCAATAATTTGGCGCGTTATGAACATCTTGGCTATACGGATTGTGTGATGCAGTTCACCGTTACGGATGGTGATGCGGGCAAGCCCTGGAGCGTGCGGCTTACCTTCGACACTTATGATGTGACGGAAGTGGCGATGGCCAGTCCCGTGCGCGAAGATATTTCCGATTTTGCTTTTGAAGCGCCATTGGCGGTGTGGAAAGAAGTCATCGAAAATATCGCAAGAAACCATGGCAAACCGGATCATGCCTTTACGCTGAATTATCTGAGCATGAGAGAACCGCAATTTGCGGTCACCGCTGAAGACCAGCTGCGGCGGGATTATTTCTTCCGCTATAACCAGACCATGCAGCAGTTCATCAACGACTCGCATCATCTCGAAACAAGGTTTGATCAGTAGGCGCGGCATGCAAGAACGTGTGACAAAACATCGCGCAGGGCATTTTTATATCGATGAAACCTGCATCGGCTGTGGCGCCTGTGATGAAATGTGCCCTGGCAAGGTTGATGCGGTGAAGGCGATAGCGGGCGACTTTCGCGGCCGTTTCAAGATCGTTCTGGAAGACTGCATCGATTGCGGCTTTTGCGTTCCGGTCTGTCCGGTGGATTGCATTCACGACGCCCGCAAGGAAGGCGTCGTCGAAGGCGAAGGCGGCTATATGCGTATCAAGGAGCTTCAGGCCTGGGCTGAAACCTTGAATTCCTAGCATAGCCCAGTTCGTGTTCTCCCCACCTTACGCTTCATGCCGAAGGAAGGTGGTTTCAGGTAAACTTGGCGGCGGATTCATCATCCGCCGTTTTTTTCGCCGGTCCCCAAGCCTGCCCGTCAAATGGGCGTTATGCATTAAAATATGGCATTAAAACCGGCAGCTATTCGTCAGGAACCCTAAAACCCCCATATTCTGCACATTTTTTTGGGACAGCACACTTGGCCCAATTGTTGCGTTACCCGGATCAGGATGAATGTTCTGGGCATAAAGGGTGTGCGATTATGAAACCGAGGCTGGTTGTTATCGGCAATGGCATGGCGGGTATGCGGGCGGTCGAGGAGTTGCTCGAACGCGCGCCGGGCGTCTATGACATCACCGTGTTTGGTGCGGAACCCAATGTGAATTACAACCGCATCATGCTGTCGCCCCTGCTGGCCGGGGAAAAGAGTTTTGAGGACATCGTTATCAATGGCCGCGACTGGTATGCGGACAATGCCATTGTCCTGCATATGGGCGCGAAGATCGAATGTATTGATCGCGAGACGCGTGAGGTAGTCAGCGCTTGTGGCATCCGGGCCAAATATGACCGTTTGCTGATCGCCACCGGATCGGACCCGTTCATGTTGCCCATTCCAGGCGCCAATCTGCCCGGCGTGGTGACCTTCCGCGATGTGCTGGATGTGGAGAAGATGCTGGCGGCCAGCCGCACCCATAAACGCGCCATCGTTATCGGCGGCGGCCTGCTGGGGCTGGAAGCCGCCAATGGGTTGCGCGCCAACGGCATGCAGGTCAGCGTCATTCACCTGATGCCAACCCTGATGGAGCGCCAGTTGGACGAAGCGGCGGGCTATCTGCTGCAACGCGAACTCGAAGCGCGCGGCATCGAAATCAATACCAGGGCCAACAGCAAGGAAATTTACGGCAAGGATAAAGCCGAAGGCATTCTGCTGGAGGATGGCCGGCGCATCGACGCCGATCTGGTGGTCATGGCGGTCGGCATCAAGCCCAGCATCGGGCTTGCCAAAGCGTCCGGCCTTACCTGCGAGCGCGGCATTGTGGTGGATGATCATATGATCACCTCTGATCCCGCGATCCTGGCGGTGGGCGAATGCGTGCAGCATCGCGGCGCCGTGTATGGTCTGGTGGCGCCGCTGTTCGACATGGCGAAAGTGGTGGCGGGTCAGCTTGCCGATGATGCGCAGGCCGCCTATTCCGGTTCTGTCACCAATACGCGGTTGAAAGTTTCCGGCATTGATCTGTTTTCCGCTGGCGATTTTTCGGATGGCGAAGGCACCGAAGACATTATTCTGCGCGACGCGTCACGCGGTGTGTACAAGCGGCTGGTGCTGAAAGACAACCGCATCCGTGGCGCGGTGTTATATGGCGACACCAGCGATGGCGGATGGTATTTCCAGATGCTGCGCGATGGCGAAGATATTTCGCCGCTGCGCGACAGTCTGATATTTGGCCAGGCCTTTGCCGGAGGCGCCCAGGAAAACCCTAGCTCCGCCGTTGCGGCACTGCCGGATACGGCGGAAATCTGCGGCTGTAACGGCGTATGCAAGGGCAGGATCGTTACCGCGATCAATGATCACGGGCTTAGCACGCTGGATGAAGTGCGCGCCAAGACAAAAGCGTCGGGTTCGTGCGGTTCGTGCACCGGGCTGGTTGAGCAGTTATTGGTGCTGACGCTTGGCGATGGGTACTCGGCCGGGTCTGGCGTCAAGCCGCTTTGCAAGTGTACGGATTTATCGCATGACGATGTGCGCCGCCTGATTCTGGCCAAGGAACTGAAAAGCATTCCCGCCCTGATGCAGGAGCTGCAATGGAAGACCGCCAATGGCTGTTCCACCTGCCGTCCGGCGCTGAACTATTATCTGGTCTGTGACTGGCCGGGAGAATATGTGGATGATTACCAGTCGCGCTTTATCAATGAACGCGCGCACGCGAATATCCAGAAAGACGGCACCTATTCCGTTGTGCCGCGCATGTGGGGCGGGCTGACCAATGCGAAGGAGCTGCGCACCATCGCCGATGTCGTTGATAAATATGATATCCCGACCGTAAAAGTCACCGGCGGTCAGCGCATCGATTTGCTGGGCGTCAAAAAAGAACAATTGCCCGATGTCTGGAGAGACCTGAATGCGGGTGGCCTGGTGTCGGGTCACGCCTATGGCAAGGCGCTGCGCACCGTCAAAACCTGTGTGGGTTCGGAATGGTGCCGGTTTGGCACCCAGGCTTCGCTGTCCATGGGCGTGCTGATTGAAAAGATGACCTGGGGAAGCTGGACCCCGCACAAGGTGAAGATGGCCGTGTCCGGCTGTCCGCGCAATTGCGCCGAGGCGACCATCAAGGATTTCGGCGTGATCGCGGTTGATTCCGGGTGGGAGCTGCATGTCGGCGGCAATGGCGGCATCAAGGTGCGCGTGACCGATCTGTTATGCAAGGTCGAAACCGAGGCGGAGGTGCTGGAATATTGCGGCGCCTTCATGCAGCTTTACCGGCAGGAGGCGCATTACCTGGAACGCACCGCGCCCTGGGTGGAACGTGTCGGCCTTGAACATGTGAAAGAGAAGGTCGTTAACGATCCGCAAAGCCGCGCGCGGCTGAATGCGCGGTTTTTGATGTCACAGAAATTTGTGCAGAAGGATCCGTGGGCGGAACGCGCCACACAGGGTGTGCATGTGCATGAGTTCAAATCACTTGAGCTTGTCAGTTGAACGGAGCCCGATAAAATGACCGAATGGCTCGAAGTTGGCACTGTTGCGGACATTCCGCGTCTGGGTGCGCGCGTCGTAAAAACACCCGGCATGAACATTGCAATTTTCCGCACGGCGGAGGATGAAATATTCGCGCTGGAGGACCGCTGTCCGCATAAGGACGGCCCGCTGTCACAGGGCATCGTGCATGGGCGCTCGGTCGCCTGCCCGCTGCACAATCAGGTGTTCCATCTGGATAGCGGCGTTGGCGCCGACCCGGATGATGGCTGCGCGCGCACCATTCCTGTGAAGCTTGCCGGCGGGCGCATTTATATCGCGCCCAGACCCCGGCAACAGGCGGCGGAATGAAAAGCGCCACAAGCTGTCCCTATTGCGGGGTCGGCTGCGGCGTCGATGTCAAAGTCGCCGATTCCGGGGCCATAAGCATCAGTGGAACACAGGACCACCCGGCCAATTTCGGGCGGCTATGCTCCAAGGGAACAGCACTTGGCGAAACTTTTAATCTGGAAGGCCGGTTGCTGCACCCCATGCTCAAGGGCAGGCGTATCGACTGGAATCATGCGCTCGATCATGTCGCGGCGCAATTTCGTTCAATCATCGCGCAACATGGCCCGGATGCGGTGGCGTTTTACGTTTCGGGGCAATTGCTGAGCGAGGATTATTACGCCGCCAACAAATTGATCAAGGGCTTTATCGGCACCGCCAATATCGACACCAATTCAAGATTATGCATGGCGTCCAGTGTGGCGGGCCACAAGCGCGCCTTTGGCGAAGATATTGTTCCCGGCTGTTACGGTGATTTCGAGCTGGCCGATCTGGTTGTTCTGGTTGGATCAAACACCGCATGGTGCCATCCGGTTTTGTATCAACGCCTGATGGCGCGCCGCGAAACAGGCCGGTTACGCATCATCAATATTGATCCGCGCCGCACAGCAACGTCGGAGGCCGCCGATCTGCATCTCGCACTTCGTCCGGGTACGGATGTGCATCTGTTCAATGGCCTTCTCTGTTATTTGCAGGAAGCGGGCGCGCTGGACCGGGACTATATCGCAGCCCACACCAATGGATTTGACGCGGCCTTGGCGCAGGCCCAGCAACAAAGCGGTACGGTCAGGGCCGTTGCTGAGGCCTGCGGTCTTGCGCCCGCCGATGTGGCGAAATTTTTTGACTGGTTCACGGTGACGCAAAAATCCCTGACGCTGTATTCGCAGGGCGTCAATCAATCCACGCAGGGTACGGACAAGGTCAACGCCATCCTGAATTGCCATCTGGCGACCGGGCGCATCGGCAAACCGGGCATGGGGCCATTTTCGCTGACCGGGCAACCCAACGCCATGGGCGGGCGCGAAGTGGGCGGCCTTGCCAACCAGCTTGCCGCCCATATGGATTTTTCCAATGCCGATGACATTGATCGTGTCGCAAGATTCTGGGGCGCGCGCAACATCGCGCAGGCCCCGGGCCTGAAAGCCGTGGATATGTTTCGCGCCATTGGCGATGGCAAAATCAAAGCCGTATGGATCATGGCCACCAACCCCGCCGTCAGCCTGCCCAACGCCAATGCGGTGCGCGCTGCGCTGGGCAAATGCGACTTCGTCGTGGTGTCGGATTGCGTCACGGGTACGGACACCGCAAAATATGCGGATGTGCTGCTGCCCGCCGCAGGATGGGGCGAAAAAGACGGTACGGTTACAAATTCCGAACGGCGTATTTCCCGTCAGCGCGGCTTTATGCCGCTGCCCGGTGAGGCAAAACCTGACTGGTGGATCATCACCGAGGTGGCGCAGCGCATGGGTTACGCAAAAGCTTTCAACTATACGAAACCCGCTGATATTTTCCGCGAATATGCGCAACTGTCCGGCTTTGAAAATACTGGCGCGCGGCTGTTTGACATCAGCGCGCTGGCGGCGCTGGATGATGCGGGCTATGACGCGATGAAGCCCGTGCAATGGCCGGTGACCGCCGCACAGCCAAAGGGTGTGGATCGCCTGCTGGGGAACGGGAAATTTCCAACGCCGGACGGGCGTGCGCGCTTTGTCGCAACCACGCCCGGCATTCCCGCTTTCTGGCCGGTTTCGGATTTTCCCATGGTGCTGAACACCGGGCGCGCGCGCGACCAGTGGCACACCATGACCCGCACCGGGACCGTGGGCAAACTTGGCCGTCACAGCCCGGAACCCTATGTAGAAATCGGCGCTGCCGACGCGGCCAGATATGGCGTGACGGAACAGGGGCTGGCGCATGTCCAGACAGCGCTTGGCAAAACCGTGCTGCGGGTGCGCATAAATGAAGATCAGCGTCCCGGCATGATGTTCGCGCCCATTCACTGGAACGATCAATTCGCGTCTGAAGCCGTTATCAGCAGCCTGATCCCCCCCGTGACGGACCCTGTTTCAGGGCAGCCTGAATTCAAATGCACGCCTGCCAGTATTTGCGCCGCAGAATTTCGCTGGTCTGGCCTGTTGCTTTCACGCGCGCAAATATCGCCGGATAGAATTGGTTTCTGGAGCAGGCGCACGGGCGATGGTTGCCATATTTACCGGCTGGCCGGAAATGATGACCCGGCCCATGCAGATGTTTGGGCGCGCAAAAGTTTCAGTGCGGCGCTTGCAAATAGTAATGTGGAATATCAGGATCGCGGGCGCGGCGTTTATCGCGCCGCCCATATCGGGCAGAATGGCATTGAGGCCTGTCTGTTTATCGGCCCCGGCAATATTCTGCCCGATAGCGACTGGCTGGAATCGCTGTTTTTGGATAGGTCCCTGACGCAGGATGTACGCGCCGCCATTCTACATGGTCGGCCAGCGGGGCGTTCGTGCGGCAGCGGTCCCATGGTATGCGCCTGTTATAATGTTGGCCGCAAGACCATCACCAATGCAATCATAACGCAGGGCCTGGAGAGCGTGGCCGCTGTTGGCGCAGCGGTGCAGGCGGGCGCCAATTGCGGTTCGTGCCGCCCTGAAATTCAGGCCTTGCTAAACAGCATTGCCGTCCGTCAGGATGCCGCCTGAGAAAATTTCACGGAGTTGTCCAGACTATGCCGCGTTTCGATGACGCCATTGCCGCGATGGACAAGGTGCACGCACAAGATCCCAATCAGATTATGGATGAGGGCGAACTGCGCCCCGCAGAACTTGTCTATGCAAGGCGCATGAGTGAAATGCTGCAGGCGGTGTATCCTGACGCATCCGAAGCGCTGCGGCTTGCGGCGCGTTGCCAGCATATAAAACGCTGGGAGCTTGCGCGTACAGATTATCCCGAAGGCCGCGCCGGTTATCTGCAATGGCGCACCGAAGAAAAACGCCGCCATGCGGTGCTGGCGGCGGAAATTCTGCGCCTGGCCGGATATGAAGACGAAGTGGCGCAGCGTGTCGGCCAGTTGGTGCGCAAGGAACGCCTGAAACAGGACGAAGAGGCGCAGCGTCTGGAAGATGTGGCCTGTCTGGTGTTTCTGGAAGACCATCTGGCGGACTTTGCCCCCAAACATGCGCAAGCCAAGGTCGTGGATGTCATCGCCAAGACCTGGCCGAAAATGTCAGCCCACGGCCAGCAGGCGGCGCTGAAACTTTCCCTGCCCGCCGTATCGCGACATCTGGTGGAAATGGCTTTGACCGGCGGAAAAAACTGATCAGGTTTTCGGATGCGCCATCAGTTCGGCGCGAAATTCGGCAATATCGACATTTTCACCGCTTTCAACATCGATGATTTCGGTTACTTCCGATAGCGCGAAGTGGTGCTCCTGGTTGGAGCTAACCCCTATGCCCTGTAAGTAATAGTCGCCATTCTCGTGATAAATGCGTATCAGATTGAGCTTTCCGCGCCGGCTCTCACCATTCGGCGCCTGCACCAGTAATTCAAGCAACCGGGAGATTTTATCAAACAGAATTTCTGTCACGTTCGTCCCGCCACAAAGCCTTTGACAGCAATTATCCCGGTTTTATACTTCTTAAACTTTAAATATGCTATCGGATTAGAGGATTTACTTTTTCAGAAATCGGGCACGCTCAAGCAGGAATATGGATAGATGCCATTTGTGGTTGATATTCCGTGAAAACCTTACCCCTCGTCTGTGTTGCCAACTGCCATGACCGTCATCATGGGCTGAAGGAATTCTCATGATAAAAACGATCACATTGCTTGTGATAACGGGAATTGCATTTGCGCTTTACACGCAGGCAGGGTTTGTCAGCCTGCTTATCTGGGTTTGGCTTTCTGTGATGATGCCACAAGCAGAAGCTTATAACCCTGCAATATTGAGCTATTCAAATTTAATTGCGGGTGTAGTAACCGTCATATTTCTTATCACCACCAAAGACAAAAATCCCCCCGCGGCCAATGCCTTTACTGTCCTGTTTTTTGTCTTAACCGCATTTGTCATTCTTTCCCAGATTTTTTCTTTGGACAGCGATCTTTCATATTCTCCGTTCAGGGTTGGAATAACAGTACTTTTTATGACATACGCGGTTCTGGGGCTGGTGAACACCAAAGTCAAAATCCAGGCCATATTATGGGTTTTTGTCATAAGTGTTGGTTATTATGGTGTTACGCGCGGTTTGTATACGATTGCAAATGGCGGCGCCGGATATATCGCTGGCCCTGGTGGAACCCTCATCGCTGACAATAATCAGCTCGCCGTAGGGTTGGCCATGTTGGTGCCGCTATCCTACTATCTCGCCCGGACGAGCGCCGACAAACGGGCAAGGATGCTGGCAATTGGGATATCTTCTCTCAGCATTGTCGCCATTATTGGCACGCATTCACGCGGCGGACTGATTTCACTTGGGGTATTGGTTTTGGGGCTGATATCGCGTTCCAAAAACAAGCTGCTCAACCTTATCATCTTTATCATCGCAATTGGCGGCGCATTGCCATTGATGCCCGATTCATGGTTTCAGCGCATGGACACAATCTCCAATGCTGAACAGGACAGCTCCTTTAACGGACGGGTCGAGGCTTGGGAAATTGCCTATAAACTGGCTCTGGAGAACCCCATTCTGGGAGTTGGCGCACATAACCAATATTACCCAACATACAACGCGCATCTTGGAACCCCTATCTTACGTGCAACCCATAATGCTTATTTGGAAATATTAGCTGGTCAGGGGTTCCTGGCGTTTGGAGCATTTCTTGGGATGATGGCCATCACACTTCTTTGGTGCAGCAGAATCAAAAAATTAACAAAAAACAAAAACGGGTTTTTATGGGCCAACGATCTTGCAAGGATGTTGCAGCTTTCCATGCTGGTTTATGGCGTTGGCGTGATGGCGCTTTCGATGGAGTTCTGGTTTGGGCTATGGCTCAACATGGCGTTGGTCTGTAACCTGCGTGCAATCGTATTGCGTGAATTAAAATTGACATCGGCTGCAACAATGCAAAGGGCGTATGCGTGACCGCAATTATCTGGTTGTTCTTCCTTATTATGATCATTCTGGCGCTGCACTGGTACGTACAAAACAGCGGTGCTGCTGGCGCGTTTGACGGCACTATTGGTTATTTCGCCATGAAAGAAGAACCAGAAATTTCCGATGGAAAGGGCAAACGTAATCCCTAGTGGATGATGATTTCAGGTTGAGCCAGCCACACCCGCTTCGCTCCTCGCAAAAACGGCAAGGCTATGAACGGACCTGAAATCATCCCGCTTTAGAAATCCCAACTGCGGTTGAACATGAATTGGCCCCGGTAATTATCATACTGATAATTCGGCAGGTTCGAGTTCGAGTCTTCGTAGCCAGCGGTCAGGTTCAGCATGATCTGGCGCAAGGGTTCTGGTCCTGCCTGGTTTTCACTCATCAGTCCGACAATGGTGCCCACCGGAACGCCATAGGTCAGATCGACCGACATATCCAGATCCTTGCGGGTATTCACCGAGACGAACGGGTCCATGCCATCATAAAATTTCTTATCGACAGAAATGCTGGCCAATATGAACGTGCCGCGCGGCAGCACCTTTGTCAGATTGGCTGAAACCTCATAGCTGTCATAACCTTCATAGTCCTCGTCGGCGTCCACACTGTTATAGGCGACGGCAAGTCTGAGGCCGGTGGTCGCATCGATCTGCCGGTCGCCGCCAATTTCGACGCGCTGATAGTTGCTGTCCTGCTCGCTGGAGAATGGCAGGGCTGAAGTATTATTATATCTGCGCCAGCCGGTGGTGATCTGCGCAAACCCCTTGATTTTGGACTGGAAGACGGGCCGTTGCCCGCGCAGCGAAACGGCATAGTCATGTGAGAATTTCTTGTTATCCAGCTCGATCCAGCTTGCATGCACACGCGGCAGAAGATCGCCGTAAACGGTTTTGTACAAAAAGCCGGCGTTCAACAACAGCGCATTCACGTCCAGCGCGTCAACTTCCACCTGATCATCATACAGCACGGCCATATCGCCAAATACCTGCTGCAATTTCTGATTGCCGGTGTCTTTCGCTATCTGGGCGGAACCGATGGCGATGCGGCCCCAATCGTCGGTCTCGCCGCCCGGAAGCAAGAATGGAAAGTCGCGCACCAGAAATGCGCCATCGTCCGGAAATGTGCTGCGGTTTGTATCGTAATGCATGCCAACGCTTACCGCAGCGCTGCGCTTCAGCGGGTTCAGGCGCTGTTTTATCAAATCGCGATAGCGGCCAATTTCCGCCTGAATGACGCCCGAAGGTTTGTGCATTTCCAGAATATCAAGCTGCACCGATGCTTCGTCCAACACGTCCATGCGATACAGCAGGATGGCGTAAAGCAGGCGCACATCGTCGGCTTCGGGATATTGCAGCAGAATGCGTTCAGTGGTTGCCGCCGCCAACTGGACATTGCCCTTGGCAATCAGATCCTTGACATAACGCAGATTAAGCGTCGGATCATCCGGTGACGCCAGCACCTCATTATAGCCAATACCGGGTAATGCTCCCGCCTTTTCAGTCAGGCTTTTGGTTTGCGTGGCGCGTGACACCTGTTCACGGGTTTTGCTCCGCACATCCTCGGCTGCTTCCTGCTGGGTAACCTGCGCCACCGCCACACCGTTCAAACAAAGCAGACCCGCCAAGCCAGATAACGCCACTGCCCCTCTAATGATTCCAAGCTTTCGGTACACCCGGATCCCCCTAAAAAGGATAAAAAAACATCGCCAATATGCTGTTTATGCCTTTCAATGGTTAACCAAGCAAGAATATATTCATCTGTAAGATTCAGTTAATAATTGTTAAGTATTGTCGCTTAAAGGGCTGAGGAGAATCACTATGCGCAAGTTTGGGACATTCAAGTTTGGGACATTGATGGCGAGCCGCAGGATTGCTCTGGACATGATGGGAGGCTGCGCCATGGCGCTAATGGGCCTGAGCGTCCTGAGCGGGCCGGTTCTGGCGGCCCAGCAGGCGGGGGTGGCCGCAGGCGTCATCGGCAATCTGCGCGTTTCCGAGGGCGAACGCCCGGCGCCGGAGGCCGTGAAATCCGGCATGGATATGCTGCTGGGGGACCGGGTGAACAGTGCGGCGGCCTCTCGCATGCAGGTCTTGCTACTCGATGAAACCGTGTTCACCATTGGACCGGACAGCGATCTGGTGATTGACGAATTTGTGTATGATCCTTCTTCGCAGGCCGGCCGGCTGACGGCAAATTTTACCAAGGGCGTGCTGCGCTATGTGTCGGGCAAGGTGGCGGCCACCAATCCAACCGCTGTCACGATCAGGTCCCGTGACGCCACCATCGGGGTGCGCGGCACGGCGCTGTTCATTATGGATGACCCCGAATCGGCCGATGGCGCCCAGTTTATCGGCCTGCTTGGCCCGGGCGGGCGTAATGACGGCGGCCTGAAGGTGGGCGGCATGACCGTGACGACCCCGCAGGGCGGCACAGACGTATTTCGCGCCGGATATGGAACTTTTGTCACACCGGGGCAGGCGCCAGGGCCGGTCATTCAGACCCCCCCGCGTCTCACCCTTCTGCTGCAAAGTCAGTTAACGGCGCCCGTGCCAACCACGGACGCCCCGGCGGAAGGTGAAGGTGAATCGGACAGCGCTGGCGGCGCATCCGAAAGCGGGCCTACAGTAGTAGATGCCGCAGCAACATCCGGTTCGTCGGTGGCTGAAACGGGGATGGATTCAGTGGCCGTTGCCGGGGTGCTGGCGGACCTTGGCGTCGCGACCGAGAGCACGACGCTGGCGTCGGATGGCGGGGTCATTGGCGGCGCTTCTCAACAAGAGGCAAACATGGCGCCGCCACCGTCCACTACAACGGCGCCACCACCACCGCCCACCACGACTGCGCCGCCGCCGCCGACTACAACGCCGCCGCCCACGACAACAGCGCCACCGCCACCCACCACGACTGCGCCGCCGCCTACAACTACTGCACCTCCTCCGCCACCGCCTCCAACTGGCGCCACGCCGATTGAAAATGTGACCCAGGTGGCGCAGAATGATGCGCTTGGCGCCCTGCCATTTGGTGTGGCGCTGCCTTTTGCCATCGAAATGATCTGGTCAAATATTGCAGATGTTGATTTGCATGTGTCTGTCAATGACCCCAACAGTTCCGGAGGAAGAACGGATATCAATTTCGCCAATACGGGCAGCTTCACCTCGGCGCCGTTTGCCTTGCTGGATGAAGACCAGACCGGCCTTGGCGGGTCCGAGGTGGTCGGCATATCGGCTCTGACTGCAGGCGCGCCCTATCGCGCCGGGGTGTTTAACTTTGGCGCAGGCGCAGCAGGGGTCGGCACCACAGGCCTGGCCAATGACGCCAATGTCCGCATGCGCTATATCACCAACGGGCAAATTTCCCGTGGACCAGGTGGCAGCACGATTGTCAATGGCACTGTTCGCGCAACAGTCAGCCCAACGGTTGGACAACCGGGCAATGTATGGGTTGGGCTGGAGATTGACGCTGCGACAGGGACGCCCAGGGTTCTGAACCGCTTCGGCGACAGCGCTTCTTCAGGTGGGGTTGCCGCCGTGCTGGATGCTCCATAAAGGGGGGCGCCATTCGATTGTATCCTGCATTTGGCCATTTCCCGGTCCGGTGTTTTTACCGGTCCGGGAATTTTCTTTTACAAATGGCATTTGCAATTTGCACCGCCTGCGCGTGAACTGGAGCCATGGATAAGAAACCGTCCGCCAGTCATAAACCGGTTCCCGCAGGCAAGCGGGAGCAGACCAAAGAGGCCAATCGCGCCGCCATTCTGACGGCGGCGCGCGCACTGTTTGGCGAACTTGGCTATAGCGAGACGACAGTGCGCGACATTATCGGGCGCACCAGTCTGGCCAGCGGCACGTTTTACAATTATTTTCGCGGCAAGGAAGAAATTTTCAAGGCGCTGCGCGATGAAACGGCGCAGCAGGTGCGCCCGCGCCTGCATGCTGAACGCAGCCGCGCCACATCATTTTCGGATTTCGTGCATCGCACCTTTCATTCCTTTTTCGAGATCATTAATATCAACCGCGATCTGTATGAAATCACGCGGCGCAACAGTGGTCTGTTGCGCTTGCAGCAGGATACGCCGGAAATTATTGCCGGTCTGCGCGATGACGTGGAAGAGGCGATCCGGCGCGGACTGCTGCCATTCATTGATATCGATTATTTCGTGTCGGCGATTATCGGCGTGGCGCTGGAAGTTGGCGACGCCATGATCCAGCGCATGCCCGTGGATGTGGAAGCCGCCGCGCGATTCGCATCGCAACTGTTTACCGGCGGCATCCCGGCCCTGCCATTGTCTGACCCGGGCAAGGTGATCAAGGCATAAAAATGGCCGCACTTTTCTGCGCGGCCATTTTTGGATTATCCGTAGACGGATCGACTATTCAGCCGCCGCCAGTGCGCGTGGATCGCGGCCTTCGTTGATCGCCTTGAGGAACTTGATGCCTTCTTCGGCAATCGCGTCGCCGACCATCGAATCGCCTTCTTCACGCAGCTCTTTCAGATCGACAAACGATGCATAATTGGGCGCGGTGCGTTGCGTGATGATCCCGGATTTCAGCAGCGTCTTGACCAGCGAGCGGAACACGCTCGTGCTTTTTGTCATGCTGTCGCGGCGGCGCTTGTCGGTCATGGCTTCGAATACCGCAGCCTGCACCCATTTCCAGTCCAGGCCAAGTTCCGTGTACAGCGCATTCTTGTGCTCGAAACCAAAGCTGTTGCCTTTCAGCAGCGCGCTGAAAATCGTCCAGGCCCAGTCTTCGATCTGCTCGCGTTCATGTTCGGGCAGATACGGCACGGTCTTGTCCGCCCAGATCTTGCCGAATTTGTGGTGGAACGCCTCGTCGGTCATGGTGAACTGCAACAATTGTTTCAGCACGGGGTCGTTCGCGAACTGGTAAAAGTTCGAGAACAGGCCCATGGCCAGGCCTTCCAGAACCATTTGCAGGCCGACAATCTTTTTCCAGACAAGCGGGCTGTAGACCATTTCATTGATCAGGGTCAGCAGGAACGGATCCATGACCGTCGGCTTGCCCCACATGGAACGGATATAATTGGTAAAGCCGGTCACATGACGGGCTTCTTCGCGAGCCTGATTGGCGGCATATTCCTGCGCCCCCGGATCCAGCAGGATGTGGCACAGATCAGCAGACAGGCTAAGTGCCGCCTGTTCGCCATGCAGAATACCGGAAAGTGTGAAATGTACAGAGCCGTTCACCATGCGAACCTTCTGCTTGTCATTCAGCTTGTCGGCCACGGCGGTACGCAGTTCCAGATTGAAGGTTTCCGGCATGATCATTTCATTTTCAATGTCAAACTTCTTCGAGAAATCGACATATTTCGGGTCCATCGGATCCCAGAAATGATCATTGGTCGCCGCAATGATCTTGTCGAACGCATTTGAACGCTTCATGTAGCGGTCCGGGTTCAGCATCGCCGGGAAATCATCCGACTTCACGCATTCATAGGCGTCGTCGATATTGAAGTTTTCCATTTCAGTACTCCTCATTGCTGTAATTCTGTGAAACATCTCAAAGTCCGCAGGCAGCCGGGGCCGTTCATCGTCCCGTCGCCACATCGTCCCGTCGCCACATCTCGTGTGTTTTAATTACACTGCTTTAATTCAAATGTCAATCCGAACTGACATGAAAGTAAACATTGTCACACAGATTTAACCAAAAAAAAGGGCCGACAATTTTTTGTCAGCCGTTTTATTTCAATTATTTAGATCATGATGCATTTAGATCAAACCGTTTGTTCTCTCCCTATTGCTGTTATCACCCGGCTTGTCCGGGTGATCCATGCGACACGCGAGGTCCCTGATGGGGTCTGGGTTGCCCGGACAAGCCGGGCAATGACAGGAGAGGATGGGGAAATGACAGAGAGAGGGTGGGGGCGACAAGAGGGGTAATGGCAGAAAAACATAAAGGGGTCAGCCCCCCTTCTGCCCTTGGTCTATGCCGCAACGGAAAAACGGCAGCCCACTAGGACCGCCGTTTCTCTAAACTCACACTGTCATCACCCGGCTTGTCCGGGGTGACACTGTGAATGGGGCTATAAACTGATTCTATCTTGTCGCAATCTGTTCTACGCTCATCCAAACATATCAGGGAGACAGCATAATGGGCGCGCGCACGGGGGCGGAATATATCAAGGGGTTGCAGGACGGGCGGCGCATTCATGTGAATGGCGAGCTGGTGCGCGATGTGACGCAGTATCACGGTTTTCGCGGCGTGGTGGCGGAACTGGCGCGCCATTATGACCGGCATCATGACGCGGGACTGCGCGATCTGCTGACCTTTGCCTCACCGGAAGACGGGCTGCTGGTCAGCAATTCGTTTCTCGCGGGCACAGACCGCGCGCTGATGGAGGCGCGCGTGGCGGGCGACCGGGCGCGTTCGCAATATACTTACGGATTGATGGGGCGGCTGCCGGATTTCATGAACGCCTGGGTTACCGATATGGCCATGGTGCCGCATGTGCTGGGCGCGAAGGACAAGAAATTCGCAGATAACGCCAGCGCCTATTACGCGCATTGCCGCGATAAGGATGTGTGCATGACGCACACATTGGTTGATCCGCAGATCGACCGCACCAAAGGCCCCGATGCGCAAGCCTCCATGCGCATCGTCAGGGAAACCAGTGCGGGGATTATCGTCAATGGCGCGCGCATGCTGTCCACATTGGCCCCTGTCAGCGATGAATTGCTGGTCGGTCCGTTCATGCCGCGCAAGCCGGGTGAAGAGGCCTATTGCGCCGCCTTCGCCGTGCCAGTGGCCGCCGAAGGGCTGCGCTTTGTGGCGCGTGAAACCTATGATCAGGGACGAAGCCGGTTTGACCGGCCATTGTCAGGGCGCTTTGATGAAGGCGACGCGATTGCGTTTTTCGACAATGTGCTGATCCCGTGGGAGCGGGTGTTTGTGGCGGGCGATATCCGCGCCTATAACGCACTGATTGTCGCCTTTCCCGGCCATGTCGGATTGCAGGCGGTCATTCGCGGCACCGAAAAGCTGCGCTTCATGACGGGCTTGGCCTGCAAGCTGGCCACGGTCAGCGGGCGCGATAAAATGCCGCGCTATCAGGAAATGCTGGGGGAACTGGTCGGCTATGTGCAGATCGCCGAAGGGCTGATCACGGCGGCGGCCAATGAAACCCTGCGCCGCATCGAAGCCACCAGGGAATTGCTGGGCGCCAAGGCGGATTACAGCGAGACTTTCGAAGTGGCGCGGGGCGTGCATCCGTTCCACAGCTTTGTCGGCGGCGCGGCCATGCGGCAGTTTTTCCCGATGGTCAATACGCTGGTCTGCGATGTGATCCGGCGGGTGGGATCGAGCGGGTTTGTAATGACGCCAACCGAAGGCGATTTCGACAATGCGGAAATTGCGGCTTCATTGAATGCCGTGCTGGCCGGCCCCGAAATGGAAGCGCACAAAAAAGTGCAATTGCAAAAGCTGGCCTGGGACGCGGTCGCCACCGAATTTGGCAGCCGCCAGGAACATTACGAAATATTTTTCAGCGGCGATCCTTACGCGGTAAGAATTCAGCAATTCGGCGCGCCCGAACGCGGGCGCTGCGAGGCATTGGTGGACAGGCTGCTGGGTGAGGGATAGATCATTTTGTGAACGGATTGAAGCGCCTTTAACCTCACGATGTCATTACCCGGCTTGTCCGGGTAATCCATGCCACATCCAATGGCCTGGGTTTTGGGGGTGTGGGTTGCCCGGCTAAACCGGGCAATGACAATGAGGGTGTGTCCTGCTATTCGTTGCTGAATTTGGGCTGGCGCTTATCGATAAACGCCGCCATGCCCTCGGACTGGTCCTTTGTGGCGAATTGCGAATGGAACAGGCGGCGTTCAAAGCGCACCCCTTCGGCCAGCGACACCTCATAGGCGCGGTTAATGGATTCCTTGGTCATCATGGCGATGGGCAGGGATTTATCGGCGATGACGGCGGCCACCTTCAACGCCTCGGCCACCAGATCGGCGGCGGGCACGATGCGGCTGACCAGGCCCGCGCGTTCCGCCTCTGCCGCATCCATCATGCGTCCGGTCAGGCACATTTCCATGGCCTTGGATTTGCCGACAAAGCGGGTCAGGCGCTGGGTGCCGCCTGCGCCCGGCATCACGCCCAGATTGATTTCCGGCTGGCCGAATTTGGCCGTGTCGGCGGCCAGAATGAAATCGCACATCATCGCCAGTTCGCAGCCGCCGCCCAGCGCAAAGCCCGCCACCGCCGCGATCACCGGCTTGCGGGCGCGCGCGGCGCGTTCCCAATTGGCGGTGATGAAATCTTCCATGAACACGCCCATGTAAGTTTTGGGCTGCATTTCCTTGATGTCCGCGCCTGCGGCAAAGGCGCGCTCAGAGCCGGTGATGACCATACAGCCAATGCCGTTATCGGCCTCGAATGCGTCAATCGCCTGGGTCAATTCATCCATCAGCGCCTTGCACAGCGCGTTCAGCGCGGCCGGCCGGTTCAGCCGGATCAGCCCGACGCGGCCATGGGTTTCGACGATGATATTTTCATAGGCCATGCGGATGCTCCTTCTTGTTTGTGTATCTATAGCATGAAATTTCAGCGCTGACAGGCAGCGTATGGCGTTCAGACTGAATCCGTTTCAGAATTGCGGATCACATTTTCCCGCAAAAAACCAATCAACCCCGCTTCATCCAATGTGCCCGCCGCGAGATTCAGTATCGCCTGAGCGGCGTTTTCCTCGCTGGCGGTAAAGCGCAAGCCGTTCAGTTCCAGAAATAAAACGCCCGTCACAAAGCCGGTGCGTTTATTGCCGTCAATAAAGGGATGATTGCGCACAATGCCGGTAATATAAGCCGCCGCCAGATCAATCGTGCCGGCGGTGCCGGCGTAAGCGAAAATCTGTTGTGGCCGGGCGAGCGCGGATTTCAGTAATCCGCTATCCCGCAACCCCGCAGCGCCACCGAACAATGCCAGCAACCGGTCATGCAGGGCCAGCGCATCACGCTCCTCAATCCAGACCGGTTCGCTCATTTAGCCAGGGTGTGCAGCGTGTTACGATAGCGCGTGATAATGTCTTCGGCCTTCGCCATTTTCTGCTCGAACGCCGGATCATAGGGGGTCAGCCGGTAGGTTCCATCCGCCGCCTCGATCAGGAACAGCGGCGCGCCGTCTTTGGTGTGCAGCCGGTTGATGACTTCCTTGGGCAGCACGACGCCCAGCGAATTACCGAATTTGCGAACCTTGAGTTCAATCATGACGCCTCTCCCGTTGCGTTATCACTAATGTAATAACATTATAAAGGAAAAATCAAGGAAAATTGGCGACTATTTCTGGCATTTCGGGCAAAAGAAACTGGAGCGCCCGGATTGCGCAATGCGCGCAATGGTTTTTTTGCATTTCTTGCAGGGTTGCCCTTCGCGGTCATAGACATCAAAGCCGTGCTGGAAATAGCCAAGCTTGCCATCCGCCGCCGCATAATCGCGCAAGGTGGAGCCGCCCGCCGCAATGGCGTCCTGTAACACCTCGCGAATGGCCTGCGATAATTTTTCCGCCCGCGCACCCTTGATCGTGCCTGCAAGACGCAGTGGTGAAAGCCCGGCGCGAAACAGCGCCTCACAGACATAGATATTGCCAAGCCCCGCAATGATGCGCTGATCCAGCAGCGCCGCCTTGAGTGGTGTGCGGCGGCCCGCAAATTTGTGCGCCAGATGCGCGCCGCTGAGTTCATTGCCCAACGGTTCAATGCCCAGGCCAGCCAGAAAACGGTTTTGCGCAAGTTCGCCCGGCGCGATCAGTTCCATAAATCCAAAACGGCGCGGGTCGCTATACACCAGCCGCACCCCGTCATTAAGGTGAAGCACCACATGATCATGCGTTTTGGGTTCGGGATCAAAACTATAGCGCCCGGTCATGCCCAGATGCGACAGCAGAACGCCGCCCCCCTCCAGCGCGATCAGCAGATATTTCGCCCGCCGGTCCACCCCCAGAATTTTCTGCCCGGTCAGCGCGGGCGCAAAACCATCGCCAAACGCAAACCGCAAATCCGGGCGGTTAAGATCAACCCGCAATATCCGCCGCCCGGTCAGGCGCGGCGCCAGCCCCCGGCGGATGGTTTCGACTTCAGGTAATTCAGGCATGATCCGTTGTAGCGCGGCTTAAGCGCATAAGCTATGATTCACAAATGAATTCGGTCATCCATTCCGGCTCCCAGACCGGTCCGGCGCAAAGCGCCGTACGGAAATTACGGCGCTTTGCGCAAATCGAGCGGATTTATCTGTTCGGTTCGCGGGCGCGCGGCGACGCTTCGCCGCGCTCTGATATTGATCTGGCAATCGCCTGCCCCGGGGCCGACGCGCGTGTCTGGGCGGACATTTGCGAAGCCGTTGACGGTGCGGACACTTTGCTCAAGATCGATGTGGTGCGCCTTGACGAAGCAGCGCCCGAACTGGCCGGACGAATCCTGACGGAAGGGCGGCTTCTATATGAGCGCAGATAAAATCGGACAATCGCTGCGCAATCTGGAGCAGGCCGTGACCCGGTTAAAGGAAGCGCTGGATGAGCCCGAGACCAATCCATTGGCCATCGATGGCACGATCCAGCGTTTCGAGTTCGCCTTTGAACTGAACTGGAAAACGTTGAAACGCATGCTGGAGGCGGAAGGCGTCACCGCCGCCACGCCGCGCGCCGTACTGCGTGAGGCCTTTACGGCGCAATGGATTGATCACGAAGCCGCATGGCTGCAAATGCTGAATGACCGCAACGATACGCCGCACACCTATGATGCGGCGATCGCCCGCCGGGTATATGGGCATATAAGGGATAATTTCCCAATCCTGAGCGAGGCTGTCAAATCATACCGCACGCGGGTGGGTGGCGCTACCTAAGCTCAAACCCCGCATATCCCTTCGCCGCCACATCGGCGAGTATTTCGCGATAGGCCGGGTTGCCGCCCGCCCAGATCAGGAAGGTGCGTTTCTTGCCGGGGACGTTGGAGCCGGTGTACCAGCTATCGGTTCTGGCCAGCAGGGTCGCGTCCGCAACCTCGGCTACCTGTGCGACCCAGGCGTCTTCGGCCGCCTTGCTGGGTTGGGAGCATGTCTGCTGATTGTTGCGCATGTGGCGGATAAAATCCGTGACCCATTCCACATTCAGTTCGGCGCAGCGCGGCACATTGCACAGCGCTGAATTGCCCTGTGGGCCGACTAATGTGAACAGGTTTGGAAAGCCTGCGCTTTGCAGGCCCAGATAGCTGCGCGGGCCGTTGGCCCATTTGTCTTTCAGTTTTACACCGCCCTCTCCGGTGATATCGATCCGGGTGATGGCGCCGGTCACCGCGTCAAACCCGGTGGCGTAGATCAGAATATCCAGTTCATATTCTTGGTCACTGGTTTTGACGCCGGATGGCGTGATGCGCTCAATCGGGGTTTCCTTGATATCGACCAGGGTCACATTGGGCTGGTTGTAAACCTCGTAATAATTGGTCTCCAGCGGTACGCGGCGGGTGCCGAAGCCATGATCCCTGGGAATAAGTTTTTCCGCGATTTTGGGATCCCTGACCCGCTGGCGGATTTTTTTCGCGACAAAGTCAGAGATCAGGTCATTGGCTTTCTGGTTGGTAAGAATATCCCCAAACGCGCCCAGCCACAGGCTGAACCCGGGACCGGGATAGAGTTTTTCAAACAGCGCCTCGCGTTCTTCGGCCGAAACTTCGAGCGCCGAGCGCGGATCGGAATCATGCACCATGCTGGCGAAAGAGGTTTTGCATTTTGCGAAAACTTCCGGATAGCTGGCCTTGATTTTCGCCTGTTCTTGCGCGCTGATCGGGCTGTTGCCCAGCGGTGTGCACCAGTTGGGCCGGCGCTGAAACACGGTAAGGCTTCCGGCGGTTTTGGCAACTTCCTGAATCACCTGCACGCCCGTGGCGCCGGTGCCGATAATGCCCACACGCTTGCCCGCATAGCCAATATCCGCGCCGCCCCAGCCTTTGGGGTCGGCGGGCCAGTTGAAGGTGTGAAACGCGGTTCCCCTGAAATCTTCCATGCCGGGAATGTTGGGCATCATGGGCGCCGATAGCGGCCCCAGCGCCGTAATCAGATAGCGCGCGCGGGCGCACTCGCCGGATTCGGCTTCAACCTCCCAGCAATTGGCGGCGGCGTCAAAACTTGCAGCGCGCACCCGCGTGTTAAATTGAATGTCCTTACGCAGATCGAATTTATCCGCGACATGGTTGAGATAACGCAGGGTTTCCGGCTGCGGTGAATAATGCTCGGTCCAATCCCACTCCTGCAGCAATTCCTTCGAAAATGAATAGGCATAGGATTCGCTTTCAGAATCAAACCGGCACCCCGGATAACGGTTCCAGAACCAGGTGCCGCCCACGCCGCCCGCCGCCTCGATCACCCGCACGGACAGCCCCAGTTCGCGCAGCCGGTAAAGCTGATACAGGCCGGTAACGCCTGCGCCGATGATGATCGCGTCATATTGCTGGACGGTTGTGGTGGACATGGAATTTTCTCTTTCGGACGGAATGAACGGAACGGTTCAATCTAAAGCGAACTTGCGCTATGGTCCAGCCATGACATCAACCACCCATTTTGGCTTCAGGGAAGTTCCCGAGGGCGACAAGCAGCGCCTGGTGGGCGGCGTGTTTGATGCAGTTGCGACGCGTTATGATCTGATGAATGATGTGCTGTCAGGGGGCATGCACCGGCTGTGGAAGGCTGCCATGGTGGATTGGCTGCGCCCGCGCCCCGGTTTGCAGATGATCGATGTGGCGGGCGGCACCGGCGACATTGCGGGCCGGGTTCTGGACCGCGTAAAGGGACAGGCTGAAATCACCGTGTGCGATATTAATGTCAGTATGCTGAATGAGGGGCGCAAGCGCGCGCCCGATGCACCCATTCACTGGCTGGCGGGCAATGCGGAAAATCTGCCCTGCCCGGACCGGGCGTTTGACGCCTACACCATTGCCTTTGGTATTCGAAATGTCACACATATTGATGTGGCGCTGCGCGAGGCTTATCGGGTGCTGAAACCGGGCGGGCGGTTTTTGTGCCTGGAATTTTCAGCCGTTGAAATGCCGGGGCTGGACACATTGTATGATCTCTATTCCTTCAGGCTGATGCCGCTGCTGGGCGGGCTGATCGGCGGCAACCGGGAAGCCTATCAATATCTGGCGGAAAGCATCCGGCAATTTCCCGATCAGCAGAAATTTGCAGGTATGATCTCGGATGCGGGATTTTCGCAGGTGACATTCCGCAATCAGTCGGCGGGCATCGCCGCCATTCATTCCGGCTGGCGGATATAAGCGCGGCGATGTTTGACCCCTTTGCCGCATTTGACAATAGCCTGCGCCTGATCCGGGCTACGCGGGTTCTGGCGCGCCATGATGCGCTGTTTGCGTTTGCAGATATGCCCGCGCCGCCGCTGGCGATCCGCGCCGCACATTGGCTGGCCAGATTGCGGATGCCGTGGGAGGCGCGCATTGCCGCAACAGACAGCATGCGACCCGGCGAACGGCTGGCCGAGGCGCTACAGGATCTGGGGCCAAGCTATATCAAGCTGGGGCAGATGCTGGCGACGCGGCCCGATGTGATTGGCGATCAACTGGCGCGCGATCTGATGCGCCTGCAGGACCGGCTGGCCCCTTTTGCGCAGGCGCAGGCGCAAGCGACTATTGAACAGGAGCTGGGCGGCGCGCTTGGCGATCATTTCATTGAGTTTGGCCCCGCCATTGCGGCGGCAAGCATCGCGCAGGTGCATCAGGCGCGCGTGGCGGACAAGACGGGTACGGACGATACTTCCACTATCAAGCAGGTGGCGGTAAAAGTTTTGCGCCCTGGCGTGGAACAGGCCTTTTCCCGCGATCTGGACGGTTTTCTATGGGCGGCGCAACTGGTCGAGCGCACCCAGCCCGCGCTGCACCGTTTACGTCTGACGGAAGTGGTGCGCATTCTGGCCGAAAGCGTCGCGCTTGAAATGGATTTGCGCTACGAGGCGGCCGCCGCATCCGAGCTGGCCGAAAACATGTCCAGGGAAATAGCGGCAGGTGAATTTCGTGTGCCCGCCATTGACTGGCGGCGTACCGCACGCCGGGTGCTGACGCTGGAATGGATGGATGGCATTTCCATTGGTGATAACGCGGCGCTGCTTGCGGCGGGCCACGATCTGAAAGCCTTGGCCGCGCGCGTGATTACACTGTTCCTGAAACAGGCCATGCGCGATGGATTTTTTCACGCGGATATGCATCAGGGCAATCTGTTTGTGGCGCGCGATGGCGCCATCATCGCCGTTGACTTTGGTATTATGGGGCGGCTCGATCCGCGCAGCCGCCGCTATCTGGCGGAAATTCTGTACGGCCTGCTGCGCCGCGATTACCGCCGGGTGGCAGAACTGCATTTTGAGGCGGGCTTTGTAACGCACGGCAAATCGGTGGATGCGTTTGCCCAGGCGCTGCGTTCGGTGGGCGAGCCGATCTTTGGCCTGCGCGCCTCGGAAATTTCCATGAGCCGCCTGCTGGCGCAACTGTTCCGCGTGACCGAAACCTTCGCCATGCGCACCCAGCCGCAATTGCTGCTGCTGCAAAAAACCATGGTGGTGGTCGAAGGCGTGGCGCGCGGGTTGAACCCGGACGTGGATTTCTGGGCAGTGTCAGAACCCGTGATAGCAGGCTGGGTTGCGGACCATCTGGGACCGGAGGCGCGGCTGATGGAAGCCGTCGAGGGCGCCGCCGCGCTCGCCCGCGCCCTGCCGAACCTGCCGCATCTGATCGAACGCGCCGAACGCGCCGCCAGCCGCTTTTATGGCGAAGAGAACCATGATGAGGCCCCGCCCGCCCGCAACGGCTCCGCCAACATAGGCTGGTGGGTGGCCGCTGCGGCGCTTCTGGCGCTGGTGTTTAGCTGGTTTTAGGGATGCCCCTTCCAATTTACATGTGCGTATAGTAGATTACACCAAACCCCACCACACGCATCCGGGCGAGACACATGTTATCGGGCAAGCGCATTCTACTTATTATCGGCGGCGGCATTGCGGCCTATAAAAGCCTGGATCTGATCCGCAGGCTGCGGACGCAGGGCGCCGGTGTGCGCTGTATTCTGACGGCGGGCGGGGCGCAGTTTGTGACGCCTTTATCAGTGGCCAGCCTGTCCGGGGATAAAGTTTATACCGAATTGTTCGATCTGATGAACGAAGCGGAGATGGGGCATATTCAGCTATCGCGCGACGCGGATTTACTGGTGGTGGCGCCCGCTACAGCCGATCTGATCGCAAAAATGGCGCATGGGCAGGCTGATGATCTGGCCACCACGGCGTTGCTGGCGACTGACAAGCCGGTGCTGATTGCGCCCGCCATGAATGTGCGCATGTGGGGCCATCCTGCTACCCGGCGCAATCTGGCCACCCTGCGCGGGGACGGCGTTACAGTCATTGGCCCCAATGAGGGGGATATGGCCTGTGGTGAATATGGGCCGGGGCGCATGGCGGAACCGGACGAGATTGTGACTGCTGTAACGGCAATGCTTGCGTCCACCGGCCGGGGGCTGAACGGATTGCGCGCCCTGGTTACTTCCGGGCCAACGCATGAGCCGATTGACCCGGTGCGCTATATCGCCAACCGTTCATCTGGCAAGCAGGGCCATGCCATTGCGGCGGCGCTTAGCGCGCTTGGCGCGGAAACCGTGCTGGTTTCCGGCCCGGTGCAGGAAGCGCCGCCATCTGGCGTTAGTGTGCGCAAGGTGGAAACCGCCTGTGACATGCTGGCCGCCTGCAAGGATGCAGGGCGTTTTGATATTGCCGTCTGCGCCGCCGCTGTCGCCGACTGGCGTGCCGAGACGCCATCCAGCGGCAAGATCAAAAAGCGCAATGACGGCAGTACGCCCAAGCTGGCGCTGGCCGAAAACCCGGACATTCTAAAAACCCTCAGCGCCGCAAATGGGATGCGGCCGCGCCTTGTGGTTGGCTTTGCGGCGGAAACCAGCGATGTGATCAAACATGCCAAAGAAAAACGCGCGCGCAAGGGCTGCGACTGGATTGTCGCCAATGACGTATCGCCGGAGACCGGCATCATGGGCGGCGATTTCAATACCGTGCATTTGCTGACCGCAGATGGTGTGGAAGACTGGCAGCCCATGAGCAAGATCGAAGTGGCGCGCCGCCTGGCCCGGCGCATCGCCGAACATTTCGCGAAAAGCTGATGCTGACCGTTTCATTCCGCCGGTTGCCGCATAATCCCGATTTGCCGCTGCCGGCCTACGCCACGCCGGGGGCGGCGGGGCTTGATCTGTGCGCGGCTGTATCCGCCGATGATCCATTGATTTTGCCGCCGGGTGAAAGGGCGCTGATCCCCACGGGTCTGGCCATGGCGCTGCCGCCGGGATATGAAGCGCAGGTGCGGCCGCGTTCCGGTCTGGCGCTAAAACACGGGATCACGGTGCTGAATTCACCCGGGACCATCGATTGCGATTTTCGCGGCGAGATTGGAATTATTCTGCTGAATACCGGCAAGGCGCCGTTCACCATCACGCGCGGCGAGCGTATTGCGCAGATGGTGATAGCAAGCGTCGCGCAGGCGCAATTCATTGAAGTTGCAGACTTGCCCGAAACCGGGCGGGGTGCGGGTGGTTTTGGTTCTACGGGTTCATAAAAGGTTGTTGGATCAATGCTTCGGCTGACAAAAAAAATGCGTTATGCGCTGGAGGCCGTTGTGGATATTGCCTACAATGCCAGGCCGGCGCCGGTGCAGTCGCGCGAAGTTACCCAGCGTCAGGGTATTCCGCAACGTTATCTGGAACAGGTAATGCAGCAACTGGTGCATGCCAATATTCTGAAAGGCGTGCGCGGCCCGCGCGGGGGCTATACACTGGCGCGCGAACGGCGGCGGATCAGCGTTGGCGAAATTATCCGGGTGATCGGCGACACAGATGACAATGATACCGAAAAGACCGAAATTGTCTCTGCGCTGGGCCAAACGGTCATCAATCCATTGTGGGATGAGATGCAGGCCGAAATGATGCGCCGTTTTGACAGTATCACTGTGGAGGATCTGTGCAAGCGCGCGGACAAGGCGCATGTCGCGCCCGAACAGCGTAAACAGGCAGACTTCAACATTTAATTTATGAACCGGAGACAAACAGCATGAGCGAAAAAAAACCCGGTCGCGGGCGCGTCTATAACAGCATTACCGAAACCATTGGCGATACGCCGCTGGTCCGGCTACAGCGTTTGCCGAAAGAGGCGGGCGTTGATGCGGATATCTTGCTGAAGCTGGAATTTTTCAATCCGCTGGCCAGCGTCAAGGACCGCATTGGCGTTGCCATGATCGAAGATATGGAAGCCAGGGGCAAGCTTACTCCGGACACGGTGATCATTGAGCCGACATCCGGGAACACCGGCATTGCCTTGGCGTTCACATGTGCGGCCAAGGGCTATAAATTAATTCTGGTGATGCCGGACAGCATGTCGATTGAGCGCCGTAAAATGTTTGCGCTGCTGGGTGCGCAACTGGACCTGACGCCCGCCGCAAAAGGCATGCGCGGCGCCATCGCCCGGGCAGAGGAATTACTGGCGCAGCATCCGGGATCGGTGATGCCGCAACAGTTTGAAAATCCCGCCAACCCGGCAATCCATCGCCGCACCACTGCGGAAGAAATCTGGAACGACACCGGCGGCACGGTTGATGTGATCATATCGGGTGTTGGCACCGGCGGCACCTTTACCGGCGTGGGTTCAGTATTGAAGGCGCGCAAGCCCGGCCTGAAAATGATCGCCGTGGAGCCTGAAGACAGCCCGGTATTATCGGGCGGCCAACCCGGCCCGCACAAAATTCAGGGCATCGGCGCGGGGTTTGTGCCCGACAATCTCGATCGATCGCTGGTCGATGAAGTGATCACCATCGGCAATGAAAATTCGTTTGAAATGGCCCGCAAGCTGGCGCGCATGGAAGGCATTCCCGGCGGCATTTCATCAGGCGCGGCCGTGGCGGCGGCGCTGGAAATAGGCGCGCGGCCCGAGATGAAAGGCAAGACCATTGTGGTGATCATTCCATCCTTTGCGGAACGTTATTTATCGACCGCGTTGTTTGAGGGGCTGTGAGTAGCCTGACTCCGTTTTGTCACCCCGCACTTGTTGCGGGGGCCAGGGTTCCATATAGAGGCTTTTGCGTTTGGCTCCTGGATCCCGGAACAAGTCCGGGATGACAAGCTGAGACATAGGTCAAGCCAGATGAAACAGAATCTTACAGACGAGCAGATTGAGCGTTACGCCCGCCACATCATGCTGCCGGAGGTGGGCGGCGCGGGGCAGGCGCGATTGCTGGCGTCTAAAGTATTACTGGTCGGTGCGGGCGGCCTGGGATCGCCGCTGGCGCTGTATCTGGCGGCGGCGGGGGTGGGCACACTCGGCATTGTGGATGACGATGTGGTGTCGCTCTCCAACCTGCAACGCCAGATCGCCCACAACACCCGCGACATTGGCAGGCCGAAAACCGATAGCGCCGCTGAAAGCATCGCCGATATTAATCCGGATGTAAAAGTGGTGCGCCATGCGGTACGCCTCGATATCGCAAATGTCCGTGAGCTGATTAAGGACTATGATCTGGTGGCGGATGGTTGCGATAATTTTCCCACCAAATTTTTGCTCAATGACGCCTGTTTTTTGATGCAAAAGCCGTTGGTCGCCGCCGCCCTTGGGCGTTTTGAAGGCCAGCTATCCACTTACAGGGCCTATGAGAGCGAAAAGCCCTGCTACCGCTGCATTTTTCCGGCGCCGCCACCTGCGGGCAGCATCCCCAATTGCGCCGAGGCCGGCACGCTTGGCCTGGTCGCGGGCGTCATGGGAACATTACAGGGCATCGAAGTGGTCAAGGAACTGCTCGGCATCGGCGAAAGCATGGCCGGGCATCTGCTGATTTACGATGCGCTGGACACCACCTTCCGCAAAATCAGGGTGCGGCGCGATCCGCAATGCCGCCTGTGCGGCGCACAGGCGGTGATTACGTCACTTGATCCGGCGGAATATAGGCCGGGATAGGGCAATTACTTACTGCTGCGCCTGCGCCACGGTCTTTTGCCATGCGGGCAGGGCTCGCAACGAAGCAAGCCAGCGGCTGATTTCCGGGTAAGACCCGAGCGGAATTTTCCCCGTTTCCGCATGGACCAGCCCACAGCCGAGAGCAAAATCCGCGACCGTCAGACTGTCGCCGGTTACAAATTTTTTCCCCTTTAACTCGCCGTCAAGAACTTTTGCGGAGCGGTTGAATTTTTCTTCCGCCATCGCCAGCGCCGCAGTGTCAGGATCGTTGATGCCCATCAACATTGGCTTCACCATATTCTCAAACATATAGACGCCGCATATGGGGTCCCAATGGGCAAGATCCCAGAACTGCCAGCGCGTCACATCAAGGCGCGCGCGTTCATCCTTTGGCAACAGGCCGCTATCGGGCTTTTGCAACGCCAGATATTGCTGAATGGCGTTGGCCTCCCAGACGATATAATCGCCATCCTTCAGGGTTGGCATGCGCATGTTCGGGTTAATGGCGGCATATTCCGGCTTTTGAAAATCTCCTTTGCGCGGATCAAGCACATGCAGCGTATAGTCCACACCCAGATGATTTGCCACCACGAGCGCCTTGAAGGCGCGCGGGCTTAGGGGAAAGGCAAAAATTTCTATGGTCATACTATCCTCCTGTCAGTAGGTGAATTTGGGCTGCCAGCCATTGGCACCCTCGGGCAACATGTCGAACAGATGCCAGACAGCGCAGAAATCATCATAGTCATTGAAAAACGTGTCGGCGACCCGGTAGATTTTTCCATGATTGCGTTGAAACACCGAAACGCCGGGTAAGAATGATCCCTTTTCACTGCGATAGCCCATATCCGCGGCAAAGCTGGTACCCTGATGGCTGACCATTGGAAATCGCCAGCCGCGTTTTTCAGCAAAGCGCTTCTGTACATCGGGTGCATCGGGACTGCTGATGACAAAGGCGGCACGATCGGCCAGGTGATCATAGGCGCCGTTGTAACCATCGGCCCATAGGGTGCAGTACGCACAGGATGCGCCCATATTATGAATGACGAACAAATCCTCCTTACCGCCAAACAGAGTTGAGAGAGATGCTTCGCCCAAAAGAGTTTTGAAATTATAGTCCATGACTTCCTGAGGTTCGATCTCGCTTTGAACCTTGCGCATCGCCTGGCGGATTTCTCCAATCTGCTGACGGTAGTTGTTCAGTTTTCCGGTTGCTTCTGTATATTTCATGGCTTTTTCCTTCCAGTTTTGGGTGGCGGGCTGCCTGACCCGCTTGGGTGCTTGCGCTTCGGCGCGCGGCGCTGGTCAATATCTTCCAATGCCGTTACCAGATGATCAAATTGCGCCTGCCAGTAATGACTGTAGCGGTTGATCCAGACAGCGGCGTCAAACAGGGGGCCAATATCCAGGCTGCAAGTGCTGATGCGTCCTGTGCGCTCTTGTTGCACCAGACCCGCCCGCACCAGCACCTGAATGTGCCTTGAGACGGCCTGTAACGAAATGTTGAAAGGCGCGGCCAGCTCCGACACCAGCAGCGGCTCCTCACGCAGCCGTTCCAGAATGGCGCGGCGGACCGGGTCCGACAGGGCAAAGAAGGCGCGGCTCAGCATTTCGTCCGCATGCGCTTCTTCATTGCCGGTAATGGGCAGTATGGCCTGGTTTTTGATCATGCGGTAATATTATCAACTGAATAATTGATAGTCAACCTATATATTGAGTATTGACGCAAAAAATTAGGCCCCGCGCAAAATTTTGCGCGGGGCCTTCCAAGTATAAATTACAGCATGCTCGGGATCACCCGGTCGGGCGGCGCGTGGCCATCGACGAAGGTCTTGATGTTGATGATGACCTTTTCGCCCATATCCACGCGGCCCTCGATGGTGGCGGAGCCCATATGCGGCAGCAGCAGCACATTTTTCAGCCCCAGCAGTTTCGGGTTCACTGCGGGTTCATGCTCGAACACGTCGAGGCCCGCGCCCGCGATCTTGCCGTTGATCAGCATGCGGGTCAGGGCGTTTTCATCGATGATTTCACCGCGCGCCGTGTTGACAATATAGGCATGCGGTTGCAGCAATTGCAGACGCCGCGCCGACAGCAGATGAAAGGTTGCCGGTGTATGCGGGCAATTGACGGAAATAATATCCATGCGCGCCAGCATCTGATCGAGGCTTTCCCAATAGGTCGCCTCCAGGCTTTCTTCTATCGCCGCATTGACCCTGTGGCGGTTGTGATAATGAATTTGCAGGCCAAAGGCGCGGGCGCGTTTCGCCACCGCCTGGCCGATGCGCCCCATGCCGATAATGCCCAGCCGCTTGCCATAAATGCGCCGCCCCAGCAGCCCGGTGGGCGCCCACCCGCCCCATTCCCCGCCGCGCAGCAAATCCAGCCCTTCGGTGATGCGGCGCGGCACAGACAGGATCAGCGCCATGGTCATATCGGCGGTGTCCTCGGTCAGCACACCCGGCGTATTGGTGACGATGATGCCGCGCGAACGCGCCGATTCAACGTCTATGTGATCGACGCCAGTGCCGAAATTGGCGATCAGTTTCAGCTTTTCTCCCGCCTGGGCCAGAAGCCGGCTATCCAGCCGGTCGGTCAGGGTCGGGACCAGCACATCTGCGATCTTTAACGCCTCGGCCAGTTCTGCCGGCGTCATGGGTTTATCATCGAGATTCAACCGTGCGTCGAACAGTTCGCGCATGCGCGTTTCGATCGCATCGGGGAGTTTGCGTGTCACAATGACAAGGGGTTTTGTAGTCATTTGCCTGATACCTGCAGTTAACCGCCTGGCGCGGTCATGATTATATCCTGTCTGTCTAGCAGAACTCGGCCCATGAAACAAACTACCGCATTGACCACCCGGCCTCTTGCGGGCAATAAGCAGCTTATGCGATTTGCTTATTTGCAACCAGAACGGTTTTTGATGATCAGGCCGGTCCTTATTTTATTGGCGTTACTGTTTTCTTCCCCTGTGCTGGCGGAACCGGCGGCGGCCCCAAAGCCTGCTGCGGAACAGTCCGGCGTCGGCGTATCCGGTTTTCCGATACCGCGTTTTGTCAGCATTACCGCTGCGCGCGTCAATCTGCGGATGGGACCGGGAAGGCAGTATCCTATTTCATGGATTTTGCAGCGCCGCCACCTTCCGGTAGAAATTGTGGAGGAATTTGAGCATTGGCGCAAAATCCGCGAACGCTCTGGCGAAGTAGGCTGGGTGCACAAAACCATGCTGAGCGGCAAGCGCATGGGAATGGTGATTACCAGCGGCAAAACCGGGGAACTGACGCCCGCTTATGCAAAAGCCGAAGCGGGTAAACCGGTTCTGATGGCGGAAGCGGGCGCCATCGGTGAGATCAGCCAATGTCATGGCGACTGGTGCGCCATTCGATTCGAAGACAGCGAAGGCTGGATGCACCGCGATACGCTGTGGGGCGTCTATCCCGGCGAGGAGTTTGAGGAGTAGTAACCGCCCGCCCTATGTAATACGCAGCGCTTTGATGCAGACGCGCTACCTACGCGGCGCTTGGCGCTGCGGCGCGGACATCTTCGCCGACATGATCCACAAATTTTTCGAAATTCTTGACGAACATGGCAACCAGTTTTTGGGCCTGTGCATCATAGGCGGCCTTGTCCGGCCAGGTGCCGCGCGGGTCAAGGATGGATGTGTCCACACCCGGCACAGAGACCGGCACCTGAAAACCAAAGTTCGGGTCCATCCGCATGCCTGATTTGGCCAGCGATCCGTCCAGCGCGGCAGCGAGCAGCGCGCGGGTTTCCTTGATTGGCATGCGCTTGCCGGTTCCGTATGCGCCGCCGGTCCATCCGGTATTCACCAGCCAGCAATCCACCTGTTGCGCAGCGATTTTGTCACGCAGCAGATTGCCATATTCGCTGGGATGGCGCGGCATGAACGGGCCGCCAAAACAGGTGGAGAATGTGGCCGAAGGTTCGGTCACGCCCTTTTCCGTACCCGCAACGCGCGCCGTGTAACCAGACAGGAAATGGTACATCGCCTGGCTTGGGGTCAGTTTTGCGATTGGGGGCAGGATGCCGAACGCATCGGCGGTCAGCATGATGATGTTCCTGGGGCTGCCCTTAGCGACGCCTGTGCGGCTGGCGTTGGGAATATAGGTGGTCGGATAGGCGCCGCGTGAATTTTCCGCATAGCTGTCATCGTCCAGATCAAGCTTGCGCGTAACCGGATCAATGACGACATTTTCCAGCACCGTTCCGAACATGCGCGTGGTCGCATAGATTTCCGGCTCGGCCTCTGGCGACAGGCGAATCATCTTGGCATAGCAGCCGCCTTCGAAATTGAATATGCCATCATCGGCCCAGCCATGTTCATCATCGCCGATCAGGGTGCGGCTGGCGTCGGCGGAAAGCGTCGTCTTGCCCGTGCCGGACAGGCCAAAGAAAATGGCTGTGTCGCCATTGGGGCCGACATTCGCAGAACAATGCATCGGCATGACGCCACGCTCCGGCAGCAGATAATTGAGAATGGTGAAAACCGCCTTCTTGATTTCACCGGCATAGCTGGTGCCCGCAATCAGCACCGTGCGTTCAGCGAAATTCACGGCGATCATGGTTTCACAGCGCCCGCCATGTTTGGCAGGATTGGCTTCAAAGTCAGGCAGATGCAGGATAGTGAATTCTGGCGTAAAAGCCGCCAGTTCATGCAACTCCGGCTCAACCAGCAAATGCCGGATGAACAGCGAATGCCATGCGTGCTGGGTAATGATGCGCACATTCAAACGCGACTTGGGATCCGCGCCGCCGTACAGATCCTGCACCCATAATTCCCTGTCTTCGGTATAGGCCAGCATATCCTTGTGCAGGGTGGCAAAATGTTCCGGCGTCATCGCCTTGTTATTTTCCCACCACACATTCTTTTCCGTGCTGGCGTCGCGCACCGTAAATTTGTCCTGCGCCGAACGGCCGGTATGCGTGCCGGTACGCACCACAAGAGGGCCGCCCTCGGCAATCATGCCTTCGTCACGTTCCACAGCCATTTGATACAAGGTCGCTGGACACTCATTCCAGTACACCAGGCGGGCCTTGGTGATGCCCTGTTTCTCGATACCGGATTTGCTGACAAAGCGTCCTGAATGTTTCACTCTTCTCTCCCTGACACCGCAGTCGTTTTAAGCGCTACGGCTGATCGTATACTGGTTAAGCTATCAAAGAATGGCTCCGGATTTAACCGGCCAGCCAGAAATAATAATTATGCAATGGCCACAACCTGTTTCATTCTCCAGTTAAAAAAAGCACCGTGCAAAATAATAGCCCAACAAGTCTGTAGCAAGAAAGATTACCTGTACGGGACACATGTATGCCCAAAAAAATTGGAATTTGCAGTAATCATAATCACATTAATTCAGGATATTTTAATAATCCGCTAATCTTTACCATAAACCCCTTCAAATTAAGGGGTTTTTGTCCGCGCCAGATGACTGAGACGCACCAGTTCCTGGCGTGCCTGCTCCGCCGTGCAGGCCATAGCCGCAAATGCCAGGCGCACCAATGTGCCAGCCAGCGCCAGATCGCAGCCTTCCGGGTCACACCCCGTCATCCGCCAGGGTCCAGGGGCCTGTCCTAATAGATTCTCTGCATAGAGGGCGACGCTGTCATGATGATCCTTGTTCATATGGGCAAGAATGCCAGTCTCGGCCTCTGCAATATGTGCCCATTGATCCCGCGAAAGCAGTAAATCCGCCCCTTCTATCCAGTTAATTTGGCCAAATCCCGCCACCAAATGCGCGCGATCCGGTTGCAGGCGATAAAAACTGAAATCAGCAAAATCGGCATAGGCGGCGGCGGACGGATGCCTGGCCAGAAAGCGGGTCCGGCAGATCGCCATGCTCTCAGCCGGCACTGGCTGGATGGCGCCAACAAGACTGAGCCGGGCGCCCGTCAATGGATTCTCCAGGGCGCCGGTGGCGTCATACAGCAAGGATGCACGGGGATCCTGCAGCAGGTTCTCCGTATGCACCGCCAGCTTTGACAGCAGAAGAAGCGGGGCGCCATCCGGACATGTGGCGCTGAGAACCAGGCTGCCATACGGCGCCCCATTCCCGGCCAGAAGTGTGCTGAGGACAGCCGTGCGCGCGCCACGAACAAGTGCGCGGGCCTGTGCGGAAAGATCGGATGTATTGGAGGCGGTTTTGGACTGCATGGATTATATATAAACCACGCACATGAAATCAGCTATATTTTGCCATAATTCCGGCTTAGTTGCGGCCAACCTTTACCCAGGTTTCAACAAATGGGGCACAAACTGACATGCCTATGATCGCACTAGTAGATGATGACCAGAATATTCTGACATCTGTAACCATTGCGCTGGAGGCCGAGGGATTTCACGTGCGCACCTATACGGATGGCGCAACGGCCCTGGCTGCGCTGGACGCCAATCCGCCCGACATGGCCGTGCTGGATATCAAAATGCCCCGTATGGACGGCATGGAACTGTTGCGCCGCCTGCGCGTAAAAGGCACTTTTCCAGTTATCTTCCTGACATCCAAAGACGATGAAATGGACGAAGTTCTGGGCCTTAAAATGGGCGCCGACGATTATATCCGCAAACCATTTTCACAGCGGCTGCTGATCGAACGCATCCGCGCCGTATTGCGCCGCGCCGATAGCAATGCAGAGCGTGGCGAAGCCGGCGCAGAAGCCGCCAAACCCATGGTGCGGGGAAAACTGGTGCTTGATCCGCAGCGCCATGCCTGCACCTGGGACGGTGAGGATGTCACGCTGACGGTAACAGAATTTCTGCTGTTGCAGGCGCTGGCCCAACGCCCTGGCCACGTCAAAAGCCGCGATCAGCTGATGGATGTGGCCTATGATGACCAGGTCTATGTGGATGACCGCACCATTGACAGTCACATCAAAAGGCTGCGCAAAAAATTCAAGGTTGTGGATGATTCCTTCTCGGCCATCGAAACCCTGTATGGGGTAGGATATCGCTATAATGAAGCCGGAACCCGCAGCTGAAAATTACCCTCTATATTAAAGACCTGTTTGTGCGTCTGAAGCTGCTGTGGCGGCGTCCGCCCGCGCTAGGTATGCGGGTGCGCAGGCGCAGGCCGTTTTCATCGCTGACCCGGCAAATTCTGATCGTCAATGTCGTGGGGCTGGGATTGTTTGCAGGCGGGGCGCTCTATCTCAACCAGTTTCGCAGCGGGTTGATTGAAACCCGTATTGCCTCACTGACCACGCAGGCTGAAATTATCGCCAGCGCCATCGCATTTACCTCTGCGCGGGGTCTTGATGTCACCCAGATCAACCCTGCCATTGCAGCACAAATTCTTAACCGCCTGGTTTTGCCGACACAGACCCGCGCCCGGCTGTTTCGGGCGGATGGCCTGTTAATCGTGGATAGCCGTCAAAAAATATTACCCGAACCGGTACGCAGTTTTACCCTTGAAGCGCCCCGCCTCAGCCAACGGCTCGCGGAGCGTATCGAGCAGTTTTATTCCAGCCTGAGCAGCAAATTATCTGCATGGCGCCGGCCGCTCTATCGCGAAATAGAAGATAAGCGCGGCGCCGAATTTGTCGAGGTAACGCTGGCCTTGCGGGGGTACCCTGCGAACACGGTGCGTGAAAACAGCATGGGCGAACCGATTCTGAGCGTCGCTGTGCCGGTGCAGCGATTCAAGATGGTGCTGGGCGGCCTGATGCTGACCACCGAGGCAGGTGACATTAATGAAATTGTAAGTGCGGAGCGGCGATCCATTCTGGAAGTGTTTCTGGTCGCGCTTTTGATCGGTGTGATTATGTCTGTGGTGATGGCGGGCACGATTGTGCGCCCGATCCGGCAGCTTGCTGACGCCGCCGAAAATGTGCGCAACCGCAAGGGGGGGCGCTCCACCATCCCGGATTTCAGCAGGCGTAATGATGAAATTGGCGATCTGTCTGCGGTGCTCGCCGATATGACCGCCGCGCTTTATGACCGCATCGACGCCAATGAGCATTTTGCCGCCGATGTCGCGCATGAAATCAAAAACCCGCTAAGTTCCATCAGCAGCGCTGTAGAAAGCATGCCGCGCGCAAAAGATCAGGCAACCCGCGATAAATTGCTGGGTATTTTGCAGGACGATGTGCGCCGGATGGACCGCCTGATCAGCGACATTTCGCAAGCCTCGCGGCTGGATGCGCAGCTATCGCGCGCGCCAGTAGAGCCGGTGGAACTGGCCAGCCTGCTAAGCGCGCTGATCGAGATCTTTACAGAAACCCGTGAAGACATGCCGAAAATTCGTCTTGATATATCACCCCATGAAAGGTTTATCGTGATGGGGGGTGAAGGACGCATTGGCCAGGTGATGCGCAACCTGCTTGAAAACGCCGCATCGTTCAGCCCGCCGGGAGGCATGATTACGGTAAGCCTGAAGCGGTCCGGGCGCGACGTGCAGGTTATCATCGAAGATGAAGGGCCAGGCATTCCAGAAGAAAATCTCGAAACCATATTTGAACGCTTTTATACAGAGCGCCCGCACGGCGAAGCGTTTGGACGCCATTCAGGGCTTGGGCTTAGCATTTCGAGACAAATCACCCAGGCCTATGGCGGCAGTCTGACAGCCGAAAATCGAAAGGACGCGGATGGAAAAGTTCTTGGGGCGCGTTTTATCGTCAAATTTCGCGCACTGTAATTTGAATCAGCGGTTTATCATCGCGCCTTGCAGCAGCACAATGGCGTCGGTGCGGCCCAGAACTTCATTGGTCACAGTCTGCAACTGGTTTTTGATGGCAATCACATTCACGGGGGCGCGCACATCCTGAAAGGCCGCCGCCCATCTGCCCAGCGCATCAGCATAACCAGCGATCAGGAGTGTGCGTTTTTCGTTTATTGCCCCCATGGCCTCATCCGTGGCGACATCCAGCACCATATCCACCCTCAGGCTGCCCGTTAAACGATTTTTTTTGAGCATCGGAATATTAAGCGATGGCATCGGCAAATAATCCGGCGCCACAAGCAGTTCCATACCCTCTCCCTCCTCGCCATGGGATGCAGGCTCCGCATGCGTCGTGGATGGCAGGGTTGCCGCCAGCAGGCAAGCCGCCATACATGCGGCGGGCCATTGCCTTAAGCGGGGATTTTTGTTCATAACGGGTTCCCGGTACGAATAATGCGCAGAGATCACCATGCCGGTGGGGGGCTGTTACGGCGTTGCGTAGATATAATCCGAAAGGGATGAACGAATGGTTATCCCTGGCGCGGGATGATTTTGGATAGAATCGCTTCCCCCCGCTGCCATCACGCACCGCAAAGTGGGCGTGGCGACCTGCAGCGGGGGGATGAACAATCGACCGGAAACTTTTTCTAAACCCCCAGCGCGATCTGCACGCCTTTGATGGCGCCGGTATAGATGCCCTGAGCGGCCTTGATGGCTTCGGCTTCCGTTGCGCCCCTGGCGTTGAAATTGCTGAACCAGTCAACCCGGCAGGTGCTGGCGCCAGTCGGGGTTACAATAAGGGTGGCGACATAGGCGCTGAACGGCAGCGGGTGATCGTCATTCTGGATGCTGTAGGTCAGCGTACGGCTGTTGGCGTCGTGATTATCGCACCGTTCAATCACCCGTGCGCCGTTCGCCAGCGTCAGATCGCGCAGGCAGCCAATGCCTGAGCCGGTGATCTTTTTCGATTTGATCATTGGCCCTTCAACGCCTGCGAAATCACCCAGTTTTGCAAACACCTGATCAGCGCTTGCCCTAATATCCACGCTTACTTTTGCTGTTGTCATGGTGTTCCCCTTTATTTTTGAGTTAGCCCTGCGCAGTAACCAGAAATTGCGGCAGCACCATCATATAAGTACCGTCGGCAATGGATTGTTTGACCTCGGCCAGCATGGCGCCGGCGCGTTTGGGGTCGATCCTGCCGCCGATCTTGGCATAATTCACCATATTATGCAGCACCAGTTGCATATGCCCCTTTGTGTCGGCATTGGCCAGGATTTTCACCGATACATTGGCGAAACCGGCCTTTTTCATGCCGCTATACAGCATGCGGCCGGCATGCGGCGTGTGATAGGCCAGCTTTGCGGCTTCGAACAGTTCGCCCAGCTTCTCGTGGCCAAGCGGTTCGACCACCAGCATGCCCCAGTCGCTGTCGATGATATGCGCGATGCCGCCGGGTTTCACCACCCGGCGGAACTCGGCCAGAGTGGCGTTAATGTCGGGCACATATTCCATGACATTCTTGCACACCAGCCGGTCCACCGACGCATTCCCCAGGGGGACTTTGTCGTCCATCACATGATGCACCGTGCTGGTGGCCCCAAAGCCTGCCTCAGCCAGCGCCTTGCGCGCCAGTCCGGCAAATTCCGCATTCAGATCAACCCCATGCACATGCCCGGTTGGTCCAGCCCGCCTGGCCAGTTCCAGCGCAAGCCCACCGGGGCCGCAGCCATAATCCACCACGGTCTGGCCGGGTTGCAGGTCGGCGGGGGCCAGCAATGGCTCCATTTCCGGCCGCCATTTGAACATTTCCGTATAGGCGTTAAGCCGTTCCGGCTCCACCTCGACCCAATGGTCGCGGTAATAGGTTTTCTCGTCCATGCGGGCGTCCTTCCCTGCGGTGTTTCTTTTCAGTCTATCCGCAAAGCAGGGGCCGTGCATCACAATCTGAAGGCGCTTTTGAAAAAAAGGTAGGTATTGCTGTCATAATTTGATAGGCTGAATGGCTGAATTTAGCCAATTCGGTCGTCTGCCGCGTGCTGGCAGGAAAAAGAACGTCACATAATCGGACTATTGATTGCCTGGGATTGTGGGTTACGCTAGTTTCCCCCGCCCTGCATGCCGGTTAGTGTGGTGGCAGGTCAAGAATTGAATTGAATAGGCGTCGCATGAACAAGACACCAACGCAGCTGATTGGGTTGCCGGAAGCGCAGGGGATGTATGATCCCCGCAATGAGCATGATGCCTGTGGCATTGGCTTTGTGGCCAATATCAAGAACAAAAAAAGCCATAAAATCATCAGTCAGGGCCTGGAGATTCTGCGCAATCTGACCCATCGGGGCGCCGTGGGCGCGGACCCGCTGGCTGGTGACGGCGCGGGCATTCTGATCCAGATGCCGGACGCTTTCATGCGCGAAGAAGCAGCGGCGCTTGGGATTACCCTGCCGGTGGAAGGCGAATATGCCGTCGGGTTTATATTTTTGTCGCCCAGCCCGTCGGAGCTTGCCGCCAGCAAGGCGCTGGTTGAAAAATGCATTCTGGCCGAGGGGCAGTTGGTGCTGGGCTGGCGCGATGTGCCGGTGAACAATGCTGGCCTTGGCTCATCCGTCAAACCGACCGAGCCGAAAAGCCTTCAGATATTTATCGGGCGCGGTATCAATTGCGCCGATCAGGATGCATTTGAGCGCAAGCTGATGGTGATCCGCAAGCAGTGCCGTATCGTCGCAGATGAACTGGGCGGCAATCTGGCGCGGTATTTCTATGTGCCGTCTTTTTCCACCCGCACCCTGCTGTACAAGGGCATGCTTCTGGCCGAACAGGTGGGCGAATATTATCTGGATTTGCAGGATGAACGCATGGTCTCGGCCATGGCGCTGATCCATCAGCGTTTCTCGACCAATACGTTTCCAACCTGGTCGCTGTCGCAACCGTTTCGCATGGTCTGCCACAATGGCGAAATCAATACGCTGCGCGGCAACATCAACTGGATGGCGGCGCGCCGTCACACCATGCGTTCCAGGCTGCTGGGCAATGACCTCGACAAGCTGTGGCCGCTGATCCCGGAAAACCAATCGGATAGCGCCTGTTTCGATAATGCGCTGGAACTGCTGGTCGCGGGCGGCTATTCGCTGGCGCACGCCATGATGATGCTGATTCCGGAAGCCTGGGCCAGCAATCCGCTGATGGACGACAAGCGGCGTGCGTTTTACGAATATCACGCCGCGCTGATGGAACCGTGGGACGGCCCCGCCGCCATGGCCTTTACCGATGGCCGTCAGATCGGCGCGACGCTGGACCGCAACGGATTGCGGCCTGCACGTTATTTCGTCACCAGGGATGATATGGTGGTGATGGCGTCGGAAATGGGTGTGCTGCCGGTTCCCGAAGAAGACATTATTGAAAAATGGCGGCTGCAACCCGGCAAGATGCTGCTGATCGATCTGGAACAGGGCCGGATTATTTCCGATGCGGAAATAAAGGAAACGCTGGCAAGCGCGCATCCCTACCAGGACTGGCTGGATCAGACCCAGTGCCGGTTGGAAGATCTGCCTACGGAATATGCGGCGATGCGGCCCAACCGCGACACGCTGCTGAACCGTCAGCAGGTGTTTGGCTATACCCAGGAAGATCTGAAATTCCTGATGGCGCCGATGGCGGAAACCGGCGAAGAAGCGATCGGTTCGATGGGAACCGACACGCCGATCTCGCCACTGTCGTCAAAGCCCAAGCTGCTCTATACCTATTTCAAGCAATTGTTCGCCCAGGTCACCAACCCGCCGATCGATCCGATCCGCGAGGAACTGGTGATGTCGCTGGTGTCGATGATCGGGCCGCTGCCCAATCTGCTGGATCTGGATTCCGGCGGTACGCACCGGCGGCTGGAAGTGCGCAATCCCATCCTGACCAATGAAGACCTGGAAAAAATCCGGCATATTGGCGATGTGGAAGAAAATGATTTCCGCTCGGTTACGCTGGACACGACTTTTGCCGCCAGCACCGGTTCCGAAGGCATGACCCCTGCGCTGAACAGGCTCTGCGCCAATGCCGAAGCGGCGGTGGTGAATGGCGAGAACATTATCATCCTGTCGGACCGCAAGGTTGATCAGGATAATATTCCGATCCCGGCCCTGCTGGCCTGCGCGGCGGTGCATCATCATCTGATCCGCGCGGGGCTTCGCACCTCGGTGGGCATTGTGGTGGAATCGGGCGAGCCGCGCGAAGTGCATCATTTCTGCACGCTGGCGGGTTATGGCGCGCAGGCGATCAATCCCTATCTGGCGCTACAGACGGTTTCTGAAATGCGGGGTATCAGCTTTGATGGAGACGCCGAAAAGAAAGCCCATGAATATTATATCAAGGCGATCTGCAAGGGCATTCTCAAGGTCATGTCGAAGATGGGCATCTCGACCTATCAGTCCTATTGCGGCGCGCAGATTTTTGATGCGGTTGGATTAAGCACTGCATTTGTGGAGAAATATTTCACCCGCACGCATACTGCTATTGAAGGGGTTGGCGTCAATGTCATCGCCAAGGAAACCGTGGCGCGGCATACCCTGGCCTATAGCGATGCGCCGCTATATCGCGATGCGCTGGATGTAGGCGGCGATTATGCGTTCCGGATCAGGGGCGAACATCATGCCTGGACCCCTGCGACGGTCAGCAATTTGCAGCATGCGGTGCGGGCCGGTTCGCAGACCAGCTATGAGGCGTTCGCCAAACAGATCAATGAGCAGAACGAGCAGTTGCTGACCCCGCGCGGCATGTTTGAAATTCAACTGGCGTCGCAGCCGGTACCAATTGAAGAGGTTGAACCGGCGTCCGCGCTGGTGAAACGCTTTTCGACCGGCGCCATGTCCTATGGTTCGATCAGCCGCGAGGCGCATACCAATCTGGCCATCGCCATGAACCGCATTGGCGGGCGCTCGAACACCGGCGAGGGCGGCGAAGAGCCGGATCGTTATGTGCCGCTGCCCAATGGCGACAGCATGCGCTCGGCCATCAAGCAGGTTGCCTCTGGGCGGTTCGGCGTCACCACCGAATATCTGGTCAATTCGGATATGATGCAGATCAAGATGGCGCAGGGCGCCAAGCCCGGCGAAGGCGGGCAATTGCCCGGCCACAAGGTCGACAAGATCATCGGCAAGGTGCGCCATTCCACACCGGGCGTTGGCCTGATTTCGCCGCCGCCGCACCATGATATTTATTCGATCGAAGATCTGGCGCAGCTTATTTACGATCTGAAAAACGTCAACCCGGATGCATTGGTTAGCGTCAAGCTGGTGTCGGAAATCGGCGTTGGCACGATTGCGGCGGGTGTATCCAAGGCGCGCGCCGATCATGTGACGATTTCCGGTTTCGAAGGCGGCACCGGCGCCAGCCCGCTGACCTCGCTCAAGCATGCAGGCAGCCCGTGGGAAATCGGCCTGGCCGAAACCCATCAGACTTTGGTGCTGAACCGTTTGCGTGGACGCATTGCCGTGCAGGTCGATGGCGGCATCCGCACCGGGCGCGATGTGGTGATCGGGGCGCTGCTGGGGGCCGATGAATTTGGTTTTGCGACCGCGCCGCTGATCGCCAGCGGCTGCATCATGATGCGCAAATGCCATCTCAACACCTGCCCGGTGGGCGTGGCGACACAGGATCCGGAATTGCGCAAGCGTTTTACCGGTCAGCCGGAGCATGTGATCAATTATTTCTTCTTCGTTGCCGAAGAAGTCCGTACCCTGATGGCCAGTCTGGGCTTTCGCACGTTCGATGAAATGGTCGGGCGCAGCGATTTATTGCGCAAGGACAAGGCCATTACGCATTGGAAGGCGCAGGGGCTGGATTTTTCCCGCCTGTTCCACCGCCCGCCTGCGGTAACGGGTGTGGCCATCCATCATTGCGAAACGCAAAATCACAATCTTGAAAATGTGATGGACCGTAAACTGATCGAGATGTGCAAACCTGCGCTGGAAGAAGGCAAGCTGGTTTCGATCGAAATGACCATCAACAATACGGATCGCACCACGGGCGCGATGCTGTCCGGCGTGCTTGCCAAACGCTATGGTCATGACGGATTACCCGACGATACGATCAGGATTAAACTGAAAGGCACATCGGGGCAAAGCTTTGGCGCGTTTGCGGCGAAGGGGATAACCCTGTCGCTGGAAGGTCAGGCCAATGACTATGTGGGCAAGGGCCTGTCGGGTGGGCGCCTCATCATTTATCCCGCGCGTGAAAGCGCGATTGTGCCAGAACGCAGCATCATTGTCGGCAATACGGTTCTGTATGGCGCGATCAGCGGTGAATGTTATTTCCGTGGCGTCGCAGGCGAACGTTTTGCCGTGCGCAATTCCGGCGCCCATGCGGTGGTGGAAGGCGCGGGCGATCATTGCTGTGAATATATGACCGGCGGCGTGGTGCTTGTCATTGGCGAAACCGGGCGCAACTTTGCGGCAGGCATGAGCGGCGGCATTGCCTATGTGCTGGACGAAGACGGGCTGTTCAATCAGCGCTGCAATACACAATTGGTGGAACTGACCGGCATAGATGACGATGCGGATGAGGCGGTGGATAAGGCGGCGATCCTGGCCGATCCGTTGCGCCATGACGCCGCGCGCATCAAGATGATGTTGCAGGCCCATGCCGACAACACCAACAGCAATGTGGCGCAAAAAATTCTGGCCGGCTGGACGCAATATCGTGGCAAGTTCGTGAAAATCGTACCGCATGATTACCGCCGCGCATTGGTAGACCTGCAAAAGGAAGCGCTGGCGGAAAAACCAAACCTGCGGCTTGTCGGCTAGATGAATTTGGAAGTGATGGAATATTCGCATGGGTAAAGTAACCGGCTTTATGGAATTCGACCGGCAGGAGCGCCCGTACAAGGCGGTCGAGGAACGGCTGAAGGATTTCAGGGAATTCGTCATTCCGCTCGATGAACCCGAACTGGTGCGCCAGGGCGCGCGCTGCATGGATTGCGGCATTCCCTATTGCCACAATGGCTGTCCAGTGAACAATATTATTCCCGACTGGAATGATCTGGTCTACCGGAGCCGCTGGCGCGAGGCGCTGGACGTGCTGCATTCCACCAATAATTTTCCGGAATTCACCGGCCGCATATGCCCCGCGCCGTGCGAGGCGTCCTGCACACTGAACATTGATGATGCGCCGGTCGCCATTAAAAGCATTGAATGCGCCATCATCGACAAGGGCTGGGAAGAAGGCTGGATCGTACCGGAAATTCCCCAGCGCCGCACCCGCAAGCATGTGGCCGTGGTGGGTTCCGGCCCCGCCGGCATGGCCTGCGCGCAGCAACTGGCCCGCGCGGGACATGATGTGACACTGTTCGAAAAGAACGCCCGCATCGGGGGGTTGCTGCGTTATGGCATTCCCGACTTCAAAATGGAAAAGTATCTGATCGACCGCCGCATTTCACAGATGCAGGCCGAAGGCGTGACCTTTCGACACAATACCGAAGTGGGTGTCGATGTGCCTGCACGCCAATTGCTGAAAGATTTTGACGCCGTGGTGCTGACCGGCGGGTCTGAGTTTGCGCGTAATCTGGAAGTGCCGGGACGCGATCTGGATGGTGTGCATTACGCCATGCATTTCCTGCCGCAGCAAAACCGCCGGGTCGGGCGCGAGGCCGTGTGGCCGCTGCCGGAAATCAGCGCCAAAGACAAACATGTGATCGTGATCGGCGGCGGTGACACCGGGTCCGACTGTATCGGCACGTCGCTGCGCCAGGGGGCCAGGTCGGTTACGCAACTGGAAATCATGCCGAAGCCGCCGGAAAAAGAAAACAAGCCGGTCGTGTGGCCCAACTGGCCCAACAAGATGCGCACATCAAGCAGTCAGGCCGAAGGCTGCACACGTGATTGGGGCGTATCGACTAAAAACATTGTTGGCAAAGACGGCAAGGTGGTTAAGATCGAATGCATCCGCCTGGATGACAAGCTGCAAGAAATTCCGGGTACGGAGTTTTCTTTGCCCGCAGATCTGATTTTGCTGGCCATGGGCTTCATGCACCCCGTGCATGACGGCATGCTGAAAGAACTTGGCGTGGCCCTGGACCCGCGCGGCAATGTGCAGGCCAGCATGATCAATTACAAAACATCCGTAGACAAATTATTTTCCGCTGGCGACATGCGCCGTGGTCAGTCGCTGGTCGTATGGGCCATCCGCGAAGGCCGCCAGGCCGCGCGGGCAGTCGATGAATATCTGATGGGTGAAAGCCTGCTGCCGCGATAGCGCCCCTCAGGCCGCCTTGCCCAGATGTCTGGTGATCAGCATTTCCGCGATCTGCACCGCGTTGAGCGCTGCGCCCTTGCGCAGATTGTCGGAAACCACCCACATGCTGAGGCCGTGCTCCACCGTGTTGTCCTCGCGGATGCGCGAAATATAGGTGGCGAATTCGCCCACGCATTCCACCGGCGTGATATAGCCGCCATCTTCGCGTTTGTCGATCACCATGCAGCCGGGCGCCTCGCGCAGAATATCGCGCGCTTCGTCCGCGCTGATCGGGCGTTCGAACTCGACATTCACCGCCTCGCTATGGCCGACAAACACCGGCACCCGCACACAGGTGGCGGTCAGCCTGATGTTGGGGTCGAGCATTTTTTTGGTCTCGGCCATCATCTTCCATTCTTCTTTTGTGTAGCCGTCTTCCATGAAGCTGTCGATATGCGGAATAAGGTTGAAGGCAATCTGCTTGGTGAATTTGGTTTTTTCAATTGGATCAGACACAAACACCGCGCGGGTCTGGCGGAACAATTCATCCGCACCCTGATTGCCCGCACCCGACACCGACTGATAGGTCGCCACGACGACACGTTTGATCTTCGCCACGTCATGCAGCGGCTTTAGCGCCACCACCAATTGCGCAGTCGAACAGTTCGGATTGGCGATAATGCCGCGCTTGGTGTAACCGGCCAGCGCCGCCGGGTTTACTTCCGGCACGATCAGCGGCACATCGGCATGCATGCGGAAATGGCTGGAATTATCGATCACCACCGCGCCCGCCGCCACGGCCTTCGGGGCCCATTCCGCAGATACGGATGAACCCGCCGAGAACAGCGCAATATGGGTGCCCTTGAAATCGAAATTCTCCAGCGCCTGGGTTTTCAGCGTGCGTGCGCCAAAGGAGACTTCCTTGCCGATGCTGCGCCGTGACGCCAGCGCCACGACCTCGGTGATGGGAAATTCCCGCTCCGCCAGAATATTCAGCATTTCGCGCCCGACCATGCCGGTGGCGCCTACAACTGCTACTTTATAACCCATGCTTCCTGCTCCCGTTTCACCGGGCGCATATGAACCCCCGGCGGTTAAAATTCAAGTAGTGAGTTTGTCCAGCTCGCGCACGATCGCGTCGCCCATCACGCCTGTCGATACTTTTGCCATGCCGGGCTGCATGATATCCGCCGTGCGCAACCCGCCGGCCAGCACATTTTCCACGGCCTTATCAATCAGATCGGCGTCGCCTGGCAGATCAAACGAATAGCGCAGCGCCATGCCAAAGCTCAGCACCGTCGCGATGGGATTGGCCAGCCCCTTGCCCGCAATATCCGGGGCTGAACCGTGCACCGGTTCATACAGCGCCTTGCTTTTACCGCTGGCGTCTTTGGCGCCCAGCGAGGCGGACGGCAGCATGCCCAGCGATCCGGTCAGCATCGCCGCCACATCGGACAGCAGATCGCCGAACAGGTTATCGGTGACGATCACATCAAACTGCTTGGGTTCGCGCACCAATTGCATGGCGCAATTATCGGCCAGAATATGCTGAAGCTGCACGTCGCCATATTCCGCCTTGTGCAGCTTGGTCACTTCTTCGCGCCATAGCAGGCCGGATTCCATCACGTTGGCCTTTTCTGACGAATGCACCAGATTGCGCCGCTTGCGCGCCAGCTCAAACGCCACGCGCGCCACGCGGTGAATTTCCGATGTGGTGTAAACTTGCGTATTGACGCCGCGCCGCTGGCCATCGGGCAGGGTTTCGATGCCGCGCGGTTCGCCAAAATAAACGCCGCCGGTCAGTTCGCGCACAATCAGAATATCCAGCCCCGTTACCAGTTCCGGTTTCAGCGATGATGCGCCCGCCAGTGCGGGAAAACAGATCGCGGGACGCAGATTGGCGAACAGATCCAGTTCCTTGCGAAGCGTCAGCAACCCGCCTTCGGGGCGCATGTCGAACCCCAGATTGTCCCATTTCGGACCGCCGACAGAACCAAACAGCACCGCATCGGCCTGCATGGCCTTTTCCAGCGCCTTGTCGGTCAGTGGCGTTTTGTGCGCATCAATCGACGCGCCGCCCACAATGTCTTCGCCGATATCAAAACTGATGGCGCGGCGCTTGCCAAACCAGTCGATTACACGGCGCACTTCGCGCATGACCTCGGGGCCGATGCCATCGCCGGGCAGGATTAATAATGATCTGTTGCTGGACATGATGATTACAGGCTTCCTATAGCATTTTGTATTGCCACGCTTCGCTCGCAATGACGAATAGAGACATCAATTTTTTTGCAAATGCCCGATTCATTTCTAAAGCCAGGGCTGCTGTGCGGCGCGTTTCTGTTCGAACTGATCGATCCTGGCTCCCTGTTTCAGGGTCAGGCCGATATCGTCCAGCCCCTCGATCAGGCATTGCTTTCTGTACGGATCAATTTCGAATTTTACAATCCCGCCATCGGGCCCGCGAATTTCCTGCGCCGCCAGATCGATACTGACCATAGCATTGGCGCCGCGTTCGGCGTCGTGCATCAGTTTGTCCACATCGGCCTGCGGCAGGATGATTGGCAGAATGCCGTTCTTGAAACAGTTATTGTAAAAAATATCCGCATAGCTGGTGGCGATGATGCAGCGGATGCCAAAATCCAGCAGCGCCCAGGGCGCATGTTCGCGGCTGGACCCGCAACCGAAATTTTCACCGGTCACCAGAATTTGCGCATTGCGATAGGCAGGTTTGTTCAGCACGAAATCCGGCTTTTCCTTGCCATCTGGCGTATAGCGCATTTCATCGAACAGGTTCTTGCCCAGCCCCGAACGCTTGATGGTTTTCAGGAACTGCTTGGGAATGATCATGTCGGTATCGACATTGATCTGCGCCAAGGGCGCCGCAACGCCTGTCAGTTTGTCAAATTTCTGCATTGCCGTTTGTCCTTATCCCTGCGCGCCTGCAAGCAACCCATCCACGCTCAAATCCTCATCAATCCCCGGCCAGTGAATACCATAGCCACCAGCGCATATCTCCCAAACTGCACGCTCTGCCTCCGTCGCCGTTAGCAGGCGCGGAAACCATTCCAGTGGCGCACTGACACGACGCCCATCACGCAATTTCACTTCCAGGCGATCAGCGGTGATTTTTACGTCATCAACGCGCGCATCATGATTTATTGCCGAAATGCTCACGCCACACCTTCCAAACGTCATTGCGAGCGGAGCGAAGCAATCCAGGAGTCACACGATAATGCCTATATTTGTGGCTCCTGGATCGCCGGAGCCTGTCCTCGGGCCGGCCAAGGCCGGTCCCGGGGGCCGCTTCGCGGCTCGCGATGACGATTCATCTACTCCAAATTCCTGACATCCGTCAGATGTCCCGTAACCGCTGCGGCGACCGCCATCGCGGGGCTGACCAGATGCGTTCTGCCGCCACGGCCCTGACGGCCTTCGAAATTGCGGTTGGAGGTGGAGGCGCAACGTTCACCCGGCTCCAGCTTGTCGGCATTCATCGCCAGACACATGGAACAGCCCGGTTCGCGCCACTCAAAGCCCGCCTCGATAAATATTTTATCCAATCCTTCATGTTCGGCCTGTTCTTTCACCAGGCCCGAACCTGGCACCACCATGGCACCCACATGCGCTGCGACCTTGCGGCCCTTTGCCACTTTGGCAGCGGCGCGCAAATCCTCGATACGGCCATTGGTACAGGAACCGATAAACACCCGGTCGATTTTAACATCCGTCAGCTTCGTTCCCGCCGTCAGGCCCATATAATCCAGCGCGCGCAACATCGACGCGCGGCGCGCGGCGTCCGGCTCAGTTGCCGGATCGGGCACAAAGCCCGTGATCGGCAATACGTCTTCCGGGCTGGTGCCCCATGTGACCTGTGGCGCAATATCGGCGGCGTTCAGTTTGACTTCACGGTCAAACTTTGCGCCCGCATCGCTGACCAGGGTGCGCCAGTATTTGACCGCCAGTTCCCACTGCCCGCCCTTGGGCGCACGGGGCTTGCCCATCACATAGGCGAAGGTGGTTTCATCTGGCGCAATCAGACCGGCGCGCGCGCCCGCCTCGATGGTCATGTTGCACACCGTCATGCGGCCTTCCATGCTCAGTGCACGGATGGCCTCGCCTGCAAATTCGATGACATGGCCGGTACCGCCAGCGGTGCCGATTTTTCCGATAATCGCCAGCACTATATCCTTGGCGGTGCAGCCCGCCGGTAATTTTCCGTCCACCGTGACGCGCATGTTTTTCGCGGGCGCCTGAATAAGCGTCTGCGTCGCCAGCACATGTTCCACTTCCGATGTGCCGATGCCGAACGCCAGCGCGCCAAAAGCGCCATGGGTGGCGGTGTGGCTGTCACCGCAGACAATGGTCATGCCGGGTTGCGTCAGGCCCTGTTCCGGTCCGACAATATGCACGATGCCCTGGCGGATGTCGGACATGGGCAGATATTCCACGCCAAACGCCGCGCAGTTTTCTTCCAGCGTCTCAACCTGAATGCGTGATTCTTCGTCTTCGATACCTTTGGCGCGATCCGTGGTCGGCACATTGTGATCGGCAACGGCCAGCGTCGCCTCCGGGCGGCGCACCTTGCGGCCGGTCATCCGTAAGCCTTCAAAGGCCTGCGGGCTGGTCACTTCATGCACCAGATGCCGGTCAATATAGATCAGGCAGGTTCCGTCCGCCTGCTGACTTACCAGATGGGCCTGCCAGATTTTATCATACAGTGTGCTTGGGCCAGCCATCGCACTTTCCTCCAGCGTCAACTAACTGCGAACTACTTTCTTTTCCAGAATGCGCGCGGATTTGCCGGTGCGGCCACGCAGATAATAAAGTTTCGCGCGGCGCACCTGGCCCCGGCGCAGCACCACAACCTGATCAACCAGCGGGCTATAGAGCGAGAACACCCGCTCCACGCCTTCGCCGTAGGAAATCTTGCGCACGGTGAAATTCGCATTCAGCGTCATGCCGCCGGAACGCGCAATGCACACGCCTTCAAATGGCTGTAAGCGCTCGCGCGTACCTTCCACCACCCGCACCATGACCTTGAGCGTGTCGCCCGGGCCAAAATCGGGAATTGTTTTGCCTTCGGTGCGTTTGGCAATCTGTTCGGCTTCCAGTTCCTGCAATAAATTCATGACTCACTCTCCTCGGTTCCCGCGATATAACGCCGCCATAAATCCGGACGGCGCGCCTGCGTAATTTCTTCTGACCTGGCCTTGCGCCATGCCTTTATCTGCGCATGATTGCCGGATAACAGCACCGGCGGTATTGCCATACCTTCCCATTCGCTGGGCTTTGTATAATGGGGATATTCCAGCAACCCCCTCTCGAAACTTTCTTCTTCGAATGTGCCGGGATTTCCCGCCACACCCGGCAGCAACCGAACCACCGCATCAAGCAGCGCCAGCGCCGCTGGTTCTCCGCCAGAAAGGACGAAATCGCCCAGACTGACTTCTTCAATATCGCGCGACTGCAACAGCCGCTCATCGACACCTTCAAAGCGTCCGCAGATCAGCACCACACCGGGTTCAGCGCGCAGGGTCTGCACCCGCTTCTGGGTCAGCGGCGCCCCACGCGGGCTCAGATAGATCAATGGCCGCCGGGCAGTTTCCCGGGACCGGACATCATCAATCGCCGCCGCCAGCACGTCGGGCCGCAGCACCATGCCGGCGCCGCCCCCCGCAGGGCTGTCATCCACGGAGCGGTGTTTATCGCGCGCATAGCCGCGAAAGTCCACCGTTTCCAGCCGCCAATAGCCCTTTTCCAGCGCTTTTCCCGCCAGACTGAGCCCCAAAGGTCCCGGAAACATGTCCGGGAACAGGGTCAGCACCGTGGCTGACCAGGCTTTTGCAGTCCCGGAGTCTTCAGGCACCTCTATTTCTCCTCTGCCTCCTCACTCACTTCGCGTGGTAAAAGCACACTTATATAGCCTTCAGTCACATTCACCTGCGTCACGACTTCGCGCTCAAACGGCAACAGCAGGGTTTGCGGTTTCATACCCGAAACTGCTGCTGGCGCCACTTCAACCAGATCGCCAGCGCCAAAATTATGCACCGCGATCACCTTGCCTTCTTCCTGCGGCCCATCGGCCCAGCGCACCGCCAGACCGATCAGATCGGCCAGATAATATTCATCCGCCTCGGCCGACAGCACGGGCAGCGCTGAACGGGGTACATAGAGCCGCACCCCTTTTAGCGCCTCTGCGGCATCCCGGTCAGCAATGCCGGACAGCGATGCGGCGACCCCTTCTTTCACGCTGCGGGTCACTTTTACCGTAAAGCGCCGCTGGCCATCTTCCGTCTGGACCGGGCCGAACGCGCCCACATCTTTGGGCCGTTCAGTAAAACATTTGATGCGCACTTCTCCGCGCACCCCATGGGCGCCCATAATGGCGCCCACACAGATGCGATTATTGGATTGCGCCAAGCAGATTTATCCTTCGGCTGGCGCCGCTTCTTCCGCAGGCGCCGCTGCGGCGGCGGCCTTGCTTGCGGCTTCGGCTTTCTGTGCGATGCGCTCCAGCGCCTTGGCTTTTGGCTTGCCCTGTTCGGGATTGTTGCCACGAACCGGTTTCGCCATCAGTCCGGCATCGCCCAGCATGCGTGCGACACGATCGGTCGGCAATGCGCCAACGCTCATCCAATGCTTGATGCGCTCGCCTTCGAGCTTCATGCGCTCGGCATGATCCTTGGGCAGCAGCGGATTGAAAAAGCCCAGCTTTTCGATAAAGCGGCCATCGCGCGGCGCCTGAACATCAGCCACTACGATACGGTAAAAGGGGCGTTTCTTGGTGCCGAAACGGGCAAGGCGAATTTTAAGTGACATCGTGATTCCCTGGTTGTTTAGTATATTAGCGTTTCAAGCCCGGAAATCCGGGCGGTAATTGCGGCATGCCGCCATCCTTTAATCCGCCGCCCAATCCGCTCAGGCCCGGTGGCAATGCGGGCATGCCGCCACCCATCCCGGTCAGGCCGCCCAGCCCACCCAGCAGTCCCCTCATGCCTTTCTTGCCGACCTGTTTCATCATGTCGGCCATCTGGCGATGGGTTTTCAGCAGCTTGTTGACTTCGGGAACGGATGTGCCGGAACCGATCGCAATGCGGCGCTTGCGTGAACCGTTGAGGATTTTCGGCTTGCGGCGTTCTTCACGGGTCATGGAATGCACAATGGCTTCCTGACGCTTGATCAGCTTGTCGTCGAGGCCGGCGGCGGCAATCTGGTTCTTCATCTTGCCAACGCCGGGCAGCATGCCCAGCAGCCCCTGCATGCCGCCCATCTTGCGCATCTGGGCCAATTGTTCGGCCAGATCATCGAGATCAAACTCGCCCTTCTGCATTTTTTTGGCGAGCTTTTCGGCTTTTTCGACTTCGAAACTTTCAGCAGCCTTTTCCACCAGACTGACCACGTCGCCCTGGCCCAGAATGCGGCCAGCGATGCGTTCGGGATGAAAATCCTCCAGCGCATCCAGCTTCTCGCCAACACCGATAGCCTTGATCGGACAGCCGGTAACCGCACGCATCGACAGCGCCGCACCGCCGCGTCCATCGCCATCGACGCGGGTCAGTATAATCCCGGTCAGTGGCGTACGCGCATTGAAACTGCTGGCGACATTCACCGCGTCCTGTCCGGTCAGGCTATCGGCGACCAGCAGGGTTTCGTGCGGGTTGACTGCAGTGCGCACGGCGGCCACTTCCGCCATCAGGGCTTCATCTACATGGGTACGTCCGGCGGTGTCCAGAATGACGACATCGAAACCGCCCAGACGGCCGGCTTCCATGGCGCGTCTGGCGATATCGACCGGCATCTGTCCGGCGATAACCGGCAGGGTCGCAACCTTCGCCTGTTCGCCCAGCACCTTTAACTGCTGCTGCGCGGCGGGGCGCGCAACGTCCAGCGAGGCCATCAATACTTTTTTGCGATCGCGGGTTTGCAGGCGCAGCGCCAGTTTCGCCGTCGTGGTGGTCTTACCCGAACCCTGCAAGCCAACCATCAGGATCGGCACCGGCGAGGGGGCGTTCAGATCAATGCCCTGCGAGGAAGAACCCAGCATTTCCACCAGATTGTCATGCACAATCTTGATGACCATCTGGCCCGGGGTGATCGATTTGACCACTTCCTGCCCGATGGCGCGTTCACGCACTTTGGCGATGAAATCGCGCGCCACCGGCAGCGCCACGTCGGCTTCCAGCAGCGCCCGGCGCACTTCGCGCATGGCCGTATCCACGTCAGATTCGCTCAATGACGCCTGCTTGCGCAAGCTGTCAAAGATGCCGGTCAACCGGTCAGAAAGCGTTTCAAACATAAAGCATGGCCCATGTTACAAAGCAGAAAAACACCAGTGGGCGAAACCTCGCTGACTGGTGGGACGGCTTTTGCGACCCTCAATGTAATGGATCGGGTAGGAAACTAGGCGCGCTTTGGGGTAGAGTCAAGCAATTGTAGGGATTCAGCCCCCATCTTACGCGAGGAAACCGCCCATGACTTATCCAGGACTGGCCGCCCTGTCCGGCCCCGCCGCTGCTTTGCTGATCGCCAACAGGCAAACAGTTTCCGTCGCCGAATCCTCCTGCGGCGGCCTGATCTCGGCGGCGCTGGTGGCGGTGCCTGGCGCATCGGCGTTCTATATCGGTGGCGGCATTATCTACACCGCACAGGGCGGCAAGGCGTTGTTGCCGGAACGCCCGAAAGGCATGAAATCCGCCACCCAGGAGTTTGCCCTGTTCGAGGCGCGAAGCATCCGCGAAAAGATGGGAACCATTTGGGGCATTGGTGAAACCGGGGCCAGCGGCCCCAGCGGCAACCCCTATGGCAACCCGCCGGGACATGCCTGTGTGGCGGTCAGCGGACCCATTGAACGGGCCATCACGCTTGCCACGGGAGATTCGGACCGCGAGACCAATATGTGGGCATTTGCGAAAGCCGCCCTGGACCTGCTTGCGGAGCTGGCGGCGCAAAGCGCCAAATAAAACCCTGCTTGATTTTGCATAGATTGAAGCTTAACGCTGATTAACTAATAATTAACTTCAATAGTTAACACATTAAGCTCCTTGATTAACATTTGCTCTCTGAAACAAAGGGGGCTTCAAGAATATGGTCCGTATGACTGTTGCCGACTTTTTTGCCTACGCAAATACTGGATCCGTCAAAGTCATGGCGCGGCGCGCGGCATTCATAGGCCTGGCGCTACTGGGCGCTTGCGGCAATCTTTCCCAGCCGAATTTTGATAAACAGGATCGTGGCGCCGGACTGGACCGGGGGGATTATCGCGACGCTTTAAAACCGCGCGCGCCGGAAAATGACGGGTCATCCGCGCCGCCGCCAATTCCGCAGGCTGAATCTCTTGTGCCCATGCCAAATCTCGCGCTGCCTGCCAACGCCCGGTCGGTGACGATTTCCGTCAATGAAAATGTGCCGATACGCGAGGTTCTGGTCGAATTGGCGCAACAGGCCAATGTCGGGCTGGAACTGGACCCGCGCATTTCCGGCAGCCTGATTTTTTCCGTGCGCCAGCGCCCCTTCGAGGAAGTGATCGAGCGTATCGCGGACATGGCCGATCTGCGTTATAATTTGAACGGTAATGTGCTGCGCATTGAGCGCGATCTGCCCTATCTGCAAAGTTACCGCGTCGATTATCTGAATGTCATTCGCGACACCAAAAGCTCTGTTTCCACCACGGTTGATGTGGTGGGCGGCGAAGTGGTCGGCGGCGAAGGCAGCGGCGGCCAGGGCAACAGTTCCGCAAGTGAAGTCAGCAGCGAGTCAAAAAACAATTTCTGGGAAGAACTGGAAGCCAATGTCAGCATGCTGATGAACCGTAGCGCAGAGCGTAAAAGTTTATTGACAGAGGATTCCGCCGCCACGTTGGCCAGTGATGCGAATGTGTCATCCGGGGCGCCCAACCCATTGCCGCTTACCCCCATTGCGGCGCAACCCGGCAGCACACCATCAGCCACCTCAGGCCTTGCACAGCAGTTAGAAAATATTCCCGGTTTGGGATCAGCGCTTGCGAATCCCACACAGACGGCAGGCGCAGCCGGTGCGGCTGTTCCCGCGGATGTCGCCGCTCCACTAACCGCAACAGCGGCGGCCGTTGCCGCAGTGGCAACAGCACCCCCCAACCAGCGCCCCTATAGTATTAATCGGGTTGCTGGCCTGATCAATGTGTATGGCACCCAGCGCCAGCATAAAATGATCGAAGGCTATTTACGCAAACTGCGCCGCGCCATTGCAGGCCAGGTGCTGATCGAAGCAAAAGTTCTGGAAGTGCAATTATCGGATAATTATGAAGGCGGCATCAATTGGGCGGGCGTATTGGGTGCGGCAACAGGTGCTGCGCGTTTTGGAAATACGGTCGCCGTGCCGCAATCGGGACCGTTTGACGGGTTGAATGCGGCAACATCCGGGGTCGTAACCCTGGCGCTGGATCGCAATGACATCGATGCGGTGGCCAGCCTGGCGCAACAGTTCGGCACGGTGCGCACACTGTCAAGTCCGCGCCTGACAGTGCAGCATAACCAAAGCGCGGTGCTGAAAGTCGTTGAGAACCGGGTGTTTTTTGAACTGGATTTCGAACGCACAACGAATGAGACGACCAATACGGATAGGGTTACCGTAGACAGCAATATCCGCACGGTTCCCGAAGGCGTTATCATCACCGTGCAGCCATCGATCCATAGTGAGACAGACGAGATTGGCATGACCCTGCGTCCAACCATCACGCGCATTACCGGCACGATCAATGATCCCGGCGTTTCCATTGCATCGAACAATACGGTGCAATCGCCTGTGCCCATCATTGCTGTACAGGAAATAGACAGCGTGGTGACGGTGCGTTCGGGGCGCGTACTTGTAATGGGCGGCCTGATGCAGGATAGTGCAATCTCAACGGATACAGGTTTGCCTGGGGCGTCCAGCCTGCCGGTCATTGGCAATCTGTTCAAGGCCCGCAGTGATGCAAACCGGCAGACCGAACTGGTTATATTCCTGCGCGCCACCATCATAGAAGACAGTGGCGCCAGCCCCGCCGATATTGATCTGTACAAGACGTTCGGGCGTGACCGCCGTCCACTGCCCTTCTAGCGAAATGCGCACGGATCAATTCAGGATCGGCGCGACCTTATTGCGATACATACTTATTACGGCGCTGCGCGACCGTTTGTTTCTGGCCTTGCCGGTTATGCTGGCGGTTGGCGCGGCGCTGGTGATTTTCCTGAGTAGTAGCGCTATTATTGAACAGCGCGAAATGGCGGCGGCGCTATTTGGCGCGGGCAGCCGTGTACTGATTATCTCGGGGCTGGTGTTATTTGTTTCGTTTCACATCCGCCAGGCCATGGCGGGAGGCGAGATTGCGCTGATTTTATCGCGGCCCATTTCGCGCGGCGCCTTCGTGCTGGTTTATAGCGCCAGCCTTGTCATCGTTGGTTTCATTTGTGTGGCGGTGGCCATCGCGCTTGTATGGCTGTGCGCCAGGCCGCCGCTGGACGGCCTGCTGGCGTGGGGATTAAGCCTGGCGCTGGAAAGCATGCTGATGATCCTGACTGCGGTTTTCTTTGGCCTGATCCTCAACAGTGCGGTTGCGTGTACGCTGGCCTGTATGGGCTTTTATGTGCTGGCGCGGATGAGCGGATTGCTGGGCGCTCTTGCGGACAAGGCCGGAGAGGCCGGGGGGGTTGACCTTTTACTGGGCTATGGCTTCAGGCTAATCTCCCTGATCATACCCAGGCTGGACTTTTTTACCCGCAGTGAATGGTTGGTGTACGGATGGAATGGCGGTGAGCCCGGTGTCGTTTGGGCAGTGTTGCAAAGTCTGGCGTTCGCGCCACTGATCCTGGCCGGCGCCATGATTGATTTCAGCCGCAGGCGGTTATGAGATGGGCGGGCAGGGAAAACTCAGACATGTGCCGCGCTTTTATATTATAGCGTTGCTTGTAGCGCTGGCGGGGCAATCGCTGTTCTGGTCGCAGGCGCATTCGATCCGCATACCCTGGAGCGGAGTCAGTCTTGCCCCGGCGCCCGCCGCCGCCCGGATGACCGGGCTTGGCGATACGCAATTCTATTATCGCGCTGCGGGATTGGGTTTGCAAAATATGGGGGACTGGGCGGGCGAGCTTACGCCGCTGGCGGCATATGATTATGTCCGGCTGGTGGACTGGTTCACCCTGTTGTCCCAAATGGATCCCAAAAGCCAGTATGTCCCTTCCTTCGCCGCCTATTATTTTGGGCAAAGCCGCAATCCTGATCAGGTGCGCCAGATTATCGGCTATCTGCAACAGCTTGCTGTGGAAAATCCGCAACAGCACTGGCGCTGGCTGGCCTATGGGGCGTATCTGGCGCGCTATAGGGTCAAGGATCCTGTTCTGGGGCTTGCGCTGGCAAAACAGTTGGCGGCATTGCCTGCGCGGAACATGCCCGTCTGGACGCGCCAGCTTCCGGCGTTTGTGCTGGCGGATGCAGGCGAGCGCGAAGCAGCACGCGACATACTCGAGGCAATATTGATGACTACCCCCGATTTACATCCGGCGGAGCAGTTTTTTATTCGCAACTATATTGACACCAGATTGGGTTTTCCTGATGAAATCAGATAAATTGATGAATATTCATCGAATCAGTGTAGCTTAACGGTTTATTAAAGCTTCTAATGCTGTGATGGCCGTCACGAATATGGTGGAATTTGCATCCACCACGAAAAAGAGGCTAGTTATTTTTACCTATATTTCGTAACTATAGACTACCTGGATCGTATCGTGAGGTTGAGGTTAAGTGAGAGATAAAATTTCAGTTTTCGAACGAAATGGAGCCATAACCATGAAAAATCAAGCCGTTAGCAAAATTTCGATTGGGGAAGCTGTACAGCCGGAAATATCCTCGCAAAAGGGTTTCACGCTGGTGGAGCTTTCGATTGTGCTGGTCATCATTGGCCTGATCATTGGCGGCATTCTGAAAGGCCAGGAGCTGATCGGCAACGCCCAAGTTAAAAATGTGGTGTCACAAGCGCAGTCCTATCAGGCGGCAACCGCTGCCTTCAGGGATAAGTATGGCGCCCTGCCAGGGGATTTGGTCGGCGCAAACAATATAATCCCCAATTGTACGGCGGCGCCATGCCTGCCTGCGGCTGCGGGTAACGGAAACGGCGTTGTAGGCGCAAATGCCAACGCCACCTATTCAGATGACGTAAGCGCGGCTGCGGAAAATGTTGCGTTCTGGCAGCAACTTGCCGCAGCCCGCTTCATCGGTAATATAGATACGGATGGCACTAGCACGGCTACTTTTGGCAGCCGCTTTCCCAGCGCTGCAACCGGGGGCGGTTTTCATGTTCTTTTTCAGCCGTTAACGGGACGCCATGTGCTGCGGTTGACTGGGACACCGGCCGCGCCGGCTGCCACCACAGGGGCCCTGCGGCCGGATCAGGCGTTGCAGATTGACCGTGTGCTTGACGATGGGCGGCCTGGTACCGGTTCGGTGTTTACCAACACTACGTTATCCGCTGCTGCTACCTGCTTTTCAGGCGTGGTGACAGCTCCTTATCTGGCGGCCAGCGGTAATAGCACCTGCAATCTGATTATTGATCTGAACTGACCGGGCCAGGCTTAGGCCTTGAAATGAATGGAAAGGCCGGGGGATTTCCCGGCCTTTTGTCCTGGGGGATGTTAGAATGCACCTGTCTGACGGGTGGTGGAAAAAACAGCGCGCGCGCGGCTTTACACTGATAGAGCTGGCGATTGTTCTCGCCATACTGGGGCTGCTGCTGGGCGGCGGCAGCATGATGCTGCAACCCCTTCTGGACAATAACAAGCGCAACGAAACCAGGGCCAAACTTAAAATCATTGAAGACGCGCTGACGATTTTTGCCGCCACCTATTATTTGCCATGCCCGTCCGACCCAACATTGGGGCCGGGATCAGCTTCAAATGGCGTGGCGACAACACCCGGCGGCGGTTTTTGCACCTCGACTTTTACCTCAGGCGGCGTACCCTGGCGTACGCTTGGACTTTCCGAATCAGATGTGGTGGATGGCTGGGGCCGGCGCATCAGCTATGCGGTAACCAACACATTAACGGTAGACGTCCCGCCCCCGCCAGGACCGGCAACCCCGCCGCTGGATTGCAACAGCAAGGGGTTTAGTGGAATTTCAAAAGGCAGACTGGAAAATCGCGGGGCCAATAATGCGGCCATCCCGCCACCGGGCGGTGCGGCAGGCGCTGCAAAAGCCGCCTATATCCTGGTCAGCCATGGTGAGAACAGTGCGGGGGGATATCTGCCCAGCGGGGCGTTAACGCCTGTTGCCGGCGCCTCCACGACCGAATTGGCGAACATAAAAACCCCCGGCGGGAATGGCGTTGCGAATACCGTCTATTATTATGAAAAGCTGGCTGCCGGTGACAGCATTGTGGGGTTTGATGACATTGTACGGGCGCGAACAAGCAGTCAGATAGCCATAGCGCTGGGATGCAGTAAACCGTGATGCGGTGGAAACATCTGATAAGGTCGGAAAGCGGCATCATCCCCATGTTGCTGGCGCTGATCCTGGCGGCGGGCGCCTTTATCGGTCTCGGCACGCTCATGCTGAAGGGTAACGGCGCCGCGCTGCAAAATGTTAAATCAAATAGCGCACAACTGCTTGAACTCGAAAAAACCATTCGCGCGCATGTCTTTCTGACGCGGCATCTGCCCTGTCCCGCCAATGGGGATGGAGATGGCGCATCACGGGCAGGGTGCGCGGGCAATAATAATGATGGGGTTGTACCCTGGGTGACGCTGGGTATTACAAGGGATGACGCCACGGATCGGTTCGGCCGCCTGATCAGTTACCATGTCGATCCGGATCTTGAGCCGGTTAATTCCAATGCAGCAAAAATCTGTCAGGGGAATGACGCACGCGCGGGAACGCTTCGCCTTAATCCATCGGCGGACACCAGCCTGTTTGTGCTGATCAGTCACGGATCCAACGGTTTGGGTGGCTGGCTGCCAATTGGCCGCCAGACGGCAAATCCCGCCAGTGCGCTGGAACGCGAAAATTGCTCCGGCAGCGCAGTAAATCCGGCCAATGTTACCTGCGCAAATCCCAGCGCCAAGGATATTACCCAGGGGCCCTATCAGACAAATCCCGGCGCCGCCAATTATTTTGACGACACTGTGTTGGCCGCCAGGTCATCGGACTATAATGATAACTGTCCGATAGCCGCGGTTGGCGGCGGCCGTGGCGGTGGCGGTAATGATCGAAATAATGATGGCATTCCCGATCATTGCCAGGACGGCAATGGCAATGACACGAATACGCCGGGCTGCAACTAACATTATCTGTAAGGGCTGGTCCAATGGACGATAAACAGGCGCAATTCGGAACACCGTCGGGTAAAACCGGCCTGGTGCTGGATGATCGCCCGGCGGCAAAGCGTGGCGCACAGACGCCCGCTGGTGATGGAAATGCGGGCGCGCCCAAAACATCCGCGCCCGCAGCCCCCCTTGAGACTGCCAAGCCCAAGGCCCGCATGGGCGACCGGCTGCTGGAGCTTGGCGCGATCACCCGCGATCAACTGGATGTGGCGTTGCGCGAAAAATCCCGTTCCCCTGAAAAAATGGTCGGCAGCATTCTTGTGGAGTTCGGTTTTATTACCGACGACATGCTTACCCGGCTGCTGGCGGAATCAACGGGGTTTGAATCCTTTAACATCCGCGATGCGCTGATTGATCCGGAAGCCGTTAAACTGGTGCCGCGCAATGTCGCCATGCAACACCGGGTGCTGCCGATTTCCATCACGGATGAAAAGGCCGTTGTGGCGATGGCCGATCCGTTTGATGTGATGGCGATGGATCAGTTGCGGCGCTATTTGCCGCGCGGGATTCAGATCGAACCGCGCGTCTGCATGGAAGATGATCTTGTCAACGCCATAGACCGCAATTTTGGCTATGAAATGTCCGTGACCGGAATTCTGCGCGAACTGGAAACCGGTGAATTTGATGTCAACGCCGCCACCGAACGTGACGGCTATTCACATCCGCTGGTGCGGCTGGTGGATGCGCTGATGCTGGACGCGGTAAAGCTGGGCGCATCGGACATTCATTTTGAACCCGAAGAACTGTTCGTGCGGTTGCGTTACCGGCTGGACGGGCGATTGCAGCAGGTGCGGACCTTCCATAAGGAACACTGGTCGGCCATGTCACACCGGCTGAAAATTATCTGTGGCATGAACATCGCCGACCGGCTGCATCCGCAGGATGGCCGGTTGAGCATGCGCTTTGGCAACCGTGAAATAGATTTTCGCGTCTCGGTCCTGCCCACCACCGGCGGCGAAAATATTGTGCTGCGCGTGCTGGACAAGGCGAAGGCGGTGCTGAGCCTTGACGATCTTGGTTTTTCCGGCGGCAGCCGCCATGCGATTGAGCGCATTCTGAAGCGCCCAGAAGGCATCATCATCGTTACCGGCCCGACCGGCAGCGGCAAGTCAACAACGATTTACGCCATGCTTTCGGCCATCAGCAGTCCCAGGGTAAATATCATGACCCTTGAGGATCCCGTGGAATATGAACTGCCGCTGATCCGGCAAACGCAAATTCGCGAAAACCAGGGGCTTACGTTTGGCGAAGGCATCCGGAATATTTTGCGTCAGGATCCGGATATTATCTTCATCGGCGAAGTGCGTGATAATGAGACCGCGCAAATGGCGCTGCGCGCCGCCATGACCGGGCATCAGGTGTTTACCACCCTGCATACCAATGATGCGCTGGGCGCGCTGCCAAGACTGTATGATCTGGGGCTGGACCCCGGCATGCTGTCAGGCAATATTACCGGTGTGTTTGCCCAGCGTCTGGCCGGACTGAATTGCAAAGCCTGCAAGATTGAGCGGCAGGCCACCCCCGATGAATGCCGCCTGCTGGGCGTGGATGCAGACAAGCCGCTTATATTGTGGGATGCGCCTGGCTGTGACGCCTGCCATCATACCGGCATCAAGGGGCGCACCACCATTGCCGAGATTATTTATGTCGATGATGGCCTGGATGAATTAATCGCCATGCGCGCCACACGGACTGCGATGCGCAATTATCTGCGCGAGAATGGACACAGAACCATGGCGGATGATGGGATTGAACGGGTGTTGAAGGGGGATATATCGCTGTCCACTTTGATACGATCCACTGATCTGACCGCGCGGATGTAATCAGGATCATGCCCGACTACCGGTATCGCGCCATCAATCAGAATGGCAGGGTCGTCAGGGGCGCGGTTTTTGCGTCGAATGAACAGGATCTGAATGGCCTGATCGAGTCCGCCGGACTCGATCTGATCGAGTATAAAGCGGTTTCCGAAAAGCGGCTGACCAGGCTGCTGCAACAGCGGGTGAAAGTGCGCGATCTCATCCAGATGAGCATTCATCTGGAACAATTGCAGCGTGCCGGCGTGCCACTGATGGAAAGCCTTGCCGAAGTTCGTGATTCAACCGGGGCGCCACGTTTGCGTGATGCACTTTCCCGGATCACCCGTGAAGTGAATGATGGCGTCAGCCTGAGCGCCGCCTTCGGATCACATCCCAAACTGTTTGGTCATGTCTTTCAGTCGCTTGTGGCTGCCGGCGAACAGACCGGCCAAATGGCCGAGGCCTTTGGCCAGCTTGTAGCGCATCTGAAATGGACCGATGAAATGTCGGGCAAGGTAAAGAAGGCGACGCGCTATCCCGCTATTCTGGCCGTGGTCGTGACCATCGTGATCATGTTCATGATGAGCTTTGTGGTGCCGCAGATCACCACCCTGCTGAAGGCAAACGGCGCCGAACTGCCCTTTATGACCCGGGCGCTGGTCAGCACGTCAGACTTTATTCGCGATTACTGGTTTATGCTGCCGATTACCGCCATAGGTGTTGTGGTTGGGCTGACCAGCGGGCGCAACATGTCGCAGGATTTCAGATATATGACGGATTATTATCTGTTGCGCCTGCCTGTTATCGGCATGGTTTTGCGTAAAATTGCCCTGGCGCGCTTTGCCTATATGTTTTCAACCATGTTCCGGGGCGGCATTGAGCTGTTGGCGTGCCTCGACGCCTCCAAACGTCTGGTGAATAATCTGGCGCTTATGGAAGCTTTGTCGGTCGTACGCGAAGGGGTGCAATCCGGCCTTGGCCTGTCGGTGGCCATGCGTTCCTCAGGTGAATTCCCGCCCCTGGTGCTGCGCATGATTAAAGTTGGCGAAGATTCCGGCAATATGTCAGATGCGCTGAATAATGTGGCGGAGATGTATAATC
>JBMOMW010000058.1:0-7179 GCA_049325255.1 Pseudomonadota bacterium | reverse complement strand
AGCCGGAAAACCCGCTAAAGTCGCAATCACAGCCATCATGCGAAAGCTCATCGTCTTGGCTAACGCCTTGCTCAAAGCGGATCGATTGTGGCAGCCAAATCATGCTTGACCATCACGGATACTCTAATCCGGCAATTTCTCCGCCCGCGCGGCATCCAGATAGTGGCAGGTTTTGACGGACAGGTCATCATTCAGTTCAAACGCCAGCGGGTTGCCGGTGGGGATTTCCAGATGCACGATATCCTCGTCACTGATCTTCAGCAGATGCTTGCAGAGTGCGCGCAGGCTGTTGCCATGGGCGGCGATGATCAGATTTTCACCGGCCAGCAAATGCGGCGCAATTTCGGCCTGCCAGTAGGGCAACACCCGGTCCAGTGTGCTCTTCAGTGATTCCGTTCCCGGCAATTGCGCCGCGCTCAGGCTCTTGTAACGCGGGTCAAATCTGGGATGGCGCGCATCATCCTCGGCCAGCGGCGGCGGGGGCGTGTCGAAGCTGCGCCGCCAGATATGCAGTTGCGCCTCGCCATGCCTGGCGGCGGTCTCGGCCTTGTTCAGGCCCTGTAGTGCGCCGTAATGGCGCTCGTTCAGTTCCCAGGCCTTGATTTCCGGCACCCACACCAGCTCCATTTCCTCCAGTACAATCCATAGGGTGCGGATGGCCCGTTGCAAAACCGATGTATAGGCCCGGTCAAAGCGATAGCCGCCCGCCCGCAGCAATTGCCCGGCCTTGCGCGCTTCGGCCACACCCTGATCAGTCAGGGGCACGTCGTGCCAGCCGGTAAATCGGTTTTCCAGATTCCATTGGCTCTGGCCGTGGCGGATCATTACAAGTGACGGCATGCGGTTTTTCCCTTTAGAGCCAGTCAATAATGCGGCGGTGTTAGCCTATTTGGCGTTTTCCTTCCAGCATGTTCGAAGAAGTGTTGAAATTGTTCCTGAAAATACGGTAGTTTCCCGAATTCCGCATAAACTTGTGGATATTAGCTTTTATAACATATAATAATTGTAGAAACATAAACCCTGCCAGGCATGTAAATTCAATCAGGTTGGAGAGGAATGTATCGATGAGCAAATTCATCGTGGGGCTTGTTGCGGCCTTAATGGTTTTACTGCCTGGGCCATCGCGGGCGGTGGACGCCATTCAGCTGCTCAATGTCTCTTATGATCCGACCCGTGAATTCTACGAAAAGTATAATGTCCTATTCGCCAGATACTGGCTGGATAAAACCGGTCAGGAGGTCACGGTGCGTCAGTCGCATGGCGGATCGGGCAAACAGGCGCGTTCGGTCATTGAAGGTTTGCGCGCGGATGTGGTGACGCTTGCGCTGGCCTATGATGTGGATGCGATTGCGCAGAAGGGCCGAAAATTATTGCCGCCGGACTGGCAGCAGAAACTGCCCAATAACAGCGCGCCCTATACCTCCACGATTGTCTTCCTGGTGCGCAAGGACAATCCAAAGCAGATCCGGGATTGGGATGATCTGGTGCGTGAAGGCGTCGCGGTGATTACCCCAAATCCAAAAATTTCCGGCGCCGCCCGCTGGAGCTATATGGCGGCCTGGGGATACGCCCTGAACAAATATGGCAGTGCGCAAAAGGCGCAGCAATTTGTGACGAAACTCTATAAAAATGTGCCGGTGCTGGATGCAGGCGCGCGCGCATCCACCACAACATTCGTGCAGCGCGGCATCGGCGACGTGTTGCTTGCGTGGGAGAACGAGGCCTATCTCGCGGAATCCGAATTTGGCCAGGGGCAGTTTGATATTGTGATCCCTTCGCTTAGCATGCTGGCCGAACCAACGGTTGCACTGGTTGAAAAAAATGCCGCAAAGCATGGAACGCAGGATGTGGCGCGCGCCTATCTGGAACATCTGTATTCGAAAGAGGCGCAGGAACTGGCGGCCAGTTTTTACTACCGGCCAAGTGATCCTGAGATTGCGGCAAAAAATGCGGACCGGTTTGCCAAACTGAAACTTTTGCGTATTGATGCGTTGGGCGGATGGGACGCGGCGCAGGCAAAGCATTTTGCCGATGACGGCATTTTTGATCAGATCTATGCGCAATAAGATTTCCACATAATGGGTATAGTGGCAGGCATGAAAAACTTCAGGGAACCGAGCGTTATACCGGGCTTTGGTATTACGCTTGGGATCACACTCACTTATCTTGGGCTGATCGTGCTGATCCCGCTGTCAGGGCTGTTCATCACAACAGCAGGGATCAGTTTTGCCGAATTCTGGAAAACGGTGACGTCGGCGCGGGTACTGAGCGCCTATCGCATCAGTTTCGGAGCGTCTTTGGCCGCCGCCTTTATCAATGTATTTTTTGGACTGATCGTCACCTGGGTATTGGTGCGGTATAAATTTCCTGGCAAGCGGATCATGGATGCGATGGTGGACCTGCCCTTTGCCCTGCCGACCGCTGTTGCGGGCATTGCGCTGACGGCGCTGTATGCGCCACAGGGCTGGATTGGCCGTTATTTCGAACCGCTGGGCGTCAAAATTGCCTTTACGCCGCTTGGCATCACCATTGCGCTGGTGTTTATCGGCCTGCCTTTTGTGGTGCGCACCGTGCAGCCTGTGCTGGAAGACATGAACCGCGAATATGAAGAAGCGGCTGTCAGCCTGGGCGCGACCCGCTGGCAAACCTTTTATCGCGTGATATTGCCGGAACTGACGCCGGCGCTGATGACCGGATTCGCCATGGCGCTGGCGCGCGCGCTGGGGGAATATGGTTCGGTGATTTTCATTGCCGGCAACATGCCCGGTGTTTCTGAAATCATTCCGCTGATCATCATTACCAAGCTGGAGCAATATGATTATACCGGCGCGACATCCATTGCGGTGGTGATGCTGCTGGCGTCATTCCTGATGCTGTTTGCAATCAACCTGCTTCAGGCCTGGAGCCGGAGAAGACGCGATGAATAACATCTCAACGAAGCGAAAATCGCCAATTGCGGGCCCCCCATGGTTCAGGTTCGCGCTTATCGGCACTTCGGTTGTTTTTATTACCGCGCTGATCGGGCTTCCGGTAGCCGCTGTGTTTGCAGAAGCGTTTCGTAAAGGATTTTCGGCCTATGCCAGCAGTCTCCAGGCGGAATATGCGGTTGCTGCAATCCGGTTAACATTGATCGTGGCCGCTGTTGCGGTGCCGCTCAACCTTGTATTCGGCGTCATTGCCAGTTGGGCCATCACCAAGTTCGAATTTTATGGCAAGCAATTACTGATTACCCTGATTGATCTGCCATTTTCCGTGTCGCCTGTTATTTCAGGGCTGATCTATGTGCTGCTGTTTGGGGCCAATAGTATTTTCGGCGAATGGCTGCTCGATAATGACGTGCAGATTGTCTTTGCCGTGCCGGGTTTGATTATTGCGACAATCTTTGTCACCTTCCCCTTTGTGGCGCGCGAATTGATCCCCCTGATGCAGGAACAGGGAACTGAAGAAGAAGAAGCGGCAATCCTGCTGGGGGCCAGCGGCTGGCAGCTATTTTTCCGTGTGACATTGCCGAATATCAGATGGGGCCTGTTGTATGGGGTGCTGTTATGCAATGCCCGCGCGATGGGTGAATTTGGCGCGGTTTCGGTTGTATCGGGGCATATCAAGGGCGAAACCAACACCATTCCGCTGCATGTGGAAATTCTGTACAATGAATATAATTTTGTTGCGGCCTTTGCGGTGGCTTCCATTCTGACACTGCTTGCGCTGATTACACTGCTGCTGAAAACCCTGCTTGAAAGCAGATTCAGCAGCCCCACCAACCGGCACTAGAACAGGCGCGTACACCTATGGGCATTCAGGTCAACGATATCTCCAAGCAATTCAACAATGACTTTGTCGCGCTCAACAATGTCAGCCTCGATATTAAATCGGGGGAGCTGATTGCGCTGCTCGGCCCATCGGGTTCGGGCAAGACGACATTGCTTCGCATCATTGCGGGCCTGGAATTTGCGGATTCCGGTTCCGTGATTCTGGATGGGCAGGAACAGCAGACCAGAAATGTGAAAGAACGCAATGTAGGCTTTGTGTTCCAGCATTATGCATTGTTCAAGCATATGACCGTGTTTCAGAATGTGGCGTTTGGCCTTAGCGTGCGTCCAAAAACAACGCGCCCATCGGAGGCCGAAATCCGCCGCAAGGTGATGGAATTATTGGAGCTGATTCATCTTGAGGCGTTCCATGACCGGTATCCAAGTCAGCTATCGGGTGGCCAGCGCCAGCGCGTGGCGTTGGCGCGCGCGCTGGCGGTGGAACCCAAGGTGCTGTTGCTGGACGAACCGTTCGGCGCGCTGGACGCCAAGGTGCGCAAGGAATTGCGCCGCTGGATGCGCCGTCTGCATGACGATATTCACATCACCACGATCTTTGTAACCCATGATCAGGAAGAAGCCATGGAAGTGGCCGACCGCGTAGTGGTGATGAGCAATGGCCGCATCGAACAGGTGGGCACCCCCGAACAGGTCTATCACCATCCCATCAATGGTTTTGTGTACGACTTTCTTGGAAATTATAATGAGTTCGATGGCTGGAAAGATGAAAACGGCAAGGTCCATCTGGCGGAAACCGATATTGTGGAAATCCCGGAAGAGGCGGTTTTGCAAACCAGCAATACGCCCGGATGGCTTGGGCGTTATCCCGAAATCAGTCATGTGGTGAACAGGGTTGTGCCGGGCCTCCTGCCGGAAAAAACCGCCCCCGTTCTGGTCAAAAGGAAAAAAACCATCCGCAGGCCGGACAATGCCTTGGCGGTGAAATTATTTACCCGCCCGCACGAAATTTTTGTCAGCAAGGTGCTGGACGGCGAAGAATATGTCACGGCGCGGGTCACGCATGTCAATCCGGCCAGCGCGCTGGTGAAGCTGGAACTGCTGCGCCCCGGCGGCGCAATTTTGCAGGCCGAGGTGCCCAAAACCGTGGTTGATGAACTGAATATCAAAAGGGGCGATACGCTGTATATCCGCCCCAAGGCGACACGGGTGTTTGAATAGGGCCGCGTAATGTTCTAGCATCCTCCCCAATCGTTCATAAAAACAAGGGGAGGCCGGTATGGCGAAGTTCGGGAATTACAAGCTGCTTGGTGTTGATCTGGGCGATGATCATGTCGCCACCGTCGAAATGCAGAATGGCGATCTGAATTTCTTCGATCTGGAAATGCTTACGTCGCTGGCCGATTGTTTTCACGATCTGGACAAGGTGCCGGAATGCCGGGTGCTGGTGCTGGCTTCATCCGGGCGCGCCTTTTGCGCGGGCGCCAATTTCGCCAGCGGCACGCGTGCCGAGGGGCTTTCCACCAGCAAGCCCAGTTCCAGCGGCAGCCCGCTCTATGATCAGGCGGTGCGCATGTTCTCCAGCAAAAAACCTATTGTCGGCGCGGTCAATGGCGCGGCCATCGGCGGCGGGCTGGGGCTCTGTCTGGTTCCGGATTTTCGCGTGGCCTGCCCCGAGGCGCGGCTCGCCTGCAACTTCACCCAGCTTGGGTTCCATCCGGGCTTTGGCCTGACCTATACCTTGCCCGCGCTGATCGGCCAGCAAAAGGCCTGGAACATGATGTATACCGGCCGGCGCGTGAAAGCCGAGGAGGCGCTGGAAATGGGTTTGGTCGACCGCCTCGTGCCCGCCGATAAATTACGCGCGGCGGCGCATGAGATGGCGCTGGAAATTGCGTCCGCCGGGCCGCTCGCGGTGATGGCGGTGCGCGAAACCATGCGCATGGGCCTGCCCGAAAAGGTGCGCGCCGCCACCGCGCGCGAATTGCAGGAACAGAACAAGCTGCAGGGCACCGAAGACATGAAGGAAGGCATCAAGGCCACAGCCGAGCGCCGCCCGGCAAAGTTCGTGGGGCGGTAGGGTGCTTTCAATCCGTGGCCAACTCTTTTAGAGCAGGGCGTGACAAAATCTCGGCCTGTCACCCCGGATTTATTCTGGGGTCCAGCGCCTCACAGTAAGGCCTGAATTTGTAACCCTGGACCCCGCAACAAGTGCGGGGTGACACAGGAGGTATTGCTGATTTTATATCCAGCATCTAAATGACTTATTTTAACATTGACTCTCTATTTACTCTTCCACGGGGTAAAAAAACATCGCGGAGAATTGGATCATTCGCCTGCGGATGTTCAGCATTCCTAAATACATAGGACGGCGCTATCTCCTGCGTAGAGGTTGAACGGAAATTACCCGTTTGTCCACGCTGATGTGTGACCGTGCCATCGCACGTCAAAGCGACGGTATGAATGTATGGGCGGGTTTTAAGCAGTTCATTAAGTGCAATTTTTATTCCTGTTACCGTCCCTGATTGCTCTGTTTGGGCAATGTTAAGAAGCTGTTCATCAGTTATGTCAGCGAGATGAATACACATGAAGGCTGGATGATTTCCTGTAAATTGCCTTCTGGCATCTTTTTTAAGGTTCCTAAGAATCTTGCTCAAAACAGCATCTGCTTTGCGACTATTGAAACAGACAACAATTGCCGTTTTGCCGGGCCGCCAATTTGCCAAGGAGTGACCAGATTCACAGCCTCGATCCCTACAGAATTTTTCTCTGATATCATACGTTGTAAGATTAGCTCCCGGCTCAAGTGAGAATGGTGATGTGGCAATATCAAATTTCTCGACAGATATCGCGCAAGACGGAGTTTCCGAGCCAGTACCGCTGGATAATGCCATTTGAATTTCTGAAGTCAAAAGCTGGTGCTGTTCGCTATTGCCATTTAGTCTGTCTGGAATAGTTACGCGCACATGAAAACCACCATGACTGATCTCAAGAGCTTGGCTCAATACAGGAGATAATAGCTCGGCTAGATTGTAAAGTTTACGCCGGTGAAGTTTTCGTCCTATATCAGCGGAAACATGTTTACATTCAACTTCGAATATTGTTTCGCCGGAGACAGCTAAAAAATCATGACCTCCCCCATTCTCAATATCTTGAAAAGTGACGTCGAAGCCGCGAGCCATTAAATGGGTAGCTGTTGTCATTTCAAAAGCAAGCGGGCCCAAACCATATTCCTGACTAAGGCCGTTGCGTAATGCTCCCGATAGCCTTTTTTTTCCATTTTGTCCTAACAGGCTGCTGAAAAACCTGCCGTAAATCTGGTTTTTCAGGGATTGGCGGGGTTTATTTCTGTCAGTTTGCGTTCATATTCGCCGTTTGCTCCGGCGTTTTTTTTGTTCCGGGACAAGCTATG
>JBMOMW010000057.1:0-68363 GCA_049325255.1 Pseudomonadota bacterium | reverse complement strand
CCAGCGGCGCATACATGACCGCCAGTCCGCGCGCATTGGTAATCCCGTTTGCCGCGCCGATTTCCGACGCATGACAATCGCGCCGGTTCGGATTAAAACCGCCATCATTGAATAAAAACAGCGCCGGGATCGAGCTGCGGTCAGCCAGCGCCACTTCGGCCAGCGGCCCCAGCGGATCCCCCTTGGCGGGACGAAACTGAATAATCGGGCTGACCCGCGCCTCGATCAGTTCCGGCGCGCCAATCCAGAAATCAATGCCCAGCGGTTTGGCCACTTCATCGCGGAAAAAAGTTCCCAGCGATTTGCCCGACACCCGGCGCACCAGTTCACCCACCGTCCATCCAAATGTCAGCGCATGATAGCCATGCCGCTTGCCCGGTTCCCAGAACGGGGCCTCGGCCGCCAGCCGTTCGCACATCAGATCCCAGTCATTCACCGCACCCTTGGCCAGCGGTTCGCGCACGACCGGCACCCCCACGCTATGATCCAGCATCATGCGCACCGTGGCTTTTTCTTTGCCGTGCCGCGCAAATTCCGGCCAGTATTTGGAAACCGGGGCGTCAAGATCAAGCAAGCCCCGGTCCACCAGAATATGCGCGCACAACGCCGTCGCCCCCTTGGTGGAAGAAAACACGATCGACACGGTATCGGCATTCCACGCTGCGGGCGCATCAGGCACCACACGGCCGCCCCATAAATCCAGCACGGTTTCGCCGTTCAATGTTACGCAAACAGATGCCCCTAGTTCGTCGAACTCGGAAAAGTTTGCGGCGAAGCGATCCGCCACCGCCTTGAAACGCGGATCAAACTGGCCCGCCACCCGCCCACCCGGCACTGTCTGTTCCAGCTTTTCCATCGCCATTCCCTTTCATTATTCTGTTTCGCTAGTTAATCAGGCCTGTGTCGAAGCCGTCAATGCTAACAGCATTTTTTTGCCGCTGATAGTCTGTCAGTTCTTCGGGCGATTTTTTCCCGGCCCACTGTTTCAGAATCTGGCGTTCCTGTTTCAGTTCATATTCCGGTACGGCATAGCCGCACGAGGTTTGCACGCTGTTGATATCAAACAGCATGATCTGGCGCGCGCCGGGAATTTCCGGGAATTTTCCGATCAGGGCGTTCCATTCGGATGCACCGGGCCGCACGGCGCGCCCCTTGCCGTACAGACGCAGGATCAGCGCCCGGTGATCAAAGCTGCAAAACATGATGGTGGCGCGCCCGTCGGCCTTGAGATAGGCCGCCGTTTCATTGCCGCTGCCGGTCAGGTCCAGATAGGCGGCCCTGTGTGCGTCAAGGCAACGAAACGTATCCATGCCCTTGGGCGACAGGCTGATGCGCCCGGTGGAGGCCGCCGTGGCGATGAAAAACAGTTTCTGTTCCGCAATAAATGCTTGCAGATTTTCCGGTATATGATCGAAAAATTCAGCCACGGCTTTCTCCTTGTACGGACTAAGAACGCCCCGTCAGCAGCACCAGCTTACCTGTTACCTTGCGCGCCGCCAGCAGATTCAGCGCCGTCGCCACGTCTTTCAGCGGATAGGTTCCCGTCACCAGCGGCTTCAGTTTGCCCGCCACATAATAGGCCAGCAATTCGTCATTGCGCTTCTGGAAATGCGCAATGTCGCGTTCGATGCTTGCGCCCCAGAATACGCCGACAATCTGGCAGCCTTTCAGCAAAGTCAGATTGAGCGGAATTTTCGGGATTTCGCCATTGGCGAATCCCACCACCAGAAAGCGGCCACCCCAGTTGATGGCGCGCAGCGCGGCCTCGGAATAATCACCGCCGACCGGGTCATAAATCACATCCGCGCCCTTGCCGCCCGTCAGCGCCTTGATGCGTTCTTTCAGATCTTCCGTGTCATAATTGATCAGCGCATCCGCGCCATGCGCCTTGCACACCGCCAGCTTGTCATCGGTGGACGCCGCCGCAATCACCCGCGCGCCCATGGCCTTGCCCAGTTCCACCGCCGCCAGCCCCACACCGCCAGAGGCCCCCAGCACCAGCAGGGTTTCGCCCGGCTTCAGATCGCCCCGGTCTTTCAGCGCATAATAGGAAGTGCCATAGGTCAGCAGAAACGCTGACGCCGTGGTGAAATCCATCTGGGGCGGAATTTTGGTCACCATTTCGGCCTTTACCAGCGCCTGTTCGGCAAAACCGCCATGGCCGGCGCCAATAAAGGACAGCACCCGGTCCCCTTTGGCCAGCCCCTTGACCCCTTCGCCCACCGCATGAACGACGCCCGCCACCTCGCCCCCCGGCGAAAAGGGCAGTTTCGGTTTGGACTGATATTTACCCTGAATGATCAGGTAATCCGGGAAATTCACCCCGCAGGCATGGACGTCTATCACCACCTGGCCCGGACCGGCCTTGAAATCGGCCACTTCCTCCAGAACCAGCGTTTCTGGCATTCCCAGGGCCTTGCATAAAACTGCTTTCATCAGTGTTTCCCGTTTTCGTAGGTTTAATTAAATGTCTGTGAATTAGACTTATCACAAGATGTACGGCTTGCGAACCTCCCGTACTTGCCCTTGCAGGTCAATAAATAGTATAGGGCTGAAGCTGAAGACGATGAAGGTGGCCGTATGCATACCCATATGAAGCTTTGTATGAAAAAATTGACCCGGCTCTACCATGGCGCCCTGCTGATATTTGTTCTGGGCATGCCGCAGGCCATGGCGGCGCCGACCCTGCTGGGCAGCAGCCGTGACTGGGATGCGTTTGTGGTCACCGAAGGAAAAACCAAATCCTGCTATATGCGCGCCGCCCCCGGGAAAAGCGAACCGGCGGGCGCCAAGCGCGGCGAAGTCTATCTGTTTATCACCCATCGCCCCGCCAGCAAGGTGGTCAATGAGGTGAGTGTGATTGCGGGCTATCCGTTCAAACCCGGCAGTGGCGCCACCCTGACCATTGGCAAACAGAATTTTACCCTGTTCACGGAAGGCGATGGCGCCTGGGTTGAAAAACCCGCAGACGAGGCCCGCGTGATTACCGCCATGAAGCAGGGCGACAGCTTGACCGTCAGCGGCGCATCGGCGCGCGGCACCAAAACCACGGACACTTATTCACTGGCTGGCTTTAGCGCCGCGCTAAAGACCATCAACAAGGCCTGCGGCGTAAAATAGCATGAAGACGCATGTACCAATAAAAGCTGTTATGCAAATCGCCACTATCAACGCGCCGGTAACGGGGCAGACCAATCTTATCGGGCTTTCGCGTGCGGAGCTGGCGCCGCATCTGCGCGCCGCAGGCATTCCCGAACATCATGTAAAGATGCGCGCGCAACAGATCTGGCACTGGATGTATTTTCGCGGTGTGCAGGATTTTGACGCCATGTCGAATATCTCGAAGGATTTACGCAGCCTGTTCAGTGAGCGTTTCACGCTGGCGCGGCCCGAAATCACCAGCGAACAGATTTCAAAGGACGGCACCCGCAAATGGCTGATGCGGTTCGCCGACGGCAAGGAAGCCGAAACGGTTTTTATTCCCGAAGATGAACGCGGCACATTGTGTGTGTCGTCGCAGGTCGGTTGCACGCTGAATTGTAAATTCTGCCACACCGGCACCCAGATGCTGGTGCGCAATCTGACGCCCGCGGAAATTATCGCGCAGATGATGGTGGCCCGCGATGCGCTGGATGAATGGCAGAGCTGCGACCGCCACCTGACCAATGTGGTCATGATGGGCATGGGCGAGCCGCTGTATAATTTCGACAATGTCAAAGCCGCGTTGCAGATCGTCATGGACAATGAAGGGCTGAGCCTGTCGCGCCGCCGCATCACGCTGTCAACCGCTGGCGTCGTGCCGATGATGAAGCGCTGTGGTGAAGAAATCGGCACCAATCTGGCGGTGTCCCTGCATGCGGTGCGCGATGAAATCCGCGATGAAATCGTGCCGCTGAACCGCAAATATCCGATTGCCGAACTGCTGGCCGCCTGCCGCGCCTATCCGGGCGCCTCCAATGCGCGGCGCATCACCTTTGAATATGTGATGCTGAAAGGCGTCAATGACAGCCTGGCCGATGCGCGCGAACTGGTGCGCATCATCGCGGGCATTCCGGCCAAGATAAATCTGATCCCGTTCAATCCGTGGCCGGGCGCGCCCTATGAATGCAGCGGCTGGGATCAGATCGAAGCCTTCGCCGAAATCGTCAACCGCGCGGGCTACGCCAGCCCGGTGCGCACCCCACGCGGCCGCGACATCATGGCCGCCTGCGGCCAGTTGAAAAGTAACAGCGAACGGGCGCGCAAGGGAACTCAAACCCAGTCAGTCATTTAGGCCCGCGTTTCAGAAACGGAATCAGCATTGGCACTTTGCTTTTATATTCGTGATAACGCTCGCCAAATATGCCGATCAGATCGCGTTCTTCAAATTGCAGCGCCAGCACAATATAAATCGTCGTCACGGTGGCGAACAGCAGATGCCCCCAGCTCATTTGCGGCGTGGCCCAGAAGGCGATGATGAAACCGGTCATGATCGGATGCCGCACCAGCGCATAAAAACCCGGTGTGATCAGGTTGGGTTCGGAGGGCTTCAGATTCCGCAGATTCTGATAGACCTGCTGCAGGCCAAACAGTTCGAAATGCCCGATCATCAAGGTTGAGAGCAACACCACTGCCCAACCGAGAGCGCATATCGCCCACAGGATGGTTGCGCCCATACCCTCAACGCTCCAAACCAGACCGGGAATCGGCTGCCACTGCCAATACAGCAACAGCAGCGCCAGACTGGACAGCAGCACATAGGTGCTGCGCTCGATTGGTTCCGGGATTATTCTGGTCCACCAGCGCTTGAACTCCGGGCGGGCCATGACGCTGTGCTGCACGGCGAACAGCCCCATCAGCAGCATATTGACGATAACCGAACCCAGCACCGGCCCCGGCACGCCTGAGTCAATACCCTTTGGAACGCCGAAATTGGTGACAAAGCCAATGGCGTAGAGAAATGAGATCAAAAAGATCAGATAACCAAGCACGCCGTACACAACCGCAAGCACTCGTCCCATGTGCCCCTCCCATCCTTGACCGGATTATTATTTCACCCGCTTTCGGGAAGGATAGGACCAATTCAACGATGCTGGCAACTACATATGAGCATGGCCAGCGCAGCCCGTTTTGCCTATAGTGCGCGCAAATCTGCAACATTATAAAAACGGACCCCCAAGCCCATGTCTGACATCAAAAAAGTCGTGCTCTCCTATTCCGGCGGGCTGGATACGTCCATCATCCTGAAATGGTTGCAGGAGACCTATGGCTGCGAGGTGGTGACGTTTACCGCCGATCTGGGCCAGGGCGAGGAACTGGCCCCGGCGCGCAAAAAGGCCGAAATGCTGGGCATCAAACATATCTATATCGAGGATATGCGCGAGGAATTTGTGCGCGATTTTGTGTTTCCGATGTTTCGCGCCAATGCGCTGTATGAAGGCGTCTATCTGCTCGGCACCAGTATCGCCCGGCCGCTGATCGCCAAGCGGCTGATTGAAATCGCGGCTGAAACGGGTGCCGACGCAATAGCGCATGGCGCCACCGGCAAGGGCAATGATCAGGTGCGGTTCGAGTTGGCGGCCTGCGCGCTGAACCCGGATATCAAAGTGATAGCACCCTGGCGGGAATGGGATTTCAAATCGCGCACCGATCTCATTCAGTTTGCGCAAAAACATCAGATCCCGGTGCCGAAAGACAAACATGGCGATGCGCCCTTTTCGGTGGACGCCAATCTGCTGCATTCCTCATCCGAGGGCAAAGTGCTGGAGGACCCGTGGGAGGAAGCGCCCGAGGCCGTCTATATGCGCACGGTTTCCCCTCAGGACGCGCCCGACAAAACCACGGAAATCACGATAGAATTCAAACACGGCAATCCGGTTGGCCTGAACGGCAAGCAGCTTTCGCCCGCCGCCATGCTGGCGGCGCTGAACGGGCTGGGCCATGAAAACGGCATTGGCCGCATCGATCTGGTGGAAAACCGGTTTGTCGGCATGAAATCGCGCGGCATTTACGAAACGCCGGGCGGGACCATCCTGCATGTGGCGCACCGGGCGATGGAATCGCTAACCCTGGATCGCGAGGCCATGCATCTGAAGGAAAGCCTGATGCCGCGCTATGCCGAACTGGTCTATTACGGCTTCTGGTTTGCGCCCGAACGCGAAATGTTGCAGGCGCTGATCGACAAGAGCCAGGAACATGTCGAGGGCACGGTGCGGCTGAAACTGTACAAGGGCAATGTCATGGTGGTGGGCCGCAAAAGCCCGAAATCCCTGTATTCCGATGCCCTGGTGACATTCGAGGACGACCGCGGCGCCTATGACCAGAAGGACGCGGCGGGCTTTATCCGCCTGAACGCCCTCCGCCTGCGCACCCTGGCCGCGCGCAAACGCAATATACCGGAATGAGCGATGGCGCCTAAACTGCAATATTCCCTTGACATTTGTATATACAAAATATATATACACTCTGGGGTCCATTCAGAATGGATGAATTGAGTCTTGAATGGGATGAAACCAAACGGCAAGTAAATCTCGTCAAGTACGGTGTGGACTTTGTGAGGGCCCTGCGGATTTTTGACGGAACCACACTGGAAACTTCAGACCACCGGCGTGTTTACGGAGAAGATCGTATTATCGCCACTGGAGTAGTCGAGAACGAAGTGTTTGTGGTTGTCTACACGTGGCGCGGCGGTAATCGCAGACTAATTAGCGCCAGAAAGGCTGGAAACAATGCGCGAAAAAAATATTACACGAGTTACCCTCAAACAGGCGCTTAAAATGAAAGATGAAACCGATTGGGAGCGCCTGCGCACCATGACCGATGAGGATATTGCGCGCGCGGTGGCCGATGACCCGGACACCATGATGCTGGATGATGAATTTTTTGCGACTGCAAAATGGGTCATGCCCCAGAACAAGAAAATGGTGGCGCTGCGGCTGGATCAGGATGTGCTGGACTGGTTCCGCAAGGACGGCAAAGGCTATCAGACGCGCATCAACGCGGTGCTGCGCGCCTTTATGCTGGCGCAAAACAAACCTGCTAATAAGTCCGCTTCCTGATCGCGCATATCAATCCTTGCGGACAGGCCGCGCCTGTGGCAGTTTGCGCGCCTCTTCATACCCCGTCGCCTGACCATCAGGACCGGCGCATTGCTGCGGTAGCTCAGTGGTAGAGCACTCCCTTGGTAAGGGAGAGGCCGAGAGTTCAATCCTCTCCCGCAGCACCAGGCTTTGCCCTTAAAGGCTTCGGCTGGCGCATTCCGGGAATCCGGCCCCGATCAGCCTCATTCGTAATGAAACTCGCTTGCGTCAAGGTCAACCTTCGGCAGCTCCTTCTTCTCGGTCCAGTAATCCTGTGTGTGCTGCCATTCCGGCTTATCGCCCCGTTTGGGCATCAGATGCATGCCGCGCATCAGATAGCCGGGATTGAAGTTTTCCGGGTCAATCCAGGATTTGAGCGGCATATCCCTGTCTTCGGGCCGGAGCGCCACCGTGACCTTGCGTACATGCTTCTTTTTCATGTGATTGAACAGTCGACATACGAAATCGGCAACCAGGTCCACGCGCAAGGTCCAACTGGCGCGGAAATACCCAAAAATCCACACCATATTGGGCACGCCGGTAAACATCATCCCGCGATAGGTTACCGTCTTCGAGAAGTCGACAGGGGCGCCGTCCACGGTAAAGCCGATATCGCCGAGTACGCTGAGATCGAAGCCCGTTGCGGTGACGATAATATCGGCCTCCAGCACTTCGCCGGACTTTAGCAGGATGCCCTTTTCCGTAAATCTTTCGATCTCGTCTGTGACCATCGACGCTTTTCCCGAGGCGATGCCCCTGAACAGGTCGCCGTCCGGAATAAAGGCGACGCGCTGGCGCCATGGCCGGTATTTCGGCGTGAAATGCTTTTCTATATCATAGTCCGGCCCCAGATAGGCGCGAACGGCGCCGAGCAGATCCCGTTTGACCGCTTCCGGCTCCTCGAACGAGCGCCGGGTGAATTCGGCCTGCTCCTGCAGGATCTGCCGACGCGCAATTTCATGGATCCAGATTTCGTCGATCTCCAGCGCGCGCAACTGGTCGGCCAGTTTGTTCTCATTGCGTGCTGGAATAAAATAGGTAGGCGAGCGTTGCAGCACCGTGATATGCGCGCAGTCGGCCGCCATTGCCGGAACAACGGTCGCCGCCGTCGCGCCGGAACCGATCACGATGACCCGCTTGCCCTTATAATCCAGATCTTCGGGCCATTGTTGCGGGTGAACGATCACGCCCTTGAAATCCTTCATCCCCTCCCATTCTGGCGTATATCCCTTCTCGTGGCGGTAATAGCCCTGGCACATCCAGAGGAAATTGGTGGTGAAATGAAGCTGTTCGCCCGTATCCGTGCGGGTGACCTCCAGGGTCCAGAGATTGTTCTTGCTCGACCAGCTCGCCGACGTGATTTTATGCCGGTAACGGATATGCCGGGCGAGGCCGTTCTCCTCGATGACTTCACCCATATAGGAAAGAATTTCTTCTGCTGTTGCAATTGGCGCGCCGATCCACGGCTTGAAACGGTAGCCAAAAGTATAGAGATCGCTATCGGAGCGGATGCCGGGATAACGGTGGGTGTGCCATGTGCCGCCAAAGCTCTCCTGTCCTTCAAGGACGACAAAGCTTTTATCCGGGCACTGTTGGGTAAGATGGTACGCAGCTCCCACTCCGGAGATGCCCGCCCCGGCGATTATGACATCAAAATGGGTGCTTTCCTGCTTCGGCTTTGACGTAGGCGTTGGTCGTGTTTCGGTCATTGTCATTGTAATGTGGTCCATTCTGCCGGTACTGGCTTGCATGCTATATATAATAAAATTTTAGCCGGTCTCTTCCGTATATAATTTGATCCGCGTCAAGCATAAAAAGCCCCATCGTCGGCCAAATGGCCTGATCGCGCATATCCGCTTGGGATCCTGTTCCGGGGAGATCCGGCCTGCTGCGCCCGCGTTGGCGCGACCGATGGTACCACCGCCTGGATTCGAACCAGGGGCCTCTTGATCCACAATCAAGCGCTCTAACCAACTGAGCTACGGCGGCATTTACCTGCAAATTGAAACCGGATGTTTCAGGCGCCGCGCAACTTATCCCCAAGGCGCGATAAATTCAAGTAAAGGCTTATCGCCAGCTTAACCCGGCCGATCCCGGACGCGAAAGCAGTTTTGCGGCCATTTCCTCGTCTGCGCTGGCGCGCGCCATCTGCCCCATCTGGCGATATAATCCGGCGCGGGCGGCATAGGCCGCCGCCTTGCCCGGGGCATTCTGGATGGCGGCGTCAAGATTGAGCAGCGCCTCCTCCAGGCGGCCCTGCGCCCCATAGGCCTGGCCGCGCGCCAACAGGCCCTCCGCATGGCCCGGATGCGCCCTGAGGGCATGGTTAAAATCAATTTCGGCCGCCTTGTAGTCGCTGCTCCCCGCATGCAGGCGGCCACGGCCAATCAGGGCGTCCGCATCATCCGGGAATACGGCCAGCACCTGTTCATAATCACGATGCGCCGCCGCCACATCCCCGGACAGGGCATGCGCCAGAGCGCGGCTGCGGTAGAGGTCCAGATCCAGCGGGAAGCGCCGCACCAGCATATCAAGATCAGCCAGCGCAGCGGGAAAGTTACCCCTCGCGATATTGACAAGGCTGTGGTCGAACCGCGCTTCGCGGCTATCGGGCTGGTACTTTAATGCGGTATCATAATCAGCAAGCGCTTCGGGCAAATATCCCAATAGCTGACGCACGGCGCCCCGGTTGATATAGGCGCCCACATGCAGCGGCTCCTGCTTCAGAACAAAATCATAATCATTCAGCGCCGCTTGCAGCCGCCCGATCTGCCGGTTGGCATTGGCGCGATGATAGGCAATATCACTGCGCCCCCCGGTTAATCGCCAGGCTTCGTTCAGATCGCTGATCGCCTGACGCGGACGCCCGATCAGAACGTAAAGCCGTCCGCGCGCGTAAAACGCATCCGCCGCCACAGGATTGAAATTCAGCGCCGAATCCAGATCCTCGATTGCGCCCTGATAATAGCCCGCACGCACCCGCGCCACGGCCCGATTGACCAATGCTTCGGCGGAAACCGGGTAAAACAGATAGTCCGGGCGAACGCCCTGCACGGGACCATCAAAATCACCGCGCACCGGATAGACTGTGACACGGTCCAGCAGTCCAACTCTGGGCCGGTCCGTGCGTAGCGCAACGCCAGGCCCGCCATGCGAACAATCTGCATAAAGCAGGCCGGTATTCAAATCTTCACCATTGCATTCACCGCGCAATGGCGAAGGCGCATCGCAGCCTGCAAGCAGGACGCTGACGATCAGTAATATGATCCGGCCTGCATGCATCGTCAGCGTTCCTTTGTTCGCAGCGCTAAATTTCCGGAACCGGTATCGCGTTCTGCCGGCATGCCGCGATCAGTGTTGCACGCAACAGACAGGCGATCGTCATCGGGCCAACACCGCCCGGCACGGGGGTAATCGCGTCTGCAACCCCTAGCGCTTCGGCGAAGTTTACATCGCCCACAAGCCGGGTTTTGCCCGCACCCTTTTCTGGTGCTGGCAACCGGTTCACGCCCACATCAATGACCGTGGCGCCGGGTTTTATCCAGCCGCCGCGCACCAGTTCCGGCTGGCCCGCAGCCGCAATCAGAATATCCGCGCGGCGGCACACGCCGGCCAGGTCACGGGTGCGCGAATGCGCAATGGTAACCGTGCAGTTTTCCCGCAGCAATAATTGCGCGACAGGCTTGCCAACAATATTGGAACGCCCGATCACCACGGCTTCCAGCCCCGACAAATCAGGCCCGCGCACATCCTTGATCAGCAGAACGCAACCTACCGGGGTGCAGGGCGCCGGGCCATCAAGGCCGCTTGCCAGCAGCCCTGCATTGATCAGATGTATGCCATCCGCGTCCTTGGCGGGATCAATGGCGGCCAGCACTTCGGATTCTGACAGATGTTTGGGCAGCGGCAACTGCACCAGAAATCCGTGTACGGATGGATTGTCGTTAAATGCGCGCACGGCGCCGAGCACATCCTGAAGAGAAGCGTCCGCAGGCAGTCTGGTTTCAAAACTGCGCATGCCTGCCTCGGTTGCCTGCACCCCCTTGTTGCGCACATAAATCTGGCTGGCGGGATCATCGCCTACCAGTACGACGCCAAGCCCGGGCGTCAGATTGTGCGAATTTTTCAGCGCCGCGACCTCACGCGCCAGATTGGTGCGCAAACCTTGCGCATAGGCTTTGCCGTCAATGATGCGCGCCTTGCTCATTACCCCTCATCTCCTTCCATGCTGCGCCCAGATGCGCCAGCAGTCTGTCTGGATCACCCTTGATCAGCACGATCTTGTTGCGGCTTGCCGCGCCCGTTTTGATGCTCAGATGCGATTTTGGCACATCCCAGACTGTGGCCAGCAGATCAAGCAGTGCGGCATTGGCATTGCCCTTTTCCGGCGCCGCTGTGACCCGCACCCTGAGCGCCCCGGCCCCGTCCGCCCGCTCAACCACCCCTTCGACAAGATTTCGCCTTGCATTGGGGATGAGCCGGATGGAAACCTGCACGCCATTGCTGACGGGCAAAAAAGGCGAAGCGGGCGGCAACGGACACTCAGATCAGGTGAGCATCATTCGAGCCAGATCATACAGCAGTTTCTGCAAAAACATGATCCCCAGCAGCAGCAGCACCGGCGATATGTCGATGCCCCCAAGATCGGGCAGGATACGGCGAATCGGGCGCAGGGCCGGTTCCGTCAGGCGGTAGGTAAAGTCCAGCGCCATAGCGACAAAACGGTTGCGGGTATTGATGACTTCAAAGGCCACCAGCCAGCTTAAAACCGCCCCGATGATGATTACCCACCAGTACAGGTTCAAAAGTTCGTTGATTAGCCAGAAAACTGCTTGCATGGTGCGCCTTGTTCTGCCGGTTGTTCTGTCAACATGTACCCGCGCCCGGCCCATCATGCAAGGGCCGAACAGCTTGACATAAGACGCCGCCGACCCTACAAAACCTTCCCTGACCCCTGTTTGGCGCAAGACGCGCCCGGCGGGGCAAATTGGCACGGGGCTGTAGCTCAGTTGGGAGAGCGCGTCGTTCGCAATGACGAGGTCAGCGGTTCGATCCCGCTCAGCTCCACCAGCCTACGCTCTGCGAGCTACGGCTCGGCAAGCCATTGCCGAGACAAGCGAGCAGCGCCGAGACAAGCGAGCAGCTAAGCGGAGGCTGCCGCGTCGGCCCTGCCTGCATGCGCGGCTCACGAAGCTGCTTCAAGCGCAGCGCACGCGGTTATCCATGCCCCTACGACCACTGCCTGACCCGTCCGGTGTCAACATGGACAAAGCCCGAAGCCGGGTAATAGCCGACGCCCCCCGCACGCAGGCTGAGCGCGGCGTGGCGCAGATCGGCCAGCTTGCAGCCGGGTAGCGCGATGTCGATGGCCTTGCCGCTCATATGCAGGCTGCGATTGGCGACGCCGCTGCCATGGGCGCGCAGGCTTGCATTGCTTGCAGGCGAGCGGTAGCCGGAGATCACATGGAAGGTTTCGCTGGTCTCGATCCTGCGCTGTAGCGCATATAGCAGGTCCAGCAATTCAGGATCGATCCGGCTGATTTCATTGGTGCGATGGTCGCGCAGCACATGGTTGATCTGCCCCAGCGCCTCGGGGATGAATTTTCCTTCAGCGAAAAATTCCGTACGCAGTTTTTCACCGGTGTGCAAATTATAGAAAGAAAGCGTTTTGGCTTGCGCCGGGGCGTCACCATAGGCAAAGGCGCGCACGGACAGAAGGCTGAACGCACAGGCGCCGCCAAGCCTTAACAGGCTGCGGCGATTAAGGGGCAAAGCCTGGCCCGGCGATTGATTCTTTCTTGTTCCCTGCATGCATTCCCTGAAACTGGTTAACAGATTATCCGGCGCAGATCATTATCCAGGACGCCTTTTAACAAGAAGTTACTCTGGCGCGTCAAGTTTTAATGCGTTACGCAGCAAGGCGTCGCGGCCATATATGTCATCCCGGAACTGCAACGCGCCCGCACCGTCGACCCATGCGGTACGGTAAATAATGTGAACTGGCAGGGGCCTGGAGAGTTTAACCACCTCGGTTTTTGCGCTGATCATGGCATCCGCCAGACGCGCGGCCGGCCAGTTGACATCATTGTCCAAGGCAAACAGCGCCAGTTCCGCCGCCTTCGCAACACGGATGCAGCCGGAACTGAAAGTGCGGCTATGCTTGCCGAATAGTTCCTTATGCGGTGTGTCGTGAAGGTAAATGCCAAATGAATTGGTCAGTGAAAAACGGACCCCGCCCAACGCGCTGAGCGGCCCAGGATCCTGCCGGAAACGGAAGCGTAAATTGCCTGCCGTGACGGCGCGCCAGTTGATCGTGCCGGCATTCAATTCCCTGGCGTCCGCTCGCCAGCCATCAAAGACGCGAAACCCCTGCTCCCTGAGATAGGCGGGGTTGGCTTTAACCTTTGGCAATACATCCAGTTTCGCAAGTCTTGGCGGCGGCGTCCAGCTAGGCGACAGCACAAGGTTGATAATCTGATCACTGAATATCGGGGTCCGGCGATATTCTCGTCCAACGACGACCGGACTGCGCAGGATAATTTTATTTTGGTTTACCGCAATTAACTCGAAGCTGGCAATATTGACCAGCACATATCGCGGTCCGAAATTATCATCAAGCCAGCGCAACCGCTCCATATTGAGTATGATCTGTTTGACGCGCTCCGCCGGGCCAAGATTAAGCGCGCGCCGTGTGTCCCGGCCCGCCACGCCGTCCACATTCAGACCGTGCCGCGCCTGAAACGCTTTGACCGCAAGATCAAGTGCAGCGTCGAATTGATCATTGTTGGGCAGGCCCCCGTGCAGATCGCCAAGCAGCGTCAACTGCCGCCGCAGTGTCACGATGACGGGCGCCTGTTGCCCCTTTTCCAGTTTGGGTCCATCCGGTAATTTTGGCCATGCGCCGGTTCCTGCCAACGACCGCATCCGCGCCAGTGCATCGCGCAACTGTGTATAGCCGTGCGTGGATGGCGCCAGCCCCCTTAGCCAGGCGGCAAAGTCAGGGGCCTTTAGTCCCTCACGCAGGGTCTCAAGCGGATCGGTAAAAGCTGGCGTGATCTGCAGTTCCGGATCGATCTCATAGGGCCTGCGCCGGCCATTACGGATATCTGCAATATACCGCAGCAAAGCAACCGACAGCAGCACATCAGCTTCAGCAACCTGGCGCGCCGGGGCATTGGCGGGTGGCAATGCGCGCAGCCCGGCGGCATAATCGCCGGGGCGCAGCCCCTCCTTGCCTGCATTTGCCAGGACATTTTGCGCCATAACGGCTTTGTCCTGCCAGCCACGATCCGTCCGCCACAGGGACGCCCCCTGCCGTTCGGCGTATAACCTCCGGGCCATATCTGTATGCACGGGCGAGATATCATGCGGGATTGCGATGACGCCACTGATAAGCGCGCGCGTGTCACGCGCCACCGGATCCTCGTCCGCATGGGCCGGCATCGGCGCGACAAGAACGGCAAAAAGCGCCAAAATCAACACGCGAACAGATCGCATTATGCAGCCCTATACGACAGAATGTCCGGCGCTTTGCCGCCGGCCCGCCGCTGGCGGTAAATGCGCCACGCATATTTAAGGCTGGCTGAAAACCACCATGATGCCGCTGAGGGATAAACTATTAATTGCGCCAGCGCAGCATCAATCGGCGAAAGGCCGAATCAAAGCCGCGCTGACCATTGTTTTCCATGCGGCGATTCAGGCAGCCTTGACCTCGATCTTTTTCTCGGGCTTCACGGCTTCTGGCTTTTTGGGAAGGGTCACTGTAAGCACGCCTTTGCTGAAGCTCGCTTCAATCTTGTCGGCATCGACTTCATCGGGCAGGGCGAAGCTGCGTTCAAAAGAGCCGAAGCTGCGCTCATGAAGATAGTAATCCTTTTTCTTCTCCTCTTTCTCGTCGCGCTTCTCGCCCTTGATGGTCAGACTGCCGTTGACCAGCTTTACCTCAACATTCTTTTCATCCATGCCGGGCAATTCCGCCACGACCTGATAGGCTTCGCTCTTGTCCACAATGTCAATAGCCGGACTGGCGCCCCAGCTTAACCCGCGCCGCAGCACCGGTTCGATGTCCTGAAACGAGCGGCGGAAAGGCGCGCGCCAGAAATCCCGGTCGAAATCTTCGAATATCCGGTCGACCTCACGGCGCAGGCTCTCGATCGGATGCCAGGTCTGCAGCCCGGATGATTTTTTCTCCGTAAGTACAGGTAGTTTGGATGTCGGTTCGGTCATGTCTGTTTCTCCTGTTAGGGGGTTAGGATTACAAACTAAGTACTGCGAGCCGCGTCTGCCTTGACCGAAATCAATTCAATATCAGATTTTTTTCGATACTTTATTTCCATTGTGACGAAATCGCCCGCCACGCCACAATTCAGGGAGATAACGGATGGCGCATAAACAGGTTTTTTTCCGATCCGCAGCCCGCGAAAAAATACTGCGTGGCGCTGCGCAGCTTGCTGACGCAGTCCGCGTAACGCTGGGGCCGCGATCGAAATCGGTATTGATCGAAAAAAAGTGGGGCGCGCCCATCGTCTGTAACGACGGCGTCACCATCGCCAAGGAATTCGATCTCAAAGATCCGGAAGAGAATCTGGGCGCCCGGATGCTGCGCCAGGCGGCGGAAAAGACCGGCGAGATGGTTGGCGACGGCACCAGCACCGCAACCATCCTGGCGCACGCAATACTGGCCGATGGCATCCGCAATGTTGTCGCGGGCGCCAGCGCAATCGATATCAGGCGCGGTCTGGATCGGGGCGCCAGGGCCGCGATAGAAGCGTTGCGGGCCTTATCGCGGCCGGTGGCGACACGCAAGGAGAAGGCGCAGGTCGCCGCGATCTCCGCGCACAATGATCCCGCCATCGGCGAGCTTATCGCGGAGGCGATGGACAAGGTCGGAAACGACGGGGTGATTACGGTCGAGGAATCCAAGACGACGGAAACAGCGCTTGATGTTGTTGAAGGCATGCGGTTCGACCGGGGCTTTCAGTCACCCTATTTCATCACCAATCCGGAAAAGATGGAGGCGGTGCTGGAAAATTGCCTGATCCTGCTGTCTGATCGCAAGATCAGCGTCCTCAACGACATGATCCCTTTGCTCGAACAAGTCGTAAAGGCCGGGAAAACCCTGCTGGTGATTGCGGAGGAAGTTGAGGGCGAGGCGCTCGCCACGCTCATCGTCAACCAGATCCGCGGTGTGCTGAAATGCTGCGCCGTCAAGGCCCCGGGATTTGGCGACCGCCGCAAGGCGATGCTGCAGGACATTGCAGTTCTAACAGGCGGACAGGTGATTTCCGAGGAGCTGGGCCTGAAGCTTGAGCATATGACGCTTGAGCAGCTCGGGCGCGCCAAGCGCGTTGTCATCGACAAGGATAATACCACGGTTATCGGCGGCGGCGGTGATCGTGCACAAATCGACGGCCGCGTTGAACAAATCCGCCGCGAAATCGAAAAGACCACCAGCGATTACGACAAAGAAAAACTGCAGGAGCGCCTGGCGAAGCTCTCCGGGGGCGTCGCCGTGATCCGTGTCGGCGCGCCTTCGGAAGCGGAAATGAAATCCAAAAAAGAGGCGCTCGACGACGCCATCAACGCCACCAAGGCTGCGGTCGCGGAGGGCATTGTACCCGGCGGCGGTTTGGCGCTGCTGCGCTGCATCGCGGCCGTGGCGCAGGAGGAGGCGAAATGCGAAGGCGATGAACGGACCGGCGTCCTCATCGTCAAACGCGCGCTTGAGGCGCCAACACGCCAGATTGCCGAAAACTCGGCGGTGGACGGCGGCGTGGTGGTCGCCCGTATGCTCGAAGGCAAGGGCAATTACGGTTTTGACGCCGGGCGGAAAGAATATGTCGATCTGGTGGAAGCCGGCATTATTGATCCAACCAAGGTCGTGCGTATCGGCCTTGAAAACGCCGTATCCGTGGCAGGTATTTTGCTGCTGACCGAGGCGACCATGACCGAAATTCCAGAGCCTGAGAGGGCGCACATGCCGGGCGCAGAAATGCAGATGTAGGCCAGTGCATTGCGCCTGATGCGCTACATATCTAAGGATAAAAAGTGCCTATGTCGGGTAAATCCATGCAATCCGCAACGCTTGAGGAAGTTCGGTTACCGCCGCTTGGGCTGCCGGGTACGCTTGATATCCCCAGGGCCGCGCATGGCCTTGTCCTGTTTGCCCATGGCAGCGGCAGCAGCAGGCTCAGCCCGCGCAATATGCACGTCGCCAACGCCCTGCGGGAGGCAGGTTTCGGCACGTTGCTTTTTGATCTTCTGAGCGAGGAGGAAGCGGCCAGCCGTTCGCATGTGTTCGATATCGAACTGCTGGCCGGGCGGTTGTCAATGGCGGCCGAATGGGTCGTGACACAGCCTTCGGCGGCAGCCCTGCCCCTGGGTCTTTTCGGCGCGAGCACCGGCGCGGCGGCGGCGCTTGTCACGGCGGCGCGCGCACCGGACATGTTTCGCGCGGTGGTCTCGCGTGGCGGCCGGCCCGATCTTGCCGGCACAGCGTTGCGGCGCGTCACGGCGCCCACTTTACTCATTGCCGGCGGGCAAGATTTCGAGGTGCTTTCTCTCAATCAGGCGGCTCTCGCAGAGCTGCGTTGCGCCAAAGCGCTTGAGATTGTGCCGGGCGCCACCCATCTGTTCGAGGAACAGGGCGCGCTCGAGCAGGTCATAGAACTGGCTCGCGACTGGTTCCTCGCGCATTTGCGCCCAGGCAAGGGGATTTCCTGATGTTCGCCAACCGTGAAGAAGCAGGCCAACGCCTGGCGGCCAGGCTGATGGGTTACAAGAATAAGAATGCTTGCGTGCTGGCGCTGCCGCGCGGCGGTGTGCCCGTCGGGCTTGAAATCGCGAAGCTGCTCAACGCGCCGCTCGACCTCATTATCGTGCGCAAGCTTGGCGCGCCATCGCAGCCGGAGCTTGCCATCGGCGCCGTAGTCGACGGCGAAAAACCACAGCTTGTCCTCAACGAGGATATTATAGCCCAACTTGATATTTCCCCTGCCTATATCGAGGCAGAGAAGCAGCGGCAGCTTGCGGAAATCAAACGCCGCCAGCAGACCTATCTTGCTGGCAGGCCGCGCGTCAGCATCCCGGGGCAAACGGCAATTATCGTCGATGACGGCATAGCGACGGGCGCAACAATCAAAGCGGCCATTCTCGCCGTCCGGGCGCTTGCCCCAAAAAAGCTCGTGCTAGCGGCGCCGGTCGCGCCGGCGGACACGATCGCAGCCCTGAAGCACACGGTCGACGAGATCGTCTGCCTTGAAACGCATGACTATTTCGGGGCAATCGGCCTTTATTATCAGGATTTCCATCAGATAGACGACGAAGAGATGCGCGCGCTAATGGCGCAGGCGCCCGCTCCGCATCCCCCACCCGGCGCCAGACGTACACGGTGATGAAACTGTTTGCTCTCAATGCCAGCCGGACCTTCGGCGAAAAGGTAGCAAGGGCGCTTGGCGTCACGCTTGATGCGCACGAAGAGCGCGAGTTTGAGGATGGCGAGCACAAGGCGCGGCCGCTGGTGAGCGTGCGCGGCGAGGATGTCTATATTATCCAAAGCCTGTATGGCGGTCCGGAGCAGTCGCCAAACGACAAGCTTTGCCGGCTGCTTTTTTTTATCGCGACGATGAAGGAAAACGGCGCGGCGCGCGTAACGGCGGTCATTCCCTATCTGGCCTATGCCCGGAAGGACCGGCAGACCAAAAGCCATGATCCGGTGACAACACGCTATATCGCACAGCTTCTGGAAGCCGTTGGGACTGACTGCGTCGTCACGCTGGAAGTCCACAATATCGTCGCCTTCCAGAACGCCTTTCGCTGCCGGACGGTTCATCTCGACACGAGGCGTTTATTTACCAAATGCGCAGGCGAACTTGCTGGCAGCGAACCACTGGTGGTCGCATCGCCCGACCCCGGCGGCGTAAAGCGCGCGCAACTGTTTCGCGAGGCGCTGGAAACGGCGCTTGGCCGGCCCGTTGGCGGCGCCTTCATGGACAAGCGCCGCAGCGCCGGAAAAGTCAGCGGCACGCTTCTGGCCGGCGACGTAAGCGGCGCGGCGGTTCTGATCCTCGATGATCTGATCGGCGGCGGCGGAACGATGCTTCGCGCGGCTCAGGCTTGCCGCCAAGCGGGCGCAACGGCGGTTTATGGGTTTGCGGCCCATGGGCTGTTTACGGGTGATGCAGCAGGCACCCTGCGCCATCCCGATCTCGCCAGGTTATTCATCACCGACTCCCTTCCGCCGTTCCGGCTCGGCAAAGATGTGCTTGCAGGCCATGTCAAAATCGTCAGCGCCGCGCCGCTGTTTGCCGAAACGATCCGCGTGTTGCGCGAGGGAGGATCGGTCAATGAGATTCTGGAAAGCCGGGATTGAGTTCGGTCGTATCGGCCAGTTCCAGATAGTGGCGCGCCAGGGGCAGCCAGTGTTCCGGTTTGCGCGGGTCGTGCTCCAGAATATGAACCAGTGACAGGCGCGCCCGCAGGCAGGCGCGGTGGCTGCGGTAGAACGCGATAAGCCTGGCCGATGGCGTATCGCCAAGCCGCTCAGTGTAGCGGTTTAACAGCGCTGGTCCAATCCAGCCCGCCCCGAGATGCTCGCATTCAAGGCCAAGAAAAGTCAGTTCGTCGGCCGGATCAACCAGCCGGAATCCCCGGTTGAACTCCAGGCAATCGATGATGACCGGGGGCGTATTGAGACATACATGTTCAGGCCGCAGATCCCCATGTCCCTCAATGATCCTGCCACCTTCAACACGCGCCTTCAGAAGTTCAGATTGCGCAAACAATATATCCTCTATGCCGCCAAGAATTTTCCCGATCCGCGCGCCGTCCAAGTCAAAAGTCCGGTCTGTGAGCACCGCCCGCGTCTGCGCCTGCTCGCGGATGAACTGCTCTACATAAGCCTCCGGCGTCAGTTCCGCAGGCGGCGCAAGTCCGTAAAAATCCGAAAGCCGGTCTGCGACGGAGATGATTTCAGCGCGGCTGACTGTGCTCCTCTCGATGGCTTGATCCAGCATGCGATCCAAGGGGAGGCGGCGCATCAAGACGAGCCAGTCGACCGATGGCCCCTCACCGCCGATGGCAAGTTCGCCTTTACTGCTCAGCGTTAGCGGCAGAACGCCGAGATAGACATTTTCCGCCAGCCGGCGGTTGAGCCGGACTTCTTCGCGGCAATTTCTTTCGCGCGCATCAAGGGTGCTGAAATCAAGGAAATCATAACGGACTGGTTTCTTGAGTTTGTAAACGCGCGCGCCGGTCAGAAACACCCATGACATATGCGTTTCCTTGACCAGCACTTCCGCTGTGCCCGGTTGCCCATAGGCAGCCGGATGCTGCAGGAATCGCACCTTTTCTTCGATAGAGATTTCCTGGGGCCTGATCAATTGTTACCGTCGTCTTTTTAATCGGCCACTGGCGGCTTTGCTTGGCAACATCGATTCATTGTACCAGAAGTTGATGCAAATCAAGGAAATATAGAGGTGCCCTGTCTAGGATCATTTTTCAGGAATATATTGGGAATTGGTGCTTGGAGGGCTGTTGTGGCGATTCGGCGAAGGCGCGCGGTCGCATGCTGCTTCAACAGGGCCGTTTTACCCTAATAAAAAAGGCGCCGCCGCGCCGTGCCAAATGAAACACCTATCATCCGCAAGGGCGGTTCTTTCGCCATACCGCCCAACCTCGAGAACTACGAGGAAGCACGCCGGAATTTTTCGTGGGCGGAAGCGCGCGGTGATCTTGACGGTTTGCCGGATGGCAGGTTGAATATTGCCTATGAGGCAGTCGACCGGCACGTCCTTCACGGTCTTGGCGGCAAGACCGCCATTCGCTGGATCTCAAAAGACAATGTACGGCGTGACATTTGCTATGCAGAACTTTCTACCGGGACAGATCGTTTCGCCAATGCGCTGAAGGCGCTTGGCGTTGGCAAAGACGATGCTGTTTTCGTCCTGGCTGGCCGGGTTCCTGAACTTTATATCGCGGCGCTCGGAACTCTGAAAAACGGCAGCGTGTTCTGCCCGATGTTTTCGGCCTTCGGGCCGGAACCCATTCGCACACGGATGGAGCGCGGAGACGCCGCCGTGCTTGTCACCACCCAGCGGCTCTTTGAGCGCAAGGTGGCGAACTGGTGGCGGGAGCTGCCATCGCTGAAACACATTATCCTTATTGATGCCGGTGATTCCAAGGAAGACGGCGTGATTGGCTGGAGCCAGGCCCTGCAAAAAGCCGGCGGCGGACCGGCGCTGGTGCAGACCATGCCGGAGGACCGCGCGCTGCTGCATTTCACCAGCGGCACGACCGGGCGGCCCAAAGGCGCCATCCACGTACATGCCGCAGTGATCGCCCATCACGTGACCGGGCAATTTGCGCTGGATATGCACCCGGACGATATTTTCTGGTGCACGGCCGACCCCGGCTGGGTGACGGGCACCTCTTACGGTATTATCGCCCCGCTGACCAATGGGCTCACCATGATCGTCGATGAGGCCGAATTTGACGCCGCGCGCTGGTACCGCATTCTCCAGGAAGAAAAGGTGACAATCTGGTATACCGCGCCGACCGCCATCCGTATGCTGATGAAAAGCGAAGATTCCGTGCCCCCGCCAACCCGCCATAGTCTGCGCTTTATGGCGAGCGTCGGCGAGCCGCTTAATCCCGACGCCGTGGTCTGGAGCAACGAAAAATTTGGCCTGCCGTTCCACGACAATTGGTGGCAGACGGAAACCGGCGGCATCATGATTGCCAATTACGCGTCGATGGACGTGAAACCTGGTTCCATGGGACGTCCGTTGCCAGGGATGGAGGCGGCAATCGTTAATGCGACTGAAGAAGGCCGCATTGAGATCACCAGCAAACCGATGACGGTGGGCGAGCTGGCGCTTAAGACAGGCTGGCCTTCGATGTTTCGCGGGTATCTGCATGAGGAAGAACGTTATCAGAAACATTTTCGTAACGGCTGGTATCTGACCGGTGATCTGGCGATGCAGGATGCAGATGGATATTTCTGGTTCGTCGGAAGGGCAGACGATCTTATCAAATCGGCCGGGCATCTTATCGGCCCGTTCGAGGTTGAAAGCGCATTGACCGAACATCCAGCCATCGCGGAAGCCGCTGTCATCGGGTTGCCGGATGAGGTGGCAGGCGAAGTTGTGAAGGCTTTCGTCGCACTCAAACCTGGCATTGCGCCAAGCGAGGAAATCAGAAAAGATATTTTGGGATATACGCGCAAGCGCCTTGGGCCCGCTGTCGCGCCAAAGTTTCTGGAGTTTACCGGGAATCTTCCAAAGACGCGCAGTGGCAAGATCATGCGCCGGTTGCTTAAGGCGCGCGAACTTGGCTTGCCGGAAGGCGATATATCGACATTAGAGGGCGCGCCATGACAGCGGCGACAGGGCCGAAATTCCGTCTGACCCATGATGAACTGCTGGAGTTCTACCGGCAGATGCTGCGCATCCGGCGTTTTGAGGAAAAATGCGCCGAGCTTTATCAGGCGGAAAAAATTCGCGGCTTTCTGCATCTGGCGATTGGCGAGGAAGCCATCGCCGCAGCCATCATGCGGGTATTGCGCACCGATGACACCATTGTTTCAACCTATCGCGAGCATGGTCATGCCCTGGCGCGCGGCATTCCGATGCGCGCCATTATGGCCGAGATGTTTGGCAAGGCGGCGGGGTGCAGCGGCGGGCGCGGCGGCTCCATGCATCTTTTCGACAAGACTACGCGGTTTTATGGCGGCAACGCCATTGTCGGCGGCGGCCTGCCGCTTGCGGTTGGCGCAGCCCTTGCCGACAAGATGCAGGGACAGGACAGCATAGCTGCCTGCTTCTTCGGCGAGGGCGCGGCAGCCGAGGGTGAGTTTCATGAAAGCCTCAATCTTGCAGCGCTCTGGAAACTGCCGGTGCTGTTCGTCTGCGAGAATAACCTGTATGCGATGGGAACAAGGCTCGATCTTTCTGAATCGCAACCGGACATTCACCTCAAGGCGCAGAGCTACAATATGCCGTCGGAGGTGATCGATGGCATGGATGTCGTAGCGCTCGCCGCCACTGCCCACCGCGCCGTCGCGGCCATTCGCAATGGAGATGGCCCCTATTTCCTTGAATGCCGGACCTATCGCTTCCGCGCACATTCCATGTTTGATCCGCAACTGTATCGTGACAAGGCGGAGGTCGAAGCCTGGAAAGCAAAAGACCCGCTGCTGCGGTTTCGCGCCTGGCTGCACGATGCGCATCTCGCCCATGACGAAGCACTACAGACGGTTGAGCAGGCGGTAGACGCAGAGATCAAGGACGCCGTAAGTTTCGCTGATGCGGCGCCGTGGGAACCTGTTGAAACGCTGGCAGAGCATGTTTACAGCACAGCCGCCTCCGCTGTTCCGTCAGTAATCACTGCGCCAGCGGGTAAACTGACCTATCGGGATGCGGCGCGCGAAGGATTGCGTGCGGCGTTTATGCGCGATCCGCAGGTTTTTATGATGGGCGAGGATATTGGCCGCTATGGCGGCTGTTATGCGGTGTCGAAAGGCATGCTCGCCGAATTCGGGCCTGAGCGGATACGCGACACGCCGCTTTCCGAGTCCGGTTTTGTGGGTGCGGGCATAGGCGCTGCAATGTCCGGCATGCGGCCCATCGTCGAGGTGATGACGGTTAATTTTTCGCTTCTCGCGCTTGATCAGATCGTCAACAGCGCCGCCACCATCCGGCATATGTCGGGCGGGCAATTCGGCGTTCCGCTGGTGCTGCGCATGGCGACAGGCGCGGGACGCCAGCTTGCCGCACAACATTCACACAGTCTTGAGGGGTGGTTCGCGCATATTCCCGGCATCAAGGTGCTTGCGCCCGCCACGCATGAAGATGTGTTCGGCATGGTGCTGACGGCGCTGGAAGACCCGGATCCGGTTCTGATTTTCGAGCATGTCATGCTGTATAATACGCAAGGCGCATTGCCGGAGAATGCGGGCGCGGTGAATATTTCCAAAGCCGCCATCCGCCGCCCCGGCAGCGATGTGACGCTGATTACCTATGGTGGATCGCTTCCCAAAACACTTGCTGCGGCCGGCGCGCTTGCCGCCCAGGGCATCAATGCCGAGGTGATCGATCTGCGCGTTTTGCGTCCGCTCGACACCGCAACGATCATCGCTTCCGTCGCCAAAACGCGCCGCGCCCTGATCGTTGACGAGGGCTGGCGCACAGGTAGTATTTCGGCGGAGATTTTCGCCGTCATCGTTGAGCAGGCCTTCTGGGAACTGGACGCGCCGGTCGCGCGGGTGTGCAGCGCAGAGGTTCCCATCCCCTATCCGCGCCACCTTGAAGAAGCCGCGCTGCCGCAGATACCGGCCATTATTGCTGCGGCGCAAAAGCTTATGAGCCAGTGATGTATGAATTCCGCATGCCTTCTTTGGGGGCGGATATGGAGGCGGGTACGCTGGCCGAATGGCTGAAGAAGCCGGGCGACGCCATCGCGCGCGGTGATATTGTCGCGGTTGTCGAAACCGAGAAAGGCGCGATCGAGATTGAAATTTTTGCCGCAGGCGTCCTCAATCAATGGCTGGTGCAGGAAGGGGCCACCGTTCCGGTTGGGATGCCGCTTGCGCTGATAGCTACGGATAAAGAAGAAGCCGCGACATCCATAACCGCACCTGCCCTGGCGCCAGAGCCTGCCATGGCCGCCATGGCTGCCGTCCAGACGGGGCCACCGCCAGTTGCGCAGGCCCCGCTGACGCCTATCGCCAGGTCTGCGCAGGCGCGGGTCAAGGCGTCGCCCGCCGCCCGCGCCTATGCCCGCGAACATGGGGTTGATCTTGCCGCGATTACGCCGGGAAAACCTGGCGGCGCCATATTGCGTGCCGATGCGGTGCGTGGCGCCGCAGCCGGGCCCGCGCCTGCGCCTGCGCGCAAAACAAAGCCCGGTCTGGATTTCGACAAAATGCGCCATGCGATCGCCGCCGCCATGGCGCGGTCAAAACGGGAAATCCCGCATTATTATCTCAGTACGCAAATCAATTTACGATGCGCCACCGAATGGCTTGCCGATACCAATCGCAGCCGCAAGCCGGAAAAGCGCCTGCTGATGAATGTGCTTCTGCTGAAAGCGGTGGCGCAGGCCGTGAAAGCCTATCCCAGGTTTAACGGCTTTTATTTGAAAGACGGCTTCATGCAGGCGCAAGGCGTTCATATTGGTCCGGCCATCGCCATACGCGGCGGCGGCCTGATTGCGCCCGCCATCCACGACTGTGATCAAAAATCGCTGGATGAAATCATGATCGCCTTGCGCGATCTGGTTGCGCGGGTGCGCGCGGGATCCCTTCGAAGCTCCGAAATGTCAGACCCGGCGATCACGGTTACGGCGCTTGGAGAACGTGGCGTTGATGGCGTGTTTGGCGTTATCTTTCCGCCGCAGGTGGCGATTGTCGGATTTGGCGCACCGCACCTTGCGCCCGTCGCACATGCCGATGGCGGACTTGCGGTAGAGCCTGTCATGCTCGCAAGCCTTGCCGCCGATCACAGGGTGACAGACGGCCATCTCGGCGCGCGCTTTCTGTCGGAGATCGCAGCACTTTTGCAGGAGCCTGAAAAGCTATGACCCGGGATGAAATATTGGCGCGGGTATTTGCCGAGCTTGAGAGTGTCGCACCAGGATGTGCGCCCGAGAACGCCGATCCCGGCGCGGATCTGCACGATGAGCTTGATATCGATTCCATGGACTTTCTCAATTTCGTCATCGCCCTGCACAAGTCGCTCAATGTCGAAATTCCGGAAAGCGATTATCCAAAGCTTGCAACGCTTGATGGCGCCGTGGCTTACCTGCTTCAGAAAGTGAACGGATGAACGGCCCACACGCGCGCCCACTCTCGAAGAGCATTTGAGATTCGTGCATTTACCAGATGATCAAACCGGATGGTGATTACCAATCAGATGCACAACACTTGCCTGCGGTCCCTTTTCGCCAAGTTCCTCGGTAAAACGCACCTCATGCCCGGCTTCCAGCTTCTCAAACTTCGTACCGGTTACGCTGTTGCGATGAAAATACACCTCGCCGCCGTCCGGGGTTTCGATGAAGCCATAGCCTTCATAATAGAATATGCGGGCGATACGGCCATGCGGCGGCGTCTCATGCGCCTTGACGTTATTTTCGATCTTGCGGTCCTTGTCCTGCAATTGACGGCGCGCAGCCGCGAAGGCGTCACGGATCGCAACATAGACATCTTCATGCGCATGATTGTTGACAGGATTGCGTTGCGCACTGACTTCGCCACCACCGGGGATGGCCATGAAAATTCTTACATCGTACAGGCCCCCCTGACGCTTGTGTTTACCCGGCGCCGTGATGGCGATGCGGCACGAGGTGATGCGGTCATGGAACCGCTCCAGCCTGTCGATTTCTTTTTGAACCCGCGCACGCACGGCGTCCGAGGGGTCCATGCCGTCAAATGTAATTTCATAGGGGACTTGCATTTTTTGAGCCTCCAGCAGAGGTTGTTACTTTGGCTGTTTGTTCTGCATTTCTGTTACCTGCTTGCGCAATGTCTCGATTTCCTTTTGCATGCGCTGCACTTCCTGGGCGTTCATCATCATCATGCCGCCTTGCGCATTGCCGGGACCGGTTCCATGCCACATGCCGCGCATTGGCGTCATCTTGCCATCCTTCATCATATCCCAGCAGGGATAGACAGGCGTGTTTTGCGGCGGCGTGCCTGGTTGCGCGGCTGTGTCTGCAGCGCTAGCTGTCAGCGGAAGCGCCAGAATAGCGCCGGCCGCCAGTATTTTTAGAATGTTATTCATCCTGATGCTCCTTCCTGTTATGTGAACCATTAAAACTCCACCAATGTGAATTTGATCATTACGAGGCCTGGATGGCTTTGATTTTAATCAACTCATTTTCCCGGCGCCGGTCACGCTGGAATTGATAAAATTGGAAGGCGCACACCGCCGCCGCGATGCTGGCTTTGAGCAGGCGCACTAACAAGCGCGCAGCACAAAAAAATCCCCGGAATGCAACGATTACATCCAGGGAAAGGGTGGGGTTGGGTTAACATCCTTCCGTGACGTTACGAAAAGACATTCTCAAACTAATTACAATTGCCAGCTAATGAATTGATTACAGTCAATTTCCTGAAGATCATTTTATAGTTGACGGATTTCCCCCGCCGGGTGCAACCTGTGAGCCATGCGTAGAAACTGGCCATTGGGGGCGACATGACTACCGCATTGGATACACTTCAGGCGCTTCCCCTGTTTTCGGATATCAGCAGGGCGGACGGCGACCTGCTGGTTTGCAACAGCCGGATCATCATCTGCAAACGCGGACAGTGCCTGTTTATGCACGGGGACAAGATCACCCATTTTTATGTGATCTGCCGGGGCGCCATGCAAATCTTCCGTGAGACGCCGGGCGGACACGAAGTCACCAGCAATATTCTGATAGCCGGGGACAGCATCAATGCCGATGAAGTGCTTGCCCGTCAGGACGCGCATCAGATGAATGCCCGCGCAGTGGAAGATTGCTCACTACTCGAAATCCCGATTTCCTGGATGCGCGAGCATATCAAGGATTTCGACCATATGGCGGAGAAACTGCTGGCAAGCATCGCCGACCGGTTGCATGGCACACAGCTCGAGGCGGAACAGCTTACCACCATGTCCGCATCGCAGATGGTCGCATGCTATCTTCAGAAGCTCTGTGTGCTGTATAATTTCGACCCGCACGGGTTTGAATTGCCTTACACGAAAACCCTGATCGCCTCGCGTCTGCGGATCAAAAAGGAAACTTTCTCGCGCACGCTGCAAACCCTGCGGGATCACGGGATTACGGTTGCTGGCACGCACGTCTCCATCCAGGATATGCGCAAGGCCGATAACTTTGCGTGCGGCGAATGCTCAATGGCTGATGAATGCGGAACACACCGTGTGCTGCATGAAAAGCTGGATAAACACATAAGGCACAGCGGCTGACCAATTCCGGAATATTTATTTCCAGCATATCATTTCCGGAGATTTACGGGCGGGTGGTGGTGGCGTACCGGCCGGATAGCCCAGCAGAATTGGCGCATGGGCCGTCATTTCCAATGGAATATCCAGCAGATTCTTCCATTCGGGTGTATTGAGCGCCGGCACGGCAAGACCGATCACGCACGTTCCAAGTCCGGCGGCGCATGCGGCAAGCATCAGATTTTCCGCCGCAAGCCAGCAATCGGCAGCCACGAACGGCCCCAGCGGCTTGCCATAAATAACAATCAGCGCGCCCGCATTATAGAAAACATTGTATGACGGATCGCTGATAATATTTACGGAGCGTCGCGCCAGCCCTGAATTTTCCTCGCCTTGCGCCTGCAGCCATATTGTCCGCTTGGCGGTTTCAGACAGACGGTCCAGCAAGTGCCGGTCCTGAATAACAGCAAAAGCCCACGGTTCCTCATGCATGGCGGTGGGCGCCTGGATGGCCGCGTACATCAGCATATGGATGCTGGCCTCGCTGACTTTCTCAGGCGTGTAATCGCGCACCGAGCGGCGATGATAAATTGCGTCCATCACGCTCATCGGATTATTGGGGTGATTGGGCGCAAACGAAGATTTATTCATGTCCTGAACTTTTCATGCGAACAGACCGCCGCGTTCTGCTGGAAATATCAAAAAATACGGATGGAGCCGGCATAAAGAATTCCTCCCTACGACAAGGGCAGCCTAATACATGATCTGGTCTGCGGATTTGATCTGGGTCAAATAAAATCCTGCAACAGTTTCAGGCGTCGGCCTCCAGCCGGATTACGCCGGGATGCGCGCGGACATAGTCAAGCGCATAGGCGAGTTCACCCCTGGATTGCGCATGCACCGTATAGAGCGGCATGCCTGCCGCAACCTGCGTGCCAAGTGGTGTATGAAATTCAAGGCCCGCCGCCTTGGCGCTTGGCGCGCCTGCGAGCTTGGCGATTTTCGCCAGGACGCGATTATCAATATTTGTGACCGTACCCGAATGCGCGGCCAGAACCGGATGTTTATGGGTGGCCTGTGGCGGTTCGCGCAGGCCACCCTGCGCCATGCAGATCGCCTCAAATTTCCGCCATGCGCTGCCATCGCGCAACGCCTCCGTGGCTTTGGCCAGGGCCTCTCTGGCAGAAAGCTGCAACACCAGCTCCAGCAGGATTGCCGCCAGATCGACGGCGCGATCTCTCAGATCCTGTGGCGCCGATGGATCATTGCGCAACACCGCCAGCACGTCACGCGCCTCCAGTGAGGGGCCAATGCCGCGCCCTACCGGCTGTGTTCCATCCGTTACAGTCACACGCACATGCAGACCCATGGCCTCGGCCACGCCGCGCAGGGCGCTCGTCAGATGATGCCCGTCGGTGATGGTCCGCAGTTTTGCGGTTGGTCCGACGGGCAGATCAAGCACCACATGGGTGGCGCCTGCGGCAATTTTCTTGGACAGCACAGAGGCAACCAGTTGACCTTCACTGTCCAGATCAAGCATCCGCTCTACACGGATTAAAATATCATCGGCCGGACTAAGATCGACAGCCCCGCCCCAGACCATGCAGCCGCCCTCCTGCTCCACCACGCGGCGCATGGCGGCCACATCCAGATCAACGGTGGTCAGCGTCTCCATCGTATCCGCCGTTCCCGCCGGAGAGGTGATCGCCCGTGAAGAGGTTTTTGGGATGATAAGCCCGCAGGCCGCCGCAATCGCCACCACGATCGGCGTTGTGCGGTTGCCTGGCAGGCCGCCAATACAATGTTTGTCGGCAATCGGCTGGTTTCCCCAGTCCAGCCTGCTTCCTGTTGTAACCATCGCCTTGGTCAGTGCGGCCATCTCGTTGCGGTTCAGGGCGCGCCCCGAACAGGCCGTGATAAAGGCGGACAGATGCACATCCGCATAGCGGCCCGCAACAATGTCCTGAATGATCTGCTGCGCGGCGCGCGTATCCAGACGCTGCCCATAGATTTTGCCCCGCATCAGGCCAAGCGATTCAACAAGCGGCGGATGCGCGAACGAAATCTCACTGCCCTCCGCCACCCCCAGCAGCCGCCACGCGCTTTCAGACAGGCTTGCCTCGCCATGACCCAGCAAATCACTGGTGATCTTGCCCAGTGTTGCAATGATGCTGTGGCCGTTGGCTGTCACCTGGATGCGCGCCTGCGCCGCAAAACCTTCAGACCGGCAGATATGACAATCCTGCCGCATATAAACGACAAGCTCCTGATGCGTGTCGATACCCAGCCGCCGCAGGCGTAGCGTGTGCGGCCGCGCATGTCCGGGAAGATTATGTGGATTTGACATGCGTGTGCTCAATGTTCTCTAGCGTAGCGCGTTCCATATGCTCGGGCACGCGCGTGGTCCATTTGAACTGTTCTTCAATCGCAAGCCGCAGCGCATCGGACGCCACCGGTTCGCCATGGGTGATAAATGTCATGCGTGGCGGTCTGTCAAAATGCCTGAGCCAGGTCAGGATTTCCGGGCGGTCCGCATGCGCCGAAAGCATCCGGAGATTTTTCACCTCCGCCAGAACCGGTACATAGCCGCCGTGGATTTTGACGCTTTGCGCCCCCGCCATCATCGCCGCGCCTCTGGTTCCGGCAGCCTGAAAACCTGTAAACAGGATCGTGTTGCGCGGATCGGGCGCAAAGACCTTGAGATGATGCAGGACGCGGCCACCGGTCGCCATGCCGCTCGCCGCGAGGATCACCTTTGGCATCTTGTCCCGGTCAAGGCTTTTTGATTCTTCGGCGTCCCGCACATAGCGCGCCACGCCGCACAGCGAACGGCACTGTTCCGCATTCAACCTATGTTCGCCGAAATAGTTGCAAAATACGTCACTTGCATTCACCGCCATGGGGCTATCGAGATAGACGGGCAGATCCGGGATGCGGCGCGCGCGTTTGAGCTGTTCCAGATGATAGAGCAGTGTCTGCGCCCGTCCGACGGCAAATGTCGGGATCAGAATTACACCGCCGCGCTGCGCCGTGGCGGCGATCACTTCGGCCAGCGCATCCTGCGGATCGGCTGGTTCGTGCGTCCGGTCGCCATAGGTAGATTCAACAACCAGATAATCCGCCTGCGCAATATGCGCCGGATCGTGCATGATCGGATCACCGGTCCTGCCAAGATCGCCGGAAAAGACCAGCCTCGTTTTGTTTATGGTGAGCGTGACGATCGCCGCGCCGAGAATATGTCCCGCCGGATGGAACTGGGCCTGTATTTCAGGGGTCACATCAAAATGCCGGTTAAATTTCTTTGTAACGAGTTGCTCAAGGCAGGCGCGCGCTTCTTTCTCCGTATATAGCGGCAATGCGGGTTTGTGTTTGGAGAAACCATGCCGGTTGGCGAAATCTGCGTCGCGTTCCATCAGATATCCTGAGTCTGGCAGCAGGATGCCGCACAAATCCCGGGTGCCGGACGTACAAAACACGGGCCCCCTGAAACCGTTTTTAACGAGCAGCGGAAGATAGCCCGAATGATCAAGATGCGCATGGGTCAGCACCACCGCATCGATCCGGGCGGGATTGACCGGGAACTTGTCCCAGTTGCGCAGCCGCAATTGCTTCAGCCCCTGAAACAACCCGCAATCAATGAGGATTTTCCGGCCGGCCGCCTCAAGCAGATATTTTGATCCAGTGACAGTTCCAACACCGCCAAGAAAGTTGAGATGCGTCATGTTGGCGCTGGAATCATACCGGCTATTTCATATGTCACCGCCATTTGTCCCTTTCCTATAACCCCAACGATTATACAAATAACAGGTTAGCGGCAATTGGCTCCTTGATGCAAATCAACAGCAAAAAATAGATTTAACTGCGATCTTCTCCCTTCACAAACGCCTTCCGTATACGGTCTATTCGCCGCTGATACCCTTGTTCTTGCGGTTTCATGGCGTGGGAGAGGGAGCGGCGCCGGGGGCGGTTATTACTTTCCCCGTAGCAGATCAGCGGCGGCTTGCGCCATGATGTGCGCTTCATCGACGCGGATCACGGCGATTTCGATTTTGCTATTGGCGGTGCTGATACGTCCGCCTTGCAACTTTGGCGCCTGATTTGCGGCGGTGTCGAGCTTAAGGCCGCACCATCCCATTCCTGCAAGTATGCGCGCACGGATTTCCGGGCTGTTCTCACCAACGCCGCCGCCAAACAGCACAGCGTCGGCGCCGCCCAGCACCGCAAGATAGGCGCCAATATATTTTTTCGCGCGATAGCAATAAAGCGCAATGGCGCTTTTTGCCGCGGACTTGTCAGCGGCGAGCAGAACCCGCATGTCTCCACTGACGCCCGAAAGGCCGAGCAGTCCCGATTCCTTTTGTAAAAGCGTTTCCAGTTGCGCTGCATCGATCCCTGCTTCGCGTTGCAGATAAAACAGCAAACCCGCATCCACATCGCCCGCGCGGGTGGCCATGACCAGGCCTTCCAGCGGCGTGAAGCCCATCGAGGTGTCCACGGGCGCGCCACCACGGCTCGCGGTGATGGAACACCCTGCACCCAATTGCAATGAAATCACCTTTGCATCGCCAAAATCGCCGCCACGGCTGGCAAGCCATTGGGTGACCATGGGACTGATGCGCCAGACCATGAAAGCCGTAACGGCGAAGGCCGTGCAGCGCGGAAAGTTCCCGCGGCAAGGCGTAATTAGCTGCAACATCCGGCATGCTGGCGAAATACGCTGTGTCAGGAACGACAATCTGGCGCACATCTGGCCCCATGATTGTGCGGCAATGGGCAAGCCAGGCCAGGCTTGCGGGCGCATGCAGCGGCGCCAGAGGCGCGGCCTGTGCAAGCGCCGCTTCTATATTCGCGTCGATCAACGCCGCCTTGCGCACCTGTGGTCCGCCATGCACCCAGCGATGGGCGACGGCGGACGGTGGTTCTATCCCCAGCCCCGCTTCTGCCGCCAACTGCGCGAACAGAGTGGTTGGATCACCTGCCGCCGACATTGCCTGTCCCAACGATTGCGGAACGTCATCAACTACTGTGAACAATTCAAAACGGACAGAGGAACTGCCTGCATTAATCGTCAGAATATTCATGCAGCCATAGCCATCTCAGCACGTCCATTTCCAGTCGCGCACTTCCGGCATGTCATCGCCGTGCCGCGCGATATAGTCCTTATGCGCGATCAGTTTCTCGCCAACTAACTGGCGCAGATAGGCCGCCCGGTAGCCCAGCCCCGGTACCCGGTCAATCACGTCCTCGACCAGGTGATAGCGGTCAATATCGTTGCGCACCACCATGTCGAACGGGGTTGTCGTTGTGCCTTCCTCCTTGTAGCCGCGCACATGCAGATTGCCGTGATTGGTGCGCCGGTATGTCAGACGGTGGATCAGCCAGGGATAGCCGTGATAGGCAAGGATGACCGGCTTGTCCGTGGTGAACAGCGTGTCGAACTCGGCGTCCGGCAGGCCGTTTGGATGTTCTTCGGGCGGTTGCAGGCGCATCAGATCGATGATGTTGACGACGCGGATTTTCAGTTCCGGCAGATGGGTGCGCAAAATCTCGACGGCGGCCAAAACCTCCAGCGTCGGCACGTCGCCGCAACAGGCCAGCACCACATCCGGTTCGGCGTCCCGGTCGGTACTGGCCCATTCCCAGATGCTGACGCCGGCCTGGCAATGTAAAATCGCCGCCTCCATATCCAGCCATTGCGGCTGCTTCTGTTTACCCGCGACAATGACATTCACCAGATTGCGGCTGCGCAGGCAGTGGTCCGTGACCCATAACAGCGTATTGGCGTCGGGCGGGAAATACACCCGCACCACATCGGCGGATTTGTTCACCACATGGTCGATGAAACCCGGATCCTGATGGCTGAAACCATTATGGTCCTGGCGCCAGACATGCGAAGTCAGCAGGTAATTCAGCGATGCAATCGGCCGCCGCCAGGCAATGCTGGCGCTGCTGACCTTCAGCCATTTGGCGTGCTGGTTGAACATCGAATCGACAATATGCACGAACGCCTCATAGCTGGAAAACAGCCCATGCCGCCCGGTCAGCAGATAACCTTCCAGCCAGCCCTGACAGGTATGCTCGCTCAGGATTTCCATGACGCGGCCGTCCGGCCCCAGATGATCGTCTTCGGCATCGCGTTCGCCCATCCAGGCGCGATCGGTTACCTCGAACAGTGCGCCCAGCCGGTTCGATGCGGTCTCATCGGGGCCAAAGACGCGGAAATTCTGCGTGGCGAGATTATCTTTCATTACATCGCGCAAATAATTGCCCATGACACGGGTTGATTCGCCTTCTGCTTCCCCCGGTGTCACCACCTTGACAGCATAATCGCGAAAGTCCGGCAGCTTCAGGCTTTTCAGCAGCAGACCGCCATTGGCATGCGGATTGGCGCCCATCCGCCGCGCGCCCGAAGGCGCCAGCGCCGCAAGGGCTGGCAGCAAACGTCCGGTTTCATCAAACAATTCCTGCGGACGATAGCTTTGCAGCCATTGTTCCAATAGCGCGACATGTCCCGGCTTTTTTGCCAGTTCCGCCACCGGCACCTGATGCGAGCGCCAATATCCCTCGGTCTTTAATCCATCCACCTGCTTCGGGCCGGTCCATCCCTTGGGAGTGCGCAGAATAATCACCGGCCAGCGCGGGCGCTCGCGCACGCCATTTACGCGCGCGTCATGCTGGATGGTTTTGATCTGTGCAATGACCTTATCCATGATTTCGGCCATGTGCTGATGCATAAGCGTCGGATCACTGCCTTCAATGATATAGGGTTCATAGCCATAGCCGATGAACAGGCTTTCCAGTTCCGCCTGCGGGATGCGGGCAAGCACCGTGGGATTGGCGATCTTGTAACCATTGAGATGCAGGATCGGCAGCACTGCGCCGTCGCGCGCCGGATTGAGGAATTTATTCGAATGCCATGCGGTGGCGAGCGGCCCGGTTTCAGCCTCGCCGTCACCCACCACACAGGCCACAATCAGACCGGGATTATCGAACGCCGCGCCATAGGCATGCGACAGGGCATAGCCCAGTTCCCCGCCCTCATGGATCGATCCCGGCGTTTCTGGCGCGGTATGGCTGGGGATGCCGCCGGGAAACGAAAACTGCCGGAAAAATTTCCGCAACCCCTCTTCGTCCTGCGAGATTTCCGGGTAGAACGCGCTATAGGTTCCCTCCAGATAGACATTGGCGAGAATACCCGGCGCACCGTGCCCCGGCCCGGTCACATAAATCATATCAAGATCGTCCCGCCGGATGATCCGGTTCAGATGCGCGTAAATAAAATTCAAACCCGGCACAGTGCCCCAATGCCCCAGCAAACGCGGCTTGATATGTTCAAGCGTCAACGGCTGGCGCAGCAGCGGGTTATCGAGCAGATAAATCTGCCCGGCGGACAAATAATTCGCCGCCCGCCAATAGGCGTCGAGGGCCGCCAATTCTGCTGGGCCGGGTATAGCCGTCATCTCATCTCCTTGTGTTTTGCCAGTGTGCAGCACCTAAACCTGGTCAAAAATATTACCTCTTAACATGGGGCAACTGCTGTTAGTTTTCTGTTCTTTCAATAATTCTTCCGCCGCTCCGGCAATCAGCGCCTTAACATCAATAGCGTTGCTGGGATGTGCAACCGTATTGCAGGTCGCGATTTTCCTGGCGCCCGTAGCAAACAGTTCGTCATAGGCCTTACCGGCGAACAGGCCATGGACACCCACCCGGGGGCGCCTCCAGATTGGTGGTGAGCCGTACATGGATCTCACCATATGGAAATTGGCGGATTTCAGGAGCGGCATATTCCTCCACGAGCGCCGCCGTAAGGCGCTCGCTGATAGCCCCATTTCCGGGTAGCGCCAGCAGCGGCGATTTCATGCATCAGCCTCCAGCCCGATCACACCGGGATGATCGCGGATCATAGTGACAACCTCACCCGCTTGAGCAGCGCCGAATTGGCGATGACGGAAAGCGAGCTGAGCGCCATCGCCGCCGCCGCGATAATCGGGTTCAGATATCCAAGCGCCGCAACCGGTATGCCGATTGTGTTGTAGACAAACGCCCAGAACAGGTTCTGCTTGATCTTGCGCAGCGTCAGGCGCGACAGGCGGATCGCCAGCACCACCTCGCGCACGTCATTCTTGATCAGGATGATGCCGCCGGTTTCCTTGGCGACGTCCGAGCCCGAACCGATGGCGATGCCGATATCGGCGGTGGCCAGCGCGGGGGCGTCATTCACGCCATCGCCCACCATGGCCACCATTTTGTTTTGCGCCTGCATGTCTTTGATGATTTTCGCCTTGTCGCCGGGCAGCACCTCGGCGATGATCCGGTCAATGCCAAGTTCACGGCCAATCGCCTGCGCCGTGCGTTCATTGTCGCCGGTCAGCATGATGACCTCTATGCCCTCCTGGCGCAGCGCCGCCACCGCCTCTTTTGCTTCGGGCTTGATGGTGTCGGCCACCGCGATGACGCCGATCAGCACGCCGCCAGCCGCCACCAGCATCGCGGTTTTGCCTTCGCGCTCCAGCCGGATCATATCCGGTTCGGCATTTTCGATGCTGACTTTTTCCCGTAACAGTAAGCGGCGATTGCCAAGCAGGATAGACTGCCCCTCCACAGTCCCGGAAATGCCGTGCCCCGCAATGCTGTTAAATGTGGTGACGGCGGGCAATGCCAGGCTGCGCATTTGTGCCGCCCGCACAATCGCCTCGCCCAGCGGATGCTCCGAGCCAACCTCCACCGCCGCCGCAAGCCGCAACACATCGGCTTCATTTTGCCCGCCAAACGGCACGATATCGGTAATTTCCGGCGCGCCCCGCGTCAGGGTTCCGGTCTTGTCGAACACGATCATGTTCAAATTACGCGCCCGCTCCAGCACCTCGGCGCCGCGGATCAGAATGCCGGCCTCCGCCCCCTTGCCAACCCCCACCATCAGCGCAGCGGGCGTCGCCACCCCAAGCGCGCAGGGGCACGAAATGATCAGCACCGCAATGAAAGATAACAGCGCCTGCGGAAAATCCCCGGCCAGCCACCAGCCAAAGAACGCCAGAAAGGCCACCCCCACCACGGCGGGCACGAAATATCCGGTGACCTGATCAGCCAGGCGCTGCACCTGCGCCGTGCTGGTCTGCGCCTCTTCCACCAGCTTGATAATTTGCGCCAGCGCCGTTTCCCTGCCGATGCGCGTCGCCGTGAAGCGCAGCATGCCGCTGCGGTTCAGCGTGCCGCCGATCAGTTTGGCCCCCGGCGCTTTTTCCACCGGCATGGATTCGCCCGTAAGCATGGATTCGTCCACGCTTGAGGCACCCTCCAGCACGTCGCCATCGGTTGGAATGCGCTCGCCGGGGCGCACCACAACAATCTCGCCCGCCATGATCGCCTCGGCGGGGATTTCCTCTTCCTTGCCGTCGCGGACCACATGCGCGACGGCGGGCCGCAGATCCATCAGCTTGCGCACCGCCGCCGAGGATCGCTTCTTGATGATCTCCTCCATATATTTGCCGAGCAGCACAAAGGCGATGATGACCGCCGAAACCTCGAAATAAACTTCCCGCTCATCCACCTTCACGGGAAGCACATCCGGGAAGAACACCACCGCGACACTGAAAAAATAGGCGACACTGGTGCCGAGCGCGATCAGGAAATCCATATTGATGGAACCAGAGCGCAGCGCCGCCCATGCGCCTTTATAGAATCCCCAGCCGCCGATGAATTGCACCGGCGTCACCAGAATGAACAACCATACCCCCCAGGTGAACCAGGGCAATGCCGGGATCGGCGCCCAACTTACGATGGTGGCGCCTGTGGCGAGCACGATGAATGCGCCCGCGCGCAACATGGCCAATGCAAGCACGCCGGTCAGCGCGACGGCGACCCGCGTCCGCATGGATTTAAGTTCGCGCTCCGGGTCCTCAAAGGTGCTTTTGCAGCCGGAACTGCAAAAATAATAGATCCGCGCGCTTCTTTCTGACGTCAGATGGGCCGCAACAGCCCCCGCCTTGTTGACCACCATGCCGCAGATCGGGTCTTTGGCCATGCCGCCAGGGGCCACGGCGGCGGCGGCGCCATGATGCGCGTGTGGGTGAGCATGATCAGTCATTGGCGTGCTCCTTTTGCATTCTGCCATCAGTTGCGTGATTTGACAGCAACTTACACGCCTGGATGTTGAGCCAAGTCAAAGCCCCAGACATTTTCCTAGGCTAGCATGCCAATTCAAGCAACAATCCTCTTGCCATATATACCTATACAGGGTATATTTCAAGCATGGATATGAAAACTAAAAAAGGCTGCCTGAACCGTCTCGCCCGGATCGAGGGGCAGGTGCGCGGCGTGCGCAACATGGTTGAGCAAGACCGTTATTGCATCGAAATATTGACCCAGATCAATGCCGCGCGCGCCGCCCTTGATAGAGTGGAGCAGGAGGTGCTGCGCGAGCATTTGCAAAGTTGCGTCACGCACGCTTTTCACAACGGATCGCTTAAGGAACGAAAGCAAAAGATCGACGAATTAATCCAGGTTCTGGACAGTCAACGCCGCTAGGCGGGATATCCGGCGCCGCCAACAGGAGAGGATGTCCAATGTCCAGTCTATTTCGTACAATCTTCGCCCCCTTAACCGCGTTCGGCTTGCTGATGGCAAGCCCCGCAATGGCGCAGACGCCAGCGCCGGACCCGCATCATCCGGCGGGTGCGCCCGCCACTGGCGCGCCCGCAGCCCCAGGCATGACGATGCTAATGATGGAGGGTGGAATGATGCCGATGATGGGTCAAATGATGGGCGGCGGCATGATGGGTGCGGATATGCGCCACCCCATGATGGGGATGATGATTACGCATTCTGAGGGGTTCTTTGCTTTTCTAAAAGCTGAACTCGGAATCACCGATGCGCAGAACGCCGTCTGGACGGCGTACACGGCGCAACTGAAGCCGCTGATCAAACAACACCAGGACGCCATGCAGATGATGCCCAGTCCTGGCGCGAAACCGCGCAACTGGATTGAGCGGCTGACCGATAGCGAAGCAGCCGTGAGTGAGCATCTGGAGGCGATGAAAAAAATCCGGCCCGCCGCCACGGCATTGTACGAGGCGCTGACCCCGGAACAGAAGAAAAAAGCGGATGAGCTAATGCCGCTAATGCCTGGCGCAGTGGGCATGAACATGGGCGGCAGGCGCGGAGGCAAGTGAACCACCTGCCTTCGCGCGGCTGGGCCTTAATGGATCTGCTTGGTCACAGCCCGCGCGCCGTGAAATAATTATAGAGCGGGCAGAAGATCAGCGTGATGTACCAGGCGCAGACGATGCTCGCCGCAAGTCCCAGCAAAAAGCCTGGCAGTGTCAATACCTTGAGCCAGGGCAGGAACAGTGAAAGAACGACATGCTGTTCCGCCGTGCCTGGAAAAAGCACATAGAACAGGATGCAGAGCGCATAGGAGATCGCGAGAAAAACACTCAGGCTGACGCCGAATGCGACGACGGAGATCGAAGCCGGAACGGCATGTGCAGGGTGCGTTTCAACCTGTATCTGACGGGTTTCAATGTGCGCCATGATGGGCCTCCATTGGTTTTTGGGTTGCGGGCGGGTTTTTGAGATAAGCCTCGGGGGTTGCTTCAAGTTTTTCGCGGCAGGCTTGCGAACAAAAATAGTAGACATGTCCTTCGTAAGCGCTTGATTTCGCCGTGGCGGTTTCGACGGTCATGCCGCACACCGGGTCGGCGGCTTTCACGGGCGGCGCCTGTCCGCCTGCATCGTGCCGATGCCGGCGCCGGTGTCCACCATGCCCCATGATATGGGCGCCGCAGCCAAAGCGCATCATCACAAAAATCAGAGCGGCCCAGAGCGCGAAATACAACAGGCTATTCATTGTGCGATCCTCCAGTCATTTGCCGGTGCGTTTTTTTCCGCCGTAAGGACAACTGGCGCGGCGTTCACATCACCAAGATAGCTGCGGGTGCGCGGCACGGCGTCGCGGCTGCGGGCGAACTGAATCTGGAACACCATCATCGGGCCGGTGCGGAAGGATATCTCGCAACTCGCCAGATAAAACTCCCACATCCGGCAGAAGCGCTCGTCATACAGCGCCTTGATGGCGTCCCGGTTGGCCTGAAACCGGTCCTGCCAATGGCGCAGCGTGTCGGCATAATGCGGCCGCAATATTTCAATATCCGTCACCCACAGCCCGGCATGTTCGATGGCCCCAAGCACTTCCGACAAAGCCGGGCAATAGCCCCCGGGGAAAATATATTTCCTGATCCAGGGATTGGTGCTGTCCGGCGGCGCCATGCGCCCGATGGCGTGCAACAGCCCAACGCCATCCGGCTTCAGAAGATCACGGCATTTTTCAAAGAATTGAGCATAGTGATTGACGCCGACATGCTCGAACATGCCCACCGACACCAGCCGGTCATAGGCGCCACATTCATCGCGGTAATCGCGCAATACAAATCGTGCTTGACCGGACAGGTTTGCATCCGCCGCCCGCTGTTGCGCGATGCTTAGCTGTTCTTGCGACAGAGTGATGCCGGTGACATCCGCGCCGGCGGTGCGCGCCAGATGCAACGCCATGCCGCCCCAGCCGCAGCCAATATCCAGCACGCGCTGGCCCGGTTCAAGCACAAGCTTCGATGCGATCAGTTGCTTTTTCTTGTACTGCGCCTGTTCCAGAGTTTCATCGCCATCGGGAAAGTAAGCGCAGGAATATTGCCGGTCCGCATCCAGGAACAGGTCGTAAAGCGTCGCAGATAAATCATAATGATGCGCGACATTAGACCGCGAGCGGCTTTGCGGGTTAAACTGGTGCAGCTTGCGTAACGCCTTGCCAGCCTTGCCAAAAGCCAAAGCGAGAGGGTGGTTGTTCAGCGCATCCTGGTTCGATGTGCAAATATATAAAAACTCGCGCAGCCCGCCTTCCTCAATGCTGAGCGCGCCATCCATATAGGCTTCGCCTGCATAGAGATCCGGCCGCAACAATATCCTGTAGAGGGCGGCCGCCGTCTTTACCCTGACGGTTACGTGCGGCCCATCAGCCAGACCAAAGTGATGAATATGCCCCCAGGGATCAATAAGAGTAAGCCGCCCGGTGGTGACCAGCCTGCCAAAGAAACTCGTCAGGAGTTTTTCCGTTACTGACGAAGCCAATGACGCGGGCCTTCCGGAATTTCTGCGGACGTCACCCTGTATGGCGGAATTAGCATCGCTGATAAATGTTGCGTCAATCGTCATCGCAATCATCCTCCCTCTGCACATGGCCCGTTATGAGCAACAGGGCAATCGGATAGCGTTCCTGAAAATTACCCCATGGGGGTTAAGGTATCAATACAGCCGCAATGGCGACATTGACGCAAATCAATAACAGGAATATTTCCGGTTAAATTTCCGTCACCCGGTTGGCGATTTCATCCGGCTCATCCGGGCGGGCCGGAAAATGTTGCTGTAGAAGCAGGGTGCAGCCTTCGATGGCTGCAATGAAGCCATCGGCAATTTTTCCCCGGTGCACGTCCTGGATAAACCCCTTGATGATGCTCTGAAACGCCGATTGCGGAATGCGCGCGCCGATCCCGTTATCTGCCAGAACCTCAACATGGCGTTCGGCAAGGGATACGAATAACAGCAAGCCAACATCACCCCGCGTTTGCTCATTGACGAGTGCGGCGAATTGCTGTTGCGCCATGCGGGAGGCATACGCGCGCTGCGTAGCAGGCGGGGCCAGATGCGGCCGCAGATATTTGAGTTGCAGCAGCAGGCCTGCGGCAATGAAGACACCAGCCTGAATCGCAAAACTCAGGCTTGTGCTCAGCACGGGCATGGCGATTGCTATGGCGCCGCCGCTCAATAGCGCCAGGACGCCGGCCCACAGCAAAGGAAAAAAAGCATATTCATCGCTTGCTTGGGCGACCACCACGGCGAATTCCACACTGGTGCGTTTTTCCGCCGCAGCGACCGCCGCTTCAATCCGGTCGCGTTCCTCCGGAGACAGTTTGCGCATACCGCTCACCATCGCCCCGATGCGCCGCCGCCGCCAAACGAGCCGCCCCACCCGGAGAAGCCGCCGCGTGAACGCGCACCCCACACGCCCGGCCCATGACGCCCGGTAAAAACACCATGCCATCCAAAACGAAAAATGACAAACAGGATAATGAGTATCAGCAGTGATAGAGGTGAAAGCTCTGTCTGGCTTTGCGGCGCAGCGGGCGTGACGCCGGGCGTATCACCCTCCCAGCCAAGCGTTTTCAGGATCGCCGCAGTTCCGTTGATGATCCCCTGCTCATAATTGCCGTCCTTGAAAGCGGGCAGAATATTCTGCTCAATGATGGCGCGGCTAACCGCGTCAGTCAGTTCCCCTTCAAGGCCATAGCCAACTTCGATGCGCACGGTGCGCTCTTTCGGTGCGACAAGCAGGATGGCGCCGGTATTACGGCCCTTTTCGCCAATGCCCCAGGCGCGGCCAAGGCGGTAGCCGAAATCCTCAATCGGGTAGCCCTGCAAGTCTTTAACCGTCACCACGACAAGCTGCCGCTTTGAGGCGCGCTCAAACTCCGCAAGCCAGCCTGTGATGCGCTCGCGCGCAGGTGCGGAAAGAAGTGTGGCCTCGTCAACCACCCGGCCCGAAAGCTGGGGAAATTTGGGTTCCGCGGCAAAGCCGGGCTGCCCCGCAACACTATGGATGGCGCACAAGAACAGCGCCAGGCCGCGAATGGCCCATGTGCAAGCACCCAGCACGCGCATGTAACGCAACATCAGAACTTGACCTTCGGGGCCTCTTTCGCCTGCTCGGCGATATCGAAGGTCTGCTTGACCTCCGCCTCGGGATACAGCACGCCTGCAACCCACCGGCCGGGAATGGTGCGCAGCTCGGTATTATATTTCTGCACACTAAGAATATAATCGCGCCGCGCAACGGTTATGCGGTTTTCCGTGCCTTCAAGCTGGGATTGCAGCGATAAAAAATTCTGGTTTGATTTCAGTTCGGGATATTTTTCCACCACCACCAGCAGGCGCGCCAGGGCACCGCCCAGGGCCGCCTGGCTCTGCTGGAACTGCCTGAACGCCTTAGGGTTGGTGAGGATATCGGGCGGCAACTGCATCTGCGTCGCCTTGCTGCGCGCCTCCACCACCGCAGTCAGGGTTTCCTTTTCCTGCCGCGCAAAGCCCGCAACCGTCTCGACCAGGTTCGGCACCAGATCGGCGCGCCGCTGATACTGGTTCAGCACTTCGCTCCATGCCGCCTTGGTTTCCTCGTCATAGCGCGGCACTGCGTTGATATCGCATGCCGCCAGCCCCATGGCAAAGAACAGGATTAAAAAAATCTGGCGGGCGCGGGGGAAAAATGTGCGGATCACGGAAATCCTCCTGGCTGATATAAAGCAAGTTTATTGGTGACACCTTAGCCGATACTGGTCGTTGATCCAAATCAAGCAGCCGGTGTTCTTCAACTGTCCCGCTACTGTAACTCATTCTTGGTATTAACGAGAAGTATGCGCAAGCATGTACTTGCCATCAGCGCCTCCAACCATTAGGGTACCACGCGAGGCGTTTTTCAAAGTCGTGAGGAGGCTGTTATACCGTGCGGTGGTCTGTAGGCATTATCATTGCCTTTACCGTTTCGCTGGTGGTAAGCGCCCTGCTGGGGCCGTCACCGGCTGCAGCCCATTTGACTACAAATCATATGAAGATAGACGCTGCTCACACCCATGCAGCCGCATCCCATCATCCAACACCCGATCATTCGCAAGATGACGCAAAAGCCGGCGGGACCTGCTGTATGCAGGCCTGTGTGCCGGTCATTATGAATGAGCGCCCCCCGGCTCAAGTAAGGTTGCGGGCGACGGAACGCGTTGCGCCTATGTTAGCGCGCATCACGGCCGTGTATCGCGGCGAGCCGCCATTTCATCCGCCGCGCCGCGCCTGATCCGCGCACGCCGCTAAACATTCCCAGACATTCCGGCCCAATTGCCGCGCCCAAGCGTGCGTCAGGCCGATCATCTATCAATGCAAAGGATACACCATGAATCCCGTCTTTTTACCCCTGGCTGTAGCACTCAGCGCCGTTGTCTCCGGCCTTGCCGCTCCGGCGCTCGCCGCCGCCGGTCACGGTTACGAATTTGGCGCGCCTGGCGCGCCCGCGTCCGCCACCCGCACCATCGAAGTCAATTTGGCTGATAATTACTATGAACCGGACGCTATATCGGTGAAGCAGGGCGAAACCGTTCGTTTCGTTCTGAAGAACAGCGGCGAATTTCTGCACGAGTTCAGCATCGACACCCTGGCCGCTCATACGGAGCACCGCAAGGAAATGGCGGAGATGATGGAGATGGGCATGCTCACCCCAACCGGCATCGACCCGGAGAAGATGAACATGGACCATTCCAAAATGGATATGGGCGGCATGAGCCATGCCAAAAAGGGCAAGGATATGCCCATGCGCCATGATGATCCCAACACCGTCCTGCTGGCGCCAGGTGAGAGCAAAGAACTGGTATGGAAATTCACCAAAGCCATGGAGATTGAATTCGCCTGCAACATGCCGGGGCACTATGAGTCCGGTATGTTGGGCCGTATCGATTTTGCCAGATGAAGGGGATGATCATGCGCAATTTTTACATAGCTTTTGTGGGCCTTGCAGCACTCTTTACACTGCTCACCGGTTCCGGCGCGTTCGCTGGAACCTATAACCTGACGATTGATGAGATGCGCGCGGGCTATGACAGGGGGGAGCGCCTGACCATGGCGATCAACGGGCAGATACCCGGACCAACCCTGCGATTTACGGAGGGCGAGGAGGTGACCATCAATGTGACCAACAAGATGGACACGGATACGTCCCTTCACTGGCACGGGATTTTGCTGCCGTTCACGCAAGACGGCGTGCCGGGTATCAGCTTTCCCGGCATCAAACCGGGCGAGACGTTCACCTATAACTTCAGGATCAAACAGGCTGGCACCTACTGGTATCACAGCCATTCCGGCCTGCAGGAACAGGAAGGCATGTATGGCCCGATAATCATCACGCCTGCAAAGCGCGAGCCGTACAAATATGATCGCGACTATGTGGTGATGCTGTCGGACTGGACGGATGAAAAGCCCGAAGCCATCCTTGGCCATCTGAAGAAAAACAGCGATTATTATAATTATGCGCAACGCACCGTTGGAACCTTTTTCAGGGATGTTTCGGAAAAGGGATTGGCGGCAACCGTGAAGGATCGCGCCGCGTGGGGGCAGATGCGCATGACCCCCACGGATATTTCCGATGTCAGCGGTTATACATTCCTGATCAACGGTAAAAGCGCCGCGCAAAACTGGACCGGCCTGTTCAAACCGGGCGAGCGGGTGCGCTTGCGCCTGATCAACGGCTCCAGCATGAGCTATTTCGATGTGCGCATTCCAGGCCTGAAAATGACCGTGGTGCAGGCCGATGGCAATAATGTGCAGCCGGTTCCGGTGGATGAACTGCGCATCGCGGTTGCTGAAACCTATGACGTGATTGTTCAGCCTGAAGAAGAAAAAGCTTTTACGATCTTCGCTGAATCTCTCGACCGCACCGGCTATGCGCGCGCAACGCTGGCGCCTGCGCAAGGCATGAGCGGGGAAATTCCGGCGCTGCGCCCGCGCCCGCAACTGACCATGGCGGATATGGGCATGGATATGGGCGGCATGGATCATGGGGCAGCGCCGGGCGCGGATACAGCGCCCGCAATGGATCATGGCGCCATGGCCGGGATGGCGGGAATGGATCACAGCGCCATGCCTGGCATGGATATGGGGGGGACGGAAAAAGCTGGCATGCAGAGCGGCCTCGCGCCCATAGCCGCAAAGCCGGGCGGCAAGGTTCTGGTGTATGGCGATCTGAAAGCCATGAAACCCTATGCGGAATATCGCGCACCGGACCGCGAGATCGAGATGAAGCTGACCGGAAATATGGAGCGCTATTTCTGGTCCATCGACGGCGTGAAATTTTCCGATGCCGAACCCATCCGCCTGAAATATGGCGAGCGGGTGCGCTTCACATTTGTCAATCAGACCATGATGAGCCACCCCATGCATCTGCATGGCATGTGGATGCAACTCGACACCGGCAAGAAAAAGTTCAATCCGCTGAAACATGTGGTCAATGTGCCGCCCGGGCAATCCCTGAGCGTGGACGTACCCGCCGACGCGATGGGCGAATGGGCGTTTCATTGCCATCTGCTCTATCACATGGCGACGGGCATGATGCGCAAGGTGATTGTCGAAGGCCCGGTTGCCGCCAATAGGGAGACGGGTCATGAATAGGCGCATCAGCGGACTTGCACTATTACTCTGTATGCTGACAAGTCAGGCTTCCGCGATGGAAGAACATGAGCCGAACTACAGCTTCTTCCAGGCGGACCAGTTTGAGTACCGGAACCATGCTGGCAGGAACAGCCTGAAATGGGAGGCGCAGGGCTGGGCTGGCGGCGACTATAACAAGGCGTGGCTGAAAACCGAGGGCGAAAAACTTGCCGGAGGCAAAACGGAAAAAGCCGAAGTGCAGCTGCTCTATTCGCATCTTGTGACAGATTTTTTCGATGTGCAGGCGGGGCTTCGCTACGACCCCGAACCGGATCAGGAACGCGGTTTCGCGGTGATCGGTCTTCAGGGCCTGGCGCCGCAATATTTCGAAATCGATGCGGCGGCGTTTCTCAGCAATGAGGGCGAACTGTCGGCCCGGTTCGAGGCGGAATATGAACTGCTGCTGACCCAGCGTCTGGTCCTGCAACCCTCGTTCGAGGTTAATCTGGCGGCGCAGGACACAAGCGGGCGCGGCATCGGTTCGGGCGTCAGTGACATCGAGTTGGGGTTGCGCCTGCGATATGAAATACGGCGCGAATTCGCCCCCTATATCGGCGTCAATTGGGAGCGCAAACTGGGGCAAACCGCAGACATCGCGCGCGATGAGGGCGAGGATATCAATGTCCCCTCGCTGGTTGCGGGAATCCGCTTCTGGTTTTGAAGCCGCTCTGTGAATTTGAAGTCGGGAACGGCTTTATCCAACCAGACTGAACCAATTGGTTCAGTCTGACTGGATGCTGCCTGAGACAATATCCGCGTTGTTGCCGCTCCGAGAAGGCGAGAATCCGGCAGCAACCGCGACAACGAGACGAGCCAGCGGCTTAGGGATCAAACCGTCATGTGCTTCATCAGCATTCTCCCACGAAATTCAACACTGCCCAGAGGGGCCGCAGTCATTTCGTTCAAGACGCATGATTGGAATCCCGCATATTTTCGGCTGATATACTCAGCAGAGGTTAATGAGAATGACTGATCGTAATTTTATCCCGGCTCTCGGCAACGCGGCGCTCACAGGACAATATGATCGCGTTATCGCCTTGATGACGCGTGAGAAACGCTGGCGCGCCGCACTGCTTGCTGCAATTGATCCAAAGGATGGCGAAGTTATTCTCGACGCCGGCGCCGGTACCGGCACGCAGGCTATCATTATCAAGTGTGCCGCACCTGGCGCACGTGTTATCGCGCTCGATCCGGACCCCGAGGCTCTCGGGCTAGCCAAGGCCAAGGCCGGGGCGGCGGGCATAGAGATCGAATGTGTCGAAGGCATGGGAGATCGGGCGGCGCAGTTGGTTGGCGCGGGGGTCGCACATAAGGCAATTTCCAGTCTCATGCTCCACCACTGTTCCATTCCGATGAAAAGGGCAATACTTGCCGCCATGCATGCGAGTCTCCGGCCACTAGGCACGCTGCATATCGCTGATTATGGGCAGCAACGCGCACTTCTGATGCGATTGCTATTTCTGCAAGTTCAGTTGACCGATGGGTTCGAGACCACTCAACCAAACGCCGATGGCGTGCTTGCGCAGTTAATTGCGCAGGCTGGCTTTGTGGACGTATCAGAAACGAATGTCATTCATACGCCCACCGGCTCTATCTCAATCTACACTGCTGTAAAACCGGCATAAAGTCATTTCGTCCACCTGGAACGTTTTTACCGTAGTGCTAAAGCTGCGGCGCCTGGCGTCAGGCCAAACATGCGGCGCATCGCCCGTGAAAAATGCGGCTGATCTGCAAAGCCTCCTGCGTGGGCTGCCTCCGCAAGCGAAGCCCCAGCCGAGATAGCGCGTGCGGCATGCTCGAGTTTTTTCCAGAGCAGCCATTGCGACAACGGCGCGCCGGTTTCAGCGCGGGTGAGCGCCCTCAAACGCGATGGTGAAAGCCCCACTGTAACCGCAGCTTTGTGGATTGCCTGTGGTCCCGGCTCGTTCGCAAGGATACGAATGGCGGTTGCAACACGGTCGTCGTGATACGGTATGGGGTCTACAAGAGAAATAACAAGTTGCGCCATGGTATTTTGAAGCGGCTGGGCCATCTGTAGTGTATCTGCAACCGGGGACGGCGCTATACAGATAGCAGCGGATCCCATTGTGCGAATCAATACCCTTCCCAGGTTCGATTGAGGCTCAATAAAAATTAGGAGAACTTCTTCGCCAGCACTGACCAACTTGTGCCGTACACGAGGTCTGATCATGACTGAAGATGCCGAAAGCATCGACCCCTGATCTTCAATCTGTACGGGTACGCTGACACCCAGGGCAATTTGCAACGCGAGATGCGCATGTTCAGATGTATCATACGCCGGCCCGCGATACCCCGCCCACATTTCGCCAAAAACGAAATCGCCGCTCCACATATTTTAACCCATGCTACATATTGAACTAAGCATCACCCGTACCATCGCGCGGCCACTGGGTGAAAGCCAGAACCCAAAGTCCGATCAGATTCAGGAACGGAATCATCGCCACAACTGACCAGAATGGCGACAGACCAATGCGGCCAAGGATCCTGCCAACCGGATAGAGTATCAGGGCAGCCATTATTACGAACATCAGCCAGTGACTGAAACCGTATCCCACCATCATGTTATTCATCATCATCGTCGTCTTTCTCCCATAATGTTACGCTGATACAGCAACCAGCCTATATCGGCCTTGCGGGGCTATGTGATTGTTTGCCGCCGCCAAATAGCATCCAGACCAGATAAAGTGAGATCAGCCCGCCGCCAAAACAAAACACCGAAATGTAAGCATAAGCAAAGAATATATAGGTGACGGCCAGCACCATAAAAACCAGCACGCCAAAAATCCGGATGTTTGAATGAGAGGACAGCAATAACGATCCGATTACGAGGCTTACATAGAGCGTATAAGCAGCCGGACGCCCGATGATGTAATCAAATATTTCATTGCCCCCGTAACTGATTGCCTGTCCCAGGAATGTTGTGACCAGCCAATTGTCATGGGCAAAATATGGAAAATATTGCGCCCCGCCAAATATGCCGCCCAAAATGGCGAGGATGACAAATAGAGGCTTGCGCCGGGCAGGCTCCAGGAAATACACCGAAAATGGTACCCAAACAGGCCACGCCAACCAGGAAAAAAACATATAGGCGAGCGAAAATTGCTCCACCAGTTGGGAATTTCCGTTTGACGTCCATACCGCGCCTTCCAATGCCTGCTGTACGCCAAATAACAGGGGGAGCGCGGCGATAGGAACATAGCGCCGATCTGTCCTATAGGCGCGCTGGATCGCCGCCAAGCCCGCAGGCAGGAGGATGGCTGCGGCGGTAAAACTTACTTCAGCTGAAAAGCACATGGCGCACCTCGCGGTTGGCGGATAAAAATTGACTTTTTATATTCTATGCAGGTATCATGCATACTCTATACGGGTATTTTGATCTTGGGGGGATAAAATGACCGCCGCACTGGATACACTCAGGGCGCTTCCTCTGTTTTCAGATCTTTCGCTGGATGATGGCGCCATTCTCGTCCGCAACAGCCGGATAATTAGCTGTACCCGCGGACAGTTCCTGTTTATGCACGGAGATAAAGTCACGCATTTTTACGTGATCTGCCGGGGCGCCATGCAAATTTTCCGGGAGACCCCGGGCGGGCGTGAGGTCACCAATGATATCCTGATTGCAGGGGATTCCATTAACGCCGATGAGGTCGTTGCCGGGCAGGCTGAGCATGCCATGAATGCGCGCGCGGTCGAAGATTGTTCGCTGCTTGAAATTCCCATTGCCTGGATGCGGAAGCACTTCAAAGATTTCGATCATATCGCGGAAAAATTACTGGCCGGCATCGCTGACCGGCTGCATAGCGCGCAGGTAGACGTAGAACATCTTACGGCCATGTCCGCTGCCCAAATGGTGGCCTGCTATCTGCAAAAACTTTGTGTGCTGTACAATCTTGATCCGCGCGGGTTTGAATTGCCTTATACCAAAGCCTTGATAGCCTCGCGCCTGCACATGGAAAAAGAAACTTTCTCACGCACCCTGCAAACATTGCGCGATCAGGGTATTACGGTCGACGGCGCGCGTGTTACCATCAAGGATATGCGAAAGACCGGTAATTTCGCGTGCAACGAATGCTCGGTCTCCGAAGAATGCGGGACACACCAAGCGTTGCATGAAAAGCTGGGAAAAATCCCGGGCCACGGAACTTAAATTTCTTCCTGGGCGCTGACTGTTGATTTGCACCGGGAGGGGCATAAATTTCCACTGATAAGTGACACATGTTTTGATCTTACCCCCTGGCAGGCCTGTGATCTGGATGGGGCTGATGTTCTTTTGCCTCTTGTCGAAGCGCAGACAGTGATTGCTGATAAAGGCTATGATGCGGATGAGCGTGTCATTTTGCCGCTCACGCAAGCGGGAAAGACAGTCATCATCCCGCCAAAACGCACTCGTAAGGTCAAGCCGCGAGTATGACAGGGACATCTACAAATCACGCCACCTGATCGAGAACTTCTTTTGCAAACTCAAGCAATTCCGGGCCATAGCCTGTCCTCGGGCCAGCCTTGGCTGGTCCCGGGGGCCACCCGTTATGACAAAACCGCGCGCAATTTTCTCGCAGCAACCTACCTGGCTTCTGTTACAATCTGGCTTAACTGACGGCAGGCCCTAGGCCAGCAGGAGGCAACCAAATGACACTGACAACAATACTGCCGCGCATCCTGCTTGCACTCGTCATCGCGGGTGCGGCGATAAAAAGCTGAAAACTCTAACTTCCAGCGGTCCAGACAGCGTGGGTACGAGAGAACGGAACGGCTATGCTCCGTGGGGCTGAAATTCGCGCTTGGCATTACGCATGCCGGCCAAAGCCGGCTGGCGCGGGGGCTTGTTGAATAAAAGATGACGGCCCGGAAAAGGACGCGGTAAAGATTTTCCGCTTCGACTTCATGTGAAGTGGATTCTAGTGCGAGATCATCCAGGGGCGGCTGGCCGGGAAACTCTTTGATCCATCTTTGGCGCGCGCGGTAAGGCGTGAGCCCTTCCCCGTGCAACACGAACAGTTTGCGCCATGCCGTGATTTGTATTCGGCGGAGGATTGCGGCGCATGGGCGCTGCGCTCGTTCGTAGAAAAAGCATGGCGGCGTTCCGTCGCCATATTGGCGAAATGCGGAACCGAGAGTGACCGGGGCGCATCCGCGCTGCATTCCGGGCACGTTTGCGGCGTTTCATATTCCGCCATGGGGCGCATTGCCGTAAACGGGCCGCAGACGTCGCAGAGATAATCGTAAACTGGCATGATTGCCGTCCCGGTTTTGTTGATGGAGGAACGCACGGGGCAGCATGGCGCCGCCCCGTACCCGCAAAAGATTATTTATCCGGCGACATTGGAATATCCACCCCGCCCTTGATATATTTTACCGGGCCATCGGCGTTCGGCATGATGTCGAATTCAAAAATATCCGTTGGCAGCCACAGCGTCGCGCAGGCATTGGGAATATCCACGACGCCGGAAATATGCCCCTGCACCGGCGCGGTGCCAAGAATGGCGTAGGCCTGGGCCCTGGAGTAACCAAACTTGGTCATATATTCGATGGCATTCAGGCAGGCCTGCCGGTAGGCGACATGCACGTCGAGATAATGCTGCTTGCCCCATTCATCAACCGAGATACCCTCGAAGATGAGATAGTTATTATAGTTCGGCGTAATCGGCGAAGGCTTGAACATCGGGTTTTTAACACCGTACTTCGCCATGCCGTCCTTGATGACATCCACCTTGATATGCAGCCAGCCCGCCATTTCAATGGCGCCGCAGAAAGTGATTTCGCCATCCCCCTGACTGAAATGCAGATCGCCCATCGAAAGTCCGCCGCCCTTGACATAAACCGGGAAATAAATCTTTGAGCCGCGCGACAGATCCTTGATGTCGCAATTGCCGCCATGCTCGCGCGGCGGCACTGTGCGCGCGCCTTCCGCCGCCACCTTGGCCTTGGCGGCGTCTTTGGCCCTGCCCGCATGGGCGGTGGGACCGAACGGCGGGTTGGCCAGCGGCGGCACCCGCTCGGGCTGGGTGGCGATGAAATCCACTTCGCGCTTGTTCCAGATTTCCAGCAGCTTTTGATCCGGCAGACAGCCAATCAGGCCCGGATGGATCAGCCCGGCAAATTTAACGCCGGGCACATGCCGCGAATGGGTATAGAGGCCCGAAATATCCCAGATGGATTTTTGCGCGAACGGAAAATGGTCGGTCAGAAAGCCGCCGCCATTCTTTTTTGAGAAGAAACCGTTGAAGCCCCACAGGCTATCCGGCTTGGCGCCGACATCCAGCAGATCGACGACCAGAAGATCGCCCGGTTCAGCTCCTTCAACGCCAATCGGGCCAGACAGGAAGTGCACGATCGACAGATCAATATCGCGGACATCATCGGCGCTATCATTATTCTTGATGAAACCGCCGGTCCAGTCATAGGTTTCGATAATGAAATCGGCGCCCCGCTTCACCCATGTCACCATTGGAATATCCGGATGCCAGCGGTTATGGATCATGTCGTTGTTGTAGGGGGAATCTGCCAGATCAACTTTGATCAGGGTCTCAGGCATTGTGATGCTCCTTCCATTTGTTTGTGTTGCACATGGCCTTACACAGCGAGGAAGCGGGCGATGGCCGCCTCATCGACACCTTCACGCACATCGCTATGTACGATGCGCCCATTTTCCAGAACCAGAATGCGGTCCGCGACGCTAAGCACAAAGCTGAGCACCTGCTCGCTGACGATGATGCACAGATTGCGCATATCGCGGATTTCCTTGAGCACCTTGGCGAGATCCTTGATGATCGAAGGCTGTATGCCCTCGGTGGGTTCATCAAGCAGCAGAACTTTCGGGTCGCTTGCCAGCGCGCGCGCGATGGCAAGCTGTTGCTGCTGACCGCCGGACAGATTGCCGCCGCGCCGTTTGTTGAATTCCCACAGGATGGGAAACAGGCTGTAGATTTCGTCCGGTATGACGCGCCTGCCGGTGGCGGAAAGACCTGTCCTGATATTTTCCTCCACCGTCATGGCGCCAAAAATCTGGCGTCCCTGCGGCACATAGGCCAAACCATTAGCGACCCGCGCGTGGCTGGGCATGGCGGTGACATTGGCGCCATTGGCGATGATCTCGCCGGTTTTTACCGGGACGACGCCGATCAGGGATTTCATCAAGGTGGTTTTTCCCATGCCGTTACGGCCAACCACCGCAACAATTTCCCCCGGCTGGACCGTGAAATCAAGGCCATGCAGCACCTGGCTCTGGCCGTAGGCAACATTAAGGTTTCGCACTTCAAGCATGACCGTTTCCTTTAGTGGCCGAGATAGACTTCCTTGACTTCCGGGTTTTCCTGTATCGCTTCCATTCTGCCTTCGGCCAGCACCTTGCCCTGGTGCAGCACAGTGACGCGGTGGGCAATGCTCTCGACAAATTTCATGTCGTGTTCGATTACAATCACCGAGCGGTTCTTGATGACCTCATTCAGCAACTCAGCAGTCTTTGCGCGCTCCGCCACGCTCATGCCCGCGACCGGTTCATCCAGCATCAGCAATTCCGGGTCCTGGATCAGCAGCATGCCAATCTCAAGCCACTGCTTCTGGCCGTGGCTCAGCATTTCGGCGGGGCTATCCAGAAGTTTTTCCAGAAAAATCATGCGGGCGATCGCGTGCACCTGATCGGTAATCTCGCTGGTGCGTTTCCAGAACAGCGCGCCGAAAACATTGCGGCCGCGCGGAAAGGATATTTCGAGATTTTCGAATACAGTCAGGTCTTCATAGATCGAAGGCGTCTGGAACTTGCGTCCAATACCCAACTGCACAATATCCTGCTCATTGAGTTTGGTGATTTCCCTGTCGTTGAATTTGATGGAACCGCTGCTTGGCCTGGTACGGCCGCAGATAAGATCAAGCACCGTTGTTTTGCCCGCGCCATTGGGGCCGATAATGACCCGCAGCTCGCCCTTGTCGATATAGAGGTTAAGTTCGTTGACCGCCTTGAAGCCATCGAAGGAGACGCTGACATTTTCCAGCGCCAAAAGGAAATCAGTTCTGTTGGCCATCTTGCTCTCCTTACTCGGCCAGCACGGGCGTGACGCCGGTGTGCTTGCCGCTTAGCTTGCGGTTGATCAGCGGCAGCAACTGATCGGTGAAAAGCCCCGCCAGCCCGCGCGGAAACGCCAGAACGACGGCGATAAACAGCCCCCCCATGGCGAACAGCCACAGTTCGGGGAAGCTTTCTGAAAAAACCGTCTTGCCCCAATTCACCAACAGGGTGCCGGTGACTGCGCCGACCATCGAGTGACGCCCGCCCACGGCGCAGAAAATCACCATCTCGATGGAGGGCACGATGCCAACGAAAGACGGCGACATGAACCCGACCTGCAAGGTAAACATCGCGCCGCCAAGCGCCGCGACAGCAGCCGCGAAACAGAATACGAAAACCTTGAATAAAGCGGGGTCATAGCCGGAGAAACGCACCCGTTCCTCCTTGTCGCGCACTGCGATCAGGATGCGCCCCAGCTTGCTGGCGATCACCAGACGCGCCAGCAGTATGCTGCCAAGCAGTGCAAAGCAGCAGACGAAATAGAGAATATATTTGGCGCTGTCCGTGCGGATGTCCCAGCCCAGAAGCGTGCGCAAGTCCGTGATGCCATTGATGCCCCCGGTAAAATCCTGCCGCCCAATGATCAGAATGGTCAGCACCGCCGCCAGCGCCTGGGTGATGATGGCAAAGTAAACGCCGCCCACACGGCGCTTGAACAGCGCATAGCCAAGGATAAAGGCGATCAGCACAGGCACCGCAAACACGGCGATCAGTGCCAGCGGCAAAGACTGGAACGGCACCCAGAAATGAGGAAGTTCGGTTAACTGATTCCAGTCCATGAAGTCGGGAATACCCGGCGTCGACTGAATTTTGGTGGCCTCGGGCGTGGAGGCTTCAAGTTTCAGATACATGGCCATGCAATAGCCGCCAAGGCCGAAGAACACCCCCTGCCCAAGGCTCAGGATGGCCGTATGACCCCAGCACAGCACAAGCCCCACCGCAACAAAGGCGTAAGTGAGATATTTTCCGACAAGGTTAAGCCGGAAAATATCCAGCGCCAGCGGCAGCACCACCAGGATCAGAATGCCGATAAGGATGATGCCCAGCAGTTCCAGATTTCGATTTCTTCTAAGGACGTCATACATGATGCGTTACTTTCTAATCTTGAGGACAAACAGGCCCTGCGGGCGCAGCATCAAAAGGCCGATGACAAACAGCAGCGTGATCACCTTGGCCATCGAGCCCGACATGAAGAACTCCATGACGGACTGCGACTGTGAGATGGAGAGTGCCGAAAATACGGTTCCCAGCAGGCTCTGCGCGCCGCCAAAGACAACGACGAGGAACGTGTCAACAATGTAAAGCTGACCAGCCGTCGGGCCGGTGGAGCCGATCATGGTGAAAGCCGAACCCGCGATCCCGGCTATGCCGCAGCCAAGCCCGAAGGTAAGCCGGTCAACGCGCTGTGTGTTGACGCCGGCAGCGCCCGCCATGACGCGGTTTGACAGCACCGCGCGCACCTGCAGGCCCCAGCGGGAACGGAGCATCAATAGCGCCACAAGCCCGGTTATGAAAAGCGTCAGCGCCATGACGAACAGTCCATTGATCTGCACTTCGATGGAACCGGTCACCGGCAGCGAGCCCATCATCCAGGCCGGCAATTCAACACCCACTTCGCGCGCGCCAAAGACGGAACGGAAAGTCTGCTGCATGATCAGGCTGAGGCCCCAGGTCGCCAGCAGCGTATCCAGCGGGCGGGAATAGAGGCGCCGGATCAGCAGCCACTCCACAATCAGCCCCATCCCGCCTGAAACAATGAAGGCCACGGTCATGGCCACAAAGAAGTAACCGTCATACAGGCCGGGCGCATAGCTCTGAAACAGGTGCGAGCACAAATATGTCATATAGGCGCCGAGGATCATGAACTCGCCATGCGCCATGTTGATGACGTTCATCTGGCCAAAGATGATTGCAAGACCCAGCGCCATTAAGAGGTACACGGAGAAAAGTATCAGTCCCGCAAATGCCTGCATCGCAAAAATCGAGCCGAGATCACCAAGCGAATACTCCATGAACATCGTGTTACTCCCTACAGGTGGCCGTATATGGCGGGCTGCCAAATTGACTGCTGAACCTTACCGTCCGGGCGGCGCGCCGCCCGGACATGACTGAAAGATCATTGATAGCCCTTGGGAAAGGGATTTGGCTCCATCAGGTCAGCCGTTTCATACACAACGTCATACTGGCCATCGAGGCGCGCGAGGCCGACGCGGGTCTTGCTCCATAAATGGTGGTTTTCGTGGATGCGCACATAACCCTCGGGCGCGCCCTTGAATTCAATGCCCGGTGATGCCGCCGCCACCTTATCGACATCAAAGGAGCCTGCTTTCTCCACCGTCAGTTTCCACAGCCAGGGACCGAGATAGGCGGCCTGCGTGACGTCGCCAATAACCGTTTCTGCGCCCCACATCTTTTTGAATTCGGAGACAAAGGTCTTGTTGTTGGGATTGTCGAGCGACTGGAAATATTTCATGCAGGCATAGGCGCCAACGATATTTTCGCCGCCAATACCCAGAATTTCATCTTCGGTCACCGAGATTGTGACCAGTGTCTGCTTGGTCAAATCAATGCCTGCGGCTTTAAGCTGTTTGTAGAACGCCACGTTCGAGCCGCCCACAATGATTGCGTAAATCACGTCTGGCTTGGTCAGTTTCAATTTATTGATAACGGAGTTGAACTGCGTATGCCCAAGCGGGAAATATTCCTCGCCCACCACTTTCAGCTTGAGAAAGTTCTCAATGTGCTTGCGCGCGATCTTGTTCGATGTGCGCGGCCAGATATAGTCCGATCCCAGCAGATAGAAACTCTTGGCGCCCTTTTCCTTCACCACCCAGTCCAGCCCGGCGATGATCTGCTGTGTTGCTTCCTGACCGGTATAGATAACGTTCTTGGATTGCTCCAGACCTTCATAGAAGGTCGGGTAATACAGCATGCCATTATATTGTTCGAACACCGGCAGCACCGCCTTGCGCGACGCCGATGTCCAGCAGCCCATTACCGAAGCGCATTTGTCTTTAACAAGTAGCTTTTTGGCCTTTTCAGCAAAGGTCGGCCAGTCGCTGGCGCCGTCCTCCTGGATGAATTTGATCTGGCGGCCCAGCACGCCGCCTGCTGCATTTATTTGTGCAATGGCCAGTTTCTCGGCCTGCACCGAACCGGTTTCGGAAATCGCCATGGTCCCGGTGACGGAATGCAGAATGCCAACTGTCACCTCGGTATCGGTGACCGCAAGTCCGGTTGTATTGACCGCACTGGTCGGGAATGCCTGCGCCCAGGCGCCACGCGGCAGCATTGCTGCGGCGCCAAGCGCCGCCGTGCCGATTAGCAATTGCCGGCGTGTGGGTGATTGAAAATCCCAGCCCCCGGGTTTCTTGTTATCAGATGACATTTGACGCCTCCTAAAATCCAACGGCGGAGTCGCACTATCGCGATCCATGGCGTCAACAATCGCCAGACATATTGCAACGCAGCAATACGTCGTTTGACGTATATGCAAAAAACAATCGCGCCGCGCCATGGAGAGAGGCAGAGACCGCTGCTTATATTTTCGTCATCGGCTGCTTATTTTATGGCCACAGAGTGCCATTTTTTTGAGGCTGATTTATATTGGCCATCCTTATGGCTCGTCTGCAAAATATAGGGGATGGCGGTTTATCCGGTGCGCGCGCCCAGATTTATGTTGCGATGCAAATTGAATCTTGTGCGTCGCACAATGATAGCGTTAAGCTGTCATTATCGCTGGGATGGCGGAGCGTGGTTTGAACAAAGGCTATTGGCCATGATGGCGCGGCTGAAAATCATCCGTGTACGACGTAATTATAATAAATGGGTCGCCAACCAGACCCTGGAAGATTACGCGCTGCGTTTTACCGCGAAAAATGCGCGAAAATGGTCAAACTTCCGTGTCACCAATGCAGCCCTGGGCGCGATCTCGTTTCTTGCGCTGGAAGCTATTGGCGGCGCCATTACGCTCAATTATGGGTTCACCAATGCCGCCGCCGCCATTCTTGTGGTAAGCGTGATTATCTTTGCCACTGGATTACCGGTTGCTTTTTACGCGGCCAAATATGGTGTCGATATCGACCTGCTGACGCGCGGCGCGGGATTTGGCTATATCGGATCCACCATAACATCGCTGATATATGCGTCCTTCACGTTTCTTTTCTTCGCCATTGAGGCGGCGATCATGTCGCTGGCTCTGGAGCTGTGCTTTGGCGTGCCGCTGGCGCTTGGATATATTATCAGCGCCATTGTGATAATCCCGCTGGTGACGCATGGCATCACCTTCATCAGCCGGCTGCAATTATGGACACAGCCGCTCTGGATATTGCTGCAACTGCTGCCCTTTGTTTTCATTCCGGCGCATGGCGCGGGCAAATTTGATGACTGGACAAATTTTTCTGGCTCTCAGAACACGGACGGAAATTTCAACATAGTCCTGTTTGGCGCAGCTTCATCTGTCGCCTTTGCGCTGATCGCTCAGATCGGCGAACAGGTTGACTTTTTACGTTTTCTGCCACGTAACCGCAAACAGCGCCTGGGCTGGTGGACGGGTTTGGTCGCCGCAGGTCCGGGCTGGATCGTGCCCGGGGTGCTCAAATTACTGGGCGGATCGTTTCTTGCCGCCCTCGCGGTCCAGAACTTTGTGCCACTGGAACGCGCGGCGGAACCGACGCAAATGTACCTGATCGCATTTGAATATGTGTTCTCTTCGCCTGAACTGGCGCTCGGCTTTACCGGCATCTTTGTTGTCCTGTCGCAGATCAAGATCAATGTGACCAATGCCTATGCGGGATCGCTGGCCTGGTCGAATTTCTTTTCGCGGCTGACCCATACCCATCCCGGCCGGGTTGTGTGGCTGGTGTTCAATGTGGCGATTGCCCTGGTGCTGATGGAAATTGGCATTTTCCGGGCGCTGGAGAAAATACTCGGGCTGTATTCGATTGTCGCCATCGCCTGGATAGGCGCGCTTGTCGCCGATCTGGTTGTCAATAAGCCGATGGGCCTTAGCCCGCCTTTTATCGAATTCAAACGCGCGCATCTCTATGACATCAATCCTGTTGGCGTCGGCGCGATGATATTGGCGGTCGCTGCGGGTTTTGCCGCCCACCTCAATCTGTTTGGAGATGTGTCCCAGGCGCTGGCTTCCTATGTAGCACTTGGCGTGGCCTTTGTGTCATCACCGGTCATTGCAGTGTTAACCCGGGGGCGGTTTTACATTGCGCGCGGACCGCATCTTGCCTGGCGCGGTAAAGCGTCCATCAAGTGCTGCATCTGTGAGCATAAGTTCGAGCCGGAAGATATGGCGATGTGTCCCGCTTATTCGGGGCCGATATGTTCCCTGTGCTGTTCGCTGGACGCCCGCTGTCATGATGTATGCAAACAGGACGCGCTCCATGGCGGCCAGCTATTGAGCGGCTTGGAAATGGCGCTGCCGCAATGGATCAGGAAGCCGCTCAATTCGCGGGTGGGCAATTATCTGCGCGTGTTTTTCATGGTCACGCTCGTGCTGGGCGCCGGACTGATGCTGGTCTATCTGCAGGCGACGGTTGATGCGGATGCGGACACGGCGCTGTTCCAGTCAATTCTGGGGGCCGTGTTCCTGGTCATGTCTTTGATTAATTGTGTCGCCGTCTGGTTGTACGTGCTGGCGAAGGAAAGCCGTCATGTGGCGGAAGAGGAGTCGCTGCGTCAGAATAATCTTCTGTTTGAGGAGATCGAGGCGCACAAGATCACGGACGCCAAATTGCAGCGGGCGAAAGAAGTGGCCGAGGCGGCGAATGAAGCTAAAAGCCGGTATGTCGTGGGCCTTAGTCACGAACTTCGCACGCCGCTCAATGCGATTCTGGGTTACGCCCAACTGCTTGAACGCGACAAAGCCATTCCGGCGCGGCGTGTGGACGCTATCAAGGTCGTGCGGCGCAGTGCCGAGCATCTTTCGGTGCTGATTGACGGCCTGCTCGATATTTCCAAGATCGAGGCGGGACGTTTTCAACTCAACCACGAAGAAGTGCGTATCATTGAATTTCTGGATCAGCTTGTCGATATGTTCCGTTTACAGACAACCGCTAAAGGTATTGCGTTCCACTATGAAGTGGCGGACCAGATACCGGTGGTGGTCCATACGGATGAAAACCGGCTGCGTCAAATTCTGATCAACCTGCTGTCAAACGCCATCAAGTTTACAGGCGCCGGCCATGTCGCGCTGCGCGTGACTTACCGCAACCAGGTTGCGGTATTTGAAATCGAGGATACCGGCATTGGCATCCGTGCGCAGGATATTGACCGGATTTTCGAACCCTTCCAGCGCGTGCACGGGCCCGAGGAAATCAAGGTTCCCGCTGGAACCGGCCTTGGCCTTACCATTGCGCGGGTGCTGACCGAAACCATGGGCGGCGAGATCAGCGTGACCAGCATAGTGGGCAAAGGCAGCATCTTCCGTGTCAGGCTGATGTTATCGGAAGTCATCCGGCCGCGCGCCGCCATCGCGCGGGAAAAACGCATCACCGGGTATCACGGGCCTCACAGGACGGTGATTGCCGCAGATGATAACCCTGTCCATCGTGACCTTATCCACGAGACGCTCGCGCCGCTTGGATTTACAGTATTGCATGCGCCGGATGGCCCTGCCTGCATTACGCTGGCGCAGGAATGCGATCCTGACCTGATCCTGCTGGACGTGTTGATGCCTGGCATGGACGGTTGGGAGGTGGCGCGCAGACTGCGGGCTATGGGTCTCGACAAGCCCGCAATCATTATTCTCTCCGCAAATATCAACGAGACACACCAGACCCTTGCGCCGGATCGCGCGCATGATGACTGTCTGATCAAGCCAATGAAAATCAATTCGCTGCTGGATAAAACCCAGGCGCTTCTGAAACTGGAATGGACATATGAATCGGACAGCGTGGGCGGAGAGGCGAACGGGCAAAACTGCCTTATCATACCACCATCTGAACCTCATATTGAGGAGCTGCTGCATCTGGGCCAGATCGGCCATGTGCGTGGCATTCAGGCCAAACTAGACGATATTGAAAACAGCTCCCCCGGCAACGGACCATTCGTAGCGCAGATGCGTCAGATCGCCGCGACATATGATTTCAAGCGGTTCATTGCAGCAATCGAGAAGGTGCAATCACATGATTCCCATTAGATCCGCGCGCGACACTGTGCTCGTTGTGGACGATTCAACCGAAACTGTCGCAATGCTTGCCGATGTGCTGGAAGATGCGGGTCTGACCGTTCTTGCGGCCCTCGAAGGGGATCAGGCCCTGGCCGCGATTGGAAAGGTAACCCCGGATATCATTCTCATGGATGCGGTCATGCCTGGGATGGATGGTTTTGAGACGACCCGGCGGCTGAAGCGCCTGATAGCGGCGGCCCATGTGCCGGTCATTTTCATGACCGGATTGACGGATACGGCGCATATCGTCATGGGCTTTGAGGCGGGCGGTGTCGACTATGTCGCAAAGCCCATCGTACCGGATGAATTGATCGCCCGTATCCGGACGCATCTTGCCAATGCGCGCCTTGCACATAGGGCCTATGAAGCGCTGGATGCTTCGGGGCGCTATTATCTGGCGGTGGATCATTCCGGCCGCATTCTATGGTGCACGCCGCAGGCCAATGCACTCATGTGCGCAATGTTTCCCGATTTCAGGACTAGAAATTTTATATTGCCCGGTATGGTGCGATCCTGGTTGCAGCAATGCAATAATGCAGATGTGGCAAACAACGCGCCGGTTTTGATCTCCTGCCATGGATTAACCCAGTTACAGTTCTCCTATGATGGCGAAATCGGTCACCATGAAATACTCCTGCGCGTCAGCAATTATGTTGCGTGCAAGGAGGAACGGGTGTTGCAGGACAAATTGTCGCTGACCCTGCGTGAAGCCGAAGTGCTTATATGGACCGCACGCGGCAAATCAAACCGCGATATCGGCGAGATTCTTAAAATGAGCCCGCGAACCGTGAACAAGCATCTTGAACAGATTTATCCAAAGCTTGGCGTTGAAAACCGCACTGCCGCCGCCGCCATCGCCATGCGCGCCATGGGCACATAGCCTTGCGTTGCAAGATGCTGCCTGCCCCATCCTTTGATGATTCCCTTCGCCCGCAGATGTTACCGATGTGTCCGGGCCGGACCTTGGTGCAGAAGAACGGGTGATTGAAGACGACAAGGGCATTTTCAACGTCGTCATTGAAAATGATATTTTTGCCGCCGCGGATCGCGATTACACCAATGGCATTCGTTTTTCCTGGCTTTCCCCGGAAGAAAATATACCTGAACTGGCGCGCGCCATCGCGCGTAGGCTGCCGCTTGCCGATGATGGCAACAAACGTATCAGCATTCTTGAAAACGAACCCGGCGTCATTCTGACCTATGAGCGAAAATGGCGGAAAATATATGAATTTTCACCCTTTGGTCTGGGTACGGATTTCACCCCGCATGTGGGTTTTAATCTGGGCAATATCAACACGGACGGATCTGCCGGCGCGACACTGCGTCTGGGCTACGACCTGCCTGCCGACTATGGGCCGCCACGCATTCGCCCAAGCCAGCCTGGGTCGGATTTTTTTATTCCTACAAAAACATTGGGGGGCTATCTTTTCACGACCGTTGATGCACGCGCCGTTGCGCGGAATATTTTTCTGGATGGCAGTACATTCAAGGATAGCCCGCACGTAAACAAGAAAAAGCTGGTGAACAGCCTGCAACTGGGCGCGGCCGTGACCTATGGGCAAACGCGGCTGTCATATACGCACGTCCTGTTGACGAGGGAATACACCACCCAGCGGCGCAAAGCGGCATTCGGCGCGCTTACGCTTTATCTCTTCAGCACCACAGACCTATTGGTTTCTTATGCTGATAGGCCTACTTAATACCGGACGGACCGTTCAAAAATTCAGTTATGAAAGGAATGTTGACGCGCTCTTTCAACGCCGGGCCGTCAGGGTTTGGCGGACGAAATAATTTTCTCTTTATAATTGAACACGCAGGAAATAGGGTCTTGTTCATTCGAACAAGGTCGATATGGAATTTCAAATATGATGCTTCCCGCCGGCAAAATCGAAAGCGGAAGTCATATTGACGCGGACCTCCTGATCATTGGCGCGGGCGCCGCCGGCATTTCGATTGCGCGGCAGTTTGCCGGTACGGCGCATCGGGTTATCCTGCTCGAAAGCGGTGGAGAGGATCCGGACGACGCCATTCAGGCATTGTATAAGGGGGCAGTCACAGGGATCGGCACGGAACCTCTCGACAGAAGCCGTCTTCGCTATTTTGGCGGCACGACCAACCATTGGGCTGGCTGGTGCCGCCCCCTGGACCCCTGGGATTTCGAGACGCGCCCCGACTGGCCCGAAAGCGGTTGGCCAATCAGCCGCGCAGACCTTGACCCCTATTATCAGAAAGCCATGGCGGTCTGTCAATTGGGGCCTTATTCGTTCGACGATCCATTGTTCTGGCTTGGTCAGCCTGGCGGCAGCACACTGCGCGCGTTCCCCGTTGATCCGGAAAAACTTCGCACGGCCATGTTTCAAATTAGCCCTCCCACCCGTTTCGCCGAGGTATACGGCCCGGAGCTGCAAAAGGCCCCCAATATAAAGGTTATACTGGGTGCGACGGTGCTTGAATTATTGCCGCCGGAAGAAGCGGATGCAGGCAGCGAACGAAAGCATGTTGGCAGTGTTCGCGCGGCGACATTAGCCGGCAATTCGTTCACGGTATCGGGCCGCGCCACGGTGCTGGCTGTTGGCGGCATTGAAACGGCGCGGCTTCTTCTCCTCTCCGATAAAATTCACGCAACTGGGGCCGGTAACGAATTCGATCTCGTTGGCCGGTATTTCATGGACCATCCCTGGATCGAAAACAGCGCTTATCTTCAGTTCACAACCGAAGGCCAGGACCTGCCGCTGTATTTTGATGAAAATGCGCTGGCCGGAACACGGGTATTTGGGGTGCTCAGTCCCAGCAGGACATTGATGCAGCGCGACGGCATCGGCGGATTTCGCCTTTGGCTGCAACCTTCCACAACCTCGAACCTTGGCGGCGACTCCGTACGCGCAATTGTGCAAGGACTGAAGCGGGGCGAGATTGCCGGCGGCCTTTCGGATCATATCGGTAATATCGTCTCCGACTTTGATATTCTTGTGGATAATGCCTACAGGACAATATCCGGGTCTAAATCAGGGCTTTTCTCCGTGCCCGGGGGAAAGGCCAAGCCTGTCAAGGGCGCAAATATAGATTTGAATTTCGAGCAGCAACCTAACCCGGATAGCCGGGTTAGTCTTGGCCAGGACCTTGACGCATTTGGCCAGCGGCGCGTCGCGCTTGACTGGCGTTTCACCGAAATTGAACGCCGGACGGCCCGGCGGGCGATGGCGCTTGCGGCCAGCGAATTCGCGCGCATCGGGCTCGGGCGCACACGCATCAGGCTCAACCTGGACAGCGGCGCCGAATGGCCATCGGATATGATTGGCAGCCGCCATCATTTGGGCGCCGCGCGAATGGCCAGCGACCCCCGCAGGGGCGTCGTCGATGCGGATTGCCGCGTCCACAGTGTAGAAAATTTGTTCATCGCGGGCGGCGCAGTTTTCGCCACTGCGGGATACGCCAACCCGACCTTGACGATCGTCGCGTTGGCGCTGCGCCTGTCAGACCATCTCCGGGATGTGCTTGCATGAGCCGGTCTACAGATATTCCGGCACATCCCGCAAATATCGGGCGGCGGGCGGTCATTGCAGGCGCCGCCGCTCTCGGCGCAGCATTGACGTTCACTGGCCCGGCATTATACCGTCGAGAACCGGCGCCAGGCGTGGAGAAGGCATTATTATCGCTGTTGCATCGGCCGGGATCGTCAAGAATCGTGGGCCGGAAAGTTCTTCAGGGGGAGCCTAAATTGCGTAACCAGGGATACCTTGTCAGCCTCCTGCTTGCCAGGCTTGAGCTTGACCCCGCGACGGTGACCAGGCTTCAGCCTCAGGCGTTGCGGCGGAGAATCACCGAACGGATCCAGAGCGATTTTGCCGGTGAATATACCGTTTGGGTTGACGGCTGGGTTCTGTCCGCCACAGAGGCATGGCTGTGCGCGTTGGCCGCGACAAGCGGCAAACGATGAGCAACGGTGCGCTTAGAAGCACTTCTGCGCCACATTGCCCGGCGCATCCCGTCTTCTGGATAGCGGGCCTTATCGCGCTATGTGCAATATTGCCGGTTATTCTGGTGCGCTTCCTGCCCAGCAATGACTATCCTTTTCACATGGCCCGGATCGTTATTCTTAGCCAGTTGGACAATCCCATATTCGACCGGTTCTATGACCTTGGAAGTTTTCTGCTGCCCAACCTCGCGATGGACACGGTCGCGCTATTGCTGGCCCAGGTGATTCCTCCGGAGCTGGCGGCGCGGGTTTTTGTCGCTCTCACGCTGCTGGTGATGCTGATAGGCCCGATTCTATTGCATCGCTCCGCCCACGGCCGATTTTCACCATGGCCACTGTTAACCATCGCATTCCTGCACAATGGCATATTTGCGTTCGGCTTCTTCAATTATCTATTCGGGGCTGGGCTTGCCTTTATTGCAGCGGCGATCTGGATGGTTTTGAAACCGGACGCCCTTCGCCTTGTTGTTGGCTTCCTTTGCGCGATTGTTCTCATATATTGTCACATGGAGGCATTCGGCATTTTCGCAGTGATTGCCGGAAGTCTCGAAATTTACGGCGCCATGTCACGATGGCGCAGCGCCAGGGTATGGCGGATATTGGCTGATCTTTGCTGCGCGGCGGCGCCATTCATCCTGGCAATAGCCCTGTTTTCCTTCCTTTCGCCTGCTGCGGGCGTCTCCGGACAGGGATTTGGATATTCGTCATGGCTCGGTGCAAAACCCTGGTCCTTCCTGTTCAGCCTATCAAGCGGCATCTTGTGGCTTGATGTGTTTACTGCGGTTGTGCTGATCGGCCTTGGCGGCTGGCTTGTATTTACCGCACGTCTGACTATCTCGAAGCCGCTCGCCTTTGCCGCGATTATGTTATCGGCAGCATTCATGATATTGCCCGGCTCCCTGATGGGATCACATTTCGTTGATTCAAGATTGGGACCGGTACTGGCCATGTTGCTCCTGGTTACTTTCGATCTGCGTGAAAATAGCGATCATCGCGCCGGACGGGCGGTTATTTTTGCCGCCTGCGCATTAACGCTTGTCCGCACGGCGGCCTTCATATCGGTTTGGTCTGGCGATGAAAAAGAAATCACGCCGGTCATACAGGCCCTAAGGGCGATTGAGCCTGGCGCAACGCTGTTTGCGGCAACCGCGGAGCCCTATCCAAATTTATTTACCGACACAGCGGAACGTCGCGCGGCATGGCGGCCGCCATTGAAACATGTTGCCTCATATGCCGTATTGGGCGGGCCGATCTTCGTTCCCATGACCTTTGCCGACCCGGCCAAGCAACCGCTGATCGTCTCGCCAGACTATGCCGGCATCAAGGCTTTCCAGGATGACAACCCGATCAAATTGCCGGATCGCAACGCACTTGATACATTGCTCGCGCAAATCACCGGTCATCTGCGTGCAGGCGATTGGCCGGATATTGGCGCGCCGTATTTGCTGGTTGTTGGCAGTGACCGCCTGCAACCCCTGGCGCTACCGCCGGGTGTGACACGCATTACCGGCAGCGACCGATTTGTTCTGTTGCGTATTGCCAACGTCCGCGCACAATGAAGTCCCCACGCACAGCAATTATCGCCGGTGGCGGGTTTTATGGTTGCTCCATTGCCGTGCATCTTGCGGAGAAAGGCTGGCGGGTCACCCTCTTCGAGCGGGAGCGGGAGTTGATGACCCGTGCGTCATTCGTCAACCAGGCGCGGTTGCACAACGGCTATCATTATCCGCGCAGTTTTCAGACGGCGATACGAAGCCGCGCCAACCTGCCCGTATTTCGCGATATATACGCCGCTGCGGTGCAGGAGGATTTTCGCGCCATTTACGCCATTTCACGCTCTGACTCAAAAGTCAGTGCGCAGCACTTCCAGCGCTTTTGCCAGGCGGTTGGCATTCCACTTAAACCCGCGCGAAAGGACGACCGCGCGCTATTTTCACCCCAACTTGTGCAGGCCGTTTACGAGGTCGAGGAACCCACCTTCGATGCGACAGTCCTGCGCGATGGCTTGATATCGCGAATCGCCGCACTCGGCGTAAATATACATATGAATGCAGCCATCGCTGCGGTCGAACCAACCGGGCCGCCAGGTCAGGAACTGATCGTGCGAACAACGGACGGCGACATCGCGGAGGCAGACTGGGTATTCAATTGCACATATGCCGCGCTCAACCATATCGATGGCCGTGAAGCCGCGCAACGCCCCTCCCTTCGCCATCAAATTGCCGAGATCGCGCTGTTTGAACCGCCCGAATCACTGGTGAACCTTGGCGTCACGCTCATGGATGGGGCGTTTTTTTCGATATTGCCGTTCCCCGCCCGAAAACTGCATTCGCTAACGCATGTGCGTTACACCCATCATCTGGCATGGACCGAGGGCGAAGCCATGCAGGATATGCGCAAGCCTCACAATCCGCTGGAGATTCTTTCGGAATATCTGGAAAGTGGCGGCGGTCGCGCGGGCAGATCCCGGGTCGCCTGGATGATCCGGGACGCCCAACGATATCTGCCAGCGCTGGCGAATGCGAAAATCGTGGACACATTGTTCGATATCAAGACCCTCGTCACAAAGACGCAAATTGATGACGCGCGGCCGATATATTTTCATCGGGATCAGGAAATGCCTGGTTTAATTTCGATTCTGGGCGGCAAGATCGACAATATTTTCGATATTCTCGAATTCATCGATGCTACGCTGGAGCTGCGGCCGGCCTCTGCTCCGGCGACCCCCTAGCGCGTACCGCACTCAGGTTGAGGCACACCCTGCCCCCAGTCTGTCACCCCGGGCTTGTCCCGGGGTCCAGGGTTACAAGGGAAAGCCTGTGTTTTTGTCCCTGGACCCCGGATCAAGTCCGGG